>JBKBWK010000001.1:0-95430 GCA_046313895.1 Paracoccaceae bacterium
CATGGCTGACGGAGCGCCGTCAAGGAAGTCTTTTGCCAACAGATAGGCCTGTGCCAGCCCATCGGGTGACGGCTGTACGATCCACTCGAACCGCAGCCCCCATTGCGAGCCATCCCCCATCAGTCGCTGGAACTGCGCCTGGTCGTCGGGCGTGGTGATGATCGCGATCTCGCGGATCCCTGACAGCATCAGCGCCGAAAGCGGATAGTAAATCATTGGCTTATCGTAGATCGGCAGCAACTGCTTCGACACACCCATGGTGATGGGCCAGAGCCGGGTGCCGGATCCCCCTGCCAGAATGATCCCTTTGCGCTTAGTCATGCGAATGTCTCCAGTTCGATCAAAGTGTCCCTCAGCCCTGCGTGCCAATCGGGCCGTGCAAGGCCAAAAGCAGACTCGGTCGCAGAACAATCAAGACGCGAATTCAACGGGCGTCGTGCCGGGGTCGGATATTGCTCAGTCGGGATGTCGATCACGACAACATTCCGCCCTGCGAGGAAAAACACCGCGCGCGCGAAGTCAGCCCAAGTGGTGTCCGGTGCACCACTGAAATGATAAGTGCCTGATAGGGCCGCGTCCTGCCGCAACCGGGCGGCAATCGTCAGGCAAGCTTCGGCAATTGCCGTAGCAGGTGTTGGTCCTCCGTGCTGATCGCCGACCACGGACAGCCGATCACGGGTTTCCGAAAGCCGCAGCATGGTTTTCACGAAATTGTTGCCGACTGCGGAAAACACCCACGATGTTCGCAATATGCCATGCACCACACCCGAGGCGCGGACCAGCGCTTCGCCTTCGGCTTTCGTCCGACCATAGCTGCCCAGGGCGCCAATCGGATCGTGTGGGCCGAAGGGCGTCGAACCGCTGCCGTCAAAGACATAGTCGGTCGAAATATGCACAAAGGGAACCATGATTTGCGCACATGCCGCCGCCATGGCTGCAGGGGCAAGGGCGTTCACCAGGCGTGCCGTTTCGTATTCACTTTCGGCACGGTCCACCGCCGTAAAGGCTGCGGCGTTGATCACCGCTTCGGGATTTTCGCGCAGAATGGCGTTGGCACAACTGGCAGGATCGGTCAGGTCTGCCTGATCGCGCCCCAGAAACACAGCGTCCGGAGCCAGCCGTGCCAATGCGCGCGCGACCTGCCCGGATTGACCGAAGACCAGTAATTTCATGCCTTGGTCCCCAGCCGCTGTCCGACGCCACCGCGGTCCAGAAGGGGCCGCCACCAGGCTTCATTGTCCAGATACCACCGCACAGTGCGGCGCAAACCTTCTTCAACCGTGACCGATGGGCGCCAACCCAGTTCCGTGCGCATCCGCGTCGGATCAATCGCATAGCGGGCATCGTGGCCGGGGCGATCTTGCACAAAGGTGATCAACCGCGCATGTGGGGCGTCGCCCGGACGCATCTCGTCCAGAAGCGTGCAGATTGTGCGCACAAGATCAATATTCCGCATCTCGTTCTCGCCGCCAATATTGTAACTGCGACCGGGTTCACCATTGTCCAGCACCGTGAGCAGGGCATCTGCATGGTCTTCAACAAACAGCCAATCGCGCACGTTTTCACCCGTGCCATAGACTGGGATCTGACGACCGTGCAGCGCATTCAGGATCACGACTGGAATGAGCTTTTCAGGAAAGTGATAAGGACCGTAATTGTTCGAGCAATTGGTCAGCACCACGGGCAGGCCGTATGTTTCGTGCCATGCCCGCACGAGATGGTCGCTGGCGGCCTTTGAGGCGGAATAGGGGCTGCGCGGGTCGTAAGGGGTGGTTTCGGTGAATTTTCCGGTTGTTCCCAGGCTCCCGAACACCTCGTCCGTCGAGATATGGTGGAACCGGAACACCTCGGGACGCCCGCCGGACTGCCAATAGGCCCGGGCGGCCTCAAGCAGGTTGAAAGTTCCGGTAATATTCGTGTCAACAAAGTCTGCAGGCCCATCGATCGACCGGTCAACATGGCTTTCGGCGGCAAGGTGCATCACCCGATCAGGCTGGTGCGTCTCGAAAATGCGGTGCAAAGCCGCACGGTCACGTATGTCCGCCTGTTCGAACCGGTAGAGGGGAGAGTCCGCGACACTGGCCACATTCGCCTGATTGGCGGCATAGGTCAGCGCATCCAGATTGACGACATGAAGTCCGCGCGCCACGGCCTGACGCACCACCGCAGATCCGATGAAGCCTGCGCCGCCGGTCACAAGTATTTTCACAGCTCAACCTCTGATTCAAAGGGTGACACAAAGTCATCGAACGCAACAGCGGCACGGTCCTTGTCCGACAAGACCGGCGCGCGACCCTGCAAAGGCCATTCGATCCCGCAGCTGTCCCACCGCACGGATCCGTCACAGTCCGGTGCATAGACGTCGGTGCATTTGTATTGCACCTCGGTGTCCGGGCACAGCGTAACAAAGCCGTGCAAAAAGCCTTTGGGCACCAGAAGTTGCCGCCCGTTGTCGGCCGAAAGCTCGGCGCCGGTCCAGCGACCGTAGCTGGCCGATCCGCGCCGAACGTCGACGGCGACGTCAAAGATGGCACCGCGGGTGCAGCGCACCAGCTTGTCTTGCGACCGTGGCGGCTTTTGGTAATGCAAGCCACGCAGCGTGCCCGCCTCGGCCGAAAACGAATGATTGTCCTGCACGAAGGCAAAATCCAACCCTGCCTCGGCCATGCGGGAAGCGTTCCAGCTTTCGGTGAACCAGCCGCGCGCATCACCAAACCGCTTTGCGGTCAAGATCATGACACCGGGCAGATCGGTCGTCTGAATATCCAACATTCGCTTATCGCCCCACCGCGTCATAGGCGACGAAACCCGCGTCCACGACGGAACGGCGTTCATGCAGATTGCGCAAGTCGGCCATCGGTGCAGTCTTCATCCCGCGTACCAGTCGCTCAGGATCCAATGTGCGGAATTCATTCCATTCGGTCAGGTTCAAAATCAGATCCGCGCCCTCAGCCGCCGAACAGGCATCGGTGTGCCAGTGAACCCCCGGCAACCCATGCTCGCCCTCGCTCCGGCCGCGCATGTCGTCGGTGTGTGGTCTGGACGTCACACCTAGAACCGCGACCTGGCGGTTCGTGCCGACAGGGACGGTGGATTTCGTCACGACGTCCGCATAGCCGGTCAGCGCGCGGCTGATTTCTTCCGTAGCCGCCATTACACAGGTCAGATCGGCGTGACCGTCACCGCGTCGGGCAGGGGTGTCCGCAGCGATGAACACGGCATCGGCCCCGGCCACCGCCTGTTCCAGAACGGTGGTAAAAGTCAGGCGTCCGGCGTCCACATTGCGCTGGCGCAGAACATCAAGACCCTGCTCATCCATCATGACGATCCCCGCCTGAAGTTGCGCGATTTTGTCTGCCGACTTGTCCATGCAGATGACATCAGGTCCGTAATCCGAAAAGCAAACTCCGGATACGAGGCCGACATAGCCCGTTCCGCTCATGGCGACTTTCATATGTCCCTCCGTTCACACGGCTGTTGGTCCTTTGAAACGGGACCGCGTATTCATTTCACCCGTTTCGGGCCTAATTGCTCTGGGCTGCTACCTATCCGCGCCGGTAAAGCAAAAAAAGGAAGAAATTGCGACAATGTCTGCGCCATGCGCGGAAACACGTCGCACGAGCCCGGTTTGTGCCGGTCATAGAGCCCTGAAGCAAGCCCGAAGGCACGGGAGTGACTGTCTGAAGCCTTCCGCTCAAGCAAAGACCGGACGCCCCCAAAGATCGTACTCTCCGGCTTCTTCGACAGTGACAGTGACGATGTCACCTGCGGCTAGCGTCTCGAAGCCTTCGTCGATGAACAGATTGCCGTCGATTTCCGGAGCATCCGCCTTGGTTCGGCAGGTGGCACCGTCTTCGTCCACCTCATCGACAATCACCTCGATGGTCCGGCCAACCTTGGCCGCCAGCTTTGCTTCGGAAATGGTCTGGGCTTTCGCCATGAAACGATCCCAACGGTCCTGCTTGACCTCGTCCGGAACATGGTCGGGCAGATCATTGCTGCGCGCGCCGGCCACGTTTTCGTATTGGAAGCAGCCGACCCGATCCAGTTGCGCCTCGTCCATCCAGTCCAGCAGGGTCTGGAATTCGGCTTCGGTCTCGCCGGGATACCCCACGATAAAGGTCGAACGCAGGGTGATGTCAGGGCATACGCTGCGCCATGCGGCGATTTCGTCCAGTGTTCTTGCCGCTGCGGCGGGGCGTGCCATCCTGCGCAGGGTTTCCGGGTGAGCGTGCTGGAATGGAATATCGAGGTACGGAAGCAAAAGACCTTCGGCCATCAACGGCACCAGATCGCGCACATGTGGGTAGGGGTAAACATAATGCAGTCGCACCCATGCACCCAGTTTTCCCATTTCGCGCGCAAGGTCGGTGATATGGGCGCGAACTTCGCCCCCTTTCCACGGAGACAAGTCATGCTTGCGGTCCACACCATAAGCCGAAGTGTCCTGACTGATCACCAAAAGCTCTCGCACGCCGGCCTCGACCAGCTTTTCCGCCTCTCGCAACACGGCGTGGGCCGGGCGGCTGACCAGGCGGCCGCGCATGTCGGGAATGATGCAGAACTTGCATTTGTGGTTACAGCCTTCCGAGATCTTCAGATAGCTGTAGTGTCGGGGCGTAAGGCTGACTCCTCTGGCGGGCAGAAGGTCGATGAACGGATCGGGCGAGGGCGGCACAGCAACATGCACGGCGTCAAGCACGGCTTCGTATTGGTGCGGGCCAGTGACGGCCAGAACTTTCGGATGCGCCCCAGTGATATAGTCGGGTTCTGCCCCAAGGCAGCCCGTGACAATCACCCGGCCATTTTCCTGCAACGCTTCGCCAATGGCCTCCAGGCTTTCGGCCTTGGCACTGTCGAGAAAGCCGCAGGTATTGACGATGACCGCGTCTGCGCCCTTGTAATCGGGGCTGATCGCATATCCTTCGGCACGCAGGCGCGTCAGGATCCGCTCGCTGTCCACCAACGCCTTCGGGCAGCCAAGGCTGACCATGCCGATGGTCGGTTGACCGGGGCGGGGGGCCTCGGAAAAGGTGGCCTTGGGGGCCAGATCGGGGCGGAGGTTTGGCGGATTTTGTGACATGGCGCGTTCTATACCTGTGTTTTTTGCCATCGGATAGGGGGGTGCGACCCGCCTGAGGCGCCATCGTCTACCCTCCCACCCCGCTGCCCTCTGCGTGCCTTTTGGTGGCATTGGCCGACAGCGTGACGACCTTTCCGGCCCCGGTCGGATTCGCGGGGTCTTGCGGTTTGTGCCGGTACACGAAAGGGTTGCAGCAATCAGGGAGGGTAGAATGACGCAAGATCCGGAAAGGCCTTTGGTGCTGTGTTGTCCTTGGCCACGCTCGCTTGAGCTGATCTTCACACCCGAGCGACTGGCCGACCTGCGGGCATGCTATCGTCTGGTCGAGACGACAGATGCGGATTTGCCGAACCTGAGCGATCAGCAGCTGCGAGAGGCGCGCTACATCATTGGGCAGCCACCCTTGGACGATGCAATCCTTTCCCGGCTTGTGTCCTTGCGCTGCATCTTCAATGTGGAATCCAATCTGATCAACAATATGCCTTATGATCAGGTATTTGCGCGCGGCATCCATGTGGTGACAACAGGGGCGGTTTTTGCCGAACCCGTTGCCGAGATCGGGCTTGGCTTTGCCCTGTCGCTGTTGCGCAATATTCACGGGGCTGATGCCGACTTCCGAAAGGGGCAAGAGGCTTGGGGTGGCGCGGGCAATGGTGACGCCCGGCTGTTGACCGGGGCAGAGGTCGGCATCATCGGTTTTGGCGACTTGGGCCGGGCACTGGCCCGCGTGCTGACGGGGTTCCGACCGAAATTGCAGATCCACGATCCATGGTTGCCCGAGGCACGTATTCTGGAAGCAGGTGCACTTCCTGCCACGCTGGACGCAGTGATGGGGCAGTCGGACGTGGTATTTGTCACGGCCGCCGTGACGTCCGAAAACCGCGGGTTTCTGGGCGAAGCCGAGTTTGCAGCCATGCGGCCGGGGGCGGCGTTCATTTTGCTCAGCCGCGCGGATGTGGTGGATTTTTCTGCCCTGATGGCGGCGGTGGCGTCGGGGCATATCCGGGCTGCCACCGATGTGTTTCCGCAAGAACCCATGCCTGTGGACCATCCGGTTCGGAAATTGCCCGGCCTGCTGTTGTCCGCGCACAGGGCGGGCGCGTTGGATGTTGCATTCAAGCGCATGGGGGAAATGGTCTGGCAGGATATGTCCCTTCTGGACAAGGGTTTGCCGCCCAATCTTTGCAAACGCGCCGAGAGAGAAACCGTTGCGCGGATGCAGTCGCGCCCTGTGACCGTGAACTGACTGGATCGGCGATGTGCCGCCTATGGCGCACCGGCCATCGGCGGGCCATCGCTGGACTGTTGCGGGCTGCGCGTCTGCATGGATAAGCTCATGGAAAACCGCAGAGGAAAGCAGTCGTCATGCGTTGGTTGATCCGCTCTGTTCTCGCCTTGTCGCTGCTGGTGTTTTTGGTCATCGCAGCGATTTTCCTGATCCCGGCCGAGCGGATTGCAGGTCTTGCAGCGGGTCGCTTTGCCGAAATCACCGGACGGACATTGACGATTTCAGGCTCGGTCCGGCCAAGTTTCTTTCCCACGCTGGGCGTGCAGACCGGACCAGTGTCGGTGTCGAATGCAGATTGGTCCGCTGAAGGCCCCATGTTGCAGGCTGACGGATTGACGATCACGCTGGACATGGCAGCCTTGATGTCGGGCGTGGTCAAGATCACCGGCATTCGGGCTCAAGCCCCGCGTCTTGTGTTGGAGCGTGCCAAAGACGGCCGGGAAAACTGGGTGTTTGGCGGCAGCAATGGTGGCAACGCAGCGCCCGGAATGGCGGGCGAGGGCACGCCCTTTACCCTTGATCTGGCCGAGGTGACGGATGGCCGCTTCACCTTTGTGGATCACAAAGCCGGCAATCGCATCAGCGTGACATCGTTGAACGGGATGGCGCGGATCCCATCCTTTCTTGGGCCTGCAAATTTCACTTTTGAAGCTGCAGTGAACGGCCAGCCGGTTGAAGGGGCGCTTAAAATTGCTGAATTCGCTCCTTTCATGGAAGGCAAGGTTGTCGGGCTTGATCTGTCCGCTCAGGTGGGCACTGCTGAACTGCGCTTTGCCGGGCGTGCCGGTTGGAAGCCGATGGCTGCCGAAGGCGACGTTGTGGCAAACCTTGCCGATGTGACCGCCTTAAGTCGTTTGGTGGGCCATGCGAAGCCCGATGTGCCGCAAGGGCTGGGTGCACGGTCTGTCGCGGCATCGGGACGTCTGACAGTCACCGAAAAGCTGTCGGTGCACCTGCGCGGCGGCGCCATTACGCTTGATGACAACCACCTGTCGTTCGAAGCGGACCTGACGACCGCAGGTCCGCGCCCCAAATTATCGGCGCAAGTCACTGCTGGTGCCCTGTCGCTGGCGGCGATGCTCGGCGGTGAGATCGGCGGAGGTGTCCGGGGCGGAGCCAAAGCCGAAGGTTGGCCCGTCGCGCCAATTGATGTGTCGGCCCTTGGCGCCCTCGATGCGGCCGTTGCGATTTCGGCTGACAGCGTCGATCTGGGGCTGGCGAAGTTCGGTCCCACCCGCATTGTCACGACGATTGACCGGGCCAGGGCAGTGTTCGATCTGCGTCAGGTGGCCGCCTATCAAGGCAATATCACCGGACAGTTCGTGGTGAACGGACGCGGTGGCCTGTCTGTGGGCGGTGATCTCGTGCTTGCAAATCTGGCGATCCAGCCCTTGCTGATGGATCTTGGCGGCTATGACCGGTTGATCGGGATGGGAGATTTGCGGCTGAAGTTTCTGGGAGTCGGCAATTCAGTCGATGCGATCATGCGCGGTCTGTCCGGGTCGGGGACTGTCAGCCTTGGCAAGGGCGAATTGCGCGGGCTGGATGTTGCGGGAATGCTGCGCACACTCGATGCGGGCTATGTGGGCGAAGGACAGAAAACCGTCTTTGACGCGGTCGGTGCCAGTTTTCTGATCGATAAAGGGGTGCTGACGAACAACGATCTTGTCTTTAAGGCACCATATGTCACTGCAACCGGCACCGGCAGCGTGGGGCTTGGCTCACGAACGCTTGACTACCGGCTGCGTCCCACAGCGCTTGCGGCCGTGGATGGCACCGGGGGCATCATGGTGCCCTTGCTGATTTCCGGCACATGGGCCAATCCGAAGTTCCGGCTCGATCTGGAAAGTCTTGCGCGCGAACGGTTCGAGCAAGAGGCCAAAGCGTTGGAAGCCCGTGCAAAAGCCGAAGCCGCCGCCGCTGAGGCGAGGGCCAAAGCGCAATTGCTGCAAAAGGCGGAACAGGAACTTGGTGTCGTCCGGCAAGATGGCGAAAGTCTGGAAGACGCGGCTCGCCGCCGCGCGCAAGAGGCGCTGGATGCTGAAACGTCGCGTTTGATGGATCGGCTACTAGGCGGAAACTGACGCATTTGCGCTGAAAGAGAGCGGCTCTTCACATCTGGGTGCCCTGCCGGGCGCGAAGCACGCCCTGCCTGACTTCAGGTTGCCTTACGGCCAGAGTTAGCGACGCCGGTCGCGGCGCGCGCTCATCGGCTGGAAGGCCACGCCAACATGGGCCTCGCAATAGGGTTTTCCCGGCAGACTGGGCAGACCGCAGAACCAGAAGTCATCGGTTGCCGGGTCGCCCACCGGCCATTTGCAGGTCCGCTCGGTCAGTTCCATCAAGGTCAGACGCTTGGCCCGCTTTTCCACTTCGCGCACCGATGCAAGAGCCTCGGGGCTGATTTCATTGGCCGACGGCTGCGGTGGCAGGGGTTGCCCTGCAGGAATGATCGCCTTGCGGATCGGCAGCGGCGTTACGTTCGACGGGGCGGCCGGCGCTGCGGCAGCCGGGCGTTCCACCGCAGAGCGCGGGGCAGCGGCGACTGGTTCCGGGCGCGGTTCCGGCGCGGGCTTGGCCGCAGGCTCTGGCTTGGTCGCCACAAAGGGTGCCTCATCCTCGGCGTCGTCCTTGCCGCCGCCCACGCGGTTTGACAGGCCCAGACGATGAACCTTGCCGATCACGGCATTGCGGGTCACACCGCCCAGTTCCTTGGCAATCTGACTGGCCGACTGGCCTTCGCCCCACATCTTCTTGAGCGTTTCGACCCGCTCATCCGTCCATGACATGGTGATCTCCGCTGTTTCGGCTGCCCGCCGTTGTTCACCGCGCATTGTAACCGCGACGGTGTGGGATACAAGCGCCGCATCCGAAGATCAAGACGCAGCCATCCAATCCGCCTGCGACTTTTCCGTTTACACCAGCGGCCGTATCCACTATTTCGCGACCATGACCATCCGGCACGCCCTGATCCGACGTCCCCGACGCTTTTGAGCGACTGGTTCCGCACGGCCCGGCGCGATGGGCCATCCCCAGATTGACACCCCCCACGGCCACCCGTTACGGCTAAGCCTTCCATGTCCGGTTTTTTCCCGCATGTGATCGCACCGTTCCGGCCCCGCCAGATCCGAAAGGCTTTTGCCATGATTTCCGCCATCCTCCCGACTTATAACCGTGCCCCTATTGCCTTTGTCTCTGGCAACGGAAGCTGGCTTACTGCCGAGGATGGCACCCGATATCTGGATCTTGGCTCGGGGATTGCGGTCAACGCCTTGGGCCATGCGCATCCGGCGCTGGTGCAGGCCCTGACCGAGCAGGCCCAAAAGCTGTGGCATGTGTCGAATGTCTATCGCATCCCCGAACAGGAACGACTGGCCGAGATGTTGGTGGACAAGACCTTTGCCGATACCGTGTTCTTCACCAATTCGGGCACTGAAACGGCCGAGCTGGCCATCAAGATGGCCCGCAAGTATCACTATGAACGGGCGCAGCCCGAACGGACGCAGATCATCACCTTCGAGGGCGCGTTCCATGGGCGCTCCACCGGGGCCATCGCGGCGGCCGGGTCGGAAAAGATGGTCAAGGGCTTTGGCCCCTTGATGCCCGGATTTACCCATCTGAAATGGGCCGACCATGATGCCATCCGTGCGGCAATCACTGATCAGACCTGTGCGGTGATGATCGAGCCGATTCAAGGCGAGGGCGGCATCCGCGTGGTGCCCGATCAGTGCCTCAAGGGCCTGCGTGACCTGTGCTCGTCAACCGGCACGCTTCTGATCTTTGACGAGGTGCAATGCGGCATGGGCCGCACCGGCAAGTTGTTTGCCCATGAATGGGCCGGGGTGTCGCCTGATATCATGATGGTCGCCAAAGGTATTGGCGGGGGCTTCCCGCTTGGCGCGGTGCTGGCAACCGAAAATGCGGCTTCCGGAATGGTTGTGGGGACACATGGCTCCACCTACGGCGGGAACCCGCTTGGCTGCAAGGTTGGCGCCAAAGTCACCGAAATCGTGTCTGATCCGGATTTTCTGGACGCCGTGAACCAAAAGGCCGCTCAGTTCCGTCAGGGCCTGGAAGGTCTTGTCGCCAACCACCTCAGGGTGTTCGAGGCCGTGCGCGGTCAGGGCTTGATCCTTGGGCTGAAATGCGTGGTCCCCAACACCGACGTGGTGAAGACCGGCTATCATCGCCACATCCTGACCGTGGCCGCAGCGGACAACGTTCTGCGATTGCTTCCGGCGCTGAACATTCCCGAAGCCGACATCTCCGAGGCGCTTGCCCGTCTCGACGCTGTCGCAACCGATCTCGAATCCGGTCTGTGACCCTCTGCCGCCATCTCTTTCCCCAAATATCCCGGGGCTGCAGCGGGCAAAGCCGCCGCGACCCGGCCAGATGATGAAACAACACGATGACCCACTTTCTTGATATCCACAAAACCGATGCCACCGATCTGAGAGCCATGATCGATTCAGCCCATGCGATGAAAATCGCACGCAACGGCCGCCCCAAGGGCGCGCAGGATGACGATCTTCCGCTGGCCGGTCATATGGTTGCGCTGATCTTCGAAAAGCCATCGACCCGAACCCGCGTGTCGTTTGATGTGGGCGTTCGGCAGATGGGCGGACAGACCATGGTGCTGTCGGGCAAGGAAATGCAGCTTGGCCATGGCGAAACCATTGCCGACACCGCCCGCGTCCTGTCGCGCTATGTCGATCTGATCATGATCCGCACCTTTGAAGAGGCAACCCTGCTGGAAATGGCCGAACACGCCACCGTGCCAGTGATCAATGGCCTGACCAACCGCACCCACCCTTGCCAGATCATGGCCGACGTCATGACCTACGAAGAACACCGGGGTCCGATCGCCGGTAAAAAGGTGGTCTGGGCCGGCGATGGCAACAATGTCTGCGCAAGCTTTCTGCATGCGGCCGGGCAATTCGGATTTGACTTCACCTTTACTGGCCCAGAAACGCTGGACCCCGAGGAAAAGTTCGTCCAGTTCGCCCGGAACAAGGGTTCCGATGTGCGCATCGAGCGCGATCCCAACGCCGCTGTGATCGGGGCAGATCTGGTTGTCACGGATACCTGGGTCAGCATGCATGATCCCGAATCCGCCAAGGAACGCCGGCACAACCAGTTGCGCGGCTATCAGGTGAACGAGGCGCTCATGGCGCGTGCAAAGCCTGACAGCCTGTTCATGCATTGCCTGCCAGCGCATCGCAACGACGAGGCGACCAGCGCCGTGATGGACGGACCCCATTCGGTGATCTTCGACGAAGCGGAAAACCGTCTGCATGCCCAAAAGGCGATCATGCGCTGGTGTCTGGGCAAGTAAAAGCGCTCTGCGTGTGGCCAATGGCACAGGGTTTGTTTCCGCCCGTTGGACAAACGGGACATTCTATCCCATCTGGTGCTTCAGGATGACGGGGATGATCAGATCCTCTTCATCTTCCAGATGCCGTACCAATTGTCGTTCGAACCCGCTCAGCCCTTGGCGAAACACCAAGGCCGCGGCGCGCGGGTCTTCGGATGTCAGGGCCAGATTGGCAGACGCAACAAAGTCTTGCAGCAGGGCGTCCAGTGCGTGGTGGTCGCGATCCAGAATATCGAACCCCCGTGCCAGACGCGGCTCCAGCGTCAGCATGGCGGGGAAATAGCTTTGATCCTCGATCTGATGGTGTCCGATCAGCCCGTCCACCAAGGGTTCGCCCGCGCGCACGAGGCGGTGTTTCCAGCGCAACGGGTCCATGTTCCCGTCTCCCGTTTGTTCCGCATCCTGCCGGATGGTGCCCAGCAATTGCCGAAAGCCAAGGTGGCGGTCCAGCCAGAACGCCGCCAGACCCTCGAACCCCGGCACATCCGACCATTTGCTGCGGGGCCAGGCGTCCAGCAACGTCACCAAGTCAGGCGGCAAACCGCCTCGGCCAGCAAGATCATCTATCATTTTCGCGCACATGTCCTGATCCTGCGGCCCTTCGACTGCCCTTGACGGATCGCGATCTGCGGCAGATCAATAACGCACCCGGGAAAAGGAAACGCCCCATGCACCACCGTTCTGTCGCGGTTTACGACCGCTTTCTGGCCAATCTTGCGCATATCCTGCAAAAAGCCGAGGCGCATTGCGAGGCAAAAAACATAAAGCCCGAGGCGATGCTGACTTTCCGCCTATTCCCCGATATGTTTCCGTTTGTGAAACAGGTCCAACTGACCTGCGATTTTGCCGCCCGCGCTGCCGCGCGTCTGGCAGGAGAAGAGCCGAAAAGCTTTCCCGATACCGAAACCAGTTTTGCCGAATTGCGGGCCAGGGTAGAGGCGGCGCGTGGCTACATGGCGGGGTTTGATCCTGACCGTTATGCCAACGCCGAAACCCGAGACATCACCTTGAAGATGCGTGGGCAGGACGTGACCCTGACGGGAGAAAATTTCCTGAACCTCTATTCCCTGCCGCAATTCCATTTTCATCTGACAACCGCCTACAACATCCTGCGTCACAACGGGGTCGCCTTGGGCAAAGGCGACTACATGGGGGCGTAGGGGGTCAGGCTGCGATGGGTTGCACCGCACGCATCTCATCCGCACCTGCGGTGCGACCCGCCAGCAGGACAACCACGATCAACAGCAGTGACAGCACCGCATAGGTCACGCGAAAGCCCACAGCCTCGGCCACGAAGCCGATGCTGGCGGGGGCCACCAATATCCCCGCGTAGCCCACCATCGTTACCGCCGAGATCGCGGTACCAGAGGCGAGCCCCGGATAATTTCCGGCGGCAGAAAACATGATCGGGACCATATTTGCGACCCCAAGGCCGGTGACGAAAAATGCTGCGATCGCAAGGCCGTCACTGGGGGCTATTGCGGCCAGCATCATGCCCGTTGCGGCCAAAAGTCCTGATGCCCGCAGGGTTTTCACAGCTCCAAAGCGGTTGCGCACGCTGTCACCGGCAAAGCGCATGATCGCCATGGCCCCGGCGAACAGCGCAAAGCCAAGACCTGACCGGAACACGTCTGAGCCCATTTCTTTTTGCAGATAGAGCGCGGCCCAATCCAGCACGGCACCTTCGGGGACCATGGAAAACAACGCCATCGCCCCCAGCAGCCACAATCCGGCTTCACGCGGAAGCAGCACAGCCTTTTCCCGCTTGCCGCTCACGGAAATCGGGGCAGGCGCTTCGCCGCGCAAGAATGGCATTACCGCCAGAACCATCAGGGCTGACACCACAGCCACAAGCCCGGCTTGCACGTCGGCCCCCCAATGCGCAATGACCCAAGCCCCGGCCGACCCGCCGACGAAGCCGCCAAGGCTCCAGAACCCATGGCTTGACGACATGATTGCGCGCCCGAGGCGACGTTCCACTTCAACGGCATTTGCGTTCATCGCCACATCCATGCAGCCGATCAGGGCACCCAGCACCGCCATCGCGGGCACCAGCACCGCCATCGACGGCGCAAAAACCACCAACGGCAGCGCGGCCGAAGCCGATAGCGCAAAGCTTCGCAGCACCGCAACCGATCCATATTGCGCGATCAACCGGCCCGCGAACAGCATCGCCCCCACAGCCCCCAGCCCCAGCACAAGGATCAGCAGCCCCAGCGTGAATTCGGTGATCTGATGTCGCGGCAACAAAAGCGGGATCTGCGGTGCCCAAGCCCCCATCACAAAGCCATTGGCTGCAAACATCACTGCCACTGCCCAACGACCGCGCCGCGCCTCTGCCAATTCCATGGGGTCGCTCCCTGTCCAGCGTCACTGCGTAAACCGCGTGGCGCAGCAGGAAAAGCCCCTTCGCTTCACAGATTACGACAGGGCCAAAAAAAACGGCGAACCGGGGGAGGACCGGTTCGCCGCAAAACCTTCGGGCGCAGGGAGGAGGAAGGCGCCCTCAGGGAAAACCGGATCAGTTGCCGTAAGCGGCCTGACGCGCGATGTCTTCGATCGACACACGCGCCACGTTGATGTCGGCCAGATCACGGTCAGACATCGCCGACAATTCGTTCAGGGTTTGCAGATAGACCGCGCGACGTTCGCGGGCGGTATTCCACTTGGCCAGAACGTCACCAACCCATCCCTTGACGGAAGTGCCAGCGTCAGCGCGAGCAGCGGATTGGGAGTTTGCATAAGCCATTTTCAATTCCTCATCTCTTTCGGACTGGATCAGGCGGCCCATCCGCCTTTTCCGTTGATAGCAAGATGGGGCAAATGCTGCATGTGCACAATAGGCCGAAAGGCCAAAGCCGGTATGCGACAGGCGCATGGCTCCGTGGTCAAAAGTGAATAAATTAAGTTAAAACTTCATAAAAAGGACGTAAAATTCAACACGTCCTGCAAGGCGCTGCCCCAAGGTAAGGCGAAAATGCATGGCGTTTGGTACTGTCAATGTCGTCCCAGCAGGGCGAGCATCTCTGCTGCGGCCGCCTCGGGCGACAATTCCGCGGCCTCGACCCGCGCGCCAAGTGCCGCCATTGACCCTTTGGCCGGTTCACGGTCCAGCACCGACAGCAGACCTTGCCGCACCTCTTCACCAAACCAGTGCCGGGCCTGATGCGCACGCTGGCTGTCCCAATGGCCTTGCGCCCGACGCCAGGCCGCAAGGGCCTGAATATCGTCCCAAGCGGCGGCCAGACCCGTCTGCTCGACCGCCGACACGCAGACGGCCTTGGGAAAGCCTTCGGGGTCTTGCGGACGGCGGCGCAAAAGGCGCAACGCCCCGGCATAATCGGCCATGGTCCGCATCGCGGCGGGTTTCAGATCGCCATCCGCCTTGTTGACAAGAATCATGTCGGCCATCTCCATGATTCCACGCTTTACACCCTGCAATTCATCGCCCCCTGCAGGTGCCAGAAGCAGAATGAACAGATCGCAGATTTCGGACACCACGGTTTCGGACTGACCCACCCCCACGGTTTCCACCAGAACGACATCAAATCCGGCAGCCTCGCACAGGGCGACCGCCTCGCGCGTGCGGCGGGCGACGCCGCCCATCTGGGCCTGACTGGGGGAAGGGCGAATAAACGCCGCCGGTTCGCGGCTCAGCCGCTCCATCCGGGTCTTGTCGCCAAGGATCGACCCCCCAGACCGGGCCGAGGACGGGTCCACCGCAAGCACCGCAACCCGAAAGCCCGCCGCCACCAGCATCATGCCGAAAGTTTCGATGAAGGTGGACTTGCCGACACCGGGCGTCCCCGACAACCCGATGCGCAGGGCTTGCCGACCCGCAGCGCGCGCCATTGCAACCAACGCAATTGCGTCGGCCCGGTGATCTGGGCGCGCACTTTCGACCCGCGTGATCGCGCGTGCCAAAGCCCTGCGGTCACCGGCGATTACGGCACTGGCCAGTTCTGTCATATCCATTGGGTCGTCCATCCGTCACAACTGCTTGATCCGCTGGGCCTGTTGGCGCTTTATCGCCCAGACGGGACGATCCAATCATTCCTTTAGCCTTACATGCCCTATACCTATGCGGGATGCCAGTCCGAGCCGTCGGTCCGGCCAAACCCAGGGAATATCAAATGTTGCCTCGTTTTGCTCTTGTTGGACTGCTATTGTTTACCTGTGCAATGCCGACTGTCGCGCAAGAGTCGCAGACAGCGCGGTATACCCTTTCGATCAGCGGTCTGACCGCGGGCAAGATGACCCTTGGCGCCAACCACGGCAGTGGCACCTATGCTGTGTCGGCCAATACCGCGTCGGCCGGTCTGGCGGGGCTGTTCCGGTCGTTCAGCCTGACCAGCCGCGTGCGCGGCACCGAGCAGGCCGGCCGTCTGGTTCCTGCAAGCTATACCTCGCGCACCGAAGGTTCGCGCGAAGGGCGCGGGGCGGACCTGTCGTTCAAGAATGGCATTGCAACCGTCCTGCGGGCCGATGCCCCCAGCCCGGATGCCCCGCCGGTGGATCCCGCACAGCACAAAGGCGCGGTCGATCCCTTGACCGGGCTGTATGCGATCTTGCGCGACACCACCCCGGCCCGTGCCTGCCGCTTGACTGTGGAAATGTTCGACGGCCATCGCATCAGCCGCCTCTCGCTGTCAGCGCCGAAAACCGATGGGGACAGTCTGACCTGTCAGGGTCTGTACCAGCGCGTCGAAGGCTACCCGCCCGACGAGATCGCCAAACGGGCAGAGTTCCCCTTTGTCGTGACCTACACAGCGGTCGGCGACGGCACAGTGCGGGCCATCGAAGTTTCCATGGACAGTCTTTTCGGGCCTGCCCGGCTTACGCGCGACGACTGATCCGGCTTGATATGATCAGCGCGCCGTCCTAATCCGCGCCATGGCAGACGCGCTTCCCATTGATGATGTGATCCCCGACCTGAAGGCCGCAATGGCCACGCGTGGGCTTGCGGTGCTGCAGGCGCCACCGGGTGCCGGGAAAACCACTCGGGTTCCGCTGACGCTTTTGCCCCAGATCACCGGCCGCATCCTGATGCTGGAACCGCGTCGCCTTGCCACGCGCGCAGCGGCGGCGCGCATGGCTGACACCTTGGGCGAGCCCTTGGGCCATACCGTCGGCTACCGCATCCGCGGCGAGGCGAAGGTCAGCGGGCAGACCAGGATCGAGGTGGTCACCGAAGGCATCCTGACCCGCATGATCCAGTCGGACGCAGACCTGCCCGGTGTTGGTCTGATCATTTTCGACGAATTCCACGAACGCTCGCTTCAAGCTGATCTTGGCTTGGCCCTTGCGCTGGAGATCAGGGGAGCCCTGCGGCCGGACCTTCAGCTGCTGGTGATGTCCGCCACGCTGGACGCAGCCCCCGTGGCCGCTTTGATGGGTGATGCGCCCTTGATCACTTCTGCGGGGCGCGCCTATCCGGTGGACACCCGCTGGCTGCCCCGCCCGCCAGATGCGTCACTGAGGTTCGAGGCCGCAATGGCCGGTCTGATCCGGCAGGCGCTGGACGACGTGCCCGAAGGCGACATACTGGCCTTCCTGCCGGGCGAGGGCGAAATCCGCAGGGTTGAGGCTGCGCTGCAAAATACCCCCGGCCTGACCATCCGTCCGTTGTTTGGCGCGATGGATTTTGGCGCGCAACAGGCTGCCCTTGGTCCGGTGCCGGGACGAAAGCTTGTGCTGGCCACGTCGATCGCCGAAACCTCACTGACCATTCCCGGTGTGCGTGTGGTTGTGGATGGGGGCCGCGCCCGCCGCGCCCGGTTTGATCCGGCCTCTGGCATGTCGCGGCTGGTGACGGAACGGGTGACAAAGGCCGAGGCCGAACAACGCCGGGGCAGGGCGGGGCGCGTGGCACCCGGCGTCTGTTATCGGCTTTGGACCAAAGGCGAGGAGGGGGGCTTGTCTGCCTTTCCGCCAGCGGAAATCGAGGCCGCCGATCTGACGCCCCTCGCCTTGGAGCTGGCGCTATGGGGAGAGGCGGATCTGCCGTTTCTCACCCCGCCACATCCCGGTGTTCTGGCCGAGGCGCGGGCCTTGCTTCATGGCCTTGGTGCGCTTGATGTGAACGGGCGCATCACGTCGCATGGTCGCGCGCTGGCCGCCTTGCCACTTCACCCCCGGCTTGCACATATGCTGGTGGTCGCAGGGCCACGGGCGGCACCGCTTGCTGCGCTTCTGGCCGATCGCGATCCGCTGCGTGGGGCAGGCACCGATCTTTTGGCACGCATTAAAGCCATCGACCGCCCCCCGCCCGAGGCGCACCGGCCCACCATTGATCGTATCCGCGAAGAAGCGCGGCGCCTTGCGCGCATGATACCGACAGCGCAGCGCCCCGACCTGACGCCCGCGCAGATGGCGGCCCTTGCCTATCCGGACCGTATCGGTCTGCGGCGTAAGGGAGATGCGCCCCGATGGGTGCTGTCGGGGGGCAAGGGCGCGGCCATGGCACTTGGCCAGCCGCTGGCCTCGGCGCGCCTTCTGGTCGCGACCGATCTGGATGGTGACCCGCGCGAAGCCCAAATCCGACAAGCTGCGGTTCTGTTCGAGACCGAGTTGCGCATGCTCTTCGCCGATCAGATCGCATGGACAGAGCTGTGCGAATGGTCGCGGCGCGATGGAAGGGTGCTGGCGCGCAAGCAGGAATGTTTTGGTGCATTGATCCTGGCCGAACGTCCGTGGCCTGATGCGCCACCCGAAGCACTGGCGCGCGCAGCCCTTGATGGGCTGCGCCAGATCGGCCTGCCATGGACGCCGGCCGCGCGGCGTTTGCGTGCGCGTATCCGCCTGACCCGTGCCGAGGATTGGCCCGAGGTGACGGACGAATCCCTTCTTGCCAGCGCTGAGGAATGGCTTTTGCCGCATCTGTCATCGGTCAGAACCGAAGCGGACCTGCGCGCACTTGATCTGTCCGACCCGCTTAAAGCCCTGATCGGATGGGACCGCATGCAAGAGGTGGACCGCGCCGCACCGGCGACATTCGAAACCCCGCTGGGGCGCAAGGCGCCCATAGACTACGATGGAGACTACCCAGCCATCGAGGTTCGATTGCAAGAACTGTTCGGTCTGACCCGGCACCCCACCGTCGGCGCGCATCGCCTGCCTCTGCGGATCACCCTTCTGTCACCCGCCCAACGCCCCGTGCAGGTCACGCTTGATCTTCCGGGCTTCTGGGCCAACAGCTACAGTGATGTGCGCAAGGACATGCGCGGCCAGTATCCCCGCCACCCCTGGCCCGAAGACCCGACCACCGCCGACCCTACTGTGCGCGCCAAGCCCCGCGGAACCTGACGGTGTCGCAAGGTTGCAAGGCCCTGTTGTCCCCATCTGTCGGGCTACACCGGTCAAGGCAGGTCAGTCTCTTCCGGTTGTGTCCGTTTCTGGCGCCCGGTCGGATGAATCGCTTGACGGGGCATGCAATCACGCGTAAACGCAGCCATCGAATTCGAGGTCGCGCCTGCGCGGGCCTTGTTGGTTTTGCACATTACGCCCTGCTGGCGTTGACTTGAAGGATAACGACGATGTCGCGCGTCTGCGAACTTTCGGGCAAGGGCCCGATGACCGGTAACACCATCAGCCACGCCAACAACAAGTCGCGGCGTCGCTTCCTGCCAAACCTGAACGAAGTCACGCTGATGTCTGACGTGCTTGGACAGTCGTTCAAGCTGCGGATTTCCGCTGCCGCCCTGCGCACGGTTGATCATCGCGGCGGTTTGGATGCGTTCCTTGCCAAAGCAAAGGACGACGAATTGTCCGGCGCAGCGCTGAAGATCAAGAAAGACATCGCCAAGGCACAAGCCAGCGCCTGATCTTGCGCTGCGCAGCTACCAACCCCGCCCGCATCTGCGCGGCGGGGTTTTTTTAATTTGTAGCGTCATTGGCGGGCACGGTTATCGAGCGCAATACGCCTCGGCCTGTTCGCCGAAGGATTTGTATCGTGTCCAAAAGTCATTGTCCGCGTCGGACTTTGACATCCGAACCTTTTGTGCCCGCTCAGGATCCTTGAAAAAGCTGGCAGCCTTGCGCTGATCCGTGCCGCGCAGGGTCATGTCTGCGACTTGTTGGATGCACGAGCAAACAGACCGATCCGCAACCCGCCGGTCCGACGCCAGACAGGCCCGCTCAATCGGGCCCGCGACGGCAAGTGATGTCGACAGGGAAAGAAGTGTTGCGACGCATGCCGCAAAAACAACAGGTTTCATTATCTTCTGCCTCTTTGCCGGGGACGGGGTAACCCTCCGCCACTGGTCGTTTCCTGTCAGATATCATGACGATTCGGCGCAAGATTTTCAATGCCGCAGCGCGGCTAGGCGGCAGATCGCGCAAGTGCGCCAGCTGTGGTGTATGGTTTACCCATGGCCCACCAGATCAAGCAGTGGGTTGGTGTGTCTGCGGACTTGGCCACTATCGAAGTCTGGGCAATCTGCCTGGCGAGGTAGCGGGCCAGCAAGAATCAATGCAATGGCGTGCAGCGATTGCCGGAAGCCCGATGAATGCGTTGGCGCCAGTCGAAGGACGATCCGCAGCCGCCTGTGCGACTGCGGACCATCGCATTTGTGTCGGTACGATCAGGCAGTCTTGCGACGACGGATCAGGGCCGCGCCGCCCAAGGCCGCCAGCAGAAGCGGCAACGACGCAGGCAGCGGAACGGCAGCCGGGGTATAGGTGACGTTGCCATAGGCATAACCGGCCCCGGTTGACGCAGAATTGTCGAACAGGATTGACCGCAGCGCGCCAAGGTAGGACAGGTCGGCAAATGCCACGCCCGAGGTTGACGTCAGCAAAACGCTGCTGATCAGCGCGCCCAGACCATCAAAAATGGACAATGACGCACTGTCGCCTGGATTGCCGAAGCCGTAGTCGAAGGTCACGTTGCTGACATCCGCATCGAACGTCAGTGTCATGATGCCATTGCAGCCAAAGCCGCCAAGCGGGCAGAGCGCGTTTGCCACAAAGTCGCCGACTGCAAGGGTGGTGCCAGCCCCTGCGGTCGCTGTGGCGCCCGTGGCAACCAGGGTGGTGCCGTCATTGGTGGCAGTGGTGAAGTCGATGACGGCCGCCTGTGCCGATCCTGCGAGGGCAAGTGCGGTGACGGTCGCACCAATCTTGAGGTAGGAAAGCATTCTGTTTCTCCTGGTTGAACAATAATGTCTATTTCCGCCCACTGTCGCAATGATTGTTTGGGTGTGAGCGTTACAACCTAAAACTGTATTGACCTTGCGTCAACCGGTTCTTTTTTGAGGCTGTGTTGCGCCCTGCGGTCTATCTTCCGCGCGCCGATAGTCTCTGCTATATGCCCCGCATGACCCAGCTTGATCTCATCCGCAATTTCTCGATCGTGGCCCACATCGACCACGGAAAATCCACCCTCGCCGACCGGCTCATTCAGATGACCGGTACGGTCGCTGCGCGTGATATGAAGGCGCAGATGCTGGACAGCATGGATATCGAACGGGAACGTGGCATCACGATCAAGGCCAACACGGTGCGGATCGAGTATCCCGCCAAGGATGGCAAAACCTATATCCTGAACCTGATCGACACCCCCGGCCATGTCGATTTCGCCTATGAGGTCAGCCGGTCCATGCGCGCCGTCGAAGGCTCGCTTCTGGTCGTGGATGCCAGCCAGGGCGTTGAGGCGCAGACCCTTGCCAACGTTTATCAGGCGCTGGATGCGGGGCATGAAATCGTGCCGGTCCTGAACAAGATCGACCTGCCTGCGGCTGAGCCGGAACGGGTGAAGCAACAGATCGAGGATGTGATCGGGCTTGATGCGTCGGATGCGATCAACATTTCGGCCAAATCCGGTCTCGGCATCCCCGATGTGCTGGAAGCGATTGTCACCCGCCTGCCTGCACCCAAGGGCGACAGAAATGCACCGCTGAAGGCGATGCTGGTGGACAGCTGGTATGACAGCTACCTTGGGGTGGTCGTCATGATCCGCGTCATCGACGGCGTGATCCGCAAGGGCGACCGCATCAAGATGATGCAGACCAACGCAGTGTATGGCGTGGACAAGTTGGCGGTGCTGAAGCCGCAGATGGTGGACATAGACGAGCTGGGGCCGGGTGAGATCGGCATCTGGACCGGGTCAATCAAACAGGTGCGGGACACTCGCGTCGGCGACACCATCACGTCTGAGAAAAAGGGCTGCGAAACCCCGCTGCCGGGTTTCAAACCCGCGCAGCCGGTGGTGTTCTGCGGACTTTTCCCGGTAGATGCGGCCGATTTTGAAGACCTGCGCGATGCCATCGAAAAGCTGCAACTCAACGACGCGTCCTTCAGTTCCGAAATGGAAACCTCTGCCGCTCTTGGGTTCGGCTTCCGTTGCGGTTTCCTTGGGCTGTTGCACCTTGAGGTGATCCGTGACCGGTTGGAGCGGGAATATGACCTTGACCTGATCACCACAGCGCCAAGCGTTGTGTTCAAGCTGCACATGAAGGACGGCGAGGTGCGCGATTTGCACAACCCCGCCGACATGCCCGACCTGACCTATATCGACCACATCACCGAGCCGCGCATCAAGGCCACCATCATGGTGCCGGATGAATATCTGGGCGACGTGCTGAAACTGTGCCAGGACCGTCGCGGTATTCAGCTTGACCTGTCCTATGCCGGCTCCCGTGCCATGGTGGTCTATGACCTGCCGCTGGCCGAGGTGGTGTTCGACTTTTACGACCGGTTGAAATCGGTGACCAAAGGCTATGCCAGCTTTGACTATGTGATCAGCGAATACCGCGAGGATTTTCTGGTCAAGATGTCGATCCTTGTGAACGAAGAACCGGTGGATGCCCTCTCGATGATGGTCCACCGTGACCGGGCCGAGGCGCGGGGCCGCGCGATGGTGGAAAAGCTCAAGGAACTGATCCCGCGCCACATGTTCAAGATCCCGATCCAGGCAGCAATCGGCGCGCGGGTGATCGCGCGCGAAACCCTGTCGGCGATGCGCAAGGACGTGACAGCCAAGTGTTATGGCGGCGACGCGACGCGAAAGCGCAAACTGCTGGACAAGCAAAAGGCCGGGAAAAAACGGATGCGCCAGTTCGGCAAGGTTGAGATCCCGCAAGAGGCGTTCATCTCGGCGTTGAAGATGGACAGCTAGAGCAACGATCTCCAGTCACGGAAAGTGATCCGGGATGGCTTTGTCTTGTGGTGCCGTCCGGCCGATCAGTGTGGTCTGACCTGCGCATTTTGGCTTGGGTGAAAACAGTGGGTGTCATCAGGGTTTCGCTTGAGCGTCGGTCACCCGGCTTACATCGCCATCGCGCAAAAAAAGGCGGGGCAAACGCCCCGCCATTCCTGCAAGTGAATTGCGATACCCTTAACGCGAGGCAGAGCGCGCCTCGTTGGTGATTGTTGCACCAGCGACTTGCAGATCGCGGCCCGCCCCGGCAACGGTGCCGCAGGCAGAAAGCGTCAGGGCGGCAAGCAGGGAGACGAGGGTCAGGCGGGATTTCATCGGGGAGTCCTCTCGGTTGGATCGCCAGTCAACGCGCGGGGGCGGGATTGGTTCCCTCTTTGGGGCCATTCTGTAATATTTACCGATTGTTAAGTAATTTCGTGCCAGACAGATGTTATGCGCACACTTGTCCTTATACTGTTCCTCTCTGCCTGCGGGGCCCAACCCGCGCCGCAGTTCTTTGGGGCCAAACGCACCGATGTCATCCGCGACGGGCGCAGCTATACGGTGTTCCAGAAAGGCGACGCGGTCGAGGTGATCCGCCTTGGTCGGGCCCGGCGCGGCGAGCATCAGGGCATCCGTGCCACCATGATCACCCTGATCCCCGAAGTCACGGGCTGCACCCTGATCGATAGCAGTCTGCAAGGCGACAGTGGTGAGATGCGGGGTCGGTTGCGCTGTCCGTGATGCGCCCCGGACCAGACGGGCATCTGGCGTGCCTCCACCCTAAATGCTGCAACGCCCTGTGGACGGTCTTGCCAAGCTGACCCCACATCTTGTGCCTGTTCGCGACGACCGAATCGCCCTATGCTGCGCCGCAGCAATGGGGGCGTCATGGGCAAGGTTATCACGATCGCACAGCAAAAGGGCGGGTCCGGCAAAACCACGCTTGCCGTCAATCTTGCGGTCGAACTGTCGCGGCAAGGTCTGAAGGTGGCACTTCTGGACACCGACCCGCAAGGCAGTCTTGGCCGCTGGTTTTTGGCGCGGCGTGACCGTCTGGGCGATCCTGGGATGGACCTGTCCACTGCATCGGCCTGGGGCGTGGGGTATGAATGTGAAAAGCTGCGAAAGATCAATGACATCGTGATCATAGACACCCCTCCGAAAATTGATGCAGACCTGCGCCCGGCCCTGCGCGAGGCCAATCTTGTCCTGATCCCGGTCGCCGCCAGCCATGTGGATCTGTGGGCGACCGATGGCGTGCTTGATCTGATTGCCCGTGAAAACCGCACCGCTCTTGTGGTCCTGAACCGCACCAAGGCCGGCACACGTCTGGGGGAAGAAGTCGCCGCATCTGCAGGAAAATTGGCCGATGTCGCCCGGTCCCGTCTGGGTCAACGGGTGGTCTATGCCGAGACGATGGGGCAAGGCATCGCCGCGCCAGAAGCCGGGAAATCCATCGCCAGCCAAGAGGTCGCGGCTTTGGCGACCGAAGTAATGGACCGCCTTCAGTCCTGATCCGGGCCCCGCACGATCAAGACCCAGAACGCAAAGGCGCCGATAGCGGCAAACAGAACGCCCCAACCGGGGCTGTCGTTCACGAATTCGACCACCGCCCATCCAACGGGAAAAAGTGCTGTCAGCCACCGCACCAGGGGCTTGGCAAAGAACGGGTGGTTCGGGTCAAGGATTTTCATGCGCGCCTTCCGGGACTGTGCTGCCAGCAACTATCCTGTCCGCGCCGTCAATCCAAGCCCTGCGCGCCGCAAAATCGTTGCAGTCCGGCCATTGTGCTGCCGTGGTTTATGGATCGACTCGCGAAATGCGTGTGCCATCCTTTCTTTTTCTGTCTTCGCTGAGTGCGGCCTTGTTCGGCTATGGGCTGACGGGATCATGGGACAGCGGACCCGTTATGTTGGCACTGTTGTCGGCACTTGCCGCCCTGATATTGCTGGTGCGCTCCTCGGCCGCGCCACCTGTTGCACGCCCCAAGCGTCCGATTGTGGTGGACGGGTCCAACATCATGCATTGGAAGTCAAACGTGCCGCAACTGGACACTCTGCAAGAGGTGATCACGGTCTTGCAGGCGCAGGGATTCCAGCCGGGCGTGGTGTTTGACGCGACCGCTGGACATAAACTGGTGGGCAAGTATCTGGACGACGCCCACCTCGCCTGTGCGCTGGGCCTGCCGCCGGATCGGGTGTTGGTGGTGCCACGCGGCACATCTGCCGATCCGGTGATCTTGCAAGTCGCGCGTGAGTTGAACGCGTCAATCCTGACCAATGACCGGTTCCGCGACTGGGCCCCGGACCACCCCGAGATTGCCAAGCCGGGGCATCTGTTGCGCGGCGGCTATCGCAACGGGGCGCTGTGGCTGGAAAGCCTGCCTAGCGCCCCCGCCGCTTGACGCCACCACGCTGGCCCGCCCGTCCGGCGGTCGATCGGCCTGCCATCTTTTGCGCCTCGTCCACCGCGTCATCCACCGCTGACTGACGGGCGAGTGGGTCATCAGCGACGGTCAGTTCGACGGCCTCCAGCCGCTTGACCTCGTCGCGCAGGCGGGCGGCCTCTTCGAATTCAAGGTTTTCTGCCGCTTTGCGCATCTGAAGCCGCAGGGCATCCAGATGGGCGGCAAGGTTTTGCCCAACCATGGGCTTGCCCACCTTGGCTGTCACCCGCGCCATGTCGGTGTCGCCCTGCCACAGGCCCGAAAGCACATCCTCGATGTTCTTCTTGACCGTCTGTGGTGTGATGCCGTGCAGCGTGTTGTAGGCAACCTGCTTTTCGCGGCGTCTGTTGGTTTCGCGCAAAGCCCGTTCCATACTGCCGGTGATGCGATCCGCATACATGATCACCCGGCCATCGGCGTTGCGCGCTGCGCGACCAATGGTCTGGATCAGTGACGTTTCCGAGCGCAGGAAGCCTTCCTTGTCGGCGTCCAGAATGGCCACCAACCCACATTCGGGAATGTCGAGGCCTTCGCGCAAAAGGTTGATGCCAACCAGCACATCGAATGCGCCCAGCCGCAAATCACGCAGGATTTCAATGCGTTCGATGGTGTCGATGTCCGAGTGCATATAGCGGATGCGGATGCCCTGTTCGTGGAAATATTCGGTCAGATCCTCGGCCATGCGCTTGGTTAGTGTGGTGACCAGCACCCGCAATCCCTGCGCTGCGACTTTGCGGATTTCGTCCAGCAGGTCATCAACCTGCATCTCGACCGGACGGATTTCGACCACCGGATCGACCAGCCCTGTGGGGCGGATCACCTGTTCGGTAAAGACGCCACCCGCCTGTTCCAGTTCCCATGCGGCGGGGGTGGCGCTGACGAACACCGACTGCGGCCGCATGGCATCCCATTCCTCGAACTTCAGGGGGCGGTTGTCCATGCAGGACGGCAAGCGGAAGCCGTGTTCCGCGAGGGTCATCTTGCGCCGGAAGTCGCCCTTGTACATGCCGCCGATCTGCGGGACCGAGACGTGGGATTCGTCGGCAAACACAATCGCGTTGTCGGGGATGAATTCAAACAGGGTGGGTGGTGGTTCGCCCGGTGCACGACCCGTCAGGTAGCGTGAATAGTTTTCGATGCCGTTGCAGACGCCGGTGGCCTCCAGCATTTCCAGATCGAAATTTGTGCGCTGCTCCAGCCGTTGCGCCTCCAGAAGCTTGCCCTCGTTGACCAACTGATCCAGCCTTTGGCGCAATTCCTTTTTGATGCCGATCACCGCCTGCTGCATCGTCGGGCGCGGGGTTACATAGTGGCTGTTGGCATAGATGCGGATCTGGTTGAACGTGTCGGTCCTGGCACCGGTCAGCGGGTCGAATTCGACAATTCCCTCCAGTTCTTCGCCGAAGAACGAAAACCGCCACGCCCGGTCTTCAAGGTGGGCAGGCCAGACCTCGACCGAATCTCCGCGCACCCGAAAGCTGCCGCGCTGGAACGCCTGATCGTTGCGGCGGTATTGCTGTGCCACCAGTTCCGCCATCACCTTGCGCTGATCATAGGACTGTCCCACCACCAGATCCTGCGTCATGGCTGAATACGTTTCGACCGACCCGATGCCATAGATGCACGACACCGACGCCACGATGATGACATCGTCCCGTTCCAGCAGCGCCCGGGTGGCCGAGTGGCGCATCCGGTCGATCTGTTCGTTGATCTGGGATTCCTTCTCGATATAGGTGTCAGACCGGGGAACATAGGCCTCGGGCTGGTAATAGTCATAATAGCTGACGAAGTATTCGACGGCATTGTCGGGGAAAAAGCCCTTGAATTCGCCGTATAATTGGGCCGCCAGTGTCTTGTTTGGCGCAAGGATGATCGCAGGGCGCTGCGTCTTTTCGATGATCTTGGCCATCGTGAATGTCTTGCCGGTGCCGGTGGCCCCCAAAAGCACCTGGTTGTGCTCTCCTGCCATCACCCCGGCAGAAAGTTCCGCGATGGCGGTTGGCTGATCGCCCGCCGGCTGGAACGGGGTCGCAAGCACGAACTGTCGCCCACCTTCCAGCTTCGGCCGGGTCAAGACCTCGGGTCGTTCGGTCAGGGCGTTTGCGTTGTTATGGGGCATGGCGTCCTTTCGCGGGGCGGGCGATTCCCTTGATGCCGGAATGTATTCCGTTTTTGTTCCCGCAAAAGAGGGATCGCTGATGATTCACCATTCCTGCGCTTTGGTTAAGAAAAATTCTTCAATTTTAAGGAAAATACCGGAAAAACTTTCAGCTTTTGATTGTATTCAGGTGCCGCCTTTGGCAAAGTGTTTGGGCAAGCAGCAACAAACGCTGTCGGCTGGTTGCACCACACACCCCACCCACACCCCGTAATCAGCCGACAGCACCCTTGCCTTGACCGCCGCCCTGGGATGGTGTCCGTGACGCGCGCATCACTTGGGCTTCACCATTTTTGTTCCGATCATCAGGCTGTCTTCCCATTGATAGATCAGATCCCGGTTTTCCTGCGTGCCATCGGATCAAGACCCCATCCGACACCCGAT
Organism: Paracoccaceae bacterium; assembly: GCA_046313895.1. Lineage (GTDB taxonomy): Bacteria > Pseudomonadota > Alphaproteobacteria > Rhodobacterales > Rhodobacteraceae > Pseudotabrizicola. The sequence goes on from JBKBWK010000001.1 coordinate 27,874, forward strand.
ACGTCCCGCTGCTTTCCTGTGATGATCCGCCGCCATAAGTCGCGTTCGGGGCAAATCCGCCAACTGACGAAAAGGCGTTGGACGACCATGTTCCGTCTTTTTTGAAATCGACATAGACAAGCTGGACATGCCGCCTCCGGCACCAACCCCCGGAAAGAAACCGGTCGCAAAAAGACTTTCTATTCGGCCGTCGAACACGATGCCATCGGCAACGGGTGTCACGCGTTGCAGGGCAAAATCGTCCGACACGCGCAAAGTGCCTCCATCAAGACGCATTTCATCGGTTTCGCCCGATGCCAGTTCGAGCAACAATTTGCCCGCTTCCACCCGGTATGTGCCGACATTCAGATCGCCTGCTGCCATCAATTCTGAAACGTCGGGCAACTGCGTGCCCTGCGGAGGAGAGCCACGGTAAAACAGCCCGGACGTCCAGAACACCATCAGGCGATGATCAAGTTCCTGCCGCAACATGCCGTAGATGCCCAGTGTCGAACGGGTGCGCCACCCGTACCAGACGCCCTCTAGTGGTCCTGCCACGGGGGCCGGCAGCAAGGGTTTCGCCCCTTCGCTCAGGTATTTCGCGCCCAGAAACATCGGCACCGCCTGTGATTGAAAGGTGCCAAGAGTATTTTCGGCTTCGTCAGGTTCACCGCCCGGACCGCGATAGGCCAGGGACTGAAACCGATTGCCGGCCTGTGTGGCCAGAACGATGTAAAGCAGGTCATCCGCCTGTGCAGCCATCATGGCAATCGTGCGCGCACCTTCCTGACTGATCTTCGGGTTCTGCAGAACCCGTGGCTCGCCTTCATCCTCCATCTCGACCAGTCGGATTGCAGTCTTTTGTAGATAGCTTTCCAGCGACCCTTCGGCCTTTTCCCCCAAGGGCAACAACATGCGGCACCGGCGGCACACGGTCGGCGTTTCGTCGCCATGCATGATCTGCACCCCGTCAACCACAGATCCGACCATCCACCCTTCAGGCAGGCTATAAAGGGTATTGCCGAATTGCCGGGTTTGCGACAGGCCCGGACTTGCCGATAGCGTGCCAAGCAAAAGCGCGATCCAACCAAAGCGTGCCGTTGCACCTCCAAAACCAACTAAGCCCGCGCGATCGACGATGCATTTGGCGCGGAGGTGACTCAAGAGCACAATCCTGAGGTGAGCAATTTTTTGCTGATCAGCCCTTTGCAGACAAGTCTTGCACCTGCGGATTGGTCAGGGCTATACCCACGGTGTCACATTGGGAGGTATCATGCGCGCCCGGATCTATCAGCCCGCCAAAACAGCCATGCAGTCTGGAACCGCCAAGACGCATGGTTGGACCCTCGAATTCGCGCCAGCCTCGGCGCGTGAGGTGGACCCGCTGATGGGATGGACTTCGTCCGGTGATACACAAGCGCAGGTCAAACTGCGATTCGACACCTGCGAGGCGGCCGAAGCCTATGCGAAGGCCAAGGGCATAGAGTATGATGTCCAGCTGCCGAAAGCACGCAAACCCGTCGTCCGTGCCCGTGGCTATGGTGAAAACTTCGCAACAGATCGTCGTGGTGTCTGGACCCACTGACTTCTGTAAATCGGGGCAAGGTTTTGCTGGTTTGAGGCAAATTCTTTTTAAATCATTGATCTTTCGGTAAATTTAACTGCGTCAGGTTTGCCGGATGGTCCAACTCTTGAGTGGGATGGAGCATCATGATCAAGACGACGCACAAATTTTCCCCTGAGGTCCGAGAACGAGCCGTGCGGCTGGTTCTCGACAACGAGGGTCAGCATGCGTCGCGCTGGCAGGCGGTCATGTCGATAGCGGCAAAGATGGGGTGCACGCCGTAGACTCTGAACGACTGGGTCAGGAAGGCCGAGGTCGATAGCGGTAAGCGTCCGGGCGTGCCGACCGAGATAGCCCAGAAGATGAAGGCGCTGGAGCGCGAGAACCGCGAGCTGCGCCAGGCCAACGAGATCCTGCCGAAGGCGCCGGCGTATTTTGCGATGGCGGAGATCGACCGCCGGTCGAAGGTATGGTGGGTTGCATAGATGCGCACCGGGATGCGCACGGGGTCGAGCCGATCTGCGACGTGCTGCCGATCGCCCCTGACGTCACCCCGTCCACCTATTACGATCATCTGGCAAAGCGGGCCGATCCGGCCCGGCGGTCGGATCGTGCGCGCCGGGATAAGGTGCTGCGGTCCGAGATCCGACGCGTCTTCGAGGAGAACTGGAGCGTCTACGGCGTGCGCAAGGTCCGGCATCCACCGCCGCGGACCTTGGCGCAGCTTCGAGGCCGTTGAATACGCGACCCTCGAATGGGTGGATTGGTTCAACAGCCGCCGTCTGCTTGAGCCCATCGGTGACATCCCGCCCGCAGAAGCCGAAGCCAACTTCTACAACGCTCCGGAAACTGAACCCATAGCCGCGCAACTAACCGAAATCAGCCTCCGGCAAACCCGACGCGGTTCAAACCGAACCGCTGCTCTGACTGAGTTGCGCGGTCTATATGCGGCATAATCGACAGCCTCACTGTCCTTGCAGAGACGGGTTCGCATTTATCTGACACCACCCGTGGCGCATTTAGTGCGCGTTGCAGAACCTTCGCATGACCGACGGAAGTTTGTCACATCGTGCCACTAAACCACGGCCAAGTTGAAAGCCGGGGGTTACAAGAATGCTGGACGTCAAAGCCGCAACGCGCATTTTCGGAACCAAGGCCGCTGTCGACAAAGTCAGCTTTCGCGTCGACGGTCCGCATTTCGTCGGCATCATCGGGCGGTCGGGTGCTGGCAAGTCCACCTTCCTGCGCATGATGAACCGGCTGACCGATGCCACCTCGGGCGAGATTTTGGTCGACGGCACAAATGTGCTGGCGCTCAAAGGTGCCGAAGCGCGGGCGTGGCAAGGCCAATGCGCGATGATCTTCCAGCAGTTCAATCTGGTGCCGCGCATGGATGTGGCCTCGAATGTGCTGCACGGCATTCTCAATCGCCGGGGCACTTTGCAGACCATGTTCAACATCTGGCCGCGCGCTGATATTCTGCGGGCTCTGGATATTCTGGACCGTCTGGGCATTGCCGAGCAGGCCCCCAAACGCGCCGAAGCGTTGTCAGGTGGCCAGCAACAGCGCGTGGCTATTGCCCGCGCGCTGATGCAAGACCCCAAGATCATCCTGGCCGATGAGCCCATCGCCAGCCTTGATCCGATGAACGCCCAGATCGTCATGGACGCCCTGAAAAAGATCAACGTCGAGGATGGCCGCATGGTCATCGCCAACCTGCACACGCTGGACACCGCGCGGCGCTATTGCGACCGGGTGATCGGCATGCGCGATGGGCGCATCGTCTTTGATGGCACGCCCGATCAGTTGTCCACGGGCGTTGCCCGCGACATTTACGGGGCTGATGCGTCTTTCAACGAAGACGCCACCTCCACCGCCATTCCGACCGACACCTCTGCCGACGTGGCTTATGCCCGGGAGATGCTGGCCTGATACCCCGGCCCATTTCGGGCCCTAACCCCCCATGGAGAAACCCATGAAGAAGCTGCTTCTTGCCCTTGCCGCGACCTCTGCACTGGTTGGCACCGCCCACGCTCAGGACGCGATCACAGGATTCAACATCGGTATTCTGGGCGGCGAAAACGCCCAGGACCGTCTCGCCTCGACCGAATGCCTGCGCGTCAAGACCGAAGAACTGCTTGGCGTTCCGGTCAAACTGTTCACTCCGGCTGACTATGACGGCGTGATCCAGGGCCTCTTGGGCGGCACGCTGGACTTTGCCTGGCTCGGCGCTTCGGCCTATGCCAAGGTTTACCTGACCAACGCGGATGCCGTTGACGTCATCCTGACCAAAGAAAACCTCGACGGCACCACCGGCTATTACTCTATCGGTTTTGCCAAGGCCGACTCGGGCCTCACTTCGATGGACGATGCCAAGGGCAAGGTTTTCGCTTTCGCAGATCCCAACTCGGCTTCGGGCTACCTGATCCCCGCCGCAGAACTGACCGAAAAATACGGCAAGCTGGAAGAGTATTTCGGCGAAGTCAAAATGTCGGGCGGGCACGAGCAGACCATTGTCGGCGTCGCGAATGGCGACTTTGACGCTGGCGTGTCGTGGGCCGACGGCCTTGGAAACTGGGAAGACGGCTTCACCTCGGGCGCGTTCCGCAAGGCCGCTGACTCGGGTGTCGTCGACATGAGCACCATCAAGGAAATCTGGCGTTCCAAGCCGATCCCGGAGGGCCCGATGGTTCTGCGCCGCGCGCTGCCGCAGGACGTCAAGGACAAGATGTTCGCCATGCTCGACACCATGTGGGCAGACGACAAGGACTGTGCCTACAACGTCGCCGCTGGCGAGGCCAATGACTTTGTCCCGGTTACGCACGAGCAGTATCTTGGCGTGATCGCCGCCCGCAAACTGCAAGAAGGCATGTAAGCTTTCATGACGCGCCGCCGGGCCCTCATCACGGGGGCCCGGCAATTCTTTCTGCGGGGATACAATGGTCGATATCGCCTTCGGGCCCACGCCGGGGCAGCGCCCCAACATGGCTGACAACCGCGAAGCCTATCTGGAGATGGTGCGCCGCAAGCGGATGTATGGCGGCATTCTTTTGGTGCTGTTCATTGCCTTCATGGCATCCGGCTGGATGCTGGCCGATCATCGCAACGCCGGAGGTTTCTGGGACGGGCTGCATCAGGTCTTTGATTTTCCGTCAGAAGTTCTTGCCGAGGCCTGGGTCAAACTGGCCAATCTTCCGGGCATTTTCGTTCAACACATCCCCGCGCTGATCGAAACCATCAATATCGCGGGTGTCGCCACTTTGATAGGAGCGCTGGCCGCAGTTGGCCTGTCGCTGCTTGCCACCCGCGGGCTGGCCCGCTGGCCACGCATGATCCCGGTCTTTCGCCGTACGATGGACGCCTTGCGCGCTATCCCCGAAATCGTGATTGCGCTGGTGCTGATCTATGTCCTGGGCGGTGGCCCGGTGCCCGCCGTGATCGCCATTGCGCTGCATACGGGCGGCGCACTGGGCAAGCTTTTCTCGGAAGTCGCCGAGAATGCCGATCTGAAACCGGTTGAAGGGCTGCAATCGGTTGGCGCGACCTGGGGTCAGCGGATGTGGGTCGGTGTCATCCCGCAGGTCGCACCCAACTGGCTGTCCTATGCGCTTTTGCGCTTTGAAATCAACGTCCGTGCCAGTGCCATTCTGGGCTTTGTCGGCGAAGGCGGCATCGGGCATGACCTGAAGCTGGCCATGCAATGGGGCCAAGGGCGCTATGACAAGGTCGTGGCAATCTTCCTTTTGCTGTTCCTTGCCATCGTCATCATCGACCGCGTCTCGGACTATTACCGCCACAAGCTGGTGAAGGGGCACTAAGCCATGACCATGACTGCTGATGTCCCCGCCCTCATCGACACGGTCACCCGCAACTTTGACCGCAAACGCCGTATGGCCTTTGCCATTCCTGCGGCGATCATCGCCTATCTGATCTATACTGCGATCAGCTTTGATTTGGCAGGCTTGGCCCAGCGTGCGCGCTTTGACAATGCCGCGATCCTGTTGTCGGATTTCTGGTCCTACAAGACCCATGTCACCCGCGACAACCGCAGCGGCGAAGTGGTGGTGGCAATTGAAGGCGAGAAAAAAGGCACCTATCCGCCCGGCCTGTTGCCCGAATGGGTTACGATTGCGGGTGGTGTGACCCAGATCGATCTGGGCTCAGGTCACAGCGTGACCTACGATGACGCGGGCGCACGAATGGTGGTGCCGAGCTATGGCACCATCGACATCCGCTCCGAGGGTGGCAAGCCTGTCCTGACCGCGCCGGAACCCATTCCTGACTGGATTGCGGTGTCGGAGAACAAGGTTTCTGTCACCACCGATGCGGGCCGCTTCAACTACTCGCGCAACAAGGTCGATACCTTCCGCTATCAGGCCGGATGGGAGCTGTGGTTCTTTACTCTCGACAGCCCTTTTTACGGCAAGAGCTTTGTCCAACTGGCCGGTTTGGCCCTGACGGGCGACCGGATAGACCCCGCGCGGTCCAACATCGGCCACATGGTGTCCGAGTTCTGGACGAACAAGATGTGGCGCCATGGTGATGTGGTCTGGGCGATTTTCGAAACCATCCTTATGGCGTTTCTTGGCACCATGACGGCGGCGATCATCGCCCTGCCGATGGGCTTTCTGGCTGCGCGTAACTTCATGCTGCTCGGCCCCTTGCGCTTTGCCACGCGGCGGCTGTTCGACTTTATCCGCGGCGTAGACGGCTTGATCTGGACCGTGATCCTGAGCCGCGCCTTTGGACCGGGGCCCATGACCGGGGCAATTGCCATTGCAATCACCGATGTGGGTTCCTTCGGCAAGATGTTCTCCGAGGCGTTGGAAAACATCGACGAAAAGCAGGTCGAAGGCGTCGGGTCCACCGGGGCAAACTCATTGCAAAAGGCGCGGTTCGGGGTGATCCCGCAGATCACGCCGGTTTTGCTGTCTCAGGTGCTTTATTATCTGGAATCCAACACCCGCAGCGCCACCGTGATCGGCGCGATTGTTGGCGGTGGCATCGGTCTTTTGTTGACCCAAGCCATCATCACCCAGAAAGACTGGGAAGAGGTCGCCTATTACATGGTGCTTATCGTGTTGATGGTGATGATGATGGACAGCCTGTCAGGCTGGCTGCGCCGCAAGCTTATCAAGGGGTGAGGCGAATCAGGAAAAGGTCCGGTGGACCATTTCCCCGCCGAACGCCCGAGCACGCCTGCGAGGGCCGTGGTGAGAAATTCCTAACAATGCGTAAAGGTGAAAGCTCAACACCATGAAAAACATTAACAAATAAAATGTCCCATCGTGGGACATCAGGAACCACCATGCCCAAACTCTCACCAACCGAACCCTTGATCCATGAAGGGGCCAAGATCGCCAACTCCACCTTCGGTGCCTGGTGCGAAGTGGGCGCGGGGTCGATTGTGGTCAACTCGGACTTTGAAGACTACGCCTACTGCGACCGCCTGGCCGACATTGCCAACACCACCGTGGGGCGGTTTTCCAACATCGCCGCGATGACCCGCATCGGCCCTACCGACCACCCCTACCAGAACGCCGCCCAGCACCATTTCCTATATCGTTCCAGCTATTACTGGGACGATGTTCAGGACGACCCGGACTTCTTCGCCGCCCGCGCCGCCCGTCGCACGGTCTTGGGCGCAGATTGCTGGATCGGGCACGGCGCGATCATCAAACCCGAAACCACCGTCGGCATCGGCGCCATCGTCGCCTCGGGCGCGGTGGTGACCAAGGATGTCGGCCCCTTCATGATTGTGGCCGGCTGCCCCGCCAAACCCCTGCGCGCCCGGTTTTCATCCGACATCATCGACCGCCTTCTGGCGCTGGCGTGGTGGGATTGGGATCATGCGAGCCTGCGCGCGGCGCTGGAAGATTTCCGCAAGCTGAAAGCCGAAGAATTTCTGGAAAAACACAACGCCTGACCCGTCTCGTGTCGGGCGCTTTCGGCTTCTCCCCAAAGCGCTTCGTGGGCGTGACGCCGTCATCGACGAAGGGCCTCAGGCCACTTTGCTCCAAGCCCGCGCCGCAAAGGCCCCTGACAGATGCGCCAGCCGCCCGGCCGACAGTGTCAGTTCCACCTGCCGCGTCTCGGCGTTCACCGCGATCACGTCAGCCCGAGCGCCAAGGTCCAGGTGGCCCCGGTCTGCAAGCCCATGATCTGTGCAGGTCTGCCCGAGATCATGGCCCATGCCGCAGCCAGGTCCATCACGCCAGTATCCACCAGATGCCAAGCCGCTTGGGCAAACACAGGGGAATAGTAATCCGACACCAGCGCATCACAGAGGCCCGCCGTGATCAATCCTTGCGCCGCGATGATGCCCGACTGGCTGCCCAGACGCACCACATTGGGGGCGTCCATCAGCACCGGCTCGCCTGCCGCACGTGCGGTGCGCGCAGCCTCAAAGGTCGTGGCAAACGCGCAGACGTCGGCCCGCAGTCCGCGGTAAAATCCACGCATCTGGGCGGTGGCATCATCATGCGAGCCCATCCTGAAGCCCAAACCACCAAAAGCCGCAGCGACGCGGGCAAGGGCAGCGGGAACTTGTGGGCCTTGCGCCTGGGCCGCGCGCACGAATGGCCAGCATCTCTTCAGTGCTGTGCTTGGTCTGTGCGGCCCACTGGGCAAAGCCGGCCGGTTGGGTATCGGCCATCTGCACCGCCTCGGGCAGGTGATCGTTAAGGACCACATAATCCACCCCATGCCGGGCGACCTGCTGTTCCACTTCGGAAAACGCCTCGGTTACATAGGTTTCCAGCCGGATCTGCACCCGCACATCGGCCAGAAGGGCCGCGTGTTCCTTCTCCAAGGCGGCCAACAGATTGCAGGTCGCTGGGCTGGACCGAAATCCACTCTCCCAACTTCGGCTTTGGGCGAACCACGCAGTCGTGACACCATTGACCGCGAGTTCCGCCGCCGCAGACCGCAAGGCGCGCCGCTTGTTAAAGGGCGCTGTCTGGCGTGCAATGAGGTAGCGTTCGAACCCATCGCCATGCAGGTCGATGATGCCGGGCAGCACAAGGTTTCCGGTCAGGTCCAGCTCGGGTGCCGGGCCTTCGGCAACGCGCCCTTCGGCCAAAGTAATCGGCTGGTCGCACATTTGGCCGTTGATCAAGGGAAGTTCGCCTGTCAGGCGCAGGGGGGTAAGCTGGGGAATGGGCAGGTCCTGTTCTGGAACGGCTTGCTAACGGTTATCTGTGACGATCCGGTGTCGAACTTTCCAGATCGTTCACCGTCAGCGCGACCCGGTCGCCTGCAAACCATGTTGTGCCAAACTCAACAGGCAACCCGGCTGCATCGACATTCACGGCCTCGGTCCGCAAAAGCGCAGCCCCTTCGGGCAGGCGCAGCGCCAGCGCCAAAAGCGCATCGGCGGGGTTGGCGGTGATGCGCGTTTCGGCGCGGGTGAAATCGGCCACACCACAGGCGGCAAGTGCGGCGCTGACCGAGGTCTGCCCCTCCATCTCCACCAAAAGCCCCGGCAGGCGCTGGGCCGGAAAGACCGACCGGAACACGGCCAGCGGCTGATCATCGGCCAAGGACAGCCCCTCGATCACCTGCACCAGGGCGCCGGGCGCCAGGGACAAAGCCTCGGCCTCGGCGGTGGTGGCGGGACGGGTTTCCAACCGTGTGATCCGCCGCGACGGCGTGCGGCCGCTGTCGCGGATGTTCTGCGTGAACCGCACGCGGCGGCCAAGGGGATAATCCGTTGGGCGGCTGGCCACAAAAACCCCCGCCCCGCGCCGCGCGTGCACCAATCCAGCCTCGGCCAAGGCTGCCAGCGAATGGCGCACCGTGTGCCGGTTGACGCCAAAGCGCAGTGCAAGCTCGGCCTCGGTCGGCAGCTTGGTGCCGGGGGGGTAAAGCCCTTGGGCGATCTCGGACTGCAGGCTGTCTGCAATCGACCGCCAGATAGGGCTGCGCGGCGCTGTCACAGAAACTTCACGTGCATATGGGGCACTCCGGGATTATGATTTGTCTAGTTGTATAGGACTCTAGACGAGTTCGCAAGATGTCGAGATCGCAATGACCGAAACTGCAGATATCGCCACCCGCCAAAACTGGATGGGCCTTCTGGCCCGCGCCAACCCCGCCCGGTTAGCCCAGCTTTTCCCCGAACTGCCGCCCCATGACATGCTGCGCCCGCCCGAGATTGGCGCGGTTATGGTACAGGGCCGCACCGGGGCCACGGGGCAGCCCTTTAATCTGGGCGAGATGACCCTGACGCGCTGCGCGTTGCGGCTGGCATCTGGGGCAGTTGGCCATGCCAACGTGCAGGGGCGCGACAAGGCCCATGCGACCCGCGCCGCCGTTCTGGATGCACTGCTGCAGACCGAACAGGCCACGGCCCTGACCGCCACCGTCCTGACCCCGTTGCAGGCCGAAGAGGCGACCCGCCGCCAAGCCCGCGCGGCAAAGGCCGCCGCCACCCGGGTTGAGTTTTTCACCCTGGTCCGCGGAGAAGACAAATGACGCCCGACGCTTTGCTTGGCGGATTTGCCGAGGCCCCTGTGCAATCGGCCCATGCCTTTCGCGCCAGTCTAAATTCCTTGGCCCGCCCTGGCAGCCTGCAAACCTTGCACGGCGCCACTCCGCCCGCGCCTTTGTCGGTGGCCGGAGGCGTCTTGGTGCTGATGCTTTGCGATGGCACTACGCCGGTGCATCTTGCAGGCGGGCATGATTGCGCTGCCTTGCGGGACTGGATCACCTTTCACACGGGCGCGCCTTTGGTCGAGGCAGGTCAAGCGGCCTTTGCCATTGGCACATGGGACGCTTTGCGCCCCGTCAGCCGCTTTGCCATTGGCCAGCCTGATTATCCCGACCGCAGCGCCACGCTGATCGTCGAGATGCCAGCCCTGAGCGCAACGGGCCCCAGCCTGACCGGGCCTGGTATCAAGGATGCCGCCCATCTGTCTTTGCCCGAAACCGCCGCCTTCATCGCCAACCGGGCACTGTTCCCCTTGGGCTTTGACTGTTTTTTCACCGCAGGCGCGCAGGTTGCGGGCCTGCCCCGGTCCACCATCGTGGAGGCTCTCTGATGTATGTTGCCGTAAAGGGGGGTGAACGCGCAATTGATGCCGCCCATGACTGGCTGGCCCAAGAGCGCCGCGGTGATCTTGGCATTGCCGAGCTGTCGGTGCCCCAGATCCGCGCGCAACTGACGCTGGCAGTCAATCGGGTGATGGCCGAAGGGTCGCTTTATGACCCCGATCTGGCTGCGCTGGCGATCAAGCAAGCGCGCGGCGATCTGATCGAGGCGGTGTTTCTGATCCGTGCCTATCGCACTACTTTGCCGCGCTTTGGCTCTTCGCGCCCGGTCGAAACAGGCCGCATGGCGGTGATCCGGCGGATTTCGGCGACGTTCAAGGATCTGCCCGGCGGTCAGGTTTTGGGGCCTACCTTTGACTATACACACCGACTGCTGGATTTCGCGCTGATGGCCGAGGGCGAGGCCCCCTTGCCGCCAATCCCCACCCCCAGCCCCTCCCCACAAGGGGGAGGGGAGGCATTCGTCCCCCATGTCACGGCTTTCCTCAACCGCGACGGGCTCATCCAGCCCGAACCGCCCAGCAACGCCACCCCCCCCGACCTGACGCGCGAGCCGATGGAACTGCCCTCGACCCGCCCCCTGCGCCTGCAGGCTCTGACGCGCGGCGATGAAGGCTTTGTCCTGTCGCTCGCCTATTCCACCCAGCGCGGCTATGGGCGCACCCATGCTTTCGTCGGCGAGTTGCGCATTGGCATGGTCTCGGTGGAAATGGACATTCCCGAGCTGGGTTTTGCTGTCGACATTGGCGAGATTGAGCTGACCGAATGCGAAACCGTCAACCAATTCACCGGATCAAAAACCGAACCCCCTCAATTCACCCGCGGTTATGGGCTGGTCTTTGGCCAGACCGAGCGCAAGGCGATTTCCATGAGCCTTGTTGACCGCGCCTTGCGCTGGCGCGAGCTGGGCGAGGATTTCATCGGCGCGCCAGCGCAGGATGAAGAATTTGTGCTGATGCACGCCGACAATGTGCAGGCTACCGGGTTCCTCGAACATATCAAGCTGCCGCACTACGTTGATTTTCAATCGGAATTGGAACTGATCCGCCGCTTGCGGAGTGAGGCCTTCGCCGCAAAGGAAGCCGCAGAATGACCGATCAAGCTTACAACTTTGCCTATCTGGACGAACAGACCAAACGCATGATCCGCCGCGCGATCCTAAAGGGCATTGCGGTGCCTGGCTATCAGGTGCCTTACGCCAGCCGCGAAATGCCCATGCCTTACGGCTGGGGAACCGGGGGCGTGCAGGTGACCGCCGCATGTCTGACCCCCGATGACACACTGAAAGTGATCGACCAGGGTGCCGATGACACCACCAACGCGGTCAGCATCCGCAAGTTCTTTCAGCGCACTGCAGGCGTGGCCGTGACCGAAGCCACGGCGGAGGCGACCATCATCCAGACCCGCCACCGCATCCCCGAGGCGGCGCTGAGCGAAGGCCAAATCCTTGTCTATCAGGTGCCAATCCCCGAACCCCTGCGCTTTCTGGAACCGCGCGAAACCGAGACGCGCAAGATGCATGAATTGGAAGAATACGGCCTGATGCATGTGAAGCTTTATGAGGACATCGCGCGTCACGGCACGATTGCGACCTCCTACGCCTACCCGGTCAAGGTTGCGGGGCGCTATGTGATGGACCCTTCACCGATCCCCAAGTTTGACAACCCCAAACTGTCGGACAACCCGGCGATCCAGCTTTTTGGGGCAGGGCGCGAACAGCGCATCTATGCCCTGCCACCCCATACCCATGTCGTCAGCCTTGATTTCGACGACCATCCTTTCGTGGCCTCCAAAGCCGCGCATGATTGCGACCTGTGCGGCGCGCCGGAAAGCTATCTGGACGAGGTTATCACCGACGATCAGGGGGGGCGGATATTTGTCTGTTCTGACACCGATTTCTGCCAGTCGCGCCGCGCGGCAGGGCATGTCGGGCGGCTTGGTCAGCAGACCCAATCGATGGAGGCCGCGCAATGACCGCGGCAATCCGCAACCTGACCACTGATACCGACCGCCCGCTCCTTCAGGTACAGGGCTTGTCAAAATACTACGGGGCCCGCATTGGCTGCGCCGATGTTTCCTTTGACCTGTTCCCCGGTGAAGTGATGGGGGTCGTCGGCGAAAGCGGGTCGGGCAAGTCCACGCTTTTGTCCTGCCTTGCCGGACATATGACCCCCGACACGGGCCGCGTGATCATCGAGACCGCCGCAGGTCCGCGCGACACCGTCACCATGGCCGAGGCGGAACGGCGGCGCATGGCGCGTACCGATTGGGCCTTTGTGCATCAAAACCCCCGCGATGGTTTGCGCATGGAGGTCAGTGCGGGCGGCAATGTGGGCGAGCGCCTGATGGCCATAGGCGCGCGCCATTACGGCGACATCCGCGCCACCGCGACCGATTGGCTGGGTCGGGTCGAGATTGCCGCCGACCGCATCGACGACCGCCCGCGCGCCTTTTCGGGCGGCATGCAGCAACGCCTGCAAATCGCCCGCAATCTGGTGACCGGCCCGCGCCTGGTGTTTATGGATGAACCCACGGGCGGGCTTGATGTGTCGGTGCAGGCCCGGCTTTTGGACCTCTTGCGCGGCCTTGTGCGTGAAATGGGCCTGTCGGTCATCATTGTCACGCATGATCTGGCTGTGGTTCGGCTTTTGGCCGACCGGCTTATGGTAATGAAAGGTGGCAATGTGGTCGAACAGGGCCTGACCGATCAGGTGCTGGACGACCCGCAGCACCCCTATACCCAGCTTCTTGTCAGCTCTGTCCTGCAGGTTTGAAATGATCGAAATTCGCAATCTTTCCAAAAGCTTCATCCTGCACAATCAGGGCTCTGCCGTGATCCCGGTCATGGCCGGGGCTGAACTGAGCGTCGCCCCCGGTGAATGTGTCGGGCTGCTCGGGGCCTCAGGCGCAGGCAAGTCGACGTTGATGCGGATGGTCTGGGGCAATTACCTTGCGGCCAGTGGCTCCATCCGGGTTGGCCCGCTGGACGTGGCCACCGCCGCTCCGCGCCAGATCATTCGTCTGCGGCGCGAGACGTTGGGCTATGTCAGCCAGTTCCTGCGTGTGGTGCCGCGTGTGCCGACGATTGATGTGGTGGCCGAACCCTTGTTGAACCTTGGCGTCCCTGCGGATCAGGCCCGCGACCGTGCGGAAGCCCTCTTGGCTCAGTTGAACATTCCACAGCGACTTTGGCCCCTTTCGCCCACCACCTTTTCAGGTGGTGAGCGGCAGCGGGTAAACATCGCGCGTGGCTTTGCCCATACCTACCCGGCGTTTTTGTTGGACGAACCGACGGCCAGCCTTGATGCCGCCAACCGCGAAGTCGTCCTGACACTGATCGAAGAGGCCAAGGCCCGTGGCGCAGCTATCCTTGGCATTTTCCACGACGAGGCCGCGCGGGATCGAATCTGCGACCGCGTGGTCGATGTGCGCGCCTTTACCCCAAAGGCCGCGTGATGCGGCTGTTTCTGGTCGTCGGCCCCTCAGGCGCGGGCAAGGACACGCTGTTGTCCGGGGCCATTGCAGCCAATCCGCGCCTGCACTGGGCGCGCCGCGTCATCACCCGTCCGGAAACCGCCGGGGACGAGCCGTTTGAAGGCGTGAGCGAGTCCGAGTTTGCCACCCGGCTGGCGCGCGGTGACTTTGCCTTGCATTGGGACGCCCATGGCCTGCGCTACGGCGTGCCGTTTTCCCAATTGCCCCAAGGGCGCGATGTTCTGCTGAACGGGTCACGCGGGGCCATTGACCAGGCGCTTGCGGCCTTTCCGGAGCTTTGCGTGATCCATATCACGGCACCATTGTCGGTGCTGGCTGACCGGCTTTCGGCGCGCGGGCGCGAAACCCGCAGCGATATTGAAACGCGGCTTATTCGCGCCGATCTGTCGCTGCCAAAAGGCCTGCCGGTGATTGAAATCATCAATGACGCCAGCCCCGAAACCGGGGTCGAACGTCTCCTTCAGGCACTTAAGGGATAGCGGTGCAGCAAGTGAAACCGTCCCGCCGCATCCTCACCGCACAGACAAAGATCCTCCAGCCGGAAAGGCTGCGGGATCAATCCGGCAAAATGCGCGTGGGCCGACGTTTGCAGGGCCGGGGCGTCTGCGGCACCCAGCCGACCCGACAGGGTCAGGTGGAACTGAAATTCCTCCATCACATAAGGATAGCCATAAATCGCCAGCAATTCGCGCTGCCGGGGCGTCAGGCGGTCGGGTCTGCGCCTTGCAATCTCGGCAGGCGTCAGGGCGGCGCGAAAGCCCTCCAATCCCTGGACCACTTGTGCCCCCAGATCGGTCAAAGCCGGATCAGCGCCCGGCACAAGGGCCAGAAACCTCCCCAGCAAAACCATCTCCAACCCCGGCACCTGAACCGGGCTCAGACGCTGGGCCAGATCAGAGACGGCTGCGGCCAGATCCTCGGGCGATGCCCCGTCGGCCAGATGGAAGGGGGGCTTGATTGTGCCGTGAAAGCCGTATTTGCGCGGATCGGCGGTCTGATCGGCAAGGCCCGCCACATCAGGCTGCGCCACCGCACAACCCTGCGCCAGATCCCAGCCCAGCCACCGTGCGGCGGCATCGGCAAAAGCCCCCTCACGGGGCGCATAGAAGATCGCAAAGCGTTTCATCTTGTCCATACTTGCCCCCTTACCCCGCCTTTGTCGCGTCCCTGTGACACTTTCCTGCCATCCCCGCCCCATGCAATCTGAAAGCCTGAAGATGTCCCAGACCATTCTTGCCAACGCCACGCTGGTTCTGCCAACCGAAGTGATCAACGGCGCCATCCGCATTGAAAACGGCCATATCACGGCGATTGATCCGGGCAAATCCGTGCCGCAAGGGGCCATCGATTGCGAAGGCGATCTGGTGATGCCCGGCCTGATCGAACTTCACACCGACAATCTTGAACGCCATATCGAGCCGCGCCCGCGCGTCAACTGGCCCCATGCCAGCGCCATTATCGCCCATGACGGCGAATTGGCCAGCGTGGGGATTACCACCGTGTTCGACGCGCTGCGGGTCGGGTCCGTGGTGTCGAATAAGAAGGCGAATTACGGCGAATACGCCCGACAACTGGCCGATGAAATCCTTGACCTGCGGGCCAAGGGGGCGCTGCGCATCAGCCATTTCCTGCACCTGCGCGCCGAAGTGTGTTCCGAGACGCTGATCGCCGAGCTGGCCAAGTTCGGGCCCGCCGACCGCATCGGCATCGTCAGCCTGATGGACCACACCCCCGGTCAGCGCCAGTTCCGCGACCTGACCCAATTGCGCGCCTATGTCTGCGGCAAACACGGCCTGTCCGAGCATGAGTTTGAGGTCCATGTCGCTGATCAGGTGGCCCTTTCGGCCCGGCTGGGCCAAGCCCATGAGGCCGCCGCCGTGACCGAGGCCCGCCGTTTCGGCGCGGTGCTGGCCAGCCACGATGATACCACCGCCGAACAGGTCGCCATCTCTGCCGGGCATGGCGCGCATTTCGCCGAGTTTCCGACCACAGTCGAAGCCGCCCGCGCCTGCCGTGACCATGGCATCTTGGTGATGATGGGCGCACCGAACCTGGTCCGGGGTGGGTCACATTCCGGCAATGTCGCGGCCCATACGCTGGCCGAGGCGGATCTTTTGGACATCGTCTCGTCAGACTATGTGCCCTCTGCGCTGTTGTCGGCGGCCCTGATGTTGGGCGATCTGTGGGGCGATGTGGCGCGCGGAGTGCGCACGGTAACCCTCGCACCGGGCCGCGCGGCGGGCCTTACAGACCGGGGCCATCTTGACCTTGGCGCGCGCGGCGATGTGATCCGGGTGGCCCGGGTTGCCGGAGCCGCCGCGCTGCGCGGCACTTGGGTGCAGGGGCGGCGGGTGGGCTAAACCCACCCCTCAGCGCTGGCCAAAGCATCAGGCCTGCCTGTCAATCAGCCCCCTCGTCAGGCGGCCTCCACCAATGCCTGTTCTCTGGGCCCATATCGATTGCCCAGCACCCTATCAAGCGTCGCATCCTTCCCTTCGCAATGGCCCCCGCCAGGGGAGCCCATCGATGCGGGAACAACCTCTGATGGAACAGCGGGACGGCTCTGTTGCACAAATCTTGTGAGGGATTCATCTTGTGAATCCAGTGTGGTAGCTGGAAGGCATGAGCAGACCCACACTCCCCGCCTACAAGACCAGGAACTGGCCCGCGTATAACGAAGCGCTCAAGCGCCGCGGCTCGCTGACGATCTGGTTCGATCCCACCACGACCTGGGAGGCTGCGCCGACCGGGAAACGTGGCCGACAGCGCGATTACAATGACGCAGCCATCCAGACCTGCCTGACGATGAAGGTGCTGTTCGGGATGGCACTGCGACAAACTACCGGGTTCGTCGAAAGCCTGCTCCGCCTTATCGACCTGGACTGGACCGTGCCCAACTTCAGCACGTTGTCGCGTCGGCAAAAGACCCTGAAGGTCAACATCCCGTATCGCGGATCAGAAGGTCCGCTGCACCTGCTGATCGACAGCACGGGGATCAAGGTCGAAGGCGAAGGTGAATGGAACGCCCGCAAGCATGGCGGCACGAAGCGCCGTGTTTGGCGCAAGATCCACATCCGCTGCCCGGCAGGCGAATGGAACATTCGCCGAGAGGGGGAATTGACGAGAAAACACTGGAAATCCGGGCCGCTGGGTTCACCACCAGCGAAGTGGGCGATGCGCCCATGCTGCCCGAGCTACTCGACCAGATCCCGCCTGAGCAGGAGATCGCCAGCGTCGCCGCTGATGGCGCCTTCGACACCCGCAAGTGCCATGACGCCATCGCTGCCCGCGGCGCGGCCGCGATCATACCGCCCCGCAAGAACGCCCAGCCATGGAAGCCCAGCCATGGAAGCCCAGCCATGGAAGCCCGACACTGCCGGAGCAATCGCACGGAACGATGCCCTGCGCGCATCGAAGCGCTTGGGTAGGACGATCTGGCGACGATGGAGCGGCTATCACCGCCGAAGCCGCGTCGAAACGAAGATGCCCTCGCCGGTTCTCTCGAACCGGTGGCGTTCACCGGCTCGATGTGAAACTGCTGGATCAGCGTCTTATGGCGCGGGACTTCGACCGCCAGGTCGCGGAGTTCCAGGTCCGTGTTGCCGTCATGAACGGCTTCACCGCACTCGGCATACCCGAAACTCAAGCCGTGGGATGACTCTGTCCGGGGAAAGGGGAAGTCCGCTTGTCACCGGATTTGTGCAACAGAGCCACTCGGTATGACAGCGAAGACACCGACGATCCCGGTCGTCAGAACCACTGCCCCGGTTCCATCAACCCCAGATCCATCAATTGCTGGCTGTGCCACTCAAAGGGCATGGAATTTCGCCAGCGAAAATCGCGAATATCAAAGCGTGATCCGGGATTGGTGCGCAGGGCCTTGGCCGTCCGGAAAGAGACGATAGCGGTGGTGATGTTGTTGTGCCACGGGCAGGCGTAAGTGTTCATCTCTTCATCCGACAGCGTGAAGTCACGGCGCAGTTCAAGTCCTGATCTGGTCTTGAACAGCGAAATCCGGTCGATCTTGCGGCGCTGCGGCGAGATATGCTCTTCATAGCGCCAACGCAGGCCACCGAAAAAATCCAGTTGCCGTTCCCGCGGGTAATTGTGGTTCTGCGGATCCGGGCGTCCCAACGCGTAGTATCCCGACCTGTCCAGATGCGCATCTTCCAAGGAAACGGCGTTCGGAAAGCGGCCCAGATCGCCGGCGTAAAGATCGATCACATAGGTCAACATGGCCTCGCGGCGCTCTTCGGAATGAAACGCCAGCAATTCCAGAACGTTGCGAGACTCGCAAAACGGGTGGAACAGGTACTCGGCATTATAGCAGTAGAACAGCCAGATGTCCGGGGCCGCTTGGATCACTTGGTTCACCGCGTCAATCAGCGCGCCTTCGGCGTGAACGTCATGATCCACGCGGTGGATGACATCCTCGATCGCTGCGGGTAGCACGATTTCAAACGGGGCGAGCAGAACCACAACCGGAAAGCCAGAGCGTAGGTGGTGGCGCAAAGTGGTATCCACTTCCACATCATCCTCGGCCATGATGATGGCGACTGGCCCCTTGCCAAGAATGGACTTGGCGGAAACCAGGAATTCGGACAGCCCGTTGTAGCGCATGGATCCCCCGCAGCGGGCACTGTTGCGTGCCTCTCGGTCACGATTAGAATCGACGATGGGCGCGCGCATTGCAAGTGCTTGATGGCAATTGCCGCTGCGCTTGTACGATCATCGGCCCGTCCGGCACGCGTTGCGCCGAGCGCAAGTTGGATGTAGAAGGCGCGCTGATCCACGCCGGGGCTATGTCATGACCGAAGCCAAGAAACTGTTCATCAAGACCTATGGCTGCCAGATGAACGTCTATGACAGCGAGCGTATGGTCGAGGCCATGGGGGCTGACGGCTATATCCTGACGGATGTGCCGGAAGACGCCGATATGGTCCTTTTGAACACCTGTCATATCCGTGAAAAGGCAAGCGAAAAGCTGTACTCAGACCTTGGCCGGCTGCGCCCGCTGAAAGAGGCGCGTCCGGATCTGAAGATCGGTGTCGCCGGGTGCGTTGCGCAGGCCGAAGGGGCCGAGATCCAGCGCCGCATGCCTTTGGTCGATATCGTGGTCGGCCCGCAGGCCTATCACCGCCTGCCACAGCTTGTGCGGGCCGGTGGCAGCCAAGTGGACACAGACTTTCCGGCCGAGGACAAGTTCGACCATCTGCCAGAGCGAAAAGCCTTGCGCGGTCCAAGCGCCTTCCTGACGGTTCAGGAAGGCTGTGACAAGTTCTGTGCCTTTTGTGTTGTTCCCTACACGCGCGGCGCCGAAGTCAGCCGACCGGTGAACCGGATCCTGCGCGAAGCGCGCGACCTTGTCTCTCGCGGCGTGCGCGAAGTCACCCTTTTGGGCCAGAACGTGAATGGCTACCACGGCGAGGGTGCCGGCGGAGCATGCTCCCTGGGCCGCCTGATCAGAACCTTGGCCGAAATCGACGGGCTCGACCGGATCCGCTATACCACCAGCCACCCCAACGATATGGACGATGACCTGATCGCTGCACATGGGGAGGTGCCGCAACTGATGCCGTATCTGCATCTTCCGGTGCAGTCCGGATCGGATCGCATCCTCAAGGCGATGAACCGCAAGCATACCCGCGATCAGTATTTTCAGGTGATTGACCGGATCCGGACAGTGCGGCCGGACATTCTGCTGTCGTCTGATTTCATCGTCGGGTTTCCCGGTGAAACCGATGCCGATTTCGCTGATACGTTGGACCTTATCCGGCGGGTGGGGTTCGGCCAGTCCTATTCGTTCACCTATTCGTCGCGCCCCGGCACCCCGGCTGCGGAAAAGCCCCCCATAGACAAGGCAGTCGCTGGTGCGCGGTTGCAGGAACTGCAGGCCCTGATCCTTGACCAACAGCGCGCGGTGCAAGAGTCTATGATCGGTCGCGAGATCACGGTCCTCTATGAAAAGGCCGGGCGTCAAGCGGGCCAGATGGTTGGCAAGTCTGAATACCTGCATGCCGTGCACGTCAATGATCCAACCGGCAAAGCCGGTGAACTGGCGCGGGTGCGCGTCTTAGCTTCAGCTGCCAACTCACTGTCTGCGGTCAAGATTTCCTGAGTGGACGCCATTGTCCGGTCCGGCCCATTGTCGTTTGGATCGAAACAATCCTACGCAAGAACACAAGGGCTTGCGGTCTGGTGCCCAAAAAATGCCACATTAATGCCTTATCAAAAACTTATTTGTCTTTACTTCACTTTTCCTCGACGGCAATTCTGATCCCCAAGTTTATCGGTTGACGTGATAAAATGGGGGACTGCTGCTGTGGAACGTTTTTCCAAAACGTTGCGGATGATTTTTGGGGGCGCGGCGCTTGTGGTAGGTTTGTCGGGTGCGACAACGGCCATGGCACAATCCGCCCCCGAGATCGTCGGCCAGATTGAATGGGGCGTTTGGATCGACGACGACGGGTGCATGCACTGGTGGGCTGATGGCGGCCATGAAGGGTACATGGTGCCGCGCCGCAACCCGAAAACCGGAAAGCCGGTCTGCCTGAAGCGCAACACCTGTCTGGTCGAAAATACCGATCAGATGTTTGCAACCGACAGTGTCAGACTGACGACCCAAGGCCGGGCGCGCTTGCAGTCGTTCTTCAAAGGCGCAGGTGCCTTCGGTTATGCGATCTATGGCCATACCGACAGCCGTGCCTCGGATGAATACAACATGGGCCTGTCAAAGCGCCGCGCGGCTGCAGTGGCCAATGTTGCCCGGTCGGTGGGCGCGCACGTCGAGCGTGAAATCGGCTACGGTGAGCGTCAGCCTGTCGCGTCGAACGGAACGGCTGCGGGAATGCAGAAGAACCGTCGTGTCGAAGTCGTCTGCTACCGGTGGTGATCAAAATGAACAATACATTCAAATTCGGTGCGGCTTTGGCAGTTATGGCGCTGAGCGGGTGCGTGACAGAAACGCTTGAAGGCGCGGAGCGATATCGCGGTGCAGATTCGGTCATTGCGACCGGGCAGGATCAGGGCAGCGACAAGGGTGTTCTTCGCAACGGCCATGCGGCGATCGCCTATGACCCGGACGGATGTCAGAACTGGATCATGGACGATGGGTTGGAAGGGTATTCCACGCCGCGCTACGATCCGGTGTCGGGTCTGCCGGTGTGCAACAACCTGTATCCGCCCGGAACTGTTCTGAAGAACTATCAGACAGGCTCCGAAGGTATCGGGGACCGAGTCTCCGGGCCGGGCATCCGCACCGTCGTCCGACGCGCGAACTGACCGTTTTTCCCATTCGGGGACGTGCAAGGTCCATGGGATACCATGGCCCTTTGTCGTGATGCCGCCCGGATATTTGCCTTGATTTTGATCGTGTGTCACAATTTCGTGCAGCCCACGCGCGTAAATCACACAACGCTCTAAATCTGTACTTGCCAGATCATGTGACGCGGCGCACCATCACTACAGGCCCTAGATAAAGGAGACCTCATTGGGCATCAGCGCGCTGACCCCCCCGACCAAACCCGAGGATATGATCGAGTCTGTCCTCGAATTTCCAGACAACCGTTTGTTGATTGGCCTGTGCGGCGAATTTGATCGCAATCTGGCACAAGTCGAACACCAGATGGGTGTGCACATCCTGCGGCGCGGCAATCGTCTGGCCGTGATCGGGGACAAGGGGGCGCGAGAACAGGCGGCGGCAGTTTTGCGCAGCCTGTATGCCCGGCTTGAGTCTGGTCGCAACGTGGCCGCTGGCGACATTGACGGTGCGATGCGCATGGGGCGACCCGCGCAATCAGCCGATGGCGAACAGATTGAAATGTTCAACTCTGGCATGGAGTTGCGCACCCGTAAAAAACCCATCGAACCACGGACCGAAGCGCAGAAGGCCTATGTCTCAAACCTGTTTGCGAACGAATTGGGTTTTGGGATCGGTCCGGCCGGAACCGGCAAGACCTATCTTGCGGTTGCGGTCGGGGTGACGATGTTCATCTCGGGGGCAGTCGAAAAGATCATCCTGTCGCGCCCGGCGGTCGAGGCGGGCGAACGGCTGGGCTTTCTTCCCGGTGACATGAAGGAAAAAGTCGATCCCTACATGCAGCCGCTGTATGATGCGCTGAACGATTTCCTGCCCGCCAAGCAGGTGCAGAAACTGCTGGAAGAAAAACGGATCGAGATTGCTCCGCTGGCCTTCATGCGCGGGCGTACGCTGGCGAACGCCTTTGTGGTGCTGGACGAGGCGCAGAACGCCACCAGCATGCAGATGAAAATGTTTCTGACCCGTCTGGGTGAAGGCAGCCGGATGGTCATCACAGGCGACCGCACCCAAGTTGACCTGCCGCGCGGTGTGCCTTCGGGTCTGTCTGATGCCGAACGTATCCTGAGGGGTGTAAAGGGCGTGACCTTCAACTACTTCACATCGAAAGATGTGGTGCGGCACCCCCTGGTGGCGCGCATCATCGAAGCCTACGAATCGGACGAATCCCCGACAACTTGATGCGACGGTTTGTAATGAAATGACCCGGATCCCCGTGATCCGGGTCGTTTCATTCCAGTGGGTCTGGCGGATTTTCTCTGACCAGATCGCAGGCGGCCGGCAGGGCATTGCCTGCGGCGCAGCGATAGGCTAGGGCGCGGCTATGGAACCGCTGGTCGATTGCGTCATCGAGGACGCCCGTTGGGACGCGTTGGGATTGCAGCCTTTGGCCGGCCGCGCGGTGTCCGCTGCCATGTCGCTTGTAGGCCTGCCGGAGCATGGCTTTACGCTCTGTCTTCTGGGCTGTGATGACGCGCGGATTTCGGTGTTGAACGCAGAGTTTCGAGGCAAGTCATTGCCCACCAACGTCCTGAGCTGGCCTTCTGAAACTCTGTCCGAGGGCACGCCTGGTGTGGTCCCCGCGCTTCCGCTGGCCGGAACGCCTGATGCGCCCTGGTCCCTGGGCGACATCGCCATTTCGTTCGACACCTGCCAGCGCGAAGCTGAAGCTGCGGGCAAGCTGATGGCGGACCATGTGACGCATCTGGTGGTTCACGGATTTTTGCATTTGCTCGGCTATGATCACATCCGTGACGCAGACGCCACTTTGATGGAACAGCGCGAGGTTGCAATACTTGCAACCTTGGGTGTCGATGACCCATACTGAAGACAGTCCCGAATTTCGGGTTTTTCGCGGAAAAGGATCGATGGACAGTAGTAACGACGGGCCTATGGCGGCGCAACGCGCGCAGTCGAACGTACAGGGCCAAACAGGGCAAGCTTCGGGCCGGGGCATTTTCGGGCGGTTGCTCGGGGCCTTTTCCGGATCGGATAGTCAGGCAGGCAGGATATCGGCAGATCCGATACCCGCTCCGCTTCCGGGGGGCTGTTCTCTGCCGGGAATGGGAAACCTGCGGCGGCTGAGGGTGGATGACGTGGCCATTCCCAAAGTCGATATTGCTGCCGTTCCCGTCGATATCGGTCGCGATGATCTGGTCGAGGTGTTTCGTGAACAGGGCTTCTCGCGTTTACCCGTTTACAAGGGCACGCTTGACCATCCTTTGGGCCTTGTCCTTCTGAAAGACCTTGCCTTGCAGCATGGCTTTGGGTCGTCCGGGCGGTTTTCGCTGCGCAAATTACTGCGCCCCTTGCTTTTCGCCCCACCATCGATGCCGGTTGGCGTTCTTTTGCAAAAAATGCAGCGTGAACGCGTACACATGGCATTGGTCATCGACGAATATGGCGGTGTTGATGGTCTTGTGACGATCGAAGACCTGATCGAAACCATCATCGGTGAAATTGAGGACGAGCATGACGAAGACGAAGGGTCCTTGTGGAAGGAAGAAAAACCGGGCGTCTTTCTGGCGCAGTCCACGGCACCACTTGAAGAATTCGAGACCGCAATCGGCCTGAAGTTGCGCAATGGCGAAGAGGACGAAGAAATCGACACCCTTGGCGGTCTGGTCTTTCTGCGGACAGGCCGCGTCCCGGTGCGGGGCGAGATCGTGCCGCATGAATCCGGTGCCGAGTTCGAGGTGGTCGATGCCGATCTGCGCCGGATCAAGCGTCTGCGGGTGCGCTTGCCTGGCAGCCTTCGCGATCCGGTGGCCGAGGTGGCAGCACCCTTGCCAGTGACGGTGGAGAAAGCCGCATCGTGACCTTGGTCCGTCGGCGCTTTGCTGGGGTCCGGGTGTGGCGGTCTTTGGCGGTGGACGCTCTTGCAGGCGCGACTATTGCCCTTGGCCAAGCGCCGCTGTCGGCGTGGTATCTGGCGTTTCCGGCATTGGTCTGGGCAATGGTCCGCATGGTGCGGCCCGCGACAGCGGCAGGGTCGGCATGGACCGGTCTGTTCGTCGGCGCGGGATATTTTGGCGCATCGCTGAACTGGATCGTATCGCCGTTCTTTGTGGACCCATGGACCTATGGCTGGATGGCACCTTTTGCTGTGGTGCTGATGGCCTTCGGATTCGGCCTGTTCTGGTCAGTCGCCGCCTTGGTGGCCAGCCGGTTTCCCCAACGGGCTTTGGCACTTGCGGCAATGCTTGGTCTGGTCGAATTGCTGCGTGGATATATTCTGACCGGTTTTCCATGGGCCTTGATCGGGCATCTTTGGCATGATGTACCGATTGTCCAGTCCGTGTCCTTGATCGGGGCAACCGGGCTTACGGTGGCGACCCTTGCTGTCGCTGCGTTGCCTTTGCTGTTTCGATGGTGGGGGGGCGGTATGGCCGCTGTCGCGTTGTTTGCTGCGGCAGGTTACGGCCAGTGGCGGCTGGATCAGCCCGACCCTGTCCCCCGGACGGCAAGCCTTCGGCTGGTGCAACCCAACGCCGAGCAGCACCTTAAATGGGACCCGGGTGAGGCGCGTGTGCTGTTCCAACGGCAGTTGGATTTCACCCGCGACGGCGTGCCCGCCGATCTGACCATCTGGCCGGAAACCGCTGTGCCCTACCTTTTGGAATACTCGCCCGAGGTCGCCCCGATCCTTGCGGCGGCGTCCGGTGGCAACAAGGTGGCAGTCGGAATTCAGCGTGTCGAAGGCGACAGGGGCTGGAACAGTCTGCGCGTGATCGAAGGCGAAGGCGAGGTCAGCGCGACCTATGACAAGTTCCATCTCGTGCCGTTTGGCGAATACATGCCGATGGGCGACTTCTTGCAGGATTGGTTCGGCATTGGCGCATTTGCCGCGCAGGTCGGCAATGGCTATTCCGCCGGGACCGGTCCGCAGGTTCTGGATCTCGGGCCCAGACTTGGCACGGTCCTGCCCTTGATCTGCTATGAGGCGGTGTTTCCGCAAATCCCGCGCGCTGCGCCGCAACGCCCCGACTGGATGCTGCAAATTACCAATGACGCGTGGTTTGGCACGCTGACCGGCCCATTCCAGCACTTCGAACAGGCACGTCTGCGCGCGATTGAACAAGGTCTGCCTCTGATCCGTGTCGCCAATACCGGCGTCACGGCGGTCATCGACGCGCATGGCCGGGTTGTTCAGGTCTTGCCGTTCGGCATTGCGGGATATCTGGATGTGCCGGCTGTGCCGGGGGCTTTGGAGCCCACACCCTATGCCCGCTGGGGGGAATGGCCGGCGCTTCTGATTTTGACTGGTCTTTTTGCATTGGCGGTGACTGGCTCGCGGCGACGGGTCGCTTGACGCGCGATCAGGTTGGGTCTAGGCAACCGCATCGAACCGTCACAACGGCTTCCTGGCGTGACGGGGATAACCCAAATGGAGCACTACCCCATGAGCCGCAAGAACTATGTTTTCACCTCGGAATCCGTTTCCGAGGGGCATCCGGACAAGGTCTGTGACCGGATCTCGGATGCCATCCTCGATGCCTTTCTGACCGAGGAACCCAACGCCCGTGTCGCCTGCGAAACGTTTGCGACAACCAATCGCGTGGTCGTGGGGGGCGAAGTGGGATTGTCCAGCAAGGACAAGACCCATGCCATGATGGATCGCATCGACGGGATCGTGCGCGATTGCGTCCGAGACATCGGTTACGAGCAGAAGAAATTCCATTGGGAAAAGATCAAGATCCACAACTATCTGCACGAACAGTCTGCGCATATCGCGCAGGGCGTCGATCGTGACGGGGCCGGTGATCAGGGCATCATGTTCGGCTATGCCACCCGCGAGACGGACGCGTATATGCCCGCGCCGATTCAATACGCCCATGCCATCCTGCGCCGTCTGGCCGAGGTGCGCAAATCAGGCGTCGAGCCGACGCTTGGTCCGGACGCCAAAAGCCAGCTGTCGCTGCGCTATGAGGATGGCAAGCCGGTCGAAGTGACGTCGATCGTGCTGTCCACCCAGCACACATCGAAACGGCAGACGTCAAAGGTGATCCGGGGCATCGTCGAGCCGTATATCCGCGAGGTGTTGCCCGAAGGCTGGATCACCAAAAAGACTGAATGGCATGTGAACCCGACCGGGACTTTCGTCATTGGCGGCCCGGATGGTGACGCGGGCCTGACCGGTCGCAAGATCATCGTCGATACTTACGGCGGGGCGGCGCCGCATGGCGGCGGTGCGTTTTCTGGCAAGGACCCAACCAAGGTGGACCGTTCGGCTGCTTATGCCGCACGGTATCTGGCCAAGAATGTGGTCGCCGCTGGTCTGGCCGACCGCTGCACGTTGCAGGTTTCTTACGCCATCGGTGTGGCAAAGCCGCTGTCGATCTATGTGGACACGCATGGCACCGGACAGGTGGAAGCTGCGCAAATCGAACGCGCTGTTGCCGAATGCATGGATCTGACACCGCGCGGCATCCGCACGCATCTGAACCTGAACCGACCGATCTATGCCCGCACCTCGGCCTATGGCCACTTCGGCCGCGCTCCCGATGCGGATGGCGGCTTCAGCTGGGAAAAGACCGATCTGATCGAGGCCCTGAAGAAGGCTGTCTGACGCAATCGCAGCGCGCCTATGCCAAGGCGCGCTGCCTTTCCGGCCGTGTGAAGGCCCGCAGTGGGAACTCGGCCAAGGCTTGACCTGCAATCCCCATCCTGACAAGAGGCGCGGCACAGCAAAGACGGGGATCACGGACATGACCGAACCTTCGGAACGTCGCAACTTTTATGGCCGGGTGCATGGCAAGACATTGCGCGCCAGCCAGAAGGACTATCTCGCCCGCGATCTGGAAAGCCTGCGTCTGCAAGGCGTGGCCACGTGGGAAAACCCGTCGCGTGCGTCTCTGGATGTGACGACAATCTTTGCGACCCCGCGCCCGGTCTGGGTCGAGGTAGGCTTTGGCGGTGGCGAGCATCTGGTGCACATGGCCGCCCGATACCCCGAGATCGGCCTGATCGGCTGCGAGCCCTTCGTCAACGGTGTTGCCATGCTGTTGGGCAAGATCCGTCAGGCCGAGGTACGCAATCTGGTGATTCACCCCGGCGATGCGCGCGATCTGTTCGATGTGCTGCCGGCGGAATCGGTGGACAAGGTCTTTCTCAACTACCCTGACCCGTGGCCGAAGGCTCGCCATCATCGCCGCCGGTTCGTCACGCCGGGCTATCTGGCGCTGCTGGCACGGGTGATGAAGCCGGGTGCCGAGTTTCGGGTCGCCACCGACATTGCCGACTATGTCCGTCAGACGCTGGAGGAAGTTCCCAAAGCGGGTTTCGAACTGACCGCTCAAACCGGGCAGGGGGCCGCATGGGAAGATTGGATATCCACCCGCTATGAACAAAAGGCGTTGCGTGAAGGCCGCGAGCCGCACTATCTGACTTTTCGGCGCGCCGCCCCGCCCGAGGCGCTGACCGGGAGGTAGCCCAACCCTTCCAAGATCACGGGATCGAGGCGGCTCAGACATTCGGCGATCTGGCCGACAGTCAAGCCTTCCCGGTTGAAGTCGTCCGGCACGTTCAGCATGCCAAACGGGCGACCTTTGCCGAGGCGATCTGCCATGTAGCCTCGGTGTTGCGCGACGCCCTGCAAACTGGAAATCTGCGCAATTTAGCCGACTGGTTCTATCGGTGTCATTGTTCTGCAAAGGGCTGTATTGTAAAATTCGATAATTGCATCAGCCCTGCGCGGACGAATTTGAGGTGTTTTCTTGAGCCAGCCAGAGTCCCCTCCGTCTCAGACGTTTTTGCCCTTCGTGTTGCTTGCAGCACTGGCTTTGGTGGTTGCGGGGGCGGTCTGGTGGGTGACGCGCCCCGGTGCCCTGCTGATCCAGGGCGAGGTGGCGGCGCCACGGGTCGATGTGTCGGCCCGCACCTCTGGCCGGTTGGTCGAGGTGACGGCGGTCTTGGGCGACAAGGTTGAGGCAGGCGTGCCGCTGGTGACGCTGTCCAATCCGCAGCTTGTCACGGCGCATGCCGCAGCGGCGTCGGGGCTGCAGGTGGCGCGCGCGTCGCAGGCGGCGGCGGGTGCGACCCGGCCGGAACTAATCCGCGTGCGCGAGGCCGACCTGGCGCTGGCTCAGGCGGATCTGCGTCTGGCACAAGAGCAGATCGCGCGCGACACGCAACTGTCGCAGCAGGGCCTGCGCCCGCAGACGCAACTTGACCAGTCAACCCGCAACGTCGAAACCGCTACCCGCCGGGTCGAGGCGGCGCAGGCGCAGCTTGATCTGGCGCGCGCCGGGGCCTCGCCCGAAGAGCGGGCCTTGGCGGCGGCACAGGTGGCGCAAGCCGAGGCAACGCTGGCGCAGCGGCAGGCCGATCTGGACGAGATGACCGTTTCAGCACCCATGAGCGGAGAGATTTCCGCCCGGCTGATCGAACCTGGCGAAAACATTGGCCCCGGCACGCCGCTTTTCACCATCGTCGATCTGGACAATGCCTGGATCACCTTCAACCTGCGCGAGGATTTGCTGGCCGGATTGCAGGTGGGCGACAGTCTGCTGGTGCGGGTGCCCGCGCTGGAGATCGAGGTGGACGCCCAGATTACCCTGATCAACGTGCAAGGCCAGTTTGCCAGTTGGCGGGCCACCCGCGCCACCGGCGATTTTGATCTGCGCAGCTTTGAGGTCCGCGCCCGCGCTGCGGCCCCGCTGCCCGGCCTGCGGCCCGGCATGTCGGCGCTGATCACGCTGAAAGAGTAGGCCACGATGGGCCGGCTTATGGCGCGTGAGTTCGGCCTGTTGTTGCGCAGACCCGCTTTGCTGGGGTTGGTGGTGCTGTTGCCGGTGCTGATGATCGCGCTGCTGACGGGCATCTTTCGCGCCGGCATCCCCACCGGCATGGCGCTGGCGGTGGTTGATCTGGACAGGTCCGACTTGTCGCGCAGCATCACCCGGATGCTGGACGCGGCCCCCGAAGTGCAGGTGACGCATCAGGCGCTCAGCCTGTCGGAGGCGCGCGCGCTGATCGTGTCGGGGGCAGTGCGCGGGGCGGTCTTGCTGCCTGCGAACCTCGAGCGCGACATCACGCGCGGTGCGCGGCCCGAGATCGTGACATTTTACGACAACCAGCACATGAGTGCGGGGTCGCTGGTGGCGCGCGGCGCTCGGGGGGCGATTGATACCGTGCTTTCCGGCCTGCGCGTTTCGATCCGCGAGGGGCAGGGCCAGGCACCGACGCAGGCGCAGGTGGCCTTGCAGCCGATCCCGGTGCAGGCGCATGCACTGTTCAACCCGGCGTTCGACTATGTGCATTTCCTGCTGGCGGCGTTGGTGCCCACGATCTTGCAGATCATCGCCGCGGCGGGAACGGCCTACGCCATTTCGCTGGATTTCGGCCCCGGGCGCGACCCGCAGGGTCTGGTACGGCTGGCGGGCGGCCTGTTGCCGGCGATGCTGGGCAAGATCCTGCCGTACACGGTCGTTTTTCTGCTGATCCTCGGGCTTTCTGATGTGGCGCTTTACGGCGTGCTGGACGTGCCCTTGCGCGGCTCACTTTCGTTGATGGCCACAGGGGCAGTGCTGTTCGTGCTGGCCGTGCAACTGATCGGCGCTCTGGCATTTGTGTTGACCCGCGACATGGGGACGGCGGCAAGCATCATTGCCGTGATGACGGCACCTGCGTTCGGCTTCATGGGCCTTGGTTTCCCGCGCGAGGCAATGTCGCCGCTGGCGCAAGCCTGGGGAGCGCTTATCCCCGGCACCTGGTATGTGCAGCTGCGCATAGACCAATCGCTGCGCGCCACACCGGTCGAGATTTCAATCTGGTCGGTGCTTTGGCTTGCGTTGATCGCCTTCGGGCTGGCTGCACTTGTGCTGGCGCAACTGGCGCATTTGCGCCGGAACCTGGACGACGTTGCGTGATGGCGGTTTGGCGGGCCATGCGGGACGAGGTGTGGGCGGTGTTTGCCGACAGTCAGGTGCGGTCAATCCTGCTGCTGGCGCTGGTCATCTATGCGGTGATCTACCCCTTGCCCTACCGGGCGGAACTGCTGCGGGATGTGAAGGTGGTGCTGGTCGATCAGGACCGCACGACCACGTCCGCCGAGCTTGCCCGCCGCGTCGATGCCTCCGAGGCGGTCGCGATCAGCGTGGACGCGCGCGATATGGCGCAAGCGGTGCGGCTTGTGCACGAGCGCAAGGCTTACGGCGTGCTGCTGATCCCTGAAGGGTTTGAACGCAACCTGCTGCGCGGTCGCCAGAGCCCGGTCGCAGTATATGCCGATGCCAGCTATTTCCTGATGTATCAGCGGGTGATGCAGGGCGCCGCCGTGCCGATCCGCCAGATGGGCGCCGAGGTCGAGGCAGGGCGGCTGGTGGCTACGGGCGCCAGTCTGAACACGGCGCAGGCGCAGGTCAGCCCGGCCAGTCAGGTGGAGGTTGCCCTGTTCAACCCTGCGGCTGGCTACGCCACGTATGTCCTGCCCGCAGCCTTTGTGCTGATCCTGCAACAGACGATCCTGATGGGGCTGGCGCTGAGCGCCACGCGGCGCAGGCGCGGCGTGGATCATCCGGTGGCGCTGGTTCTGGGGCGGATGGCGGCATGGGTTGCGATCTATTCGGTGCTGTTGCCGGTTTATCTGATCGTGCTGCCCGCCCTTTACGGCCTGCCCAACCTGGGCCATGTGGGCGACGTTCTGGCCATCGGGCTGCCGTTCGTTCTGGCAACCGGCCTGTTGGCCCAGTGTGTGGCTGCCCTGTTCAGGTCGGCTGCCGTGGTGCAGGTGGTGCTGCTTGCCATGGGGATGCCGTTCTTCTTTCTGTCAGGGTTTGCTTGGCCGCACGAGGCCATTCCGCCGGTGCTGAACGCGACTGCACAGCTTGTGCCCTCGACACCGGCCATCGACGCGGTGGTGCGCATCAGCCAAATGGGCGCAGGCCTGCCGGATCTGGCGGCATCGCTTTGGCATCTTTGGGCGCTGGTGGCAGGTTTTTGCCTGATCGTCCTGCTGATCGAAACCGTTCAACCCAAACCCTGACCATCGCATGCGGGATGAATCGACGTTGAAGTTCTATCACCGGTTTTCGTTGGTGCATCCCTACAGCAGACTTTTTTCGCCTTGATCCGCGCAAGCACCTGTCATTCCCTCACGAATGCGTGAACAGTCTCCGTGCTCACACCGATCAAAGGGACACATTTTGCTGTAGAAGTTCTGCAGTAGGATTTTGGCGCCAATGAATTTCGCAACAAAACCTGTAACTTGCAGGTATAAGTGGCAGCCCGTAGGGGAGTCGAACCCCTCTTACCAGGTTGAAAACCTGGTGTCCTAACCGATAGACGAACGGGCCACGCTGTCGGTGGGCGGTTTCTAGTGGCCTTGTCCCTGACTCGCAAGAGGAAAAACGCGCGCCGATCAATCTGTTGCAGGGGCGGCGTCTTCCAGTCGTAGTTGAACTTTGGTCCGCCCCCCCCAATGGTTCAGTTCCAGCCGCCCGGCAAGGTGAAAGCGGCGGTGGCCGGCGCCATCAAGTGCGGGGCCCAGCGGGGTATCATAGGCACCGAAGGCCATAGCCTCGATCTGGGCGCCCATGCCGTCGGAAATCGCAAGCTTCAGGTGCTTTTCGCCAATCCGCCGCGGCACCACGGAGACATCGGCAAAGGCAAATCGCGGGGCAGGGGCACCCTGGCCAAAGGGGCCGGCGGCTTCCAATTGTTCGACAAACCCCGCCGTTGCCGCCGATGGCATCAGAAGACTGTCGATGCGCAACGCGCGCGGACCCTCGGACCCGGCGCCCTGACGTCCAAGCAGGTCCGACAGGCGTGCCATCGCGGCCTCAAGCTTTGGCCGGGCGACGGACAAACCGGCGGCCATCTTGTGTCCGCCGCCCTTGATCAGCAGCCCTTCAGCGGCCACGCGATGCACCGCCGCCCCAAGATCCACCCCGGCGACCGACCGGCCCGAGCCTTTGCCTTCGTCGCTTTCCAGCCCGATCACGATGGCCGGGCGGTTGAACGCCTCTTTCAACCGTGCGGCGACAATGCCCACCACGCCGGGATGCCAACCCTCGGCAGCGGCCCAGATCAACGGCGCATCCAGACCCCTGGCTTCGGCCTGTGCCATCGCCTCTTCCCGCACCCGTTCGGTGATGTCGCGGCGTTCGGTGTTCAACTGGTCCAACCGTGCCGCCATCGCCGCAGCTTCGCGCGGATCATCGGTGGCAAGCAGCCTGGCGCCCAGATCGGCCTGACCGATCCGCCCGCCAGCGTTCACCCGTGGCCCCAGAACAAAGCCCAAAGCATAGGGCGTCGGTGCCTGATCCATCCTCGCCACATCTGCCAGCGCGACCAGACCGACCCGATCTCTGCGCGCCATCACGCGCAATCCCTGCCGCACCAAAGCCCGATTGACACCGATCAAGGGGGCGACATCCGCGACAGTCGCAAGAGCCACAAGGTCAAGCATGGCCATCAGATCCGGCCCGTGAACGTCAGCGGCGCGCAGGCGGCGATTGGCCTCGACCAACATCAAAAATACCACCGACGCCGCGCACAGATGGCCAAGGTCGCCGGATTCGTCCTGACGGTTGGGGTTTACCACGGCCACGGCCGCAGGCAGCGTTTCCCCCCCGAGGTGATGGTCAAGCACAATCACATCGCAGCCCGCCGCCGCGATCGGATCATGGCTCAGCGTGCCGCAATCAACACAGATAATCAGATCATGCGCCGCGCCCAAAGCCGCCATTGCGGGCACGTTGGGGCCATAGCCTTCGTCGATCCGGTCCGGAATATACAAGGTTGCCGGTCGCCCCATCGCCCGCAGCCAGATGATCAGCAAGGCGGCGGAAGATCCGCCGTCCACATCGTAGTCGGCAAAGATCGCAATCCGCTCGCGCGACTTGACCGCCCGCAAGAACCGCTCTGTGGCCGGGGCCATGTCGCGTAAGGTCAGCGGATCGGGCAGCAGGTCGCGCAAGACGGGTGACAGGAAGGCTGCCGCATCGGCCGGGGTTACGCCTCGCCGTACCAGCGTGTGACACAGCGCCATCGGCAAACGGGTTTGCTGGGCCATCGCTTCGGCCAGCCGGTCTTCTTCAACCGTCGGGCCCACCCAAAGGTGACCAAGGACAGATCTTTCAACATTCAGGAACGTGCGTGTCATGTGCCGGGTCTGCACCAGACAGAGCGTGGCTTCAACCGGAATTCCCGCAAAGCGTATCGGTGGAAATGGCCAACCACCGGACTGGTGCTTCGCGCTTGCAGGCCCGGAAGCGCGCAGCTCAGAGATGGGGCTGCACGCCGTTGGTCAGTGGATGGGGTTGCGATATGTCATGCGGCGCACCGAGCCGGTTTTGGACCGCATCAGGATGGTTTCCGTGGTCAGGTGGGTTGGTTCGCGCTTGATCCCGGCCAGCAGGCTGCCATCGGTCACGCCTGTTGCGGCAAAGATGACATCGCCGCGCACCAGATCGTCACGCGTGTAAACGCGGTCAAAATTCTCGATCCCCGCTTTGCGGGCGCGGGCGCGTTCATCATCGTTGCGGAACAGAAGCTTGCCGAAGAACTGACCACCCATGCATTTCAGGGCAGCCGCCGCCAGCACACCTTCGGGTGCGCCGCCCGATCCCATATACATGTCGATGCCGGTGATTTCAGGCTCGGCACAATGCATGACACCAGCCACGTCACCATCTGTGATCAGCCGGATCGCAGCCCCGGTCGAGCGGATTTCGGCAATAAGGTCTTCGTGCCGGGGGCGTTCCAGCACACATACAGTGATGTCATTGGTCGAACAGCCCTTGGCTGCCGCAAGCGCCGAAACACGTTCAGACGGCGTCATTGCAAGCGTGACAAGGCCGGTGCGATGGCCGGGCCCGATGGCCAGCTTTTCCATATAGACATCCGGCGCATGCAAAAGCGTTCCGCGTGGGGCCATGGCGATCACGGTCAGCGCGTTGGGCATGTCTTTCGCGGTCAGCGTGGTGCCTTCCAGAGGGTCGAGGGCGATATCCACCGCCGGGCCGTTGCCGGTGCCCACTTCCTCGCCGATGAAAAGCATCGGTGCCTCATCGCGCTCCCCCTCGCCAATCACCACCACCCCTTTGATGTCCAGCATGTTCAGCTGGTTTCGCATGGCGTTTACGGCCGCTTGATCGGCGGCCTTCTCATCGCCCCGGCCAATCAGCCGGGCAGAGGCCAAAGCTGCGGCTTCCGAAACACGGGCAAGCCCCAGCGACAAAAGACGGTCTTGAAATTCGGCAACCTGAGTGGGGGCATTGGCCATGATCTATCCCTTGGGGTGTGACATCCCCTGCCCATTAGCGCGGGGGCGCCAAGGCGGCAAGTGTGGTGACGCTAACAAGGCAAGGGAATGGTCCGCCTGCCGTGCTTTGCCGGCGACATTGGCCCCGAACAGCCCGGCAGACCTGACCAGAAAAGCAACCGCCGCTTCAGACTTCTTCGATCCTGATCGCCACGGGTGCCCCGATCAGGACACCGGTGGTGTCAAATTTGTCCAGGGCAAATGTGACGTCCGCTGGCGACGCCTTGTGCGTCACGATCAGGACTGTGGCCTTGTTGTCGGCCTCGTTCGGTTGGTTCAGCTGGCGCATCTGGTCGATCGAGATGCCTGCCTCGCCCAGTGCCGTCGCGATCTTGGCCAATGCGCCCGGTTTGTCCAGAAGCGTCATGCGCAGGTAATAGGGGGCAGGCGTTGCCGATTTTGCGGCCACGGGTTCGGCCAGCGAGGCGGCAGGGCGGCCAAAAGTGAACAGCCGGGTGCCACGCGCGATGTCGATCACATCGGCCATCACCGCGCTGGCGGTCGGGCCTTCGCCTGCGCCTGCGCCGCGCAGCACGATCTGGCCCACACTGTCACCTTCGAGCACCACCATATTGGTGCCGCCCTGCAACTGGCCCAGCGGGCTTTCGGCGGGGACAAGGCAGGGGGTCATGCGCTGTTCCAGACCCCGCCCGGTCATCTGCGCCACGCCCAGCAGTTTGATATGATAGCCCATGTCATCGGCCAGATTGATGTCGTCGATCGACACATTGCCGATGCCCTCAAGCTCGACCTTGTCAAAGCTGACGCGGGTGCCAAAGGCGATGGCGGCCAGAAGGGAAAGCTTGTGACCCGCGTCGATGCCGCCGACGTCAAGGTTCGGATCGGCCTCCAGATAGCCAAGCTGCCGGGCCTCCTCGAACACCGTCTCGTAGGGCAGACCGGCGGCCTGCATCCGGGTCAGGATGTAGTTGCAGGTGCCGTTCATCACCCCCATCACACGCCGAATCTGGTTGCCCGCCAGGCCTTCGGTCAGGGTCTTGATCACCGGGATACCGCCAGCGACGGCGGCTTCAAACCGGATGACGCGGCCTTGTGCCTCGGCGGCCATGGCCAATTCATGACCATGATGGGCCAGAAGCGCCTTGTTGGCGGTGACGATATCCTTGCCTGCCGCGATTGCGGCTTCTGTCGCCATCCGGGCGGGGCCGTCATGGCCCCCCATCACTTCGACAAACACATCGACGTCGTCACGCCGCGCCAGAGCGACCGGATCTGTTTCCCAAGCGTAGTTCGACAGATCCGCATCACGGTTCTTCTGGCGGTCCCGCGCCGAGACGGCGGTGATGACCACCGGGCGACCCGCACGGGCCTCGATCAGATCCGCATGGCGCTGGACGATCTTGACGACGCCGATCCCGACCGTGCCCAAACCGGCAAGACCAATTCGCAAGGGGGCAGGCATGGCACAACTCCGTCGTCATTTCCGTTCGCGCTCTTAGCCCGTCCGGGGCAGCAAGGCAACGTGGCGCACGGGTCTGTCCTGCGCCGCGCATTGAATTTCGGTCTGGTCTATTGCCTGCGCAAACGATCCGCCCGGTCCCGCAACCTCGCGGCTCTGGCGTTCACAGGCCCCACGACACCTGATGCGGTGCCAACGGCATCAGCCTGTGCCAGAATTCCGTCCAATGGAACCAGAACCGGGGGAGGGGAAGATACACCACGACTGGGTGTGCCTATTTCGGGCAACGGGGAACAGCCAGCCACGCCGAGCCCGATGGCAAACACCACGACCCGTCGTCCGGTCTGAAACAGGTTTGGCGCAAAGACCATCGTGACGCATCCATGTGTCGCGACACCAAAGGCCGCTTCGGGGCAAATCTATGCAGCTTGGCCTATCGAGGCAAGGGGCGGCGCCCTTGTGGTCTGGCGGATCTCTCGAAAAGGCGGGCAAGCTGCTGCGCCAGATCGTCATGACATTAGGCGCGGTGTTACGGTCGCGGCGGATCGCCCCTATACCTGCCGTCCGGGCTGGTCTATGGCAAACGTCTTGCCCCGTCTGTCCCGGAGTTTTCGATGCCTGAACTGACATCCGATGCCCCCGCCGTTCTGGCCGAGTTGCGCCCCTCACCCCCGCGCCGGGTGGTCGGAGTTGCCATCTTGGGCACATTGGGAACTGTCTTGATCTACCTCGCACTGGCCTATCCGCCCACTGCGGTCGGCTGGACTGTCTTCTTGCTGGCGTTCGGGGCGGCGTCGCTTTGGCTGGCGGTGCGGATGTGGCAATGCACGGCGATCGGGCTGGTTTTGACGTCAGCCACGCTGAGCGATCAGACCGGCAGGGTTCTGGCGCGGGTGGACCAGATCCGTGCCGTGAATCGCGGGGTCTTTGCCTTCAAACCGGCAGGCGGTTTCACGCTGGTGCTGACCTCATCCGCAGCCGGTGCATGGGCCCCCGGTCTGTGGTGGCGCTTGGGACGGTCCGTTGGGGTCGGCGGTGTCACCCACCGCCACGAAGCGCGCTACATGGCCGAAGTGCTGGATGCGCTGATCAAGGCCCGGCCTTAGCCGCAAGCCAGACCTGACATGCAGATCTTGGGCAAGAACCGCGGGCGCGTCACCACGACATACTTCATTACGCCTTCTTCGAACGCGAACTGCCCGGGAGTCCAAGCCCCCAGAATGGGTTTGAAGTCGATATTTGCCTCGACCACCACCAAGGCGTCGCCGTCGGCCATTGCAGGCAGGTGGC
This sequence comes from Paracoccaceae bacterium, assembly GCA_046313895.1. Classification (GTDB taxonomy): domain Bacteria; phylum Pseudomonadota; class Alphaproteobacteria; order Rhodobacterales; family Rhodobacteraceae; genus Pseudotabrizicola. The sequence continues at coordinate 65,255 of JBKBWK010000001.1, forward strand.
TTTGGATCGACAGGATCGTTCCGGTGTTCAACTCGGGAATGCCCGGATAGCTGGAGCGTGACCAGATCACTTCATACTGATCGTCGGTCCCATCGTAAAAGACACTGGTGATCCGGGTTTTCACCGGAAGCGATGGGCCCATCATGTACTGCATTGTTGAAAACAGGCCATTCACATAGCCTTCGGTCACTTCGTCCTGCTTGCGCGTGATCAGGTCAGACACGGTATACGACGCCTTTTGCGACCGGTTCACCACGTCGTAGGCGTCGAAATAGGTGAATGTCCCGATGATGCAGAACAGATACAGCGGCAACATCAGGATCATTTCGGCCGAAGCCAGACCCTCTTCGTTGCGCGCAAACCGACGCAGCGATCCTTTGACCTTTTGCAAAATGGCACCCATCACCATGATCTTACGTTCCCATCAAGATGGTTCGTTCACGAAGGCGGCAATCGAGGCAATGCCGATCCCGCCCGAGCCGTCCTTGAACAGACGGCGCCCGAACTGTGTTTCGGGAAACAGCACCGGCAGAATGATGCAGGCCCGAACCAGCATGATCTCGTGTTGCCGGCCCGGTGTGAAATTCACGGCGGGCTGAATTTCTTCGTCGTTGTTGACGCAAGTCACCGGCGTGTTCGGCATGGCCCACGTCTGCGTCGATACAGCCTGCAATTCGATCATCATCTGGTCTTCGCAATTCCCGATGATCCGGGCGCGCGCACAGATGGCTTCCTTCAACTTCTCCTGTGTCGGGTTTGCCATCTTGCCAAGGCGCAAATCCCGCATCGCCACATCGAGGGCGTGGTCCAGCATGACGGCCTTCATCTGGATGATACCCAACTCGGCGGCCCAGAAGAACAGACCCAGATACATCGGAAAAAACAGCGCGAATTCAATCGAGGCGAGACCTTTTTCATCCCGTCGGAAAGATCGCAGTTTGGTGCGGATGAAGGTGATCATTGTGTCAACTTCAACTGGCTGATGTTGGTGGCGATCGACCGGAAGGCCGTGCGGATTTCCAGACCACTGGCATTGAAGAAATGCGCGGGCGAGCTGGAGCATTGTTCAATCTGATCCTGTCCATGCGTCGGCGCTTCGAACGCAATACCGTAGACAATGACATCGCGGGCGTGGGCCGCGCCGCAAACTTGCTGCAACTGGGCATCCATCGTGGCAACCGGCGTACGGGTACGGATCATGTCCATCGCGTTGTTGAAGACGGTCGTGCTGTTGCCATTGGGGCGCGCAAAGAACTGACGTGCGACATAGGACACCCGCAGGTTGCTCCACAGCTGTGGCCAGGTCTGACGCACGGCTGAGTTGCCGCCATAGGGCGTCGACTGCCACGCGTTGGTATGCGGCAGATAGTAGTCGTTCGTTGTGCCGGACCGGTCCTGGAACACAGAGTACAGGCCGTCAGTGTGCCGCCAGATCGGAGAAAGGCCCGCGCGATATCCGTCATTCACCCGTTCTTCGGCAAAGTGTTCACCATCCGTCATCAGGACGACGATTTTCATCGCCTCGGGGTCTTCATAGCTGAACGGACGGGGTCCGAACGCGGCGGGCGTCTGACCGGCGGCGATCATCCCGTCGATGATGCTTGCGGCTGACGGATCCAGCAGCGCCATGCCCCATTTCATGCCGGCGTTGATCGATGTCGCACCCATTGCTTGCAAGTTGTTGATATGACTCTTCAAAGCCGTCCGGTCGTTGGTCGGCGCGCGCACGACGTTTGTCGTCGTTACCGGACACCAACGGTTGCCAGGCGTGGGAATTGCTGTGGAGTTAGTCGGGGCGACGTACCCCGTCCCGGTCGTTGAATAGGTGTCGGCATGTGCTGTGACCGGCAGGCCCAGCGTACGCGAGAGGCCAAGGCTTGCGTATGTCGCGGCAGGCAGATCAAAGCAGTTGACGTTCGCCACACCATGATCATCCACACTGGTGAACATGTTCTGCAAATATTGCGGCAGGTTCACCTGACCGTTGTAGGGCACGATACCGATGGATACGCGGCCTTCGTTATCCTGATCCAGAACCGTGTCGATGAATTCGCTGGCCGCCGTTTTCAGGTTGGTCATCTTTGCCCCGGCCATCGAGCCCGAGACGTCCAGCACCATCATGATCTCGATGTTGTTGATCCGCTGCTCGGCTTCGGAACTGCCGCTTGCCATCAATTTGGTGCTATCGGTCAGGTCATAGAGATTGAGAAATATCGGCGTGATCTCGCTTTCGGCCACAGCCCGCACCACCGAGGAGTTCATGTTCTTTTCGAACTGAACCACCTTGAGGGATTGTGTCAAATTCGCCTTGGCAAAATAGTCGCGCACCACTGTTTCTGAATCGAGTTCTTGCGTCAGCGACGCTGCGGCAAGTGTTGCGCGGTCCAGTGTCTGTTGCAGGCGTGTGCGCACAGTTTCAAACTGCATGACATCTACACCGATACCGGCAAGCATCATCATCAGCGTCAACATCACCAATGTGAACGCGATCACATGACCGTCTTCATCCTTGGCAAAGCGTTCCACGCTCAGGCGAGAAGGTGTCTCGGCAGCAATCATATCGCGGTCCATGTCCTATGTCCCTAAATGCCACATGTCCCGCCCCCACGGTCCACTGGCCACACACGTCGTCCGTGAAACACAACGCAGCAAGCGCGGCAAAAATGTGGCAACGGGTCTGGCAGGGGCTTAAGCTGCAGAGGCTCGGAAACGATCTTGCGCCGCCCTGTTCATTGTTACCATGACCGCAACAGCCGTAACACCTCGACGCATGCCTTTGCTTGTCAATCCGGCGATCCACCGGGCAATCCCGGTGATTCGATTCGAATTTTTCCGACTTGTCAGACACCTTTTGCGGTGAAGTGTTGACAAACAGTCGCTAGGCTTGCTTAGGGCGCAGATTTCGCGCCTGCCTGACAGGAGGGATGGCATGAATAGGGATGGAGAACCGAGCTTTCGGGAATCCGTTGATCTGATGTTCAATCGCGCCGTGCGGCTGATGGACCTCAGCCCCGGACTCGAACAGAAAATCCGCGTCTGCAACTCGACCTACACCGTGCGCTTCGGGGTGCGGCTGCGCGGCAAGATTGAAACCTTTACCGGCTACCGGTCGGTCCATTCCGAACACATGGAACCCGTCAAGGGTGGCATCCGCTATGCTCTGTCCGTCAATCAGGATGAGGTCGAGGCGCTGGCGGCGTTGATGACCTACAAATGCGCGCTGGTGGAAACGCCATTTGGCGGGTCCAAAGGGGGCCTGTGCATCGACCCGCGCGCCTGGGACGAACATGAGCTTGAAGCCATCACCCGCCGCTTTGCCTATGAACTGATCAAGCGCGATCTCATCCATCCGGCGCAGAACGTCCCCGCCCCCGATATGGGCACCGGGGAACGCGAAATGGCCTGGATTGCTGACCAATACATGCGGATGAACACCACCGATATCAACGGAAAAGCCTGCGTTACCGGCAAGCCCCCGCATGCCGGCGGGATACAGGGCCGGGTCGAGGCGACGGGCAGGGGGGTGCAATACGCCTTGCGCGAATTCTTCCGCCAGCCCGAGGACAAGGCGAAAGCCGGCCTGTCCGGCGATCTGGACGGCAAGCGCGTGATCGTGCAGGGCCTTGGCAACGTGGGCTATCATGCGGCGAAATTCCTGTCCGAAGAAGACGGCTGCAAGATCACCGCCATCATCGAACGTGACGGTGCGTTGCAGGACGACGCGGGTCTGCGGATCGAAGACATCCGGCAATGGATGGTCAAGCATGGCACCATCAAGGGCTATCCGTCCGCATCCTATGTCGAAGACGGGGGCGCGTTGCTGGAGGCCGAATGTGACATCCTGATCCCAGCTGCGATGGAAGGCGTGATCAATCGCGACAACGCGGGCCGCATCAAGGCGCCGCTTGTTGTCGAAGCGGCGAACGGACCGATCACCTTTGGTGCCGATGAAATCCTGCGCGAAAAGGGCGTGGTCATCATCCCCGACATGTATGCCAACGCAGGCGGGGTAACGGTGTCCTATTTCGAATGGGTCAAAAACCTGTCGCACATCCGCTTTGGCCGGATGCAACGCCGCGCCGAGGAAGCCCGGTCGCGGCTTCTGGTCGAGGAACTGGAACGCCTCTCCAACGACCAGCACCTTGGCTGGACCTTGTCGCCGGACTTCAAGGAAAAATTCCTGACCGGATCGGACGAGCTGGCCCTTGTCCGGTCGGGTCTGGATGACACCATGCGCACCGCCTATCAAGCCATGCGCGAGGTCTGGCATGGCCGGGGCGATGTGGATGACTTGCGCACGGCCGCCTACATCGTGTCGATCGGTCGTGTGGCGCAAACCTATCGGTCCAAGGGGTTGTGATCCGCTCTTGGCCATCTGCGACACGGCTTGTCGAAGGTGGCCAAAGCGGCGCTGCCAGATCTTGCATATCTGAGCGCGACCCGGTTCAATGGGCGTGTCAGGGAAGGGTTTGCCGATGCGCTATTCCGGTTTCAAGGTGATCACCCAAGGGTTGTTCGGCAACCGGGGCTGGAAATCGGCATGGCGCGATCCTGCGCCAAAGGCAGAATACGACGCGGTCATCATCGGCGGCGGCGGCCACGGGCTTGCGACGGCCTATTACCTTGCCAGGAACCATGGGCTGACCAACATCGCGGTGCTGGAAAAGGGCTACCTCGGGTCGGGCAACATCGGGCGCAACACCACGATTGTCCGGGCGAATTACTTCCTGCCCGGCAATTCGGAATTCTACAGCCATTCCATGAAGCTGTGGGAAGGTCTTGAGGCGGATCTGAACTACAATGTCATGCATTCGCAGCGTGGTCTGATCAATCTGTTCCACTCTGACGGGCAGCGCGACGCCTTTGCCCGGCGTGGCAATGCCATGATCAATCAAGGCGATGACGCCATCCTTCTCGACCGAGACGGTGTGCGCGAGGTGTTGCCCTATCTTGACTTCGACAACACCCGGTTTCCGATCTACGGCGGACTTCTGCATCCGCGCGGCGGCACCGCCCGGCATGATGCGGTGGCCTGGGGCTATGCGCGTGCAGCCGACAGGCGCGGCGTGGATCTGATCCAGAACTGCGAAGTAACCGGGATCGACATCGACGGTGGCCGTGTGACCGGTGTGCAGACCACCCGCGGCGCGATCCGGGCGAAGAAGGTTGGCCTGGTGGTGGCGGGCCGGTCTTCACAGGTGGCCGCCATGGCCGGTCTGCGGCTGCCCATCGAATCCCACATCCTGCAAGCCTTCGTGACCGAGGGCCTCAAGCCGGTCATTGACCATGTGATCAGCTTTGGCATGGGGCATTTCTACATCAGCCAATCCGACAAAGGCGGGCTGGTGTTCGGCGGGGATCTGGATTTTTACGCCAGCTACGCCGCACGTGGCAACCTGCCGATGGTCGAGCATGTGATGGAGGCCGGAATGACTCTGATGCCGATGATCGGTCGCGCGCGGGTGCTTCGGTCATGGGGCGGCATCATGGACATGACGCCGGACGGCTCGCCCATTATCGACCGCACGCCCGTTGACGGGTTGTTTCTGGATGCCGGGTGGAACTACGGCGGCTTCAAGGCTGTGCCTGCCTCGGGTTGGTGCATGGCGCATCTGATGGCCACCGGCGAAAGTCACCCCGTTGCCCGCCGCTTCCGGCTGAACCGCTTTGCCACCGGCCACCTCCTCGACGAGGAAGGCACCGGGTCACAGCATAATCTGCATTGAGGCCATGATGAAGAACGTCATCTCCCAGCTGGGTCCGACGTCGGATACACCCGAAATCGGGATTCGCTGGAACGGCACAACACCTGCAGCGGGCCAACGCTCTGCGCGCCTTTGCCTGACTGTTTCCCAGAAAGGCCATTTGTCATGCGCTTGACCTGCCCGTTTTGCGGTTCGCGTGACCGGCGTGAATTCTACTACTACGGTGCGACAGAGTATCTGAACCGTCCGGCCGCTGGTGCGACCGATGCGGATGTGGACGACCATCTGCACAATCGCGACAACCTTGCCGGAGTGGTGCAGGATCTGTGGTATCACGAACAGGGCTGCTCCGCTTGGCTCCGGGTAACGCGCAATACCGTAACGCATGAAATCCTGTCGGTGGACGCAGTTGCCGGGGGCGCCAAATGAGAGTTGACGCCAAGGGGCGGATTGACCGCACCAAACCGCTGACCTTTGCTTTTGATGGCCGCACCTATGCCGGATACAAGGGTGATACGCTGGCTTCTGCATTGATCGCCAACGATATCCGCGTGGTGGGGCGCAGTTTCAAATACCATCGCCCGCGCGGAATTCTGACGGCGGGGCCGGAAGAGCCGAATGCCTTGGTCGAGGTTCTGGGTGTCAGCAATCAGACCCCGAACACCCGTGCCACCGTGCAGGAGTTGTTCGAGGGACTGGCCACCCGCAGCCAGAACCGCTGGCCCTCCCTCGCCTGGGATGTGATGGAGGTGAACGACCTTGCCTCCCCCTTTCTGTCTGCGGGGTTTTATTACAAGACCTTCATGTGGCCGCGCAGGCTGTGGGAAGGATTGTATGAACCTTTGATTCGCCGGGCTGCGGGACTGGGCCGGCTGTCTGGCAAGCATGACGAAGGGATCTATGAAAAGGCCTGGGCGCATTGCGATGTTCTGGTGATCGGGGCTGGGCCTGCCGGTTTGATGGCCGCGTTGCAGGCCGCGCGCGCCGGGGCGGATGTGATCCTGGCCGACGAGTCGTCCGAAATGGGTGGCCGGCTGTTGTCCGATGATGGCGTGATTGCGGATCTGCCAGCGGCAGACTGGGCCGCTGGCGTGATTGCCGAACTTTCCAGCCTGCCCAACGTCCGCCTGATGTCACGCACCACCGTGACTGGGGCCTATGATGACGGCACCTTTGGGGCGCTGGAGCGGGTCGGCCTGCACCGGCGGCCGCGCCCGAACCTGCCGCGCGAATGTTTCTGGCGCATTGTCGCGAAGCGGTCGATCCTCGCGGCGGGTGCGTTGGAACGCGCGATCGCCTTTGCCGACAATGACCGCCCCGGTGTGATGATGGTGGGGGCGTTGGCCACCTATCTCAACCGGTATGGCGTGGTGCCGGGGCGGCGGGTGACGTTGTTTGCCAACAATGACAGCGCCCGGATCACTGCACGGTCGCTGATTGCTGCGGGTGTCGAGGTTGCTGCCATCATCGACAGCCGCGACGACGCGCCCGATGAGCCCGGCACCGTTGTTCACAGGGGCGCGCAGGTTGTCCGCGCCCATGGCCGAATGGGCCTGCGTGCGATCACGGTCCGCAAGGGCACCATCGAATTCCGGATCGAAACGGATTGTCTGGGCGTCTCGGGCGGCTGGAACCCGACACTGCATCTGACCTGCCATTTGAACGGACGCCCACGCTGGTCTGCCGCTTTGGCGGCCTTTGTGCCAACGGAGGGCGCAGTCCCCGGCATGGTCGTGGCCGGTTCAGCCAACGGAACCTTTTCGACCCACGGTTGCCTTGCCGCCGGGGCAGAGGCTGCGCGTCACAGCCTTGCCGCAATGGGTCACGCTGATCCGGTCATGGATATTCCGCAGGCAGAAGATGGCCCCTATCGGATCGCGCCGCTTTGGGCCGTTCCGGTCAAGACCCGTGCCTGGCTTGATTTCGCCAATGATGTGACGACCAAGGATGTCGCTTTGTCCGCGCAGGAAGGCTTCCGTTCGGTCGAGCATATGAAACGCTACACCACGCAGGGCATGGCACCAGATCAGGGCAAGTCATCGAACGTGGCTGCCCTTGCGGTTCTGGCCGATGCCACCGGTCGCGGCATCCCCGAAACCGGCACCACCACATTCCGCCCGCCATTCGCGCCCGTCTCCATCGCTGCAATGGGGGCGGGGGGGCGCGGCATGGGCTTTGCGCCGCAGCGGTTTTTGACCTCGGATCAGGCCAGCCGCGACCGATCTGCCCCGATGATCGAAGCGGGGCTGTGGTATCGCCCGGCCTATTTCCCGAAACCCGGTGAGACGACCTGGCGCGAGGCCTGCGACCGCGAGGTGGCGATGGTGCGACGCAGCGTCGGTGTCACGGATGTCTCGACCCTAGGCAAGATTGATATTCAGGGGCCGGATGCGGGCCGTTTCCTTGATCTGATCTATACCAACACGTTTTCCACCCTGCCGGTCGGTCGCGTCCGCTATGGGCTGATGTTGCGCGAAGACGGTCATGTTCTCGATGATGGCACCTGCGCCCGACTGGCCGAAGATCACTGGCTGATGACGACGACCACTGCGGCGGCCGGGTTGGTGATGCGGCACCTTGATTTCGTGCAACAGGCGTTCTGCGCCGATTGGCGGCTGCGGTTCACCTCGGTGACCGAGGCTTGGGCACAGTTTGCGGTCACCGGGCCTTTGGCGCGTGACCTTGTCACCAGTGCCTTGGGCAAGGCACCCGGTCTGCCCTTCATGGGGTGCTGTCCGATCACCGTGCAAGGCATCAACGGCCGGCTGTTCCGCATCTCTTTTTCCGGCGAGGAAGGCTATGAGTTGGCTGTGCCCACCCGCTATGGCGAGGCGCTGTTCCGTGATCTGACCGCACGCGCGGAAACCATGGGTGGCGGCCTTTACGGGATGGAGGCGCTGAACGTCCTGCGCATCGAAAAGGGTTTTATCACTCATGCCGAAATCCATGGCCGCATCACGGCTTTTGACATCGGCATGGATCGGATGGTCAGCCTGAAGAAGGACTGCATTGGCCAGACCGCCGCCCGACGTTCTGGACTGATCGGGCCGGACCGCGACCAGTTGATTGGGCTGAAGCCCCTGACCGATACGCCGCTTACGGCGGGTGCGCATCTTTTTGCCCAAGGCGTGGATCTGACCCGCGAAAACGCATCGGGCTATGTGACCTCGACCGGATATTCCCCGACACTTGGCAGCCACCTTGCGCTGGGGTTTCTGAAGGACGGCCGCGCCCGCCATGGCGAAACGGTCCGTTTGGTGGACCGCTTGCGCAATGTTGATGTGCTGTGCACGGTATGCGACCCGGTGTTCCACGACCCAGAGGGAGGGAAACTGCGTGCCTGATCTGATCGCAAAACCGGCCCTCGGTGTGGCCGCCGTGACGCTGGCCGGGACCACGCTGGCCGAAGAACCGCAAGTGCGCATCACCTCTGTCGCGCCATGGCCGGGTCAATCCGATGAAGTCGGGGCCGCCCTTGGCCTTGCGTTTCCAAAGCCAAACACCGTGTCCCGATCTGACGGGGCGCGACTGGTCTGGGCCGGACGCGAAATAGCCTTTCTGTTCGACGCAGCCGCACCGGAAGGTTTGCCTGCGGCGATCACCGACCAATCGGATGGCTGGGTTACGCTATCGCTGGGCGGTCCATGTGCCGTTGCCGTCCTTGCGCGTTTGGTTCCGCTGGACTTGCGCGCCATCGAACCGGGCCAGGCCTTCCGCACAGCCCTGACCCATCTGCCGTTGCTGTTGATCGTGGAGGCACCCGACAGCTTTTCTTTGCTGACCTTTCGCTCCATGGCGAAAACCGCGTGGCACGAGGTGCAAGAGGCCATGGAGAAAGTCGCGGCCCGTCTGGCCCTGACCTGACGGGCTTTCCCCGGGGCATCTGCACCGTTGCCACCGGTTTCGGGTCCAGCGGCAACGGAGCAGTCTGCCTTACCAGTGGCCAGTGTTGCCCATACTGGTCCAGGGCTCTGCTGGCGCCAAGGCCTCGCCCTTTTGCAAAAGTTCGATCGAGATATTGTCCGGGCTGCGCACAAAGGCCATTCGTCCGTCGCGCGGCGGGCGATTGATGGTCACGCCGTTGGCCTGCAAGTGCGCGCAGGTGGCATAGATATCATCGACCTCATAGGCCAGATGGCCGAAATGGCGGCTGTCCGACGGCAGACCGTCATCCCCATCCCAGTTGTAGGTCAGTTCCACCGGGCAGTCCGGTTGGCCGGGCGGTGCCATGAACACCAGCGAGAACCGTCCCTGTTCGCTTTCGTGCCGCCGCGTTTCTTCCAGCCCCAGCAGCTTGTAAAACGCCATGGACGCGTCAAGGTCCAATACGCGGACCATGGTGTGCAGGTATTTGATCGCCATTGCATCTCTCCTGTTTCATTCCTGCGGCATCTTAACGCGAAGACCGGGAAAGGCGAGAGGCGAGGCGTCAGAACTTGGACCGGATCGACACGCCCACGCCCAGCGATTGCGACCGGTAGAGTGCGATGTTCGACTGGGTGCGTTCCGCCTCCACCGAAATCACAGGCATGAAGCCCATGTAATCCAGCTTTTCCAGCGACAGGCTGGCGCGGGCGCGCAAGGACACGTCTTCTCGACCGGTGGGGCTGAGCGCGGATCTGGCGTAATCGCGCGCTTCGATTCCCAGACTGGCAGACAGACCCGCACCGAACACCGGTTTGGCCTTGGTCCAGCCCAGATCGGTTCGCAAGGCGCGGTGATCGATGCTGTCGGCATCCGATTGTGTGTTGCGCGCCTCAATCGAAACGCTGATCTTGTCGCCCCCCTGCAACCGATGTGACAGGCCTGTGCTGGCACCGACAATCGTGGCGGACCGCTCTGGGTCGTCGCGGCGCAACTGACGCTCCAGACTGATACCCGCCTGACCCGACAGACTGGAAGAAAAGGTGCGAAAGACATCAAGGTCAAGCCGCGCATAATCTGACATCGGCGCTCCGCCATAGCGGTTGTGGCCAAAGGTGACGGCTGCGGTGGCCTCGCCGTTCAGCGCGGGAAGTTTCCACGCCTGATCCAACCCGAACTCGTAGCCCGAAAAGGCATAGTCGCCGCTGCGCGCCATCGGTGCCTCGGCCTTGGCCGATGGCGATAGCCAGACCCGCCGTTCCACCAGACCAAAGCGCAGATCGGTCTTGGCGGCCTCGGATTCCGCGATCCGGTATTGTGCGGTTAGCGCTGTCTGAACGACACCCCCCGAAAGCGCGCGACTGTCGGGCGAAATGGTCAATGGGATCCCGAAGAATTCGATCACGCGCTCATAGGTGCCGCCGTTCACGTTTGACGACGGCCGGACCGACAGATCAAAGCGCAGCGACAAACGGCTGCGGTTGCGGACATAGCGCAGATCGCGCACCGCGACCGACCGGGCCGCTTCGTTCGGGGCTTCCTGAATTGCGCGGCGCAACCAGACTTGTGCTCTTAGCCTTTGCCCGTCAGACGCCAAGCCTTGCGCCATCGCAAGTGCCGCCCCATAGCGTTCCCGTGGCTGCTCTGCCGCACGCCACGCAACGCGGGCGGTTGCGACCGATTGGGGATATTGCGCCATGTCCCGTTCGGCCCGCGCCTTCACGATCAGCGCCGTCGCATCGTGCGGATTGCGCTGCAACAGAGCATCGGCAAAGCGCAGGGCTTGTTCGGGATAGCCACGATCCAGCAGCATGACCGCCATCTGCACCATGCCATCCGGCGTCAGAACCAAGGGCTCTGACCGTGCAGCGGGTACGCTCAGTCCAAACAAAAGCACGCCGGCCGCCAGGGTGTTGGTCACCCGGCGGCCGATCTGTCCAAGCGGCTGGCCGAAAGCCGATGCGATCATGGCCGATACAGGATGAAGCCGCCCGTTTCCCGAACCGTCACACCGCCAAGGCGCGGATCTTCGGCCTCGACCACGATTACGCCCACGACCTCGTCGGCATTGCTGCCCGACACAACGGCATAGTAGGTGCCCGTCTCGTAGGTCGTTACAGTTGGAATGATGGTGCGCCGGTCCACCACCGCGCTGTCCAGCAGCCCCCGGATCTCGCCGTTTGAGTCGATGGCACCAGGCCCGACCTTGAACACCAGCGTCGGCAGTTGGGTGGAACCGGGGCCGATCGCGGATGGGTTGAACTTGGCATCCATCGCAGCCAGAACCGAGGCTGTGATGTTGGTGCCGTTCGCGTCGAAGATCTGCCGGTTGCTGACCGACCCACGCACGGCATCACCGGCGTTGAAGTCTTCGAAATCGATCGCGATTTCCATGGTTCCGGTGGCGTATTCAAGACCGGACGCGCCCGAGAAATCCCGGATCGCTGCATAGTTGCCCGAATAGGCCGCTTGCTGTGTTGTCGGCAAAACAACACCGCCGGTGCGCTTCAGGACAAAGCCGCCAAAGCCATATCCACGGTAGGCGCCGGTCCGCACGATGGCAAATTCAGTCCGTCCTGTCGCGCTGATCCCGGCCAGCAGACGGTGCTGGAACTGTGGGATCGGGACACCGGTCTGCGGGTCCAACTCGGTGGCCGAGGCTTCGTAAACCTGATAGCCGCCCAGCGTGTCCACCGGTTGCCCCGGACGCTTGCGGTAAGTGTTGGCCCCGTCAAAAGCGAGGTTGTCGATGGTATAAGTGTTGGACAGCGGGTTGTAGACAAAGCCTTGGGCATAACCGTTTCCGGTTCCCGTATCCAGATCTTCATAGCGCAGGATCGACGTGGCGGCACCGGGGGCGGTGGTGCCAGGCAAGGCAGGAACTTCGCCTTCGGCGCCGGGAAGTCCCCCACTGGGAATGCACTCCGGCCCGCCCGGCAAAGGGTTGCCGCCACATTCGGGCTTGTTGCCCAACGGGTTTCCATCGCAGCCCGCAACAGCAAGTCCGGCCACAAGGGCCGCGATCATTCGCCAGTTCATGATTACCTGCTCGATTATAAGTGTTCTTTTGTGGACAAAATTGCCTGTCGCCATGCATTGTGTCAATGAATTCACGGTTCTGCGCAGTCGCCTGATGCAGATTTGCCGCGCACTCTTGCGACCATGACCCAACCTCTCGTATCTTGCGCAGCAAAAGACCCCACATGTCGTGAACGCCCGGATTCGAAAGGCCCATCAAATGCCGCTTTCTCCCGAACAACTTGCCGAAATCGAAGCCGCGCGCAGCACACCGCGCCCGACATTGCGGGCGGTCAGCGAAGGGATGGAGGCGCATCTTTACCGCGCGCACCCGGTGCTGGACCACGGCTTCATCCGGGTGATCGACTACATGGGCGATGACAGTGCCATCGTGCAGGCGGCGCGCGTGTCCTATGGCGCCGGCACCAAGCATGTGCAGAACGATGAGGGATTGATCCGCTATCTGATGCGGCACTGGCATTCGACCCCGTTCGAGATGTGCGAGGTCAAGCTGCACGTCAAGCTGCCGGTCTTCGTCGCCCGCCAATGGATCCGGCACCGCACCGCCAACGTCAACGAATACTCTGCCCGCTATTCAATTCTGGATCGTGAATTCTATGTGCCCGCGCCCGACCAACTTGCCGCCCAAAGCACGGTGAACAATCAGGGCCGGGGCGAGGTGTTGCAGGGCGACGAGGCCGCACGGGTGCTGGAGATCCTGAAACGCGATGCGGGACAGGCGTTCGACAGCTATGAGACGATGCTGTCGCAAGATGGCCAGCAGGGGCTGGCGCGCGAACTGGCGCGGATGAACCTTCCGATGAACACCTACACCCAGTGGTATTGGAAAACCGACCTGCACAACCTGTTCCATTTCCTGCGCCTGCGTGCAGACGCCCATGCGCAATATGAAATCCGCGTCTATGCCGAGGCCATCGCCGCCTGCACCCGCGATTGGGTGCCGCTCGCCTATGCTGCTTTCGAGGATTATCGCATGGGCGGCACGACCCTGAGTGCAAAAGCCATCGCCGTCCTCAAGCGCCGCCTTGCCGGTGAAACGGTTGGTCAAGAGGCGTCAGGCATGAGCAAGGGCGAGTGGCGCGAGTTTGTGGACGTCTGGGGATAGGGCCCGCGGACAGCGTATCGGCACGACGCTGCCTGCCTGTGCCTGTGCTTGGGCCTGTGCCTTACCCCTTCCGCGTGTTGCAAAAAAAAGGACGTCTCATGATCGCACACCCCTCAGGCTTTTTGCGCCAGCTTTTTGATCGCGCGGTCGAGGTGGCCGATCCGATGCGCAGCCTTGCGCAGCACCTGCCGCCACGCCCCTCTGGCCGGGTTGTGGTGGTCGGTGCAGGCAAGGCATCGGCACGGATGGCCGAGGCGGTCGAAGCCGCGTGGGGCCGGTGTGAAGGGCTGGTGATCACCCGATATGGCTACGCGCGGCCCTGTGCGGGGATCGAGATTGTCGAAGCGTCCCATCCTGTGCCGGACGCCGCAGGGTTGGCCGCCACTGCGCGGATGCTGGACCTGCTGCACGGTCTTGGTCCGGATGACTTTGTGCTTTGCCTGATCTCGGGCGGGGCCTCGGCCCTGCTTGTAGCCCCCGCAGACGGGGTCACTCTGGCGGAAAAGCAGGCGGTCAATGCGGCTCTGCTGGCCTCGGGGGCACCCATCGACAAGATGAATACCGTCCGCAAGCACCTGAGCCGGGTCAAAGGTGGCCAACTCGCCGCTGCCGCCCATCCCGCCCGGATGCTGACGCTGCTGATTTCAGATGTGCCGGGGGATGATCCTGCCTTTATCGGGTCCGGTCCCACCGTGGGTGAGGCGACCACGCCTGCCGATGCGCAGGCCATCCTGACCAAGTGGCAGATCGACGTGCCGCCGTCGGTGCAGGCGGCGCTGCGGTCCGGGTCAACAGTTGTCCTTCCCGATGATCCGCGCCTTGTGCATGTCACCAACCACCTGTACGCCGCCCCGATCCAATCGCTGAAATCCGCTGCCGAGGTGGCGCAGGCGGCCGGGTGCAAGGTTCACTTTCTGGGCGACGCGCTGGAAGGTGAGGCGCGCGATGTGGCTGCGGATCAGGCCGCCGAGGCGCTGCGAGTGAAGTCCACGTTGCGCCCCGGTGACGCTCCGGTGCTGCTGCTGTCGGGTGGTGAGTTGACCGTGACCCGGCGTGGGACTGGTATTGGAGGGCCGAACGCCGAGTTTTGCCTTGCCTTGGCTCTGGCCCTGCAAGAGGCGCCGGGGATCTGGGCGATTGCCTGCGATACCGATGGCGTCGATGGTGCGGCCGAGGTCGCTGGCGCCTTGATCGCACCCGACACACTGCGTCTTGCGCGGGACGCAAGGGTGGATCCGGCCGACGCCTTGGCCCGCAATGATGCGCACAGCTTTTTCGCCCGGGTCGGTGGTCAGATTGTGACCGGGCCGACCCTGACCAACGTCAACGACTTCCGCGCGATCCTGATCCTGCCGTGACCCTTGGTGCGGCGATCCAGTCGCCGCAAAGGGTTGAAAAGCTGGGGGTGGCAGGGCACAGGCTGGCTATTATGCCCCGGTTGCCCTGTGTGCTTTGCCGTATGCCGGTTGCGCAACAGCAGACGCGGGAGGGACGAAGTGGAGGCCGTCTGCAAAGCATCGGCGCCACTGGCTTTTCTGACCGTTCGGTGCGGACCGCTAGGCAGAATCCTGAGAAGGGCACGATGTCGACGCATCGCTGATTGACGTAACTCATTTTTTGACGGTAACTCCCGAAGTATGAGCAGGCCAACTGTCACAGACATAGCGCGCGAAGCCGGGGTCAGCCTTGCCACGGTGGACAGGGTATTGAATGCGCGGCCCGGTGTGCGCACCAAGACCATCGCGGCGGTTCAGGATGCCATCGCCCGTCTGGGCTATGTGCGCGACATGGCGGCGGCAAATCTGGCGCGCGGCCGCAGTTACCGGTTTGCCATCCTGCTGCCCGATACCGAAAGCCAATTCGTGCAAACGCTGGAAGACGCGCTGAGGGATGCCGCAGAGGTGGCGATGGTGTCACGCATGCGGGTGGATCTGATGCGCTTCCCGGCCGAAGACATGCATGCCCTGTCTGCCTTGTTGGCTGATCTGGCGAAGACGGATGTGTCGGGGGTTGCGTTGATGGCGCCGGAAACTCCGGTGGTGCGTGACGCGGTCAGGGTGTTGCGTGGGGCAGGGGTGCCTGTTGTCGCCATGGTGTCTGACCTGCCCAACAGCGGTGTTGATCACTACGTCGGGATCGACAGCCGCGCGGCAGGCCGCACTGCTGGCGTGCTCATGGGGCGGTTTCTTGGGGCAAAAACCCCACGCGTGATGGTCATCGCCCATTCCATGCTGCTGCGCGAAAGTATTGAGCGACGGCGTGGCTTTGACGAGATCATGCTGCGCGATTTTCCCGGTATCGAGGTCGAGCAAACGCTGGAAACCCATGGCGCGCCCGATAAGTTGCGTCTGGTGCTGCGCGAGTCTCTGGTCTCGAGCGGACCGGTCGGGGGAATTTATCTGATGGGCACCGGGCATCGCGCCTTGGCGGCCGCACTGTCGGAACTGGGACTGCTGGGCCGCGTCGTGACCATCGGGCACGAACTGACCCCCCACACCATAGCGGCGCTTCAGGCGGGCTGGCTTGATGCCGTGATCGCCCAGAATGCGGGCCATCTGGCACGCAGCACGTTGCGGGTCTTGCAGGCCAAGGCGGATCAACAGCCGATCCACGACTCACAAGAACGCCTTCGCATCGAAATCGTCTTGCGGGAAAACCTGCCCCTGTCTCCGTGAAGCCCGGATCAAAGCGGTTTGAAAACCCGCTGATCCAGAAATGATGTACGCACCTCAAAATTATGTGGACAGCGTTGTTTTCTGCGCCTATCGTTTCTTCAGCAATCAGGGCGGCGACCGGAGGAGTGGCGTCAGGCCGCGTTTGCACACAGGGAGGAACAACAATGAAGTTGAGACTTTTGACCGCAACCGCGGTTGGCGCTTTGCTGTCTGCCGGCGTCGCCTCGGCCCAATCCAATGAACTGACACTGTGCTGGGCGGCGTGGGATCCGGCCAACGCGCTTGTCGAGCTGTCCAAGGGGTTCGAAGAACAGTCCGGGATCAAGATGAAGTTTGAATTCGTGCCATGGCCGAACTTCGCTGACCGGATGTTGAACGAATTGAACTCTGGTGGTCAACTATGCGATCTGTTGATCGGCGATAGCCAATGGATCGGCGGCGGCGCGGAAAACGGCCATTACATCAAGCTGAATGACTTCTTCGAGAAAGAAGGCATCAGCATGGATGATTTCGCCCCGGCGACCGTCCATGCCTATTCGACCTGGCCGAAGGGCGAGCCGAACTATTACGCCTTGCCCGCGATGGGGGATGCCAACGGCTGGTTCTACCGCAAGGACTGGTTCGCCCGCCCGGACATTCAGGCCGACTTCAAGGCAAAATACGGTCGTGATCTGGCTGAACCCAAGACGCAAAAGGAACTTCTGGAGATCGCCCAATTCTTCCAGGGCCGCGAGATCGACGGACAAACCGTCTATGGGGCGTCGATCTTCACGGAACGTGGATCCGAAGGCATCACCATGGGCGCCACGGGCGCGCTGTATGCCTGGGGCTTCAAATACGAAAATACCCCGGGAAAATACGACATGGAAGGGGCGGTGAATTCGCCCGAGGCCGTCGAGGCTCTGGAGTTCTACAAAGAGCTGTACAAGACCGCGACACCCCCCGGCTATGACAACGCCTATATGGAGCAGTCGCTGGATGCGTTCAAATCCGGTCAGGTTGCCATGGCGATGAACTGGTTCGCCTTCTTCCCCGGCCTTTATGCCGATCCGAACACCGGCGGCGACAAGATCGATTTCTTCGTCAATCCGGCGCAGAATGTGGCTGCCTCGACCTTGGGAGGGCAGGGGATTTCGGTCGTGTCGTATTCGGACAACGTTGATGGCGCGTTGTCCTATATCAAGTGGTTTGCCCAGCCCGATGTGCAGGCGAAATGGTGGTCGATGGGCGGCTATTCCTGCCACCGGTCGGTGCTGGAAGACCCGAACTTTGTGAACTCGGCACCCTTTGCAGGTGATTTCCTGGAAGCAATGAACGGCGTGCAGGACTTCTGGCAAGAGCCTGCTTATGCGTCGCTGTTGCTTGCGATGCAGGACCGGTTGCACAAATATGTGGTGGCCGATCAGGGCACCGCGCAAGAGGCACTTGACGGTCTGATCGCAGACTGGACCGAAGTGTTCCAAGACGAAGGCAAACTGTAAGCTGCCTTCGGGGTGCGCCGGGGCCATCGGCGCACCCATCCCCTTTGTCCCCGCAGGACCATTCCCATGTCTGACACGCCGATCGACCGCATGGCGCGGGCTACTCCGCCATCCGTTGCGCGCCGCGTGCGCGGTCTTTCGGACCGCGCCATCGCCTGGCTGTTTGTCGCCCCCACCATCTTTCTGCTTCTGGCGATCAACATCTTTCCCTTGATCTGGACTGTGCGGTTGTCCTTCACCAACTTTGCCGCCAACCGACCGGGCCGCGAGGTGGAATGGGTGGGTCTGCGCAATTACGAGCGTATCCTGACCAGTGACGGCATCTGGGCCAACATGCAGACAACGGCGCATTTCCTGATCTGGACGATCACGTTGCAGGTAGTGATCGGCTTTACCCTGGCCTGGCTGATCAACCGCAAGTTCAAGGGCAATGACCTGCTCACCACGCTGATCGTGCTGCCGATGATGCTGTCGCCCGCCGTGGTCGGCAATTTCTGGACCTTTCTGTATCAACCCCAGATCGGCCTGTTCAACTATATGGTTGAATTGATCACCGGCACGCCTGCCAGTTCCTTTTCCATGCTTGGCCCCGGTGGGCTTGCAAAATGGTCCATCATCATCGTCGATACCTGGATGTGGACGCCCTTTGTCATGCTGATCTGTCTCGCCGGATTGCGGTCAATCCCCGACTACATCTATGAAGCGGCAGAGGTCGATCGCGCCAGCAAATGGCGGCAGTTCTGGACCCTGACCGTGCCGATGGTGCTGCCCTTCCTGATGCTGGCCGTGCTTTTCCGTGGCATCGAGAATTTCAAGATGTTCGACATGGTGGTGCTGCTGACCGGCGGAGGGCCGGGGAATGAAACCTTGCTCGCCAGCATCGACCTGAAACGCGAGGCGTTCGAGAAGTGGCGCACCGGCTATTCTTCGGCCTATGCCATCATCCTGTTCGTCACCGTCTTTGGCCTTGCCTCGATCTATGTCAAAGCGTTGAACAAGGTCAAAGAAAGATGAGCTCTTATTCCGTCACCGAGCCGTCTCGGGCATCGAAATTCATCGCCGCCGTGTTGGTTGTTGTCTATGCGATCATCACTCTGTTGCCCCTGTTGTGGATCATCTCGACCGGGTTCAAATCCGGACCGGACAGCATCAGCTACCCGCCAAAAATCGTGTTCGAGCCAAGTCTCGAGGGTTACGTCAATCTGTTCACCACCCGCACCCGCATCGGGGCCGAGCAATTCGCCGCCCTGCCGCCGCCCGAGACATGGTATGATGAAATCGTGCGCAAAAGCGGCACCGTCATTGCCGGACCGTCGCGGTTTGCCGAGCGTTTCATGAACTCGGTGATCATCGGTTTCGGGTCCACGGCACTGTCGATCTTCCTTGGCACACTTGCGGCTTATGCGTTCTCGCGCTTCAAGGTGCCGCTGAAGGATGACCTGTTGTTCTTCATCCTTTCGACCCGAATGATGCCTCCCATCGCCGTCGCCATCCCGATCTATCTGATGTACCGCGAAATCGGATTGTCGGATACGCATCTCGGCATGATCCTGCTTTATACGGCGGTGAACATCTCACTTGCGGTCTGGCTGCTGAAAGGGTTCATCGACGAAATCCCGCGCGAGTATGAAGAGGCCGCGCTGATCGACGGCTACACCCGGTTTCAGGCGTTCCGCAAAGTCGTGCTGCCGCAAGCCGCGACAGGCATCGCCAGCACAGCGATCTTTTGTCTGATCTTCGCGTGGAACGAGTACGCCTTTGCCGTCTTGCTGACCTCGGGCAAGGCACAGACCGCCCCCCCCTTCATTCCGACCATCATCGGCGTCGGCGGGCAGGACTGGCCGGCGGTTGCTGCCGGGGCCACACTCTTCCTGCTGCCGGTGATGATCTTCACGATCTTGCTGCGCAAACATCTGTTGCGCGGGATCACCTTCGGTGCGGTGCGCAAATGAAGCGCTGCCGCATCTCCTGTTCGAAAATATCCCCGCCGGAGGCTTTCCCGGCCAACGGCAGGAGCCTCCGGCGGGGATATTTGGAAACAGATGAAAGGGTTTGGGTATGAGCACGTTCCTGACCGGACTTTTCCGCCTGCGCCGGGGGCCTTGGGAAAATCTGTCAACCGCCTTGATCGCACTCGGCGTGGTCATGCTGATGCAACCGTTCTTCCTGTGGGCCTTCACCTACAGCTTTGTCGTGACCCTTGTCGGCACGGTGATGTTCATCATCACCAGCCATTTTCCGGAGTAATCCCTTGGCCGAGATCGTGATCCGTAACCTGCGGAAGGAATTCGGAGATTTCACTGCGGTGAAGGGGTCGTCCTTCACCATCGGGGATGGCGAGTTCTTCATGCTGCTGGGGCCGTCGGGCTGCGGCAAGACCACCACGCTGCGCATGATTGCGGGGTTGGAACTGCCAACCAGCGGCGAGATCCTGATCGATGGCGAGGATGTGTCGATGCGCCCTGCCAGCCAACGGGACATCGCGATGGTGTTCCAGATGTTCGCACTTTATCCGCATATGAACGTGCGCAAGAATATCAGCTATCCGCTTGTATCGCAGGGATTTCCCCGCGCTCAGGTGCAGGCAAAGGTGGCCGAGGTCGCGCAGATCCTTGGCATCGGGTCGATCCTCGACAAGCCTGTGAGTGGCCTGTCGGGCGGCGACCGTCAGCGTGTTGCCTTGGGCCGCGCCATCGTGCGCAACCCCAAGGCCTTCATGATGGATGAACCCCTTGGTGCCCTGGATGCCGAGTTCCGTGAACACATGGCCGAAGAGTTGCGTGCCCTGCATGACCGGATGAAGGCCACCACGGTCTACGTGACGCATGACCAGTTGGAGGCGATGCAGATGGGCGACAAGATTGTCGTGATGAACCATGGAGTTGTCGAACAGTTTGGCACCCCGCAAGAGATTTACGACCACCCTGCCACCTTGTTTGTTGCCGATTTTATCGGCAGCCCCCCGATGAACGTCTTGCGGTTCAATGGCAGTTTCCGGCCCGGCGACAGGGCCATCACACTGGGGGGCGTGACCATCGACACGCCCGAATTGCAAGAAGAGGCGGGCGGGCGGGATCTGGTTCTGGGCGTGCGCCCCGAACACGTTACGCTGACCGATGACGGGCCATATCGCGGGCGGATCATGGCGACCGAATATCTTGGCACCACGCAGATCCTGACCCTCGACACAGCCCACGGGACCATCAAGGCGCGCGTTCCCTCTGCCATGGGGGTGCATACGGGCGATGCGGTCGGGCTTTCGTTCCGTGCCAACACCTTGTCGGTGTTTGATGCCGGCACAGGGCGGGCCTTCCGCACGGCGGCAAATGCGGGGGTGTTCCATGGCTGAGGTTGTTTTGTCCTCTGTGTCAAAGGCGTTTGGGACGATTCAGGCCTTGTCCGACGTCTCGATGACCATTCCGGATGGTGCTTTTGTCGTCCTGCTTGGTCCGACCGGTGCAGGCAAGACCACGACGTTGCGTCTGATTGCGGGTCTGGAGCGGCCCGATGGCGGTGACATCCTGATCGATGGGTCTTGCGTCGTGCACGACAGCCCGGCACAGCGGGATGTGGCGATGGTGTTCCAGCAATATTCGCTTTATCCCCATCTGTCGGTGCGCGACAACCTTGCCTTTCCGCTGCGCAGTCCCGTCATCAACATGCCCGAGCCGCAGATTGCGACGCGCGTGCAAGAGGTGGCTGAAGCCTTGCGCATTGCGCACAAGCTGGACAACAAGGCCACGGCCCTGTCGGGTGGCGAGATGCAGCGCGTGTCCATCGGGCGCGCCTTGGTCCGCCAGCCGCGCATCTATCTGATGGACGAGCCGCTGAGCAGTCTGGATGCCAAATTGCGCGCCGATCTGCGCGTGGAACTGAAGCGCATCCATGCCGAGCTGGGCGCGACTTTCCTGTATGTCACCCATGACCAGATCGAGGCGATGACCATGGCCACGCATGTGGGTGTGCTGGATCAGGGTCGGCTTGTACAGTTCGGCACCCCGCGTGACATCTATGAAAACCCGGTCAGCACCTATGTTGCCAGTCGTCTGGGTCAGCCCCGCATCACGTTGCTGCCGGCCGATACCTTCGGTTCCGGCGCGCCGCCCGGCGCCACGCAGATGGGCCTGCGCCCCGAACATATCGTGGTGGGTGAGGGTGAGCCCGCCACCGTGCGCCGGGTCGAGCATCTGGGCGACCAGACCCGCCTGCATCTGAGCCTTGGCCGACATGAGATCATCACCCTGACGGATGCGCATACCACGCTTTCCGTAGGTGACAGCATCGCGATCCGCCCCCGAACCCCGCTTTGGTTTTCTGCAAACGGCACACGCATTTGAGGAGCAAGCCCATGAAGCAGTTCATGAATTCGAAGGAAACGCTCATCACCGAAGCCATCGACGGTGTCGTGCGTGCCTCGGGCGGTGCCTTGTCACGCCTGGATGGGTATCCGCATATCAAGGTGGTGTTGCGCAGTGATTGGGACCGATCCAAGGTCGCGCTGGTGTCGGGCGGCGGGTCCGGGCATGAGCCGAGCCACGCCGGTTTTGTGGGACAGGGCATGCTGACGGCGGCGGTCTGCGGTGATGTGTTCGCAAGCCCGTCCGTGGATGCGGTGCTGGCTGGAATTCTGGCGGTCACCGGAAAGCTAGGCTGCCTGTTGATCGTCAAGAACTACACCGGCGACCGGCTGAACTTTGGACTTGCCGCAGAACGGGCACGGGCCTTTGGCTTGAAAGTCGCCATGGTGATTGTCGATGACGACGTGGCACTGCCCGATTTGCCACAGGCGCGCGGGGTGGCGGGGACATTGTTCGTCCACAAGATCGCGGGTGCGATGGCCGAAGCGGGTGCAGACCTCGAATCGATTGCTGCTGCGGCGCAAGCCGTGATCCGGGGTGCGATTTCGATCGGCATGTCACTGGACACCTGCACCGTACCCGGCAGTCCGAAGGAAGACCGGATCAGCCGGGGCAAGGCAGAGCTCGGGCTGGGTATCCATGGCGAAGCGGGGGTGGAACAGGTTGCCTTTACCGGGGCCAGAACCGCGATGGGCATGGTGGTGGACCGTTTGCTGCCGCATATGGGCAGCAGCGACCATGTGGCGCTGTTGAACAACCTTGGTGGCACAACCCCGTTGGAGATGAGTGTTCTGGCCGAAGAATTGGGTCGGTCGGCCCTTGCGGCACGGGTAAAATGGATGGTCGGTCCGGCTGCAATGATGACCTCGCTTGATATGCACGGATTTTCCGTGTCGTTGCTGCCTGTCACGCCTGACCAGATCGACGCCTTGGCTGCCCCGGTTTCCCCAAGCGCATGGCCGGGGTTGAACCGTCTGGGCGAGGTCGGTCTGCGCCCCCTGCCAGATGGCCTGACGCCGATCCAGCCCGAACCGTCGGCGCATCCATTGCGGTCGGATCTTATTGCGGATTGCTGCCGGGCGCTGATGGCGGCCGAGGCCGATCTGAATGCGCTGGATGCAAAATCGGGCGATGGTGACACAGGTTCCACACTGGCCGGGGCGGCGCGTGCCTTGTCGGCAGGGCTCGACCGTATGCCCTTGGCCGATACGACACAGCTTTTCCGTGCCATTGGTGCAGAGCTAAGCCAGACAATGGGGGGCTCGTCTGGTGTCTTGCTGGCGATCTTCTTCACGGCTGCGGGTGATGCCTCTGCCAGCGGCAAGAACTGGATCGGCGCGCTGTCGGCAGGTCTGGATCGTGTGATGCAAGTGGGCGGGGCGCAACCTGGCGACAGGACGATGATCGACGCGCTTGCACCGGCCCTTGCCACGCTGCCCGATGGCGTCGCGGCCGCCGCTGTCGCAGCAAGGCGCGGGGCAGATGGGACCGCAGGGATGACTCGAGCCAAGGCCGGACGGTCAAGTTATTTGTCCGCCGACAAGCTGGAAGGTCACAACGATCCGGGCGCAGAAGCCGTCGCCCGTTTGCTGGAGTATTTGTCACGGACACGACGGTAAGTCAGGCACCGCAGGAAATCTTCGTCAGCGCGAGATGAGATATTGATTGTGTTCAGGAATTGGGTGTCTTTAGGTGCACAGTCCCAATTGAGCATCCTATGACACCCACCATCGCGCTGGAATCCCCCCTTGGCTCTGACCTTGGCTTGCTGATGCAACGCCACACTGCGGACATGCACGCAGATACGCCGCCAGAAAGCATTCACATGATGGACGCAAGCCAGTTGTCTGGATCCGGTATCTGGTTTTTCGTGATGCGCGAAGAAGGCAACCCGATTGGCATGGGGGCCTTCAAGCGGATCGACAACACTCATGCCGAGATCAAATCCATGCATGTGCTGGCCGAGGTGCGGGGCAGGGGTCTGTCGCGCCGGATGTTGGATCACCTGATGGATGCCGCCCGCGCCGAGGGCTTTACCCGGCTTTCACTGGAAACCGGGGTCCAACCCACGTTCATTGCTGCCCGCGCGCTTTATGCCAATGCAGGCTTCACCGAATGTCGGCCTTTCGCGGGGTATCATGATGACCCCAACTCGATTTTCATGACACGCGGCCTTGCCTAAATCCTTCATCTATCGCAAAACACGGACGTGGTCCCGTAGCTCAACTGGATAGAGCACCTGACTTCTAATCAGGATGTTGGGCGTTCGAGTCGTCCCGGGATCGCCAACCTCTGAAATGCGTGTGCATCGCCCCGTGCGCTTACGCCTGCCCCGGTCGCATTGGTTGCCGCACAGCACGTCTGCGGAACGCGCAAGGTTCAATCCGGGCAATTCTGCGAAAGTTTTGCCTGTCGGTGCGGTCAACTCCGGTCAACCCGGATGGTATCGTCAGGTCTGCCGTTGGTTTGCAAGCCAGTACTTGCGTTGTCCATGGTCTCGGGGTAGGCATTTGCAACCGGTTGCAAATCTGGGGGTGCATGCGTGTGGTGCAGGGGCGCAAAATGACGGAAATCGGTATCGGTCTGATCGGCGGCGGCTATATGGGCAAGGCGCATGCAGTTGCGCTGTCGGCCGTGGCGACCGTGTTTGACACCCCCTTGCGCCCGAAGCTGGAGGTGATTGCCGCAGGCAGCCCCGAAAGCGCCGAGCGTTACCGCGACGCTTATGGTTTTGCCCGCGCCGCACACGACTGGCAGGACCTTGTCGCCGATCCCAAGGTGCAGGCTGTGATCATTGCCTCGCCCCAGTCCACCCACCGCGCCATAGCCGAGGCCGCCTTTGCCGCGGGAAAGCCGGTATTTTGCGAAAAGCCGCTGGGCGCGTCGCTGGACGATGCACGGGCCATGGTGGCTGCAGCCGAGGTGTCGGGCTTGCCGAACATGATCGGCTTCAATTATGTGCGCACGCCTGCCACGCAATTCGTGCGGCAGTTGCTGGCAACAGAAGCCATTGGCCGCGTGACATGGTTTCGCGCCGAGCATACCGAGGACTTTCTGGCCGACCCGACCCAACCCGCCACATGGCGCACCGCTGGTCGGGCCAATGGCACCATGGGCGATCTGTCGCCGCACCCGATCAACCTGACGCTGGCGCTGATGGGCACTGTGGCCGAACTGTCCGCACGGATCGAGACGGTCCATCCCACCCGGTCGGGCCCAGATGGGCCGGTGACCGTGACCAACGACGACCATGCCCAGATGATGCTGCGTTTTGCCTCTGGCGTGATGGGGCATCTCTATGTCAGCCGCACCGCGACCGGGCGCAAGATGGGCTACGCCTACGAAATCCATGGCACAAAGGGTGCGATCCGGTTTGATCAGGAGGATCAGAACGCGGTCCACCTATACCGGGCTGAGGGGCCTGAGGCGACGCGCGGTTTTGCGCGAATTCTGACCGGGCCTGCGCATCCCGATTATGGCGCGTTCTGTCAGGGTCCGGGGCATGGCACCGGCTATCAGGACCAGATCATCATCGAAGCCCGCGATTTTCTGACCGCCATCGCCAGCGGAAAGCCGGTCTGGCCCACCTTCCGCGATGGTCTTGCCGTGGCGCAGATCATCGACACCGCCTTCCGTTCAGCCGCCGACGGGCGCTGGCACGCCGTTCCCACAGAATAAGGACCAGTCATGACCATCCGCATCGGCAATGCCCCCTGTTCCTGGGGTGTGGAGTTTGCAGACGATCCGCGCAATCCGGCATGGCGTCAGGTGCTGGCCGATTGCGCGGCCGCTGGCTACAAGGGGATCGAGCTGGGGCCCATCGGCTTCATGCCGGAAGACCCCGCGATCCTTGGCGAAGCGCTTGCCGAAAACGGGCTGGACCTGATCGGCGGCGTGGTGTTCCGCCCGTTTCATGACGCCGCGAAGTGGGACGAGGTCTGGGATGCGTCGGTGCGCACCTGCAAGGCGCTGACGTCGCATGGAGCACGGCATCTGGTGCTGATCGACAGCATCTCGCCCCGCCGCGCCCCCACCGCGGGCCGCGCGGGCGACGCCGAGCAGATGGACGCCGCCGAATGGACCGCCTTCCGCGACCGAATCGCCACCGTGGCCAAGCTGGGGGCCGAGGACTACGGCCTGACCGTCGGCATCCATGCCCATGCGGCGGGCTTCATCGACTTTGAGCCCGAGCTGGAACGGCTTTTGAATGAGGTTGACGAAAGCATCCTGAAAATCTGCTTCGACACCGGCCACCATTCCTATGCAGGCTACGACCCCGTGGCCTTCATGCGTCGCCATATCGGACGCATTTCCTATATGCACTTCAAAGATATAGACCCAAAGGTGAAGGCGGATGCCATCGCGAAAAGCACCGGGTTCTATGACGCCTGCGGGCAGGGCATCTTTTGCAACCTTGGCAAGGGCGATGTGGATTTCCCGGCTCTGCGGCAGATCCTGCTGGATGCGGGTTATCAGGGGTGGTGCACCGTTGAACAAGACTGCGACCCCACGCTGGATGTCAGTCCGATCGACGACGCCCGGGCGAACCGCGAATACCTTGAATCCATCGGCTTCAACTGAGGACCACGACCATGGCAAAACTGAACTGGGGCATGATCGGCGGCGGCGAGGGTAGCCAGATCGGCCCGGCGCACCGTCTGGGCGCATTGGCGGACGGGCATTTCACCCTGGCCGCGGGGGCGCTGGATCATCGCGCGGATGTGGGCCGCGAATATGCCATTCGCCTGGGCGTGGCGGAGGACCGCGCTTATGGTGACTGGCAGGAAATGCTGGCGGGCGAACGCGGCCGCCCCGACCGGGTGGACCTGGTCACCGTGGCCACGCCGAATGCGACGCATTTCGAGATCACCAAGGCCTTTCTTGAAGCTGGTTTCAATGTGCTGTGTGAAAAGCCGATGACGGTGACGGTGGACGAGGGCGAAGAAATCGTCCGCATCGCCGAGAAAACCGGCAAAGTTTGCGCCGTGAACTACTGCTATTCCGCCTATCCGATGGTGCGTCAGGCCCGCGCGATGGTGCGGGCGGGCGATATTGGCCGCGTGCGGCTGGTGGTCACCAACTTCAGTCACGGCCACCACGGCGATGCGACCGATGCCGACAACCCGCGCGTGCGCTGGCGCTATGATCCGGCCATGGCGGGCGTCTCGGGCCAGTTCGCCGATTGCGGGATCCACGCGCTGCACATGGCCAGCTTCATCTGCGACGACGAGGTGGAAAAGCTGTCGGCGGACTTTGCCTCGACCATCCCCAGCCGCGTGCTGGAGGATGATGCGATGGTCAACTTCCGCATGTCGAAGGGCACCGTCGGCAGGCTTTGGACCTCATCGGTGGCCATCGGGCGGCAGCATGGCTTTGACATTCAGGTGTTCGGCGAAACCGGCGGGTTCCGCTGGGCGTCAGAACAGCCCAACCAGTTGATCTATACGCCGGTCGGGGGCCGCACCCAGATCATCGAGAAGGGCGAGGCCGGGCTTTACGACGATGCCAAACGCCTGAGCCGGGTGGCGATTGCGCACCCCGAGGGCTTTCCGCTGGCCGTGGCCAACATCTACTGCGACCTCGCGGACGTCATTCGTGGCACGGCGCGCGACGGGTTGCCGCTGGCGTCAAGCGGCGTGCGGTCGATGGCGGCGGTGCACACTGCGGTGGCCTCGGCCAAGGCGGGGGGCGTATGGATGGATGCCCGCCCGCCGATGTTCCGCTAACGCAGCGTTTGCCGCTCGATCACCCGACAGGGGAAGATGCGGTTTTCAGGATGACGGTCGGGGAACTCGATCGTCATCACCACCAATTCGATGGCGGCGTCGATGATCTGGGCGACAGGTTGGCGGATCGTGGTCAGCGCGATGTTCTGCCAGCGCGCCATTTCCATGTCGTTAAGCCCGATCAACCCGATATCACCCGGCACCGAAAGGCCAGCCCCTTCAATGGCACTGAGTGCGCCGATGGCCAGCAGATCGTCGCCGCAAAAATAGGCTTGCGCCGGAGCATTGGTCAGCAATCGCTGCATTTCGGCCCGACCGGCGTCAAAGGTGTAGGCCCTTGCAAAGCTGACGCTGACCGAGATTTCGGGATGCCCAGCCAAAGCGCCCAGAAACCCTGATGCCCGATCCTGCGTCGATGTTGCCGCTTCTGGTCCGCCCAGAAACGCCAGATGCCGATAGCCATGTTGAACCAATGTCTCGGCCGCCATCCGCCCACAGGCAATGTTGTCGATGCCCACCACATGCACGTCAGGCGATGCCGAGTAGCGCCCGAAGGCATGCACCACCGGCAGGCCGGCGCTCTTGAACGACTCGGCAAAGCTGGATGGAAGGGTTGAAGAGGCCACGATTACCCCGTCCACCGAATATTGCCGCAGCATGCGCAACGAAGCAGCGGGATCGGTTGCATCGCTGAGGTTCACCAGCAACGGCCGCAAGCCCCGGTCTTGCAGGCCACGGGTAAACAGATCGAATACTTCAAGGATCAGCGGGTTCTGAAAGTTGTTCACGATCAGTCCGATCAGCTTGGTCCGTCCGGTTGTCAAACTCGATGCAAGCGCGTTTGGCGCATAACCTAACGCGCTTGCAGCACTTTCTACCTTGGCGCGGGTTTTCGGCGATACCGATGCCCCATCGGTAAAGGTGCGCGAAACGGCTGAGCGGGACACACCGGCGCGCATCGCCACATCTTTTAAAGTCACTGCCATCAAAATCTCGCTGAACCGCACGTCAGACCAAAGCCTATAGAAAGAAATCAACGAAAAAAACTGTATTGCCACCGGTCACGTTGCAACGTGTTGCAAGAGCAGTGGGATCTGCGCTGGTGTCAGAACGGCAATCCGCCCAAAAGATGCGCAGACTGTTGGGCAGGATGATCAGGCACGGTCGTGCAGAGGAGGTGTCCGATGGATTTCCGGTCAGGGTCCTTGGGGGACCGGTTCATTTCTGATAACCGACTTCAGCCAATCCAATTGAACAGGACGGCCATGACTAGGGCAGCGCTGGAGCGCCATCAGGTGTGGATCTACCTTGCGGCCATTGCCGCAGGCCTTGGCCTGGGTGTCGCTTTGGGCGAACGGGCGGCGGTGTTCGAGGTGACCCTTTGGCCGGTTCTGGGGCTTCTTCTTTTCACGACGTTTACACAAGTGCCGCTTGTCCACCTGGCCGAGGGGTTCCGTGATCGCCGGTTCATGGCCGCGATACTTTCGGGCAATTTCCTGATCATTCCGGTTCTCGTCTGGGGGCTGATCTGGTTTTTGCCGGATGATCCCGCCGTCAGGCTTGGGGTGCTGATGGTGCTGTTGGTGCCCTGTACCGACTGGTTCATCACGTTCACCCATTTGGCAGGGGGCGACACCGGCCGGGCCATCGCCGTCACGCCGGTCAATCTGCTGGTGCAGTTGGCGCTGTTGCCGGTGTTCCTGTGGTTGTTCATGGGGCGGAGTTTTCTGGAAATATTTGCCGCAGGCCCTATCGCCATGGTTTTTCTCACCCTGATCCTGTTGCCGCTTGCGGGCGCATGGGTGCTGGAGCGCTGGAGCCAGCGGAGTCCGGGGCGCGCAACGGCGATTGCCGCACTGGGATGGGCGCCGGTGCCGCTGCTGGCGGTTGTCGTGTTCCTGATCGCCACCTCGCAGGTCCAGACGGTCCTTGCGGCGCTGCCGGTGTTGGGCGCGGTCACCGGTGTCTTTGTGGCCTTTCTGGTCTTGTCTGTGGCGTTCGGGCTGTGGCTGGGGGCACGATGGCGCTTTGACGAACCCGCCATCCGTGCTCTTGCGCTGTCGTTTGGCACGCGGAATTCCTTTGTTGTCTTGCCGTTATCCCTTTCACTTGCGTCGGAGTGGCAGACGGCGACGGTGGTGATCGTGTTTCAATCGGTTGTCGAACTGATCGGCGTTCTGGTCTTGCTGTGGGTCTTGCCGCGCCGCAAGGGCCGCAAGACCG
>JBKBWK010000001.1:95527-127922 GCA_046313895.1 Paracoccaceae bacterium
CGCCACAAGGTAAGCGCTGTCTGACCGATCTTTTCGCCATGGTGTGTGAAGGGTATCAACTCGTCCCCCAAACCCCCCGGACGACACGGTTTCGTGAGCTCTGTAACATGTGCACGGTTCAAATGACCAAGCACTGTGACCCTGCATGGGCACACTTGGTCTGACATGGAGAAACCGATGACCCTTATGAAATCGACCCTTGGCCTTGGCGCGTCGCTGGCTTGCGCTTTGACGATGGCGGCTGCCACCGGCGCACAGGCGCAAGACGGCATGGAAAAGTGCTTTGGCGTGTCGCTTGCAGGCCAGAACGATTGCGCCGCTGGCCCCGGCACCACCTGCGCCGGGACGTCAAAAGTGGATTATCAGGGCAATGCGTGGAAGCTGGTTCCTGCCGGCACCTGCGTCACAATGGAACTGCCCGCCGCCACCGACGGCATGGCGCGCAGCGGTTCGTTGGAAGCACTGACCCGCGACATCCCTGCGTGAACAGGCCCGCGTGATCTGCGGTGGCGGGGTGGACCGTTCCATCCCGCCACAGTCAACAGAGGAAGATTGACATGCGCGTTCTGCCAAAGGCGGCCGGGGTGGGCTTCAAGCCTGAGCATTTTGAGGCCATCCGCAATGACGGCACCAAGCCGGGTTTCTTTGAAGTTCACGCCGAAAACTATATGGGGGCCGGTGGCCTGCCCCATGCCCAGCTGACGGCGCTGCGGGCGGATCATGCCCTGTCGCTGCACGGGGTCGGCCTGTCGATCGGCGGGGCGGGGCCGCTGAACGCGGACCATCTGGCCCGCTTGCGGCACCTGTGCGACCGCTATCAGCCCGAAAGCTTTTCCGAACATCTGGCCTGGTCGAGCCACGGCACCGACTACCTGAACGACCTGTTGCCCTTGCCCTATACCGACGAGACGCTGGCGCTTGTCTGCGACCATGTCGATGCGGTGCAGACAGCACTTGGGCGGCGGATGCTCTTGGAAAACCCTTCGACCTATGTGCTGTTTGAACAGTCCACGATGGCCGAGGTGGATTTCCTGCATCAGGTCGCCCGCCGTACCGGCTGCGGTCTGCTGCTGGATGTCAACAACGTCTTTGTCACCTGCACCAATCATCGCATGGACCCGCGCGCCTGGCTGGCCGGTTTTCCGCTGGACCTGGTGGGGGAGATCCATCTGGGCGGTCATGCCGAGGAGTCGTTGCCCTCCGGCCCGCTGCTGATCGACGCGCACGGCACCCCGGTCGCCGATCCGGTCTGGGCGCTTTATGCCGAGGTGATCGCCCGCACCGGGCCGCTGCCGACCTTGGTGGAATGGGACAACGATGTGCCCGAATGGCCCGTTCTGCGGGCCGAGGCCGCGCGGGCGCAAGCCATCCTTGATTGCGAAAGGATGCCCCTTGCTTGCGCATCCTGACTTCGCCGCGGCCTTTGACGCCGCATTGAAGGGCGCAGTGCTGCCCCCCGGTGTGACCGCCACCGCGCCGGATGAGACCGCGCGCCGCTTTGCGGTTTATCGCAACAACGTGGCCGTCAGCCTGTCCGAGGCGCTGGCGCAACGGTTTCCAGTGATCCGGCGTCTGGTCGGGCACGACTTCTTTGCAGCGATGGCACGGGTCTATGCCGAGGCGCACCGCCCCGCCTCGCCCGTGCTGCTGGAATGGGGGGAAACTTTCCCGGCCTTTCTGGCCTCTTTCCCGCCACTGGCCGATTACCACTACATGGCCGATGTCGCCCGGATCGAAGTTGCGCGCGGGCAGGCCTTTCATGCCGCCGATGCGGTATCTGCCGGACCTGACAGCTTTCTTGGGGCAAATCCGTCAAGCCTGCATCTGGTGCTGCACCCTTCGGTCCATGTCCTGCGCCTGCGCCATCCTGGGGTGACGATCTGGGCGCGCAACCAGCCGGGAGAGGCGCCGCAGGCCATGACGCTTGCCGGGGCGGAGATTGCCCTGATCCTGCGCGACCGCGCCTTCAACGTGCCGGTTGCAGCCATCAGCGAAGGGGACGCCGTGATGATCGACCACATCCGCCTTGGCGCCAGCCTGACCACCGCCGCCGAACTGGCGCTGTGGTCCGACCCGGACCATGACGCGCAACCCCTGATCCTCCGCCTGATGCAGGCCGGAGCCATCCTTGATCCAAAGGAAACCCGCTGATGCTTGCCCTGATCCGCACCCTGAATGGCCTTTTCGACCGCATCCCGCATGATCTTGTGGCGCTGGCGCTGCGCATATTCCCGGCGCTGGTGTTCTTTCAATCCGGGCGCACCAAGGTCGAGGGGTTGTTTTCCATCAAGGAGTCCACATGGTTCCTGTTCGAGCATGAATATGCCCTGCCGCTGATCCCGTCCAACATCGCCGCCGTCATGGGCACCACGGCGGAACATGTGCTGCCGATCCTGATGATCCTTGGTCTTTTCACAAGGGTATCGGCGCTTGGCCTGTTGGGCATGACGGCGGTGATCCAGATTTTCGTCTATCCCGGCGCCTGGGTTACGCATGGGCTGTGGGCTGCGGCGCTGCTTGCCGTGGTCACATTCGGACCTGGGGCGTTGTCGCTGGACCGGCTGCTGGGCCTTGATGGCAAAGCAAAGGTGCGGGCACATTCAAAGCCACATGTCGCCTGACGCGGCGGCGTCTGTCTCCGGGCCCTGTCGGGATGCTTTTGCCGCCCGAGAACCGTGCCGGACCCGAAAAGATCTGACACCAGATCCATAGCCTGCATCAGGTCACCAGACGGCTTTTGCGAATTTCGGCTATCCCGTCCGCGCCCCGCCCACAGCAGGCAAAACACCTTGCACTGCAAGATCCATGCAGGCCGACGACTTTCAACAAAGACGCCCGCCCGCTGGTTCTTTGGGTAGGGGTTTCGCGCGCAAACGGTTTGGAACCGGCATGGACTGTCACTCAAGCGGGCGCACAAGGCCGTTGTGTTGCAACTGCGCCAAAAGCGCCGCCACATCGTCAAGCACCCGCTGGTAGGGCTGATCGGTAAACACCTCTGCCAACGCCTCGGTCAGATCATGGGCCGAGGCTGGAATTTCCAGCAAGGTCCAGATAGCAGTCGCCAAAGGGTTCATCTGCCAGATCTCCCGGCCTTCGGTTGTCCACAGGAAATGCGATTGCCCGACCCGGCGCAGGACAACCTTCGGGTCTTTCTGCCAGATCCGGTCGAGGGTAACCAGCTTGGGGGAGGGTGCGGCGGAAGGCTCCGCGTCGAACGTGATCTCGGGCCTGATCGACAGGGTAGGATCGATGGGTGATGCTCCGCCAAAGGCACGCCTGAGCAGGGCAACTGCATCCTCCAGGTCGGAATAGACCAGACGAAGGCTGATCACATCGCGGACCAAGGTATGCAACCGGTCAAAGGCCAGTTCGGCCGAGTCCATTTCCGACATGTTGCGTGCCAACACATTGCGCAGCGCGTCATCTGGCGGCAAATGGTGAAAGCTCGCGGGCATGTCATCGCGCCGATCCAGCACGATGATGGCCGACAGGGGCGCCTTGGTTCCGTGCGCGGCACGTCCTGGCGCACAAAGATAGGCGTAGCGATCGTCCTGAGGCCCGGTCCAGCGCGCGACATGGGCGCGAAACTGCAAGCTTGCCGTGGGAGGCAAGGGCAGGCGCAGCCTCGGGGCAACACCAAGGGCCATGGCCTGACCGTCGGACAGAATGGGCAGCATATCGTCGCAGAACACGCGCAGGTCAGGCTCGGCGGTCAGTCGCGAGACCAATGTGCTTTTGCCGGCACGATGCTGCCCGGTCAGCGCAACCAGCCGCCCGTTGATCTGCACGGCTCCACAGTGCAGCGCCAGTGCATCTGATGCGCCGTCCACAAATCCCTGCGACAGGTCCGCCACCAGACAGCAGGCCGCCGATGTGGGCGTCAGGCCCGTCATCGGGGTGTCCAGATAGCGCGAACTTGCGGTCAATCCTTTGGGGGCCAGGTCGATCCGCGCGAGGACCGATCCGTCCGGGTCGCGATCCAACGCCTTTTCGGGGTCTTCGGGGCCTGATGTGCGCGGCCAGTCCAACAGGATCTGATCCAGCAACCCGACGATGTCCTGCGATGGGTCAAACATGATCGGCCCGGTGACACCTGCATAGTCAATCCGGGCCAGGTGTGTGTTCGGGGCCCGCACATTGCGGGCCCTTCGGGTCTTGTCGGAAAGATGCTGACTCGACACCGTGATCAGCCCTGCTTGCGCTGCACCCGCCGACGCTTCTTCCGGTCCGGACGCGACGGGCGCGAGTTATCCGACGGGCGCGAGTCGCGCGACGGGCGGGATGCAGCACTTGCGGCGCTGGCACCGCTGGCACGGGCGGCATTGAAGCCTGCAAGCGTCGGGGCGACATAGGCCGCGCCTGCAGCAAGACCAATGCGTGTCAGCAGGGCACGACGCGAAATCAGTTTCTTGGTGGCGTCAGTCATGGTGTTCTCCTTTGTTGCTTGGGCAGCGGCTTTTTTGTCCGTTGCTGCAAGAGAAACGTGCCGGGCCGCCCATCTATTCCCCGCTGACACTGAAAAAGTCCAACGAAGCCCCTTTGCACTGGCCCGGAGCTGACAAGAGACCATGGCCGAACACGTCATCAAAGCCTGCTTCACCCAGATCGCGGGCACAGGAAAACAAGGTTTCGGTGACGGTTTTCAGTGGTTGGTCCGGAGCACGCAGCCGTTCCACCGCAAGGGCTGCGGTGACAAAGGGGGCGGCATATGACGTGCCCGACCGCAGCCGCCCACCCGAAACAGAAGCCGCCGTCCAGATATTCACGCCGGGGGCGGCCAGCATGACATAGGGTCCGCGGTTGGCCTGACGATACGCGCGCTCGGTTGAATCCACGGCCGTCACGGCAATCACCTGTCCCCAGGCCGCCGGAAAGGCAGGGGCCGCACCGGGGCCCCCATTTCCGGCCGCGGCGACCATCGCGATCCCGGCGACGTCCGCCCTGACCACCATGCGTTCGAACACGGCGTTGGCGGGCCCGGAGAACGACAGGTTGATGACGCTGACCCCTGCGCCAAGCAAGATCTCGATCGCGCGCACGATAGAATAGGCATCTGCAACCTCGGTGCCCGCATTGAGGTGAAAACCTTCAACCGCGATCAGCTCGGCATAGGGCAACAGTCCCGGCACGCGGCCTTTGACGCTGCCGATCAGCATCGCCGCTATGGCGGTGCCATGCTGCCGGCTGGCGGCGTTCCGTTCGTCAAGGTCCAGTTGGTGAACGGTCAGCTTCTGACCCGTCAACGCCGGGTGATCCACATTCACACCCGTGTCGATCATGCCGATCCGCGGAGCCATGGCGCTGGGCCAGCCTGACCAACCGATCATGGCTTGGGCGGCACAATCGTCACCGTCGCAGGCAAAAGAGTCAGGACTGTAAAGATGGTTTTCATCCGCCAGAGCCCCCGGCAGCAGGACCGCGAGTTCGGCCAGGGCGGCCTCTAGACTGCGGCCTTCGGGAAGTCCCAGACGGGCCAGCCGGCCAGAAAGGGCGGCGCTGTCTGCTTCGGACAGAATCCGATAGCCCGCAGTGACGGCGGGTGCCAGCGACTGCGTCAGACTGAGCAGGATCACAATTTCGGGTGGCGCAGGTGTTGCCGCGCGCTGCACGCTCCGGCGCCGGGTCGGCTGTTGCCTGCGCCGCGCCTGTTGTCGGGGCGCCGACTGACCACCATTGCCAGACCCTGCGCCCGATGAGGCATCATCGTCCGATGCCGAGGCATTTGCGATGCCGAAGCTGGTCAGGCTGGGCGCGATATAGGCAAGCCCCGACGCAAGGCCAATGCGCCGCAACAAGGCGCGGCGGGTGGTTTTCGGGCGTTCGTCACTGCTGTCGCGGTCCATGATCTGCTCCTTCCAAATGCCGGGCTGCGGCAATGTCGAACTGTGCTTGGCCAAGAACGTAGTGGCGGTCGTGCTTATTCCCGCCTGACCAAAAAATTGCCAATCAAAGATTTTTTGGCGGCTGTGCCGGAATAATCCGCTATCTGCTTTCGTTGAGACTGCAAGACCGCAAGTTTGGCCGGGATGGTGTAACAGTGACAACCGAAATTCGCAGTGAGATGATCACGCTTTTGCCAAGATTGCGCGCTTTTGCGCGTAGTTTGACCGGAGCCGCAGACCAAGCTGACGATCTGGTTCAAGTGACCGTGGAAAAGGCTTTGCGCAATCTTGATGGCTATGCGATCGGCACTCGGCTGGATTCGTGGCTGTTCCGGATCATGCGCAATGCGTGGATCGACATGATCCGCGCCCGCAAGGCCACACAGCCGCTTGATGATATCATGGCCGAGACACTTGCGGGCGACGATGGCCGGACAGTCACCGAAGCCCGACTGCATTTAAAGGATGTGCACCGCGCCATGGCGACCTTGCCCGAAGACCAAAGGTCGGTCTTGATGCTGGTCTGTGTCGAGGGGCTCAGCTACCGCGAGGTGGCGCAGGCCCTTGAAATTCCCGAGGGCACGGTGATGAGCCGATTGTCCCGCGCCCGGCTGGCCTTGGCCCGGTATCTGAACAAAACGCCCGATGTAGAACTGCAAAAGGGGCTTACCCAATGACTCAAACCGAAATTGTGAGCGACGACATGCTGATGGCCCTTGCCGACGGAGAATTGATGGATGCGGATGCCCGCCGTTTGCGGACGCGCATCGAGGCGGATCCGGACTTGATGGAGCGTTTTGCGGTGTTCGCGGAAACCCGCGCCGTGCTTCAGGCCGCCTTTCCGCCCGAACCCGTGCCGCAACGCCTTGTGCAGGCCGTCTTGGCAGAACCAGAGGCGATGTCCGCAACCGTGCTGCCCTTTGCCCGCCGCCCAAAAATGGTGATGCCGGCTTGGGGGATGGCGCTCGCAGCATCATTGGTGCTTGCGGTCGGGGCCGCCGGGTTTCTGGTGGGCCAGCGTGCCGCGCCGGTTTTGGTTGCGATGGGGCCGGAAGCAGCGGCGGTTGCTTTGGCGACCACACCGACTGGGGGCGAAGTCACCCTGTCCGACGGCAGCGTGGCCCGGGCTTTGGCAAGCTATCAGACCGATCTGGGTCTGTGCCGTCTGATCGGAACCGATAGCACCCGAGCCGTCGTCTGCCGCAGTGAGGCACCAGCAGAGGCCGGATGGGTTGTGGCGCTGTCGGTGACAGCGGCACAGGACGAATCCTATCTTCCGGCGTCGGACCTTGGCACCGCGTTGATTGATCAGTTGCTTGACGATATTGGCGCTTCGGCACCGTTGGACGGCACCGCCGAGACGCAGGTTTTGGCACAGTGACCTGTCACGCCGCGCGCAGGATCATGCCGAACAGATCGCGCGGATCGTCGGGGTCGGCGATCATGTCAAGCCGGTCGAACAGGCCGGTGCTGGCCAGTTGCGACCGGATATATCGAAGGGCGCTGAAATCCTCGACGGCAAAGCCGACGCTGTCGAACAATGTGACCTGGGCTGCATCCGTGCGGCCAGGCCGCTGGCCTGCGATGACCTGCCACAATTCGGTGACGGGGTGATCGGGATCCAACTGCTGGATTTCGCCTTCAACACGGGTCTGCGCAGGGTATTCGACAAAGATCGCACTGCGCAGCAGGATGTCACGCGCCAGTTCCGTCTTGCCGGGGCAGTCGCCGCCCACTCCGTTGATGTGGACGCCTGCGCCGACCATGTTGTCGGTCAGGATGGTGGCGTTGGCCTTATCGGCGGTGACGGTGGTGATAATGCCGGCGCCAAGGATCGCGTCCTCGGCTGAGCGGCAGGCGGTAACGGTCAGCCCACGCCCGGCAAGATTGCCCGCACATTTGGCAGTGGCTTTGCGATCAAGGTCGTAAAGCCGCACTTCGGAAATGCCGCAGATGGCCTTGAAGGCAAGGGCCTGAAATTCCGCCTGCGCCCCGTTTCCGATAAGGGCCATGGTGGTGGTCCTGGGCGCCAGCCATTTGGCCGCCATCGCCGAGGTGGCCGCGGTGCGCAGTGCGGTAAGGATGGTCATTTCCGACAAAAGCAGCGGATAACCAGTCTGCACATCGGCCAATAGACCAAAGGCGGTCACGGTTTGCAGGCCTTTTTTCATGTTGGCCGGATGCCCGTTCACGTATTTGAAACCGTAGGTTTCGCCGTCCGACGTCGGCATCAACTCGATCACGCCAACGTCGGAATGGCTGGCGATGCGAGGGGTTTTGTCAAATTGGGGCCAACGCAAGAAATCGGCCTCGATTTCGGCGGCCAGATCGACCAGCACACGTTCGATTCCAAGATGAAGAACCAGCTTCATCATGTTGTCCACGCTGACAAAAGGTACAAGGTTAAGGGTCATGTCATGGGCTCCGCGTCAAATGGACCGTGTCGGGCGGTCAAAGACCTTTTTGCCCATCAGACTGCCGACAAGATCGACCATGAGGCGGGCGGTCATGCCCCGGTCATCCAGAAACGGGTTCAACTCGACAAGATCGAGGCTGGTCACAAG
This sequence comes from Paracoccaceae bacterium, assembly GCA_046313895.1. GTDB lineage: Bacteria > Pseudomonadota > Alphaproteobacteria > Rhodobacterales > Rhodobacteraceae > Pseudotabrizicola. Next base: position 103,974 of record JBKBWK010000001.1, read on the forward strand.
GCCGGATTCGTGCAGCAATTCCATCACCAGATGCGCCTCGCGAAACGTCGTGCCGCCGGGAACGGTGGTGCCAACTGCCGGGGCGATCGCGGGGTCAAGGAAATCGACATCCAGACTGACATGCAGCATGCCGCCCGACGCGCGCACCTTGTTCAGAAACGCGCGCAGCGGTGCCACCACGCCATGTTCGTCCAGCACACGCATGTCGTTGATGGCGATGTCATGCTGCAACAAGGCCGCGTGCTCGGCAGGATCCACCGAGCGGATGCCGTAAAGGCAGATCCGGTCTGCCGGGATCGGCGCCGGAAAGGGGGGGAATGACTCGAACCCGTCGCGCCCGGCAATATAGGCCACGGGCGTTCCATGCAGGTTGCCGCTGGTGGTGGTCAGCGGCGTGTGGAAATCGGTATGCGCATCGAGCCACAGTAAAAACAAGGGCCGGGCCATGCGTTGCGCATGGGCCGCCGCACCCGCGACAGACCCCAGCGCAAGCGAATGATCGCCCCCCATGATGATCGGCATCGCCCCTTGCGCAAGCGCATCTTCGACCTTGTCGCCCAGGATCCGGGTCCAGCCCAGAACCTCAGCCAGCGAATGAACGGCGGGGTTCGGGCAGGGTGGGGCATCCACTTCGGGGCAGGTCAGATCGCCCCAGTCCTGAACGCTGTGGCCCTGATCCGCAATCGCCTGTGCCAAGCCGGCGACCCGAAAGGCAGCGGGCCCCATAAGACAACCGGGGCGGCGTTGACCTGCGTCGATCGGGGCGCCGATCAGGATGGTATTGGGCATGGGAATATCCTTCTGTTGCGATCAGGATCACCCATGATGATGGTGGATTCATCCCAGAAACTGTGCAAAATGGGCAAGACTTTGATCTGTTTGGCAAAGGAATTGCGCAAAATGGACGAAAACGACACCCGCCTTCTGTCTGAATTGCGCCGCGATGGTCGGGCGGCGATCTCAGACCTTGCCGCGACGCTGGGCCTGTCGCGCGCTACGGTGCGGGCCCGGATAGAGCGGTTGATCGAACGCGGAGAGATCGCGGGGTTCACAGTCGTCACCCGCGCGGATGTGACCGCCTCGGCCGTGCGGGCGCTGATGATGATCGGGATCGAAGGCAAGGGGGCCGAGCGCACGATGGCGCGCCTGTCTGGCCTGCCTGCGGTTCAGGCCGTGCATTCCACGAATGGGCGTTGGGATCTGATCGTGGATCTGGCGACCCAGACCTTGCAGGAGCTGGATGAGGTGATTTTCCGCATCCGCAATCTTGATGGTGTGATGACATCAGAAACCAATTTGCTGTTGTCCACCCGCAAGGCTGGCCGCAGGTAGAAGATGGTTCCGCATTTGTGACCGCGACACGGGCGCACATCCCATAGCAAGGCGCGGAATTTGCGCATAGAGTGCCGGCAAGACAAGGGAGCAGATCAGCATGATCGTGGAATTCGGACATTTCGCCTTGGTACTCGCGTTTGCGGTCGCTGTGGTACAATCCACGTTGCCGATGTGGGGGGCATACAAACGCAATAGCGCGCTGATGGCGCTTGCCGAACCTGCGGCGATGATCCAGTTCGTGCTGGTGGCGGCGAGTTTCGCGGCATTGACTTATGCCTTTGTCACTTCTGACTTTTCCTTGCTGTTGGTGGTGCAGAACTCGCACACCCTGAAGCCGATGCTCTACAAGGTGTCTGGCGTCTGGGGGAACCATGAGGGTTCGTTGTTGTTGTGGGTGCTGATCCTGTCGCTGTTCGGGGCCTGCGCCGCTTGGTTTGGCGGCAACCTTCCGCCCACACTCAAGGCGCGGGTGATCGCGGTGCAGGGCACAATTGGCGTGGCCTTCATGGCGTTCTTGTTGTTCACCTCGAATCCGTTCCTGCGTCTGGCGATACCTCCACTGGACGGGCAAGATCTTAACCCCTTGTTGCAAGACCCCGGTTTGGCGTTTCACCCGCCCTTCCTGTATCTGGGCTATGTCGGTCTGAGCATGGCGTTTTCCTTTGCCGTGGCCGCGCTGATCGAAGGTCGGGTCGATGCGGCGTGGGGCCGTTGGGTGCGGCCGTGGACGTTGGCGGCCTGGATCTTTCTGACCATCGGTATCGGTCTTGGGTCGTGGTGGGCCTATTACGAATTGGGCTGGGGCGGGTTCTGGTTCTGGGATCCGGTCGAAAATGCCAGCTTCATGCCATGGCTTCTGGCCGCCGCCCTGTTGCATTCCGCCATCGTGGTGGAAAAACGCGAAAGTCTGAAGGCATGGACGATCCTTTTGGCGATCATGGCCTTCGGGTTCAGCCTGATCGGCACCTTCATCGTGCGCTCCGGGGTCATCACTTCGGTCCATTCCTTTGCCAATGACCCGGAACGCGGGGTGTTCATCCTGATGATCCTTGCGGTGTTCATGGGTGGCGCGCTGACGCTTTTCGCTTTCCGTGCAGGATCGATGGAGGCGAAGGGGATTTTTTCGATGGTCAGCCGCGAAAGCGCGCTGGTGGCCAACAACCTTCTGTTGTCGGTCGCGGCCTTTGTGGTGTTCATCGGTACGATCTGGCCCTTGCTGGCCGAGCTGTTCTTTGATCGCAAGCTGAGTGTGGGCGAGCCGTTCTTCAATGCGGCCTTTTCACCCTTTGCGGCAGGGCTAGCGATCATCCTGCCTATCGGTGCGATGATGCCTTGGAAGCGTGGCGAGATCATGCGTGGGGTGCGGCCTCTTGTTCCGGCAATGCTTTTGGCTTTTGCGGTGGGTGCCCTGGTCTGGGCCATGCAGACAGGGCGCAGTGCGCTTGGGCCTGTCGGGGTGGCATTGGGCATCTGGGTGGTGCTCGGGGCACTGATCGACCTGTGGTCCCGTACCGGACGGGGTGAGACTGCCGGTCGCCTGTCTCGGTTGCGGCGGTTGCCGCGTGCCGACTGGGGCAAGGTCACGGCCCATTCGGGGCTGGGCATCACGATCTTTGCGGTTTGCGCAATGCTGGCGTGGAAAACCGAAGATATCCGCGTGGTGCAAGAGGGCGGCAGTTTCCCGCTGGGGCCGTATGAAGTGACGCTTGTCTCGGTCGATGAAGTGCAGGGGCCCAATTATTTCAGCACCATGGCCACAATGGATGTGCGCCGCAACGGCAAGCTGGTGGCGTCGCTGACACCCGAAAAGCGGGTCTATCCGGTGCAAGGGATGCCAACAACGGAAGCCGCCATCGACTACGGTTTCCTGCGCGACATCTATCTGGTGATCGGTGATCCGCAGGCAGGTGGTGGCTATGCCGTTCGGTCTTACATCGAACCCTTTGCCAACTGGCTTTGGGGCGGCTGTCTGATCATGGCCTTCGGTGGCATGCTCAGCCTGTCCGACCGCCGCTATCGCGTTGCGGCGGGAGCTAGCCGCCGTGCAGCAACGGTCCCGGCAGTCCCGGCGGAGTGAGCACGATGAAGAAGATCCTGCTCGCGCTGATGTTGGCCCTCGCACCGCTGTCTCCGGTCTATGCCGTCCAGCCCGATGAAATGCTTGCGGACCCGGCGCTGGAGGCCCGCGCCCGCGGCATCAGTCGCGATCTGCGTTGCCCGGTCTGTCAAGGCGAGTCCATCGACGACTCGAACGCACCGATCAGCCGCGATCTGCGGCTGGTGGTGCGCGAGCGGATCATGGCAGGCGACACGGATGCGCAGGTGGTGGATTTTGTCGTCAGCCGTTACGGCGAATTCGTGCTGTTCAACCCGCGCGCCGAAGGCCCCAACCTGATCCTGTGGCTGGCGGGGCCGGGCTTGCTGCTGATCGGGCTTGGCATGGCGGCGGTTTACATCCGGAGGCGGGGGCAGGCCAGCGCACCCGAAGCCGTCCTGTCCAAGGACGAAGAGGCGCGGCTGCGCGATCTTTTGCAGGAGTGACGCGGCGTTTGCACTTTCCTTGTGCGCTGGGGTGGATAGTCTGAAGCCGGACCGCAGGGGGCAACATGGACTATCAAACCATCATCGTGACCGAAAACGGCGGCGTCGCCACCATCGCGCTGAACCGGCCTGAGGTGATGAATGCGCTGTCGACCCGGATGCGGGCCGAACTTCTGGATGCGCTGCGCCATGTGGGCAAGTCAGCGCGGGTCATCGTTCTGACGGGAACAGGCCGCGCGTTTTGTTCGGGGCAGGATCTTGGCGACCGCGCAAAAATTGCCGAGATCGATCTCGAACGTACCCTGCGTGACGAATACGAACCCCTATTGCGCGCCATCATGGACTGCCCGGTGCCGATCATTGCGGCCGTGAACGGCGCGGCGGCCGGGGCCGGGGCGAACCTCGCCCTTGCCTGCGATGTGGTGATTGCCACGCAAAGTGCCAGCTTCATTCAGGCGTTCACCCGGATCGGCCTGATGCCAGATGCGGGGGGCACCTATTGGTTGCCACGACAGGTCGGATTTGCCCGCGCCATGGGGGCCATGCTGTTTGCCGACAGGATCAGTGCGGATCAGGCGGCGGCATGGGGGATGATCTGGGAAGCTGTGCCTGATGCCGCGTTCGCCGGACACGTCGATGCACGCGCGGCGGCATTGGCCAACGGTCCGACTGTGGCCTACCGCGGCGTGAAACAGGCTTTGCGCCAAAGCTATAGTCACGACCTCGAGACACAACTGGCGCTTGAAGCCCGTTTGCAAGGCACCTGTGGCCAGACCCGCGACTTCATGGAAGGCGTGGTCGCCTTTCTGGACAAGCGACCCGCCACTTTTGAAGGGCGCTGAGCCCTTTTCCGAACGCCGGCCACTACGCCCGAGCCCTTGCCAAAGAAATGCCAGTGCGCGCGACTATCTTTGCGCCTGCTTCGCGGTCATAGCAGGCTCACCGCCCTTGACCGTAAGAAGCATCGCGCCACTCGGGCGCGCTGGATCAAAAGCCCCTCGACAAGGCCGCAACCCCGGTCCGTGCGATTTCGCGCAGGCCCAAGGGACGCATCAGATCGGCAAAGCTGTCGATCTTTTCCGGCGGACCGGTCATCTCGAACACAAAGGACTCCAGCGTCGAATCCACCACATGCGCGCGGAAAATCTCCGCCAGACGCAGGGCTTCGATCCGGTGGTCGCCCTTGCCCACCACCTTGAACAGCGCCAGTTCGCGCTGCACGGATGGGCCTTCCTCGGTCAGATCATGCACGTCGTGCACCGGCACCATCCGGCCCAACTGCGCCTTGATCTGTGCGATCACCTGCGGCGTTCCGCGTGTGACGATGGTGATCCGGCTCAGATGCCCGGTGTGATCCACTTCGGCCACGGTCAGGCTGTCGATGTTATAGCCACGGCCAGAAAACAACCCGATCACCCGGGCCAGGACGCCGGCTTCGTTGTCAACGGTCACGGCCAGAGTATGCGTTTCGATCACCTCGGCATAAGGGTCACGCAGGTCATAGGCCGAATGGCTTGACGATCCGATCTTGATATTGAGCGGCGACATGAGGCTGCCCTTTCATCTGTTCAAAAATATCCTGGGGGTCCGGGGGCAAAGCCCCCGGGGTTGACAGCAAAGATCTACACCAGAACGGCGCCCTTGGATCCGATCACGCCTTGGGTGTCGGCATCGCCCAACAGCATCTCGTTGTGTGGCTTTCCGGACGGGATCATCGGGAAGCAGTTTTCGTGCTTTTCCACGAGACAGTCAAAGATCACCGGACCATCGTAGCGGATCATCTCCATGATGGCGTCGTCCAGATCCTTGGGATCGCTGATCTTCAACCCCTTGCACCCGAACGCTTCGGCCAGCTTGACAAAATCCGGCAATGCCTCGGACCAGCTTTGCGAATAGCGCTCGCCGTGCAGCAGCTCCTGCCACTGGCGCACCATGCCAAGGCGTTCGTTGTTCAGGATGAATTGCTTCACCGGGGCGCGGAACTGCATCGCGGTGCCCATTTCCTGCATGTTCATCAGCCACGATGCCTCGCCCGCCACGTTGATCACCAAAGCCTCGGGGTGGGCAATCTGCACGCCGATGGATGCGGGCAGGCCATAGCCCATGGTGCCCAAGCCGCCGCTGGTCATCCAGCGGTTGGGATCTTCGAACCCGAGAAACTGCGCCGCCCACATCTGGTGCTGGCCGACTTCGGTGGTGATGTAGCGGTCCATACCCTTGGTCAGCGCCTCTAGCCGTTCCAGTGCGTATTGCGGTTTGATCACCGTTGCGCTGTTCTTGTAGGTCAGGCACTTCACCGCACGCCATTCGTTGATCTGCTTCCACCACTTGGACAGACCGTCCTTGTTGACCTTGCGGCCGCGCGATTTCCAGATGCGCAGCAGGTCCTCCAGCACATGGCCGACATCGCCAAGGATCGGCACATCGACATGCACCACCTTGTTGATGGACGACGCATCGATGTCGATATGGGCCTTGCGCGAGTTTGGCGAGAAATCCTTGATCCGCCCGGTGATACGGTCGTCAAAGCGCGCACCGATATTGATCATCAGATCACAGCCATGCATGGCAAGGTTGGCCTCGTAAAGACCGTGCATGCCCAGCATGCCCAGCCAATTCTTGCTGCTGGCCGGATAAGCGCCAAGCCCCATCAGGGTTGATGTCACCGGAAAGCCCGTCGCCTCTGCCAGTTCTCGCAACAACTGGCTTGCGCCGGGGCCGGAGTTGATCACGCCACCACCCGTGTAAAGCACAGGGCGTTCGGCGGTTTCCAACATCTCGACCAGACGTGTGATCTGGTCGATGTCGCCCTTCACTTTCGGCTGGTAGTGGCTGACCTTGATCTTTTCCTTCACCACATAATCGGCGGTCGCGAATTGCACGTCTTTTGGAATGTCGACCAGCACCGGGCCGGGCCGGCCTGCCATGGCCACATGGAACGCCTGGTGGATGGTTTCAGACAGCTTTGCGGTGTCCTTCACCAGCCAGTTCATCTTGGTGCAGGGGCGGGTGATGCCGACGGTATCGGCCTCCTGAAAGCCATCGGTGCCGATCATGAAGGTCGGCACCTGACCGGTCAGCACGATGATCGGGATACTGTCCATCAGCGCATCGACCAGACCGGTGACCGCATTGGTCGCGCCGGGGCCAGAGGTCACAAGCGCCACGCCCGGTTTGCCGGTCGAACGCGCGTAACCTTCGGCCATGTGGATGGCCCCTTGTTCATGCCGGACAAGAATGTGGCGGATATCGTTTTGCTGAAAGATCTCGTCGTAGATCGGCAGAACCGCACCGCCGGGGTAGCCAAAGACCACCTCGACGCCCTGATCCTTCAGCGCCTGCACCACCATCTGTGCGCCCGTCATTGATCCTGTCTTCGCCTGCGTCATCGTCCGTCTCTCCGCCTGTGCCAGTCTTGCCAAGTCTGTCGCAACAAAAAACCCCCGGGGGAAACCGGGGGCGCATGGGAACCTGAAATGGTCAACCGTTACCGGCCCATGCGCCAAAAACCCCCAAGTACGAGAATGTGCAGCATTGCCGCCCCCTCTGTCACTTACGGCAGGCAAACTATGGCGGCGCCTTCGGGGCGTCAACCGCAAAAGCAAACATAAAGTGTCGCCATGGCCGCTATATTTTGAACTTTTGTTGCGTTATGGCGGCAAGCCCGGCAATATACGGAAATTCATTCGGGTTTGACCGTGCCGCCCGATCCCGAGTCGTCAGGTCTGCGGCGATCCGGCTGGCACAAGGTGTCCGGTCGCGCAGAGGTCTGGGGACGGGTCAGGTCAGCATAAGCGCGATATACCCGGCATAGATCGCCAGAAGGGCTGCGCCCGCAAGTCGCGGGATGCCTTTCAGAAGCACCGCAAACAATGCAAGCAAGATGGCCGTGCCTGCAACCCAAGGCATGTCAACGCTGGCAAATCTCGGTTCTGCGGAAATGGGGGTTATCAAGGCTGTGATGCCCAGGATTGAAAAGATGTTGAAGATGTTCGATCCGATCACGTTGCCAACGGCAATTTCGGTCTGTTTACGAAGTGCCGCTATGACGCTGGTGGCCAGTTCCGGCAAGCTGGTGCCGACGGCAACGACGGTCAGGCCGATCACCGCCTCGGACACCCCGAAGGTGCGAGCGATTTCGGTGGCGCTGTCCACCAACAGCCGCGCCCCGATCACCAGCACGATCAAGCCACCAACTGTCTGCGCGATCGCAATCCCCATTTTCGCAGGGGGGACGGCATCAAGATCAGGCTCTTCCTTGCCCAGAACAAAGGCCATCGCCATGAACACGGCAAGGCCAAGCAACAAGAGACCCCCGTCCAACCGCGAGATGGCGCCGTCAAGCAGCATGATCCACAGCGCCGCCGTTGCGACCAGCACGAACCCGATATCGCGCCAGACCTTGCGCAACGGGATCAGCAGCGGCGCAATAACGGCAGAAACCCCAAGGATCAGAAGAATGTTTGCGATGTTCGATCCCAGCACGTTGCCGATGGCGATGGCGGGCTGACCGGCAAGGGCCGCCTGAACCGACACCAGCAGTTCCGGGGCCGAGGTGCCAAAACCGACGATGGTCAGACCGATCACCATGGGCGACAGGTTGAAATGACGCGCGATGTTCGATGCGCCGCGCACCAGATATTCACCGCCAAGAAACAGGGCGACGAGCCCGATGCAGAACAGAATGTAGGTCAAGATGGTGTCCCCGTCTGGTGGCGTTGCGCCTGTCTTCGCTGTGGGCATGACTTTGGTGTGCCCGGACTAAATGCAAGGGGCGTGGGACAAGTTCCGTTTCAGAATCTTCTTTTATCGGCCTGTGTTGCCCGGAAGGCAGAAGCGGGCAAGCAGGCTTTGGGCATGCTCTGGTTCTGCCTGCCAGCACGAGGCGATTTCCCACGCGAGATGCGCGGCCTTTGCGGCGGAGGTCTGATCAGCGGCGTGGATAAAGTCGAGAAAGGACAGATCGACGCGCGCCTCGTCCCAGTCAAGCAGGCAAGGGCCGTTCGCGGTCAGGATAAGATTGGCCGGGCCCAGGTCGCCGTGAATGGCCTGTGCAGGCGTATCCGCGACAGCGGCCCAAGTTCTGCGCAGTCGGCGCAGGATATCAGCGGGCAGGGCGGTCAGGTCGACATCGCCGCTGGTGGACTGGGTCAAAAGGTCGCTCAGGCGGGCAAAGCCGGGGCGCTGTGGCAAGGGCGGGCAGCTTGTGTGAAAGGCACGGATGCGGGGTGCGAGCGCTTGCATGTCGGTCGGGGGTGCGGGGCCTTCGACCCATGCCTCGACCGTCCAGCCCTGTTGCAGCAGTTGGCCCGAGGAGTCGGGTCGCAATGACGGCAGGTGAAAGCCTGCGGCGCGGGCAGCGCTGTGCAAGGGGGCAAGCCAGCGCAACTGCTGCTCGGTCCTGCGGGTGCATTTGGCGACGACTGCACCATCGGGGCCATCACAAAGCCATACCGCGTTGCGGTGCCCGCCGGTGAGCCGCTGCCTTGGGTGCAGGCCAAGGGCTGCGGGCGGCGCCTCCAGCGCAGGTGCCGGACCCGTCACCGCCCGTGTCCGGTGCCCTGCAATACGCCGTGTTCCATCGCATAGCGGGTGAGGCCAGCGGTCGAGGCGATGCCGAGCTTGCGTTTGATGTTCTTGCGGTGTGTTTCCACGGTCCGCACCGAGATGTCGAGCGACAGAGCCACCTCTTTGTTGGACCTGCCCTGTGCCAGTTCCAACAGAATCGTCTGTTCGCGGCTGGTCAGCGGCTCGCGCCGGTCTTCACCTGCCGGTTTCAGGCTTTCGCTGGCCCCGGTGCACAGGTAGCGGCGGCCCTGCATAACGGTGTCAATGGCGAATTTCACTTCCTCGGTCGGCACGTCCTTGAGCAGGTATCCCATCGCGCCATGGCTGAGCGCAGTAGAGATATATTCAGGGCTGTCGTGCATCGACAGAATAAGGATGCGGGTATCGGGGCGGCGTTCAAGGATGATCTCGGTAGCCGCAAGACCGCTGACCTGAGGCATGTTGAGGTCGAGCAGGATCACATCGGGGTCGAGTTCGGCCACCCGGTCGATGGCATCGCGCCCGTTGCACAGGGTGCCGACGACGTGGATATCGTCATATGTCTCGAGTATCGCGCAGATGCCTGCGGCCACCATCGGGTGATCATCGACGATCAAAACGCGGGTTCGGGATTGGTCTGTCATGCCTGCGCCTCTGCGGTTCCGGTCGGGGGCAACATATGGGACAGCGGCACTTGCGCCTCGATCAGCGTGCCGGTCCGGGTAGAAAACACTCGAAGGGTGCCGTCAAGCTGTTCCATGCGTTCTGCCATGTTGCGCAGGCCAAGCCCGTCGCGGCGGTCGGATGGCATGCCGTGGCCATTGTCTTCGATCCGCACGACCGCGCCGGTCTTTGTTCCGCGCACCAGCATTTTGACACTGGTCGCACCTGAGTGGCGTTCAATATTGGTCAGCGCCTCCTGGGCGATGCGGTACAGAGCGATCTTGGCTTCAGGGTCAAGGCGATTGCGGAAGGGGTTTGTCACATAGTCAACGGAAATACCGGTGCGGCGGCTGAATTCTTCGGCCAGAGATTGCAGAGCCGGGCCAAGGCCAAGATCATCCAGCACACCAGGGCGCAAATCGCGGCTGATGCGGCGCACCTCTTGGATCGCGCCATTCAGGGTGTCGATGCCCTGTCCGAGGCTTTCCCCGGCGCGGTCGTCGCCTGTGGTCAGGCGACGGCGGGCGAGTTCCAGCGTGTAGCGCACGCCGACAAGGATCTGGCTGATGCTGTCGTGCAATTCGCGCGCGACACGGCCGCGTTCCTCTTCTTGCGTGTCAAAGATGCGCTGGGTCAGGGCCTTCAGCTTTTGATCTGCCAGACGGCGCTCGCGCAGGTTGAGAAGCAGGCCGGACAGGAATACGGCCATGATGGAGGCTGCGGTGATGGCGCCGATATACAGGAACGTGCGGGTGATGCGGCTTTCGGTTTCGGCACGGGCCACAGCCACAGACGTCAGCACATCGTCGATGAACACTCCTGAGCCGATGGCCCAGCGCCAATCTTGCAGGCCGATGACATAGGTGATCATCCGCCCGTCGCGACCTGTCGAGGGCTTTGGCCAGACATAGGTATGAAACCCTGAACCTTGCCGTGCCATGGCGAGTAGCTGGTCCACGACCGGTGTCCCTTCGGAATCGCGCAGTCCTGCCCAATTCTTTTCGATCAGCCATGTCTGTCGCGGACTGACGATATTGCGCCCGTCATAGTCGTACACAAAGAAAAAACCGTCGCTGTCATAGGTCATTGCAGCAAGGATTTGCGCAACGCGGGTTTTGGCGATCTGGTCATCCGGCAGGGCATTGCCGTAGATCGGACCAAAGGCCGTGCGAGCGATCGACAGGTAATTTTTCAGCTCGGCGCGCTTGGTGGCGATCAGTTGCGCCTCGAGCACCGCAATTTCGCGCTCTGACATCTGGCGGGCTTCACGGGTCACCAGAAAGGACAGCATCGCCATGGCAATGACCAATGGAACCGTGGCCAGAAGGAAGACCTTCTGGGTGTAGCTGAGCCTTGGCCTGTCACGGTGGCGACCCGCCATGCGCTTTCCCCCCACGATTACGCGCAGAGTGCGGATTGATTTCAAGAGGGTCAACCTGTGCGACGGAATTTGTGGGCACCGCGTCTGCATTGAGGACGCATATTTGTGCTTCGGACCGGCCTTCTGCGTAGTAGTAGGTATTTCCGTGTCGTTTTGCTGTGGCTACGGTTCCGGCACCGGGGTGGTGGAGGCCATCCAGCGGGTCACTGATTTTCCGGGAGGATATTGCCGATGGACCGTCGTTCCTTTTTGACCAAGGCTGCGCTTGGGGGCGCAACCGCTGCTGCTGCGACCACGCTGGCCGCACCGATCTATGCGCAGGGCAAGCGCACGCTGACCCTTGTCACGACCTGGGGTCGCGGGTTGGCTGGGGTGCATGACAGTGCGCAACGCTGCGCCGATCAGATCACGGCGCTGACCGATGGGCAGCTGACGGTCGATCTGAAAGCGGCAGGCGAGCTGGTCGGAGCGTTCGAGGTGTTCGATGCCGTGACCTCGGGTCAGGCCGACATGTATCACGGTGCCGACTACTATTTTGTGGGTCAGCATCCGGCCTACGCTTTCTTTACCGCTGTGCCGTTCGGCATGACGGCCCAGGAGCTTGCCAACTGGTATTATCAGGATGGCGGCATGGCACTGCACGACGAGCTGGGCCAGATCTTCGGGATCAAATCGTTTCTTGCCGGCAACACGGGCGCGCAGGGCGGTGGCTGGTTCCGCAAGGAAATCAATGGGCCAGAGGATTTCCAGGGCCTGAAGTTCCGGATGCCGGGTCTTGGTGGCAAGGCATTGGGAAAAATGGGCGCGAGCGTTCAGAACATTCCGGGCGGCGAAGTCTATCAGGCCCTGTCGTCGGGTGCGATCGACGGAACCGAATGGATCGGGCCTTGGGCGGACGAAAAGTTGGGTCTGCAAGAGATTACCAAGATCTACTACCCCGCTGGCTTCCACGAGCCGGGTGCCGGTCTGTCGCTTGCAACCAATCGCGCCGTCTTTGAAAGTCTGACACCAGTGCAGCAGAAGATCATCGAACTTGTGGCGGGTGAAACCCACCAATGGAATCTTGCGCAGTTCCTGACCCAGAACGGAGCTGCGCTGGCGCGGCTTCAGGCGGCCGGTGTGCGCACCATGGAATTCCCGGATTCGGTCTGGGATGCCTTTGGCGCCGCAAGTCAGGCCGTGCATGACGAGAACATGGGCGATGAGCTCTACAAGAAAGTTTATGACAGTGCCATGGCATCGATGAAGGCGTCTTCGGCCTGGCTGAAGATCTCGGATGGCAAATACACCTCGCAGCGTGACCGCGTTCTGGGGTGATGTCACTGGGGCGTTCGTCAGGCCGGGGCAGGAGCACCTGCCTGACGATGGTCCGTCCGTGTCTTGCGCCGGGGGGATCCTCCCCCCGGACCCCTCTGGGATATTTATGAACAGATGAAGGGGCGGGATGGGTCCGGGCCGGGTTTGGGCAAGGTGTCGCGCGGGAGGGTGTTGTGCTGGATGGCATTTGGTGGGTGGTCAGCAATATCGGTCTGGCCTTCGTGAATTTCTTTGCGGCGGTCACCAACCCGGCGATGTGGCTGGACTGGTCAAACCGGGAGGCCTTGGCCCGCTTCATTTTTTACGGAGCATCGGTCGAGTTCTTTTTTGTGGTGTTTACGGCGTTTCTCGTGCTGACGGTTATCGGGACGGCGCGACCTTCGTTCTTGTGGTGGCTGGTGCGCGCACTGGAGGGGATGGCGAACGGGATAGGCCGGTTTGTCGCTTGGTTCGGGCTCCTGATGGTGTTGCAGCAGATCGTCATCATCTTCTTGCAACGGATATTCCGGGTGGCCACTTTGGAATTTGGCCCATTCGCCCCGTTTGGTTATCCCTTGTTGCCGGGCCCGTCGTTCCTGCGAGATCTTTCATGGTGGTCCGAGGAGTTGAAGCTTTATAACGCCATGATCGTTTGTCTGTGCATCACCTATACCTTTGTGCAAGGTGGGCATGTGCGGGTGGACCTGATCTATTCCAACGTACGCTTCCGCACCAAAAAACTGATCGACATGGCCGGGGCCATCCTGTTCATGCTGCCGGCGGCAGTTCTGACATGGCTGTATGCGTGGTTTTTCATGTGGCGGTCACTGGTGACGCCGAAGGTTTCGGCCAGTGACCCGTTGCAGGCGCTGTTGACCAAGGCCAAGATCATCAAATGGAACGTCGAAACCATTGCCTTTTCGCCAAACGGCTTTGACGCATATTTCCTGTTCAAGCTTTTGATGATTTCATTCTGTGCCTTGGTCTTTATCCATGCCTGGGCGGTCTTCTGGCGGTCGTGGCTGGAGTTCCGTGAAGGTGCGGGATCCAAAGGGCGATATCTGGACCGGGATGCGCCCGGCGACAGCACCCAAGAATTGCAAGCACACTAGAAGGCGGGCGTCATAATGCTTTTCGGTCTGGACGGCGTCGAAGTTGGTCTGATTATTGTGTTTCTGTGCCTGTTTGGTGGCATCATCTCTGGGTTTCCTGTTGCATTTGCAATTGGCGGGGCCGGGATCATCGCCTTTGGCATCATTGCCGCACTCGACAGTGCCGGAGTGTTGATTCATCAGGCGATTGATACGGGATCGGATGCGTACCGGGCCTTGCAGGCGCAGGGCGTTGCAATGATCGATATCACGACATTCCGCTATCCGGACCTGCCGAGGAGCGAGGTTGCCTTGTTTCCGGGCGGGTGGGAGCTGGCGATGGACCGCAACCTGTCGTTCATCGTCAATCGGATGAACGAGCGGGTGATTGCAGGGGCGTCAATCGAGACGCTGCTGGCGGTGCTGATGTTCGTGATGATGGGTATTGTGCTGGAGCGGTCGAAGATCGCCAATGACCTTCTGACCACGATGTCCCGCGTCTTTGGCCCGTTGCCCGGTGGCCTTGCGGTTTCTGTCGTTGTCGTCGGGGCGTTTCTTGCGGCATCGACCGGAATCGTCGGGGCGACGGTGGTGACGATGGGCTTGCTGAGCCTGCCCACGATGCTTCGCGCGGGTTACAGTCCTCAGCTTGCGACCGGGGTGATTGCGGCTAGCGGTACACTTGGCCAGATCATTCCTCCGTCTATCGTGATCGTTCTGTTGGGCACCATGGCGGGTGATCTGTATGCCGCGGGCCAGGAGGTGCGGGCACAGGCTGCGGGCTGCGGTGATGCGCTGACTTATCTGGGCAAGGCGGCGGTGGTATCGGTCGGCACCCTGTTTCAGGCCGCAATTCTGCCGGGGCTGTTGCTGGCATTTCTTTACGCGGCATATGCCTTCGGATTTGCGCTGGCCAATCCGGCAAAGGCGCCGGCCATCCAGTTGTCCGAAGGTAATGGGCAGATCATCACGCGGCGTGAAGCTACGCTGTGGTTCCTGATCGTGCCGTTCGGTTTTATCGCAGGTCTGATGATGCTGGCGCAGGTCAATGTCGTGGGATCGCAGGATATGACCGTGGCGAGTTTCAGCGACTCGGGCCAAACGGCATCGTTGCGCACGTCTGTGTCCGACCAGTGCAAGGCCAGTATGATCGCATTGCACGGGCAAGAGGCATGGGACAGGGCGGTGGCCGAGCAGACCGCAATCACTGCTGCGGGGGGCGTTGAACAGGCCAAGGCACTGACGCCGGAGGAACTGAGTGCGGCCCGCGTCGCGAAGGAACAAAGCCGGGCGCCGATCGGCACGGGGGTGGCGGTGCTGTTCCTGATGCTGGCGCTGACGCTGACCACGGCGCGCGGACTTGCCCCTATGGCAGATCACCGTCCGATCTGGATCGGGCTTGCCGGCGTTGCTTTGGGGTTGGTTGTGGATGCGGGGTTGATCGGACCGCTGATGTCGCCGGGACTTACAGTGTTGTGGCTTGCGCTGCCGCTGGCAATGGCCCTGTACGGTGTTTGGGCTGCGGTGCCGATGCTGGTGCAGAACGATATCGTGCGGGTGGTGTTCCCGCCTTTGGTTCTGGTGGTGGCGGTGCTTGGCTCGATCCTTGGAGGTATCACCAACCCGACCCCAGCGGCGGCGTTGGGGGCTGGTGGCGCCTTGCTGTTGGCCGCTTACCGCAAGCTGAAAGATACCGGGCGCAGCGGACGGATCATTATAGGGACGTCGTTCTCGATCGTGATCATGTTGTTGGTTGGTGTGAACTTTGATCTTCGGATCGGGTTGGGCAGCACCACAACCGAGCAGATCATCGCGTTCTGGGTCGCGATGGTGACTTACAGCTTTACCATCTTCGGAATACTTTACGCTTGCTGGGTGTTGTGGCGTGCCGCTGTTCTGACATCGGTGGTGCGCGAGACGGCCAAGATCACCAGCATGGTGTTTGCGATCCTGATCGGCAGCCAGATCCTGAACCTTGTTCTGATCTCCTTCGGCGGCGAGCACTATATCCAAAGTTTTCTGCGCAGTTTTGACAACGAACTGACGGCCTTTTTGATCGTGATGATGGTTCTGTTCATTCTTGGCTTCGTGCTGGATTTTCTGGAAATCATCTACATCGTCGTCCCGATCGTCGGGCCAGTGATCTATGGTGGCACGTTTGATCCAAGCTGGGTCACGATCATGATCACGGTCAACCTGCAGACCAGCTTCCTGACGCCGCCCTTCGGTTTTGCGCTGTTCTACCTGCGCGGGGTAGCCCCGAAGGAAGTTACGACCCGGCATATCTATACCGGGATCATTCCCTTCGTGATCATCCAGATAGCCACTCTTTTGCTGCTGTATTTCGCGCCGTGGATCGTCACCATCGTTCCGCGACTGCTTGGATAGTTTTGCAAAACCGGCTGCGCGCAGGCTGCCAAAGCGCTTTGGGAGGTGCTATTGAAAGATTGGTAGCGCAACCAAAGGGGAATCAGTCATGGCAATCCGGGTGACGGTCTGGGGCGAGAATGTTCATGAGCAGAACAACAAGGTTGTTGCGGGATTGTACCCCAAGGGCATGCACACAACGATTGCCGACGCTTTGAACACCGATGCGGGCATCACGGCGACTTGTGTCACGTTGCAAGACCCGGACCACGGCCTGACCGATGCCAGACTGGCCGAAACGGATGTGCTGATCTGGTGGGGTCATGCCGCACATGCCGAGGTGCAGGACGCCGTTGTCGAGCGGGTATGCAACGCTGTGTGGTCCGGCATGGGGGCGATCTTTCTGCACTCGGCGCATTTTGCAAAACCGTTCAAGCGATTGATGGGCAGTCCCTGCAATCTGACCTGGCGCGAGGCTGGTGAGCGCGAGCGGATCTGGCTGACCAGCCGCAACCACCCGATTGCGGCGGGGTTGCCGGACCATTTCGAGCTTGAGAACGAAGAAATGTATGGCGAACCTTTTGGTGTGCCCGAGCCGATGGAAACAGTATTCGTGTCATGGTTTCAGGGGGGAGAAGTGTTCCGGTCCGGCCTGACTTACAAGCGTGGGGCGGGCAATGTGTTCTATTTCCGTCCCGGGCACGAAACCTATCCCACCTATCACAATGCCCATGTGCAACAGGTGATACGGAACGCCGTGAAATGGGCCTACACACCCGCTGCGCGGCTGGCCGATGCGTCTGCGGCCCCGAATGTCCCGGTCGAGCAGGCGCTTGAGGCCATTGAGGAACGTGGTCCGCGTCTTCACCATGCGGGCGAGGAGGGATTCCGGTGACCATCCGGCTTTTGATCATCGGGACAGGTGGGATGGCGCATAACCATGCCGAAGGCTTTGCCCGGATTGATGGTGTCGAGTTGGTGGCGGGGGTCGATACGCGGCCGGAACAGTTGCGCGCGTTTTGTGAAAAGCATAATATTGCCAACGGGTTTGCGTCGGTTTCTGATGCGATCTGCTGGGGACAGTTTGACGCGGTGACAAATGTCACCCCGGATGCCGCACATTTTGCGACCTCAATGCCGGTGCTTGCTGCGGGTAAACACATCCTGTGCGAAAAGCCGCTTGCGACAACGGCGGCGGATGCCCGCGCGATGGCGGATGCGGCCGCTGCGGCAGGCGTGGTGAATATGATCAACCTGTCCTACCGCAATGGCGCTGCCTTGCAGGCGGCTGCACAGATGGTTGCGGCCGGCGCGATCGGAGCGGTGCGCCATTTTGAGGCGTCCTATCTGCAAAGCTGGCTCACCCAGCCTGCTTGGGGGGAATGGTCAACCGAGCCACAATGGCTGTGGCGGTTGTCTTCCGCACATGGGTCAAAGGGTGTGTTGGGGGATGTCGGGATCCATATCCTCGACTTCGCGACCTTCATTGCCGGACAGCGGGCGGTGGATGTCTCGGCCCGGCTGGCCACCTTTGACAAGGCGCCCGGAGGTCAGATCGGTGACTACGTGCTGGATGCCAATGACAGCGCAACCTTGCAACTGCGGCTGGAGGGCGGCGCTTTGGGGGTGGTCCATGCCACACGATTTGCCACAGGCCATCTGAACGATCTGCGGTTGCGCCTTTATGGTGACGCGGGCGGGTTGGAAGTCGGTTTTGAAAATGCCGTCAGCCGGTTGCGCGTCTGCACGGGGGAGGATCGCCTGACCGCTACATGGCGTGATGTGGACTGTCCTGCCACCCCATCGATCTATGAACGCTTTATTGCAGCAATCCGGAACCAAGGCCCGGCCATACCCGATTTTGCCCGTGGGGCAGAGTTGCAGCGTCTGCTGGACAGGGCCGAAGAAAGTGCCGCGCGTGACGGGGTGGTTCTTAGCGTCTGACCGGTCTGACGGCGACGCTTTTGACAGTGGGCAAAGGGATCAAGCCTCCGTTTTTTGCCGGTGGCATGGCGCGGCTGCGCCCCGGCGGTTGCGCAGACCTTGGCCCGCGTGTATCAGGCGCAAGAGCTATCGAGCAGGGAGATGTCGTATGCGTCGTGTTGTTGTCACGGGTTTGGGCATGGTGACGCCACTGGCCTGCGGGGTCGAGCAAACCTGGAGCCGGTTGCTGGCGGGACAATCTGGCGCGGGGCCGATCTCGCGCTTTGATGCGTCGAACGTGATCACGCAATATGCTTGCGAAATCCCACTTGGCGATGGCAGCGATGGCACCTTCAATCCCGATGACTGGATGGAGCCCAAAGACCGGCGCAAGGTAGATGATTTCATTCTTTACGGCATGGCTGCGGCAACGCAAGCGGTGCGCGATTCCGGTTGGGTCGCGGAAACGGACGAAGACAAGGAACGCACAGGCGTGATGATCGGCTCGGGTATCGGGGGGCTGACCTCGATTGCCGAAACGGCTGTGCTGATCAAGGAAAAGGGGCCAAAGCGTGTTTCACCGTTCTTTATCCCCGGCGCGTTGATCAACCTTGTCTCCGGACAGGTGTCGATCCGGTTCGGTTTCAAGGGGCCTAACCATGCGGTTGTCACCGCTTGTTCGACCGGAGCGCATGCCATCGGCGATGCGGCGCGATTGATCATGTTGGGCGACGCCGATGTGATGGTGGCGGGCGGCGCGGAAAGTCCGATTTCAGAAATTGGCATCGCCGGGTTCAACGCTTGCAAAGCATTGTCCACGAAGCGCGCTGATGACCCTGCCAAGGCCAGCCGTCCCTATGACGCTGATCGCGACGGTTTTGTAATGGGCGAGGGCGCGGGTTGTGTGGTGCTGGAGGAATATGAGCACGCCAAGGCGCGGGGCGCGAAGATCTATGCCGAGGTGTTGGGCTATGGCCTGTCGGGCGATGCCTATCACATAACCGCGCCTGCAAGTGATGGCGATGGTGGGTATCGGAGCATGGCAGCAGCGATCAAGCGCGCTGGTTTGACACCGGCGAATATCGACTACATCAACGCGCATGGCACAAGCACCATGGCCGACACCATCGAGTTGGGTTCGGTCGAGCGGCTGATGGGCGATGCTGCCGCAACTGCAACGATGTCATCTACGAAATCGTCGATTGGACATCTGTTGGGGGCCGCCGGCGCGGTCGAGGCGATCTTTTGTATTCTCGCTATCCGCGATCAGGTGGCGCCGCCGACCATCAATCTGGACAACCCTGCCGTGGTCTCAAAGCTGGACCTCGCGCCCAATGCCGCGCGACATCGCAAGATTGACGTGGCGCTGTCGAATTCGTTCGGCTTTGGCGGTACGAACGCAAGTCTTGTCATCGGCAAGGTGCGCTGACGGATGTGGCGGTCCATCGCCTCGAACGCGCTGACGCTGTTCATAGTGCTGCTTGTCGTGGCGGCGGGTCTGCTGGCATGGGGCCGCGAAGCCTACAAGGGACCAGGGCCGTTGACCGATGCAATCTGTTTCCGGGTGGAACGGGGCGCGTCGCTGAGTTCGGTCAGCCGCGCGTTGGAGGAACAGGGTGCTGTATCGGATGCGCGGATTTTCCGGATTGGTGCAGACTATTCCGACAAGGCACAGCTTCTGAAATTCGGCAGCTATCTGATCCCGCCGGGCACCTCGATGCGGGAGGTGCTGACAGTTCTGACAGAGGGTGGGCAATCCACCTGTGGACGCGAAGTGAACTTTCGGATCGGTGTGAACGCCGCCGATGTGATTTTGCGCGAACTGGACGCCACGACCAACCGCTACGTCGAAGTGGTAAAGTTTGATCCGGTGTCCGAGGCGGCACCGCAGGTTTATGTCGATGTGAGCAGCGAGCCGGACCTGCGCTTTCGGGTGACGCTGGCGGAAGGTGTGACGAGCTGGCAAGTCGTCGAAGCCTTGAAGCGGGCTGACTTCCTGACGGGGGATGTCGCCGCGGTGCCGCCCGAAGGGTCTTTGGCGCCGGACAGCTATGAGGTGGACAAGGGATCGGCCCGGGCGGCGCTTATCGACCGAATGACGCAGGCACAGACACAGATCCTGACCGCGTTGTGGGCCAGCCGCGCTGATGGATTGCCGTATGACACGCCTGAAGAGGTGCTGATCATGGCGTCCATTGTGGAAAAGGAAACCGGGGTTGCCGACGAGCGACCTCAGGTGGCCAGTGTGTTTGTGAACCGCATGGAACGTGGCATGCGTCTGCAGACCGACCCAACCGTGATCTACGGTGTAACGTTGGGGCAGGGTGTGTTGGGACGTGGCTTGCGGCAAAGCGAGTTGCGGCGCGAGACGCCCTATAACACCTATGTCATCGATGGCCTGCCGCCGACGCCGATTGCCAATCCGGGAAGGTTGAGTATCGAAGCAGCCCTGAACCCGGCCGATACGAATTTTGTGTTTTTCGTGGCTGATGGTTCCGGTGGCCACGCTTTTGCCGAGACGCTTGCAGACCATAACGCCAATGTTGTGCGCTGGCGTGAGATTGAACGGCAGCAAGGCCAAAGTGGGGATGCCACAGGCGTTCAGGGCGAATAGGGTTAACAACAGGTAAACGTAGCGCGCCGTAAGCCATTGCTACCAAAGGATTTTTGTCTTGACTTGGCGCGCGGTCCAAGCTATACCTTGTGACATGCTAGAAGAAGTGTCGAGAGCGGCTGGGGTCACCCCCTTGCCGCTCTTTTCAGTTCTGCTCGTCCGGAGGGCAAGCGAGGCGGGTGGCAGCAAAGCATGACAATCAACTTCACGGCACTGGAAGCTGATCAAACCAAAGCCCCGGAGGATCTGTTGCAGGTTGCCGAAAGGAACCTGGAGCGGGCGGCGCTTCGGTTGTCGGCAGTGATTGACGAGGTCGAGGCCGGGAGAGTCGAGACAGTGTCGGAGGTCAAGAAGACCGCCGACAACCTGATGGGCTTTGTCCGGTTGCTTATGGAAGAGAGGAACAAAGTTGACAAACTCCGCAAATCGGTCGCCGGGGCTGTCGGAGCGGGCGCTCTCGACTTTGCCGCCGCGCGCGATGAAATCGGGCGCCGTCTGGCTCTCCTCCGCGACGCCGGAGGTGATTGACGACTTTCTGGGTGGTCTGTCGGACGAGGCGCTGATGGCGTTGCCGTGGATGTTCGAGTTTTGGGCGCTGTCGCACCAGCTGCCACCTGAGGGGGCCTGGAAAACCTGGGTCATCATGGGCGGTCGTGGTGCCGGCAAGACGCGGGCCGGGGCCGAGTGGGTGCGTGCGCAAGTGGAAGGCGCGCGCCCGTCGGACCCCGGCCGGGCCAGTCGGGTGGCGCTTGTCGCCGAAACGATTGATCAGGCCCGTGAAGTGATGGTGTTCGGAGAGAGCGGAATCCTTGCATGCTCTCCTCCTGATCGTCGGCCGGAGTGGAATGCCACACGGCGGATGCTGACTTGGCCGAATGGTGCGGTGGCGCAGGTGTTTTCTGCACATGATCCGGACAGTCTGCGAGGGCCGCAGTTTGATGCGGCTTGGGTAGATGAGTTGGCGAAGTGGAAAAGGGCACAAGAGACTTGGGACCAGTTGCAATTTGCACTCCGGCTGGGGAGCAATCCGCAGCAGGTGGTCACGACAACCCCACAAAGCATCGCGGTGCTGAAGGCGATCTTGAAAAACCCGTCCACGGTGATGACCCATGCCCCAACCGAAGCCAACCGGGCTTATTTGGCAAAGTCCTTTCTGGAGGAAGTCCAGACCCGATATGGCGGATTGCGGTTGGGGCGGCAGGAACTTGAGGGCGAACTGATCGAAGATCTGGAAGGGGCGCTGTGGACCACGGCCATGCTGGAGGCAGCACGGGGCCCAAGCCCGGAACGGCTGAGCCGGATTGTGGTGGCAGTTGATCCACCGGTGACCAGCAAAACCACGTCTGACGAATGTGGAATAGTTGTCGTTGGGGTCAATACCGAGGGCAATCCGCGCGACTGGCGGGCGGTGGTTCTGGAAGATGCCAGTGTCAGCGGCCGCCCCAGCGACTGGGCCAAAGCGGCGGTGGCCGCCTATGAGCGGCACGGTGCGGACCGGATGGTGGCCGAGGTCAATCAGGGCGGCGACATGGTCGAGTCGATGATCCGTCAACAAGGCGCGCTGGTGTCGTATCGGGCAGTATCGGCGCGGCATGGCAAAGCCGTCCGGGCCGAACCGGTGGCGGCCCTTTATGAACAGGGGCGGGTGGTTCACAGAGCCGGCCTTCGCAAACTTGAGGATCAGATGTGCCAGATGACCCGATCAGGGTTCAAGGGCGAGGGCAGCCCGGACCGGGTCGATGCCTTGGTCTGGGCACTGCATGAGGCAATGATCGAGCCGGCGAAGGCCTACAGCGGCAATCCGCGCATGCGGGTTCTGTAACGGCGAAACAAGGCGCGCCGGGGAGGTTTCCCCGCAAACGGAGATCGGAAAAGATGGTGTTCAACTTTTTGCGGCGGGGCGAGGTCAGGCCCACGCCCGCTGCCGCTATGGAAACAAAGGCGAGCGCGACGGGGCGCGTGGTAGCCTGGGGGTCTTCTGGCCGGGTGAAATGGAGCCCGCGCGATGCGGGTTCTTTGACCCGGACCGGCTTTCTGGCAAATCCGGTTGGATTTCGGGCCGTCAAGCTGGTGGCCGAGGCTGCGGCCGCACTGCCACTGGTCTGTCAGGATGCCGAACGGCGATATGACAGCCACCCGGTTTTGGCCGCAATCAATCGCCCAAACCATGATCAGGGCCGGGCAGAGTTCCTTGAAGCGGCTTATGGTCATCTGCTTTTGAACGGAAACGCCTATCTTGAGGCGGTTCCGGGTGCATCCACCATCCCCGGCGAACTGCATGTTTTGCGATCGGACCGGATGTCGCTGGTTCCGGGTGCCGATGGCTGGCCGGTGGCCTATGACTACACTGTAGGCGGTCGGTCGCATCGGTTTGACATGACGGGTCCGTTGAAGCCGATTTGTCACCTGAAGGCGTTTCACCCGCAGGATGATCATTACGGCCTGTCACCGATGCAGGCGGCCGCGACGGCAGTCGATGTGCACAATGCCGCCAGTGCCTGGTCCAAGGCTTTGCTGGACAATGCTGCACGGCCGTCAGGCGCGATTGTTTACAAGGGTGTGGACGGGCAGGGGTCGTTGTCCAGCGATCAGTATGACCGGCTGGTGGGCGAGATCGAAGCCAACCATCAGGGCGCGCGCAATGCCGGGCGCCCGATGTTGCTGGAAGGTGGATTGGATTGGAAACCGATGGGTTTCTCGCCCAGCGATATGGAGTTCCAGAAAACCAAGGACGCCGCAGCGCGCGAGATTTCCATCGCTTTCGGTATTCCGCCGATGCTGTTGGGTATTCCGGGCGATGCCACTTACGCCAACTATCAAGAGGCGAACCGCGCATTCTATCGTCTGACCATTTTGCCTTTGGCGGCAAAAGTGATGGCGGACATCAGCCACTGGCTGGCTGGGTTCACGGGCGATCCGGTCGAAGTCAAAGTCGATCTGGACCAGATCCCGGCTTTGGCAGCAGAGCGCGACCAGCAATGGGTGCGTGTGGGAACCGCGGATTTTCTGACCACTGCTGAAAAGCGACGGTTGCTGGGTTTGCCCGCCGTTTCCGAAGACGAATGACGATCCGCAAACCGCCCGGTGGGTCACGGTTCCTATACGACAGCTTCGATGCGGCCGCAGCCAGAATCGAAGCGAATGAGCGCGTGGCCGAAGAGCGTTGGGCGGCGCTGGATTACAGGCTTGGT
>JBKBWK010000002.1:0-61534 GCA_046313895.1 Paracoccaceae bacterium
AGCCTACGGCACCGACGTCGGTGTGGCTGTTGCCTCCGAAGGCTTGCAGATCCACGGCGGCATGGGGTTCATCGAAGAAACCGGGGCGGCCCAATTCCTGCGCGACGCCCGGATCACGCCGATCTATGAAGGCACCAACGGGATTCAGGCGATGGACCTTGTGGCCCGCAAGATGATGGACAACGGCGAAGCCGCTTTCCGCCTGATCCGGGAGGTCGAGATGGGAGCCCAAGCCGCTCGCGCCATCCTGCCTGATCTGGCCGAAGATGTCTGGCAGGCCAGCGAAGGTCTGCGGGATGCAACCGAAACGCTGCTAACCCAAGACCTGACCGATCGTTTTGCCGGGGCCGTGCCCTATCTGCGAGCATTTGCGCTTGTGCTGGGGGCGCATTTTCACCTGAAGGCCGCCATTGCCGAAGGTGCCACCGGCCCCCGCGCGGCTTTGGCGCGGGTGGCGGTCAAAAGACTGTTGCCGGAACACCTGGGCCTTTTGGCGCAGATGCGCGAAGGGTCGCAGGATCTGTTCGCCTTGACCCCTGAAGACTTTGCCGCGTGATGGACATCCGGACCCCCTTTGCCGACGCCCCCGGCGACGGCGAGGCGGTTGAAGTTGCCCCCGGCATCCTGTGGATCCGCCTGCCGCTGCCTATGGTGCTGGATCACGTCAATGTCTATGCGCTGGACGACGGGAACGGCTGGACCATTATTGACGCAGGGTTGGCCAGCAAACGAACCCGCGCGATCTGGCAAATGGTGTTGGATGGCCCATTGCAGGGCCGCCCGGTCCACCGGATCATCGTGACGCACCATCACCCCGATCACGTCGGACTTGCCGGGTGGTTCCAGTCGCGCGGGGCCGAGCTGTTCATGCCGCGCACCGCTTGGCTCTATGCGCGCATGTTGACGCTTGACGAACAGGCCCGTCCAGCCCCAGAGGCGCAACAGTTCTACCAGCGCGCCGGGATGCCATCCGATATGTTGGCCACCCGCGCAGCCGAGCGTCCGTTCAACTTTTGTGATGTCGTGGCACCCCTGCCGCTTGGCTTTACCGCACTTTCGGATGGTGGCAGAATCCGGATGGGTGGGCGTGACTGGATCATCCGTTTCGGGTCAGGCCACGCCCCCGATCATGCAACCTTCTGGTCGGGAGACCTGATCATCGGCGGTGACCAGCTTCTGCCTGGCATTTCCGCAAACATCGGCGTCTATCCCACCGAACCCGACGCCGACCCTCTGTCCGACTGGCTTGACAGTTGCAGACGGTTTCAACCCATTGCCAGCGACCAGCAACTTGTGCTGCCGGGCCACAAGACCCCGTTCACCGGACTGCCGTTGCGTCTGCAACAGATGATCGACAACCATGTTGGCGCGCTTGCACGGCTTCTGGACCATCTTGACCAACCCAGAACCGCGGCCGACTGCTTCCTGCCGCTGTTCAAGCGCGACATCATTGGACCCGCCTACAGCATGGCCCTTGTAGAGGCCGTCGCGCATCTGAACCATCTCTTGCATCAAGGGCTTGTTTCGCGGCACCTTTCCACGGATGGAGCTTGGCTATGGCAGAGGGCGTGACAATGGCGGCACCGGAAACCAAGGCAAAATCGCCGGTCAGAACAAGACCTGCCAAGCAAAAAAGCGAGGCCGAATGGGCCTATGAGCGGGTGATCCAATACATCCGCAACTTCGAAGCCCAACTGGACAACGCGCACGAGGTGGCACTTGGCTTTACCGGGGCCGATGCCGGTATTCTGCAGATCGAGGGCCTGGGGTTCTATGATCCCGATATCATAACCTTCTATGGCTTTGATGAAGATGGATTGAAGACCCAGCTTGTTCAGCATGTCAGCCAGCTGAACGTGCTCTTGCGGGCCATTCCCAAGCACGCCGCCGAGGAACCGCCCCGCCGGATCGGGTTTCATTTGTCATCAGGTTGGTCCGGCGGCGACGCTGGTGATGCCTCGGCATAGTCCGCGATGAAAAGATGTCCGGCAAAGACGTGTTTGTCGCGCATCCCGCCTCGTGACACCGGCATCGGAATCGGGTATCAGCAAGAAAAGACTAGGGAAGGGAACCGCATCGTGGCCGAACACAAGCAAGGCAGCATGAATATCTCCGTTCAGGAAAAGACCTTTGCGGGGTTTATCCGCATGGTGACTTGGGGTGCCGCCATCAGCATTGGCGTCCTGATTTTCTTGGCTCTGGCCAACGCCTGAAAGGCAATCGCATATGGTTCGTCTGATCCTCGCCTTTGCGGCGATACTAACTCTTGCGGCTTGCGGGGCGGAACCGAAATGGGCGACGGACGAAGAAGTGGCAAAGGCGCGATATGTGCACGATGGCCCGCCTAGCGTCACGCTTTATACTGTGCTGTCCACGCGCGACGGATCCGGGGCGCACTCGGGCTTGATGGTCAACGCGTCCGAACGGATCATGTTCGATCCGGCGGGGACCTGGTATCACCCCCGCCTGCCCGAGCGGAACGATGTGCATTTTGGTATTACCCCGAAAATGGTTGCCTTTTACATCGACTACCATGCGCGCGAGACATTTGACGTGGTCGAGCAGACGGTTGTCGTTTCACCGGGTGTGGCCGAACTGGTCGCGCAGCGGGTGAAAGCCTATGGCGCAGTGCCAAAGGCACAGTGCACCAATGCAGTCTCGACCATCCTGCGCGGAGTGCCGGGCTTTGAAAGCCTGCCAACCACTTGGTATCCGGCAAAGTATATGGAAGCATTTGCCACGCTTCCCGGGGTCAAAAGTCGAAAAATCACCGACAGCGACGCCGACAACAATCATGGCGTTCTTCTGCTGCAGTCAAGTGACCCCTTCGTTCAGTGATCACATCCACAGTACCGCGTAAAGCGTGGCGCCTCCGGCAAGGATGGCGCCAATAACGCTGCGGGTGGCAATTCCCACCAAAAGTGTAACGCAGGCCGCCGCCAGTCGCGCTGGATCTGTCTCTCCGCCCGTAGCGGGGGGCCAGAGCACCGCAGGGGCAACAAGTCCAGGCAAGATCGCGACGGCCGTATAGCGCAAAGCACGGCGCAGGCTTTGAGGTAGCGGACGGTTGCCCAACAAACCAAGGAACGAAAAGCGGATCAGATAGGTGCCGATACCCAAGGCGGGCAGCACGATCCAGAACGTTGCCGGATCAATTTTCATGACCGCCCCCCCGCTCCAGCACGATCTCGGCCCAGGCACCGGCCGCCATCGCCAGAACCGCTGCCGCCAGCAGACCTGTGCCATAGGGCATCACCGACAGGACAAGCGCGGCCGCAATCGACACGCCCGCGGCAACGACATGCGGAATGCTGCGCAGCATCGGCGCACAGATCGCCAGAAAGGTGATCGGAACCGCAAAATCCAAGGCGTAGTCCTGTGGAATAGCCTCGCCCACCACGGCCCCCACGAATGTGGCCACAAACCAAAGCGGCGCAATCGGCATCACCGTTCCGAAAAAGAAGGCGACCTTGTCTGCAACGGGCTGGTCCGGGCGGCGTTCAAATTCCAACTGGCTGGCCGCAAAGCTTTGATCCACAAGGAAATAGGCCATCAAGGCCCGCGTGCCAAAGGGTGCCGCCCCCAGATGCGGTGCCATTGCCACCGAATACATCACCATCCGCAGATTGACCGCCAAAGAGGTGGCCAGAACCACCAGAACCGGCGCCTGATCCTGCATCAATTGCACTGCGGCAAATTGCGATGCCCCGGCAAAGACGCTGAACGAGAACAGCATCACCTGCAACAGATCCAGCCCGGCTTCGGTGGCCACCACGCCGAACAGCAGGGCAAAAGGGACCACGACGATCGTGAAGGGTGCAGAGGCGAGACAGCCCCGCAGAAACGGGGATCGGATGGCTTGCATGGCTTTGGCCTTTACCGGGCGTTCCCCACGGCTTAGGCAATTTGTCAACGACTTGAAAGAGGACATTGGCGAAGTGCAGGTCAGGTTCGGCCTTCCGGAACATCTCAAATCACAGGCGGCCGATCTGTATTGGCAAGCCTTTGGCGGTAAACTGGGTCGGGTGATGGGGCCGGATGACCGTGCGCATGCCTTTCTGATGCGGGTGATCCGGGAAGATCATTGTATCTGCGCGATTGCCCAAGACGGGAGGCTTCTGGGAATTGCCGGGTTCAAATCCCCACTGGGCAGCTTTGCCGGAGGGGATGCCTTGGACATGCGCGCCATTTATGGATATTTCGGAGCCGCATGGCGCGGCGGCCTCATGCGGCTTTTGCAGACCGACATCGATAACGAAAGGTTCCTGATAGATGGGATCTGCGTGTCGAACGGCGATCGCGGCCGTGGCATCGGGACCGCTTTGGTCACAGCCCTGATCGACGAGGCGAGAAATCGCGGCTATCGCGCCATCCGCCTGGAGGTGATTGACACCAACGTTCGCGCCCGTGCTCTGTATGAGCGGTTGGGCTTTGCCGTCACACACAGTGAAATGATTGGGCCCTTGCGGTTTATCTTCGGCTTTTCCCACGCACATACCATGCTGCGCGATATCGCACCTTAGGGTGTCCCAAATCGCCCCGCCAACTGTTGCACAACAGACGCCTCCAGCGTGAGCCTGCGCGCCGGGAACGATTTTTCCCCCTGCGAAACGCAATATGACTGTGCCATACTCCGATCGCCCATGTCGGGCAGATGGGGAAGGAAACCGCCAAAAGGGCGGCCACCAAATAGGGGAACCGTGACTATGATTAACGAATTCAAAGCTTTTATCGCCAAGGGGAACGTGGTTGACCTTGCGGTTGGTATCATCATCGGTGCGGCGTTCACCGCTATCGTGAACTCTCTTGTGGCCGACCTGATCAACCCGATCATTGGATTGATCACGGGCGGGGTGGACTTCTCGAACCTCTTTTTCGACCTTTCGGGTACCAATCCGGTAACGCTTGCCGCCGCGCGTGATGCCGGTGCGCCGGTCTTTGCCTACGGCGCGTTTATCACCGCCGTGATAAACTTTCTGATCATCGCTTGGGTTGTTTTCCTGCTGGTCAAGGCCGTAAACCGGCTGAAGGACGCGACCGCCAAAAAGGAAGCGGCAGAGGCCGCAGCCGCCGGCCCGACCGAACTGGACATCCTGAAAGAAATACGCGACTCGCTGAAGCGCTGATTGCGAACAAAACCAATAGGCCCCCGATCGTGGGGGCCTTTTCTGTATTGGCGGCCTTCAGGGGCTACCGGTTATTTTTTCATCGCCTCATCTGCGCTGATCGACGGCAGACCCAAAGCCTCGCCGACGGCCGCATAGGTCAGATGACCGGCATGGGTGTTCAATCCTGCCTTGAGGTGCGGATCATCGGCGCAAGCGGCTTTCCATCCCTTGTCGGCCAACGCCAAAAGGAACGGCAACGTCGCATTGCCCAACGCTTGCGTCGATGTGCGCGCAACGGCACCCGGCATGTTGGCGACACAATAGTGAACGATCCCATCCACGACATAGACCGGGTCTTGATGCGTGGTTGCATGGCTGGTTTCAAAACACCCACCCTGATCGATCGCCACATCCACAATCGCCGCTCCGGGCTTCATCGTCGCAAGTTGCGCCCGGCTGACCAGCTTTGGCGCGGCGGCACCTGGGATAAGAACAGCACCGATAACCAGATCCGCGTCGGCCACCGCTGCCGCCGTTGCGGCCCCGCTGGCGTAAGCATTCCTGAACTGGCCCCCGAACGCATCATCCAGATACCGCAACCGTGGCAAGGACCGGTCCAGCACAATCACATCCGCACCCATTCCTGCGGCCACTCGCGCCGCATGGGTGCCGACGACGCCGCCACCGATCACAACGACCTTGGCCGGCAGCACACCCGGCACGCCGCCAAGCAGCACGCCGCGTCCACCATTGGCCTTTTGCAGCGCCCACGCCCCGACCTGAGGCGCCAAACGCCCCGCAACTTCGGACATCGGAGCCAGCAGCGGCAGCCCACCTGCCCGATCCGTCACCGTCTCATAGGCAATTGCCGTCACGCCCGACTGCAATAGATCCCGGGTCTGGTCCGGGTCTGGTGCCAGATGCAGATAGGTGAACAGCACCTGCCCTTCGCGCATCCGTTTGCGCTCAACCGCCTGCGGTTCCTTGACCTTGACGATCATATCCGCTGCCGCAAAGACCGCCTCGGCGTCCGGAGCGATCTGTGCACCCGCTGTGACGTAGTCGGCATCCGAAAAGCCCGACCCGACCCCGGCACCGGTTTCAATCAGGACAGCATGACCATGCGCTACCGCATCTCGCGCCGCATCAGGCGTCATGCCAACACGGAACTCCTGCGGCTTGATTTCCTTCGGGCATCCAATCTTCATGACACGTTCCTCGTCGGACAAAATTGTTCCTGACCGCCAGTGTCGCCCTGAACTGAAATCACTTCTTTGAATTATGATGGATGAATCGTGCTATTTTCAGCAGATTCGTTCACACATCAGCTATTCAATCGCAGAAACAACCGCCACCATGGATCTTGACGCAACCGATCGCCGCATTTTGACTGTCCTTCAGCGCGAAGGCCGTATCACCAACGCCGACTTGTCGGAGCGGGTCAACCTGTCACCGTCTGCCTGCCATCGGCGCACCCAGCGGCTGGAGGAAGACGGCTATATCGCAGGATATGTCGCCCTTCTGGACACCCGGAAAATGGGGCGACTGACCACCGTTTTCGTCGAGATCACCCTGCAAAGTCAGGCTGAAGATCTTCTTGATGCCTTTGAACGCGATGTCGCGCGCGTGCCTGATTTGTTGGAATGTCACCTGATGGCGGGAACTGCAGACTATTTGCTTAAAATATTGGCCGAAGACACTGAGGATTTTGCCCGTATCCACCGACAATTCCTGTCGCGTCTACCGGGTGTGCGCCAGATGCAGTCGTCTTTTGCTCTGCGGACGGTCGTCAAAACGACGGCTATTTCGGTCTGACACGCACAATTCGAGCGGACGTCTTGGGGGATTCTTAACTCGCCGGGCGTAGGGCTTGGAAAAAGCCCGAGGCCACCATGAACCTGCTGCTCACCAGTACTGCCATTGCCCTGACCGTGCTTGCTCCTTTGGGCATTGCTGTTGGGGGCGCTCCTCGCGTGGGGATGCCTGTGTTGGTGCTTTTGCCCCCGTGGGCAGATGCCGAAGCCATCGTCGGTCGGGCTGGCGGGCAGAGCATCGGCCCTGTCACGGCGCAATTTGCGACCCTCGCATACAGTGAAGACCCCGCCTTTGCTGCGCATTTACAGAACCTTGGCGTCTGGGCCGTGCGGGATGCCAGCCCCTTGAGTCAATTATGTGGAGCTTCGCTATGACCCTCGGTCCCGATACCTTCCTACGTAGTCAGGACAGGGCCTGCAAAAGCCTTGTGCTTGCCGCAACCGGATTGTTTCCGCTGGTGTTCTTAGGCTCGTGGTTTGCCGGCAATGGTCTTGTGCTGGCACCCGCGCTGTCCGTTGGCTTTCTTGCGATTGGCTGGATTGGCAACCGGATGGACAGGGCCACCGCGCGTCTGGCTGCCAGCTTTGCAATGGTCGGTCAAGCGATTGCATTGACAGCAGCGTTTTCGGGACATGCGTGGCAAGTCGATATGCATATGAGCTTTTTCGCTGCTTTGGCGACCCTGATCCTGATGGTTGATATCCGAGCGCTGCTTGCCGCCACCGGATTGATCGTGCTGCACCACCTGTCTCTCAGTCTGCTGGTGCCAAGTCTGATCTATCCATCTGTGGATTTATTCGGCAATATTGCGCGAACGTTGCTTCATGGGGCTATAGTCAGCGCCGAAAGTGCCGCTCTCGTCGCGGCCGTGTTGATCCGAATCCGGATGCAATCAGATGCGGAAGAGCGTGAGGCAGCGCTGTCCGCCGCGCGCGAACTTACGGCCAATATGCTGGAAAAGGCCGAAAGCGCCCGTAAGCAGGCAGAAGCGCAGAGCCGCGAAGCCGATCAGCTGCGGCAAACCGCAGAGGATGCCCGCCGTCGTATTCAGGCCGAAAGTCACCGCGCCGAAGAGGCCAACCGTGCCGTGCGAGCCGCCGAGGCTCAGGACGCCGAAAATCGCGCGGCAGCGTTGCGGGAACAGCAGGCAATCGTTACCGCCTTGCGTGATGCGTTGGCACGCCTGTCAGAAGGGGATCTTTCGGTCAATATTCCACATCCTTTCCCGGAAGAGTACGAAAGCCTGCGTCACGACTTCAATGTCGCGGCCGACAGGTTGGGCGGCGCCATCGCTCAGGTCGCCCAGATCTCTGGCCAGATCAGAGATGAGGCCGGGGCAATCAGCGCAGCGGCTGGAAACCTCGCCGTGCGCACCGAAAGACAAGCTGCGACCCTTGAGGAAACTTCGGCCGCAATGACAGAATTCACGTCGAGTGTCCGACAATCCGGGCATATGGCATCCGATGCCGAAACCAGCACAGCCCGTGCCCGGAACGAGGCGGCGGGTGGGGGCAATGTTGTGGAACAAGCCATCCAGTCGATGCAACGAATTGCCGACAGTTCGCAAAAGATTGCGCGGATCAATTCGGTGATCGATGAAATTGCGTTCCAGACCAACCTTTTGGCCCTGAATGCCGGTGTCGAAGCCGCCCGCGCAGGCGAAGCGGGCCGTGGGTTTGCCGTGGTCGCCTCCGAGGTCAGGGCCCTGTCGCAACGTTGCTCGGACGCCGCCAAAGAAATTACCGCCCTCGTCGAGGAATCCGGCCGATATGTCCGTGAGGGGGTCGACCTTGTCGGTCAGACAGGCAGCGCCCTTGCTTTGATCACGGACAGCGTCACCGCTGCAGCCGAGCAGGTTGCAGCCATTGCCGGAACGGCCGCAGATCAAAGCCGGTCCCTGACGGAAATCGCTGCGGCTATCTCCGAACTAGACACCGTGACCCAGCAGAATGCGTCGATGTTTGAAGAAACCACCGCCGCCTGCCAATCGCTGGACACTGCGACCGTTACGATGATCGATATGGTCAGCCGTTTCACGACTCAGCCAACGGCAACCACTGGTACAAACCGCCATGGCCGCCACGCTGCATGATCGCAGCAGACGAAAAAACCCCCGACCTTGCGGACGGGGGTTGATCGTCAGG
This sequence comes from Paracoccaceae bacterium, assembly GCA_046313895.1. GTDB lineage: Bacteria > Pseudomonadota > Alphaproteobacteria > Rhodobacterales > Rhodobacteraceae > Pseudotabrizicola. The sequence continues at coordinate 9,068 of JBKBWK010000002.1, forward strand.
CAGGGGTCAAGACCACCCACCCAGCATTCGACCTAACGCCTTAGATGGCGCCTTCGCGCAGTGCCTTCTTGCGCGCGAGTTTGCGCGCACGACGGACGGCTTCGGCTTGCTCTCGCGCTTTTTTGACGGAGGGCTTCTCGAAATGTTGCTTGAGCTTCATTTCGCGGAACACGCCTTCGCGCTGGAGCTTTTTCTTGAGGGCCCGAAGGGCTTGCTCAACGTTATTGTCACGGACGCTGACCTGCATGTGGTTGTCACCACCTTCCTAGGTTAGAGTTGCACTGTTTGTGCAGGCAGGCCGCGCTATAACAAAGCGAAGCACCCCTGTCCACCGCCACGACGGAAGGATCACACCATGACTGCCGAAAATACGACAGATACGGCTGCCAGCCGACTTCTGGATGCAGCACTGCTGTATGTCCCCTTTGATGGATGGTCCGAAACCACGCTGCGGGCTGCCATCACCGATTCGGGTTTGGATGAGGCCTTTTGCCGATCACTGTTCCCGCGCGGCGGCGTGGACCTTGCGCTTGCCTATCACCGCAGGGGCGACGATCTGATGCGCGCGCGACTGGCCAACACCGATCTGGCCACCCTGCGGTACCGTGACCGGATCAGCGCCGCCATTCGTCTGCGGCTGGAGGTGATCGAGGACAAAGAGGCCGTCCGCCGGGGCGCCACCTTGTTTGCCCTTCCGCTTTACTCTGCGGATGGGGCCCGTGCGATCTGGGGCACCTCGGATGCGATCTGGTCAGCATTGGGCGACACCAGCCGCGACATAAACTGGTACACCAAGCGTGCGACCCTTGCTGCGGTCTATTCCGCAACCGTTCTGTTCTGGCTCGGCGATGACAGCCTCGGGCATCAGGATACCTGGGATTTTCTGGATCGCCGGATCGAAGACGTGATGCGCATTGAAAAGGCAAAAGCCGCCATGCGCGACAACCCGGTGGCCAAGGCGCTGCTTGCCGGTCCGATGAAACTGATGGAAAAGGTACGCAAGCCAACGGTTCCGGATGATTTGCCGGGCCGGGCGACAGACACCTCGCGCTGAAAGGCTTTTCAATGACCCTGTCCCACACCATGCGAGCTATCGAAATCTCGGAGCCTGGCGCACCAGAGGTCTTGAAGCCCGCCATTCTGCCGGTTCCGGTGCCGGGTCATGGTCAGATCATCATTCGGGTCGCCTATGCCGGGGTCAACCGGCCGGATGCACTACAACGGGCAGGGCAATACGCGCCGCCGGCCAACGCATCGCCCCTGCCGGGGCTGGAGGCGTCGGGAACGGTCGTGGAACTGGGACCGAACGTGACCCGCTGGCACATCGGCGACAGGGTAACGGCCCTTTTGCCTGGCGGCGGCTATGCTGAATATGTGGCGACCCATGAATCGCACGCGCTTCCGGTGCCCGATGGCATGGGGATGAAAGAAGCGGCCTGCCTGCCTGAAACCTGCTTCACCGTCTGGTCAAACATGGTCATGCGCGGCGGACTGCGCGCGGGCGAGCGGTTTGTTGTTCACGGCGGCGGCTCTGGTATCGGCACGACGGCAATCCAGATTGCCCGCACCCTTGGGGCACGGGTGTTCACCACAGTCGGCAGTGACGAAAAAGCAAGTGTGTGCAAAGCTTTGGGTGCCGAACGCGCCTTCAACTACAAAACAGAGGATTGGGCGGCGGCCGTCAAGGCCGAAGGTGGTGCCGATTTGATTCTTGATATGGTCGGCGGCCCCTATCTGCCCCGCAACATCCGCACACTGGCCGATGATGGCCGTCTGGTGCAAATTGCCTTTCTCCAAGGCCCCAAAGTCGACCTCAATTTTTCCGAAGTGATGACGCGCCGTTTGACCATTACCGGCTCCACCTTGCGCCCGCAATCCGATGCCGCCAAAGCCCGGATCGCGCGCGAGGTTGAAACCCACGTCTGGCCAATGATTGCTGCCGGTCACTTCGCTCCGGTCATGGACAGTGAATTCCCGTTGGATCAGGCCGCTGCAGCGCATAGCCGCATGGAAAGCTCGGGCCACACCGGAAAAATCGTCCTCAAGGTGGAGGCCTAACGCACCGGCTCCAGCACTGCATCTTGCAGCGTGCAATCCCGGATCACGTCCGCGCCACATCGTCGGAGTTCAAGATCACGGGTCAGGCAGATCCGCACCTCCTGTATTGCGCCGGATGCGCAGGTAACAGTCACTTGATCGCGGGTCAGTCCGGGATTTGCCTCCAGAAATGCACCTTCGATCACGTCGGCTGGAACTTTCAAACGCTTGTTGATCTTGGAAAACACCGGCGAGATCGCCACGCCTTCGAAGGCTTGGCGTGCAAGCGAGAAATAGTCGCGCGACGACAGGCCAGAACAGCGACCATGCTTTTTCCACTGATAGAACGCCGACCCCGCACCACCGAAGACATCTGCCATCGCGGCTGTTTCTCCCCGCGACGGGTCGCTGGCACCGGTACGGCAATAGCTGGGCCAGCCGGTTTCATACTGAGGCCACAACCCATGCAGCACAAAAGTCGTGCCGCGCCCCCGGTCGCATTGCGGATCACGCCGGGCATCGCCTTCCAGCGCACACCAACTGGCCGACCATGACAAAGCCATGACGTAATAGTCGAAAACGCCAGCCCGCTCCCCCTCGGCCTGCGCGGTCGCGCTTCCCGCACAGATCAACGCCACTGCTAGCCAAAAGCCCCTCATTTTCGCTTCCCCTTCCCCGCAAAACCGCCTATATCACCCTTGAATTCCCCGACATCGTGGAAATCGCGGGTCACGGCCTGCAGCCGTTTTCCCGGCACGGGACAGATTTGTAAAGGAGTTGGGCATGAACAAGCCGCTCATGGCAAAGGCCACCGCCGTCTGGCTCGTGGACAACACCACATTGACCTTCAAGCAGGTTGCCGATTTTTGCGGTATGCACGAATTGGAAGTGCAGGGTATCGCCGATGGTGATGTGGCCCCCGGTGTCAAAGGCTTTGACCCCGTCGCGAACAACCAACTGGACGCAGCCGAAATAGGGAAGGGTGAAAAAGACCCTCTCTACAAACTGAAGCTGAAGTTCAACGCCGCTGCGGTCGGCGAAGAAAAGCGCCGTGGCCCACGCTATACCCCCCTGTCCAAGCGTCAGGATCGCCCTGCGGCGATCCTGTGGTTGGTGAAATTCCATCCGGAGCTGTCAGACGGCGCGATCGGCAAATTGGTCGGGACCACCAAACCCACCATTCAGTCGATCCGCGAACGCACACATTGGAACATCAACAACATTACGCCCGTTGACCCGGTGGCGCTTGGCCTGTGCAAACAGTCCGAGTTGGACACCGCCGTCCAGGCTGCCGTCCGGCGCCGTGCCGCCGAAGGCGTGGTGATGAGTGATGATGAGCGCCGCAAACTGGTCTCAACGGAACAGTCATTGGGTATGTCGTCGGAACCGAAGATGCCTTTGGGCCTGTCCGGGCTTGAGGCCTTTTCGAATACCGTGAAAGAAGAAAAGCCGGCCGATTTCTCGGATGCCGAAAGTTTCTTCAACCTGCCGCAAAATGACGACGATGACGATGACGACGACGACGAAGGTCCAAGTCGCTGAGTTGTGAAAGGGCGCCTTCGGGTGCCTTTTTCATACCCTTTTTCGGGCGCGCAACGCCGCCCCGATTGTGCCATCATCAAGATAGTCCAACTCGCCCCCGATCGGCACACCTTGTGCAAGTGTGCTGACCTGAACGCCGGTCGGGGCAAGTGCATCGGCAATGTAATGCGCGGTGGTCTGTCCATCGACCGTGGCGTTCAACGCAAGAATCACCTCGCCGACCCCCTCCGAACGCACCCGCTGCACCAGATCGGGGATCCGCAAATCATCGGGCCCCACCGCATCCAGTGCGCTGAGTGTGCCCCCGAGGACATGATAGCGCCCCTTGAAGGCGCCGCCACGTTCCATTGCCCACAAGTCCGCCACATCCTCGACGACGCAGATTTCCCCAGTCGCGCGACGCATGTCATCACAGATCGGGCAGATGTCGGTCGTGCCGATATTGCCACAATTCCGGCAATCTTGCGCGGTTAGCGCCACAGTGGCCATGGCTTGCGCCAGAGGGGCCATGATCGTTTCGCGTCTTTTGAGCAGATGCAGCACGGCACGACGCGCCGACCGGGGACCAAGCCCCGGCAGACGCGCCATCAGCGCAATCAGCGCCTCGATCTCTCGCGGAGCTTCCGCCATGGATCAGAAGGGCAGTTTCATGCCGGGCGGCAGGCCCAGACCTTCAGTCAGTCTGGCCAGCTCAGCCTGACTGCGCTGCGACGCCTTGGCTTGCGCATCCTTGATCGCCGCAAGAATCAGGTCCTCTACAACTTCCTTTTCGCTGGCGACAAAAATCGACGGGTCGATCTCAAGCCCGGTCAACTCGCCCTTGGCTGTTGCGCGGGCCCGCACTAACCCGGCCCCCGATTCACCAATCACCACCGTCCGGGCCAATTCTTCCTGCATCTCGGCCATCTTGGCCTGCATGTCCTGCGCGGCCTTCATCATCTTGGCCATATCGCCAATTCCGCCCAAACCCTTCAGCATCGCATTTTCCCCTTAGCCATCCTCAAAAGGATCCCATTCGTCTTCCACTTCAGGCAGCGCCTCGACCGCTGCCGCCTGCACCAGATCTTCGGCAGTCCGGATTTCCGCAATCTTTGCCCCTGGAAAGGCCGCCAAGACGGCCTGCACCATCGGGGTCTGCATGGCTTCGGCCACTGCCTGCACGCGGCCTGCATCGCGTAGTTCCGCTATCGTGGGTGCGCCACCGCTTGATACGACCGACACACCCCACCGCTGCCCGGTGAATGCCTGCAACCTCTGCCCCAGCCGCGCCGCCAAGTCCGTACCGGCCTTTGGTGACAGCTCGAACTCTATCCGTCCAGGCGCATAGCGCACCAGCCGCACGCCTTCCTCGACCTCGTACAGCAGCTTCATGTCACGCCGTTCGCGGATCAACTCCACGACCGCATCAAAGCTGCCATACACCACCTGATCGGTAGCCAAAGCCGTCGCCTGACCAGCGCTGCTCATCATCGGCCCTCGCATCGGCGCAGATGGCGCCCGCATCATCGGCCCATGCACCGGACCACCGCCCCCCGCCGGGGCACCGCCAGGACTTGGCGGGGGCGCAGTCTGCAAGCGCTTTATCAAGGTTTCCGGGTCCGGCAGGTCGGCCACATGGGTCAGCCGGATGATCGCCATCTCGGCCGCCATCATCGCATTGGGGGCCAGACCCACCTCTTCAATCGCTTTCAACAGCATCTGCCACATCCGGCTCAGCGACCGCATCGGCAAATGTTGTGCCATATCCAGTCCGCGTGCGCGCTCATCCGGCGGGGTGGTCGGGTCATCTGCAGCCTCGGGCGTTATCTTGATAACGCTCACCCAATGAGTGATCTCGGCCAGATCGCGCAGGATCGCCATAGGGTCCGCGCCATCGGCATATTGTCCTGCCACTTCGGTCAGCGCCGCCGCCGCATCGCCCTTCATGATCAGGTCGAACAGATCCAGAACACGCCCGCGATCCGCAAGACCCAGCATGGCCCGCACTTGCAACGCCGTGGTTTCCCCCGCGCCATGCGCAATTGCCTGATCCATCAGGCTCATCGCATCGCGCACAGACCCTTCTGCAGCCCGTGTGATCAACGCGAGGGCATCCGGTGCCAGAGAGGCCGCCTCCAGCCCTGCAATCCGGTTCAGATGCGCCATCATGACATCGGGTTCGATCCGTTTCAGGTCGAACCGCTGACAGCGTGACAGAACGGTGACAGGCACTTTGCGGATCTCTGTGGTGGCAAAGATGAACTTCACATGCGCCGGTGGTTCCTCCAGCGTTTTCAAAAGCGCATTGAAGGCACTGGTCGACAGCATATGCACTTCGTCAATGATGTAGATCTTATAGCGAGCTGAAGCGGCCCGGTAATGCACCGAATCGATGATCTCGCGAATATCGCCCACACCGGTCCGGCTGGCAGCATCCATCTCCATCACATCGACGTGGCGGCCATCCGCAATCGCCCGGCAGGGCTCACAGACTCCGCAAGGCTCTGTCGTGGGGCCGCCGTTGCCATCTGCCCCGACACAATTCAGACCCTTTGCGATGATCCGCGCCGTGGTGGTCTTTCCCACCCCCCGGACGCCCGTCATGATGAAGGCATGCGCAATCCTGTCGGCGGCAAATGCATTCTTCAACGTCCGGACCATCGCCTCTTGACCGATAAGGTCAACAAAGGTCGCGGGACGGTATTTCCGCGCCAGAACCTGATATGATTTTTCGGGACCGTCGGACATAGTGCCTTCCAGAGAATTCGTTCACTCCAACCTATGCGCTGCCGCGCCCCGCGTCCACCCGAAGGCCACCACCATGACCCTTTCCATCGCAGAAATCCCGGCCTTGGAAGGTACCCTCGCGCTCTCGCCCATGCCCGGCCGTGACGGTCACTACGACACCGATCTTGCCGACGTCATTGCCTGGCGACCGGACCTGGTGATCACCATGACCTCAAAGCTGGAACTGGCTGCCAAAGGCGCCGCATCCCTGCCGACAGATCTGGCCACTGCGGGCATCGCCTGGACACACCTCCCGGTTCCCGACTTTGGCACGCCAAAGGCGGAAACCAATGCGCTTTGGCCGGAAACCTCGGCACGCACCCGCCACGTGCTCGCAACGGGCGGTAAAATCCTTGTGCATTGCATGGGGGGATGCGGTCGATCCGGCATGGCGGTGCTCCGCCTGTTGACCGACGCCGGCGAAGACGCGGACGAAGCCCTCGCCCGCCTGCGCAAAGCCCGCCCCTGTGCGATCGAAACCAAAGCGCAACTCCGATGGGCAACCCGGCACTGAGCCCTTTATCTTGGCAAAAATATCCCCGCCGGAGGCTCCCGAATCTCCTCCTCGCGTATCACTCCCGGTGATAGGGCATCCCGGCCAGAATCGACGCCGCACGGTAAAGTTGCTCACACAGCATGACCCGCACCAACATGTGCGGCCACACCATCTTGCCAAAGCTGATCGATGCATCCGCTCTCGCGCGCAGCGCCGGGTCAATCCCGTCCGCCCCGCCGATCACAAAGGCCAGATCCTGCCGTCCAGCATCACGCCACCGCGTCAGCATCGCGGCAAATTCCGGGCTGGTCACCAACAAACCCCGCTCGTCCAGTGTCACGATCACTGCACCCACGGGCACCGCACGGCCAAGCAGGTCCGCCTCTGCCGCCATGCCGCCGCCCCGCTTGTCCTCGACCTCATGCTCGGTCAGCGGCCCAAGGGACAGCGCCCGACCTGTGCGGTCAAAACGGGTCACATAGTCGTCGATCAAACTGCGCTCGGGGCTGGGCCGCAGCCGACCCACAGCACACAGATGCACCCGCATCATGGCAAACCAGCCTTATACGACCGATCCGCGCAGCGCATCACCGGAAGGCAGCCACAACTTTTCAAGCTGATAGAAGTCGCGCACTTCGGGGCGGAAGACATGGACAATCACATCGCCCGTATCGATCAGCACCCAGTCACCGGTTTCCTTGCCTTCCATCTTGCACGATATGCCGAAAGCCTGCTTGATCCGGTCCGCCAATTTTTCGGATATCGCGGCCACCTGACGCGAAGACCGGCCCGAGCAGATCACCATGTAATCCGCCACGTCCGACCGCCCGCGCAAGTCGATCTGCACAATATCTTCGGCCTTGTCGTCGTCGACCGACGCAACAACGGCTTCCAGAAGTTGCTCTGCCGTGTAATCCGGGCCGCTCATGCGGTTTACCCGGGGGCCGACCGGAAGTCCGGTCGCAGGATCTGAATGAGACAGGACAACGTCCTCCATCTGACGCGCCAGTCCATCCCCGGCGCCGGGCTTTTGCCGAGGATAGCACCCGCAACGGGGAATCTCAATCACGGGCAGGGCATCGCGGCCTACACGTCATCCGGCACCCGTGCAAGGCTTGATCGCCGCCATGACGTCCTGCCCGAGCAACACAGGCATCCAAACCGGCAATGTGCTCGCGACCCTGGTCAGCTTTGTCCTGCTTGCGGTGGTCATCACCTTTTTCCGCGCTATGCGCCGCCTGTTCCGCGTCTATGCCCAAGGCGAAATATTGGCACCTGCGGCCTGCGCCGACCTGCGGGACATGGGCCGTTGGGCGTTCCTGATGGGTATCCTTGGCCTGATCCAAACAACCCTTCAGACGTTGGCCCTGTCGGTCGGCACCGGATCCGTTGCCCTGAGTTTTGCTGTCTCCGACGGCGCCATCAGGTTTCTGGTTCTGGGCGGCACCCTGGCCGCAATCGGCTGGACCATGACCGAGGCGGTCCGGATCGCCGAAGAAAACGCAGGCTTCATCTGATGCAGGTCGTGGTGCGGCTGGATGTGATGCTGGCACGGCGCAAGATGCGTTCGCCCGAGCTTGCGGAACGCATCGGAATCACGAAACAGAACCTCAGTCTGTTGAAATCGGGCAGGGTCAAAGGGATACGCTCTGAAACGCTTGCGGCGATCTGCGCCGCTCTGGATTGTCAACCCGGCGACCTGCTGGGGGCCGTAGACGACTCAACCGGTTGATCCTTGCCAAAAAGGGGATTCGCGCGTATTCAAGCGGACATGTCCGGGTTCATCTATTTCAATATCACCGATCATGCGCGGCTTCCGGCCCGTTTTTTCGGCATGACCCGCACCATCCTTTCCCGCCTGATCTGACGACGGCGCCGCCGGCGCGGGCGGATGTAACCCGCGCGCCCTTTCCCAGCCTTAAAGCCAAGGATGAGAGCCATGACCGCTCCCCGCACACTCTATGACAAGATTTGGGACGACCATGTCGTCCACCAGGCCGAAGACGGCACTTGCCTTCTCTACATCGACCGCCATCTGGTGCACGAAGTCACCAGCCCGCAGGCGTTCGAAGGGCTGCGCATGACGCACCGCAAGGTGCGCGCACCGGAAAAGACCATCGCCGTTCCGGACCATAACGTGCCCACCACGCTGGACCGCGCCAATGCGGCGACCATGACCGAAGACAGCCGGATCCAGGTCGAGGCTTTGGACAAGAACGCCAAGGATTTCGGGATCAATTACTATCCGGTATCTGACGTGCGCCAAGGCATCGTGCACATCGTCGGCCCCGAACAGGGGTGGACTCTGCCCGGCATGACGGTGGTCTGCGGTGACAGCCACACCGCCACCCATGGTGCCTTTGGGTCACTGGCGCATGGTATCGGCACGTCGGAAGTGGAACATGTCCTTGCCACCCAGACGCTGATTCAGCGCAAGGGCAAGAACATGAAGGTGGAGATCACCGGCACCCTGCGCCCCGGCGTCACCGCCAAGGACATCACCCTGTCGGTGATCGGGGAAACCGGTACCGCCGGCGGCACCGGCTATGTCATCGAATATTGTGGGCAGGCCATCCGGGATCTGTCGATGGAAGGCCGGATGACCGTGTGCAACATGGCCATCGAAGGCGGCGCCCGCGCTGGCCTGATCGCTCCGGATGAGAAAACCTATGCCTACTGCATGGGCCGCCCACATGCCCCCAAAGGCGCGAAATGGGAAGCCGCCGTTGCTTACTGGAAAACCCTGTTCTCTGATGACGACGCCCACTGGGACAAGGTCGTGACCCTGAAAGGCGAAGATATCGCCCCGGTCGTGACATGGGGCACCAGCCCCGAAGACGTTCTGCCGATCACCGGCACCGTTCCTTCGGCAGAGGATTTCACCGGTGGCAAGGTCGAAGCCGTGCAGCGCAGCCTTGACTACATGGGCCTGACCCCCGGCATGAAGTTGACGGATATCAAGATCGACACCGTCTTCATCGGCTCTTGCACCAACGGCCGGATCGAAGACCTGCGCGCAGCCGCTGCAATCCTGAAAGGCAAGAAGATCAAGGACGGCCTTCGCGCCATGGTCGTTCCAGGCTCGGGCCTTGTGAGGGCACAGGCCGAAGAAGAGGGCCTGGCGCAGATCTTCATCGACGCAGGCTTTGAATGGAGATTGGCAGGGTGCTCGATGTGCCTTGCCATGAACCCCGATCAGCTTGCCCCCGGCGAACGCTGTGCCGCAACCTCGAACCGCAACTTCGAAGGGCGTCAGGGGCGCGGTGGACGGACGCATCTTATGTCGCCTGCGATGGCGGCGGCGGCGGCAATCACCGGCCATCTGACAGATGTGCGGGAATTGATGGTCGAAACGGCCTGATACGGGCCGCAGGTCCGACCACGAGGGCGTGGTGCCTAAACCCGTCGCGCCCTCTGACGTCCCGGCTGTCGCAGCAAAAGCGCCAGTGCATTCACCGCTATCAGAACCAGACCAGCCAGTTCGAAAACCACGTTCAACCGCACATCCTGCACCCGCATGTTGATCACCGAATCGAAATGATGAAATCCAACTGCCCTTACCGCGACAAACCCCGCGACCACGGCCAAGCCCAAAAGGGCAAGGCCGTTCCGTTTCAGGTCACGCCGCATCAGGTAAAGGCCAAGAGCCAGCATCGTCCCGACAACCAGCAAAAGCCCCTGAATGAAATGCCGCTGAAAGACCCTGCGGTCTTCGTACCACCCTTGCAGCCGAGAGATGCAGCGCCCGGTGGCAGTCAGCGCCGATTGCAGGTCCAGCTGCTTGTTCACCGCCAGAAAAGCCATGACAATGCAGATCAGCACCCAAAATGTGCGTGTCCGTCCCCCACCGATGCGGCGCAGAACAAGAAGCGCCAGCACTGCGCAGATCAGATAGGCCGCCACGGTCAGCCATCCGCCCAGCGACGGGTCGCCAATCTGTGGCGACCAGCGGTCAAAGACGCAGGTCTGCAGGCGGCCAAAATCAATCGATTGAAACATGGAAAAGGTGCGATCCCTTCGGGTCGTGAAACATCAAATCCGGGCCACGCCTAGCAAAGCGCAGCCTGCATCACAAGAAAGCCAAGGATCACCCATGGACAAGTTTACCAAACTGACCGGAATTGCGGCCCCCATGCCGTTGGTCAACATCGACACCGACATGATCATTCCCAAGCAGTTCCTGAAGACGATTCAGCGCTCCGGCCTTGGAAAAAATCTGTTCGACGAAATGCGCTACACACAGGATGGGGCCGAGATCCCGGATTTCGTTCTGAACCAGCCCGCCTATCGCAAGGCCGAGATCCTTATTGCCGGCGACAATTTCGGCTGTGGTTCATCGCGCGAACATGCACCCTGGGCGCTTCTGGATTTTGGTATCCGCTGTGTGATCTCCACCAGCTTTGCCGATATCTTTTACAACAACTGTTTCAAGAACGGCATCCTGCCCATTGTCATGCCGCAAGATGTGGTCGACACCCTGATGGCGGATGCGCGCAAAGGCGCCAATGCCCGGATCACGGTCGATCTAGAGACGCAGACCGTCACAACCTCTGACGGGCAAAGCTTTGCCTTCGACGTGGACAGCCACCGCAAGCATTGTTTGCTGAACGGGCTGGACGATATCGGCCTTACTCTGGAAAAGGCCAAAGCCATTGACACCTTTGAGGCAAGGGCCGCAACCATCAGGCCATGGGCGTGATGACTTTTAGGGTCTGATTTACCTTCAACCACAACATCTTGGGTCGCCCTTCGGGGCGGCCATTTTCTTTCCGCAATCTTGATGCAATCCGGCGACACATCTTCCGCGAAAGTGCCGCAATACCTATTCAAACCCTAACCAATGATTGCGGGGCTTGGGGAAAGAAGGCACAAATTGGGCAAGAATGAGGCAGTCCGCCACAAATGGCGGGATATCATCGGCACAAGGCCCCGGCACAGCATCGGGTCCGGTCGAATGGAAGGTGGCAGGGAAGTGATCTCGACGTTTTCGGGAGCTTTGATTCGGGCAATGATCGTGGTGTTGGTGGTCCTTACACCCTCGATTCTTTTGCCTGGAATTTCGGGTGACGCCAAACAGATGGTGGCGCTTGTTGCCCTGTTTGCCGGACTTTTGACTTTTGTCGAATATAACGCAGAGGCGCCCAGCCTGATCGAATTCCGCGATGCACCGCCATTCAATCGGATCAGGCTGCTGATGTTGCTTGCAACCGTGTTCTGCCTGTCGATGATCGAAAGCGGCCGCACCAATCCGACAAGCGCAACCGAGTTTGTTCACGCTATCGGTCATTTGATCGGGCAGTCGATGGATTTCCCCTATTCACCGGTACGCCTTGCCACACTGATGATGGCCGAAGGGGCCTCGGCCGAGCACATCGAAGCTGTGCGCGATGCCGCGGGCGTTGCATACCTTAGCTCGCTGATCTCTTTGGCGATATTTGTGATCGTTCTGAAAGCTGGCGCATGGCCCTTGCGGGATCGGGCGTTCAACGTCTGGGTCAATCTGCCGACGTTCGACCCGACGGCTGGAAATGATGTCGTCGGGCGTTTGGAACGCGACGGGCGCGTCAACATCGCGCTTGGTTTTTTGTTGCCGTTCGTCATTCCCTTTGTCATCAGTCTGGCGTCACCCGGATTGAATCCGAACAGCCTGACATCCTCTCAAACACTGATCTGGACAATGGCAGCATGGTCTTTTCTTCCCGCCAGCCTGTTCATGCGCGGCATCGCCATGGGACGGATTGCCGAATTGATCCGCGAAATGCGCCGCGCACACGGCAGACCGGACGCCTCGGAATTGTCGCGGGCCTCGCGGGCCTTCTGATAGCACTCTTCGGCCCGGCAGCGGCGGACTCGCTTCGGCTGGGTTATTGGAACACAGACCTGAATCGTGCCGGACCCGGCCTGTTGTTGCGCGACATCAAGACCGGCACCGCTCCCGACATTCACGCCGCCTCAACCGCGATTGGGGAACTGGACGCCGATATTGTTGTGCTGTCAGGCTTTGACTACGATGCGGGCGACTTGGCCCTGTCGGCGCTGAACGCATCACTGCCGGTGCCCTACCCCCATTTCGTAGCATTGCGGCCGAACACCGGCATCCCCAGCGGGTTCGACCTTGACGGGAACGGTCGCAGCGATGAGGCCCGCGACGCCATCGCCTATGGCCGCTTTCCGGGCGAGGGCGGCATGGCCATCCTGTCGCGCCTGCCCATCGACGCGGCACACAGCACCGACCACTCGGCCATGCTGTGGCGCGATTTGCCGGGGGCGCTGCTGCCACCGATGCCTGACGGGGCGTTGGATGTCCTGCGACTTTCGTCCACCGGACACCACGATACCGCTGTCACCTTGCCCGACGGGCGCAGCCTGCATCTTCTGACATGGCATGCCACGCCGCCTGCATATGACGGCCCCGAAGATCGCAACGGCAAGCGCAACCATGACGAGGCCGCATTCTGGCTGCATCTGATGAATAGCCCAGAAGCCCCGACAACGCCATTTGTCCTGCTGGGGCAGGCCAATGTGGACCCCGAAAAGGGCGACGGCAACCCGGCGGCCCTGCGCGACCTGCTGGGCGATCCGCGCCTGCAAGATCCGCTGCCGGGCGATACAGTTGACTACGGCGGAACCCTTGGGTCGTTGCGGGTGACTTATATCCTGCCCTCGGTCGGCATTACCGTCACTGCCGCAGGACATGCCCCTACACCCGATGGTGCACGGCATCATCCGATATGGATCGAAATCACCCCCTGAGGCCCGGCTTTTTCCAAGGATCGCTTGACCCTACCCGGCCCATTGGCTACGCCGCTGCCAACCCGTCAGACAGGAGCCTTTCCCATGGCCAATCCTTCCCTTCTTATCCTCGCCGGCGACGGCATCGGTCCCGAAGTCATGGCCGAAGTGAAAAAGATCATCGCATGGATGCGCGCGCGCCGCGGTGTGACCTTCGATGTGACCGAAGATCTTGTCGGCGGTTGTGCCTATGACAAGCACGGCACTCCCCTCACCGACGCCACAATGGCCAAGGCACAAGAGGTGGACGCAGTGTTGCTGGGGGCCGTTGGCGGGCCGAAATACGACAGCCTCGATTTCAGCGTCAAGCCGGAACGGGGTCTTTTGCGCCTGCGCAAGGAAATGGATCTGTTCTCAAACCTGCGCCCGGCGCAATGCTTTGACGCGCTGGCCGATTTTTCCAGCCTCAAGAAAGAGGTCGTGGCCGGTCTGGATATCGTCATCGTGCGCGAGCTGACCAGTGGTGTGTATTTCGGCGAGCCGCGCGGCATCTTTGTCGAAGGCAACGAACGCGTCGGCATCAACACGCAACGCTATACCGAATCCGAAATTGCCCGCGTGGCCCGGTCGGCGTTCGAACTCGCCCGCAAACGCGCGAACAAGGTCTGCTCGATGGAGAAGGCCAATGTGATGGAGTCGGGCATCCTGTGGCGCGAAGTGGTGCAGGAAATCCACGACAAGGACTACCCCGACGTCGCCCTGACCCATATGTATGCCGACAACGGTGCGATGCAGTTGGTGCGCTGGCCCAAGCAGTTTGACGTGATCGTCACCGACAACCTGTTCGGCGATGTACTTTCTGATTGCGCTGCCATGCTGACCGGCAGCCTTGGCATGTTGCCCTCGGCCAGCCTTGGGGCACCGATGGCCAACGGCCGTCCCAAGGCCCTGTATGAGCCTGTGCATGGCTCTGCCCCCGACATCGCGGGACAGGGCAAGGCGAACCCGATCGCCTGCGTTCTGTCGTTCGCCATGGCGCTGCGCTATTCCTTTGACATGGGCGAAGATGCCGCGCGTGTTGAAAAGGCTGTCGAAAAAGTGCTGGCCGACGGTTTGCGCACAGCCGATCTGATGGGACCGGATGGTGGCACGCCTGTGTCCACCACGCAGATGGGCGATGCCATCATCGCAGCGCTGGACGCCAGCCTTTGATCTGACATCCCGTTGCAGAAAGGCCCGGGCCGCTTGGCGCGGGCCTGATTCAGTGCCAAAGCCAAAAGCAGCGCGTCTGCTGCGGACTGCATTGGATCATTGACCCTTTCGAACGCGTGGCGCGGCGCCGCGTGGCAGGAACTGTAAGGTCAAGACAAGACCCCCGTTGGGTCATCTGTTGCGGGATGCTGCCTGCCTGTGGCGGAAATGTGCCGGCCCTGTGGCGCAGATCACATGATGCAGATTGTGACACGATCCTTGGTGCTGACCCTGCTTGAGCCTCGCCCCGATTTCTGCAACTGATGATAGCGCAATCAGGGTTGGCGCTTGGCCTCTGCTGGCAAAGGGGACGACCATGGGTCACAATCTGAAAGGCGCGCTTCTGGCGCTTTTGGCCTTTGCGCTTTATGCGACCCATGATGTTGTCATCAAGTTTCTGGGCGAAAGCTACAACTCGTTCCAGATCATCTTTTTCTCGGGGCTTTTGGGCTTTCCGATCATCACTTTCATGCTGATGAGCGACCGCACCGATGGCAATCTGATCCCACGCCATCCGTGGTGGTCGCTGCTGCGGTCCATCACCGCCGTCTCAACCGGGGCGGCGGGCTTTTATGCGTTTACCGTGCTTCCGCTGGCGCAGACCTATGCGATTCTGTTCGCGATGCCGCTTTTGATCACCGTTCTGGCGATTCCCATGCTGGGCGAAAAGGTTGGCATCCGGCGTGGTATCGCCGTGGTGGTCGGGCTGATCGGCGTTCTGATCGTGCTGCGCCCCGGGTCTGCGGAGTTGTCTTGGGGCCATCTTGCGGCTCTTGGGGCGGCGATGACCGGATCTCTCACGTCGGTCATCGTGCGCAAGATCGGGGCCGAGGAACGCTCGGCCGTTCTGATGTTGTATCCGATGGTGGCGACCTTTCTTTTGACTGGAGCGGCGATGCCCTTCGTCTATGTGCCCATGCCACTGGCACATCTGGCCCTGACCGGCGTGATCGCAGCCTTGGGGTTTATCGCGGCGCTGTTGTCGATTGCCGCCTATCGCACCGCCCCCGCCATCATCGTGGCCCCCATGCAGTACTCGCAGATCATCTGGGCGGTTATTTACGGGGCGCTACTGTTTGACGAACAGGCCGATCTGTACACTCTGGTCGGCACGGGCGTGATCATCTTGTCGGGCATTTATATCGTGCTGCGCGAAGGCACCGGCGCCGTGTCAAAAAACAGCCCCGTCCTGTCCAACAAATCCCGCCCCGAAACTGGCCTGATGCCCCGTATCAGCCTGCTGTTGAAACGCTCGGAACGCAGGCGGGCAGACTAAGCGCGCGACCCCTCTTGCAAAGCACAATCGAAGGGTTTAGGGCATTTTTCACGGTCGGAGCGTAGCGCAGTCTGGTAGCGCACCTGCTTCGGGAGCAGGGGGTCGGAGGTTCGAATCCTCTCGCTCCGACCAATTTTCCCGATCATATCCAAAGATGTGCGTGTGATCGCGCTTTGCCAGACAACGCTTTCAGCGGGCAGCCCATGTGCGCGCTATGTAATCAGCCGTCATAAGGTCCAGATGCGCGCCACCACCATTCTTTGCGATGGTGATCTCGTCATCCGACCGCCGCGCATAGGCGGCCGGGTTGTCGTAGAAATCGGCGATCACATCTGCTTCGCTGATGGCTCCGCTCTTGATCGGCGCGATCAGCTCTCCGATGTGGTGAATCGTGGTGGCGCGGCTATCCACAAACAGACGCGCACGCGCCATCGCGGTATCATCCACCTCACGCATGGCCGGGGTATAGGCCCCGATCAGATCCAGATGCTGCCCGTGTTGCAGCCAATCACCCCGGATCAAGGGTTCCTTGGCCATGGTGGCGGTGCAGATGATGTCGGCTTCCTTCACCGCTTTCTCCAGATCGTCGGCAACCGGCAGACCCATGGCCTCGGCGGTGCCGCGACGACGGCTCCAGACCGTGAACGTGGCATCGGGAAAGGCGCTGGAGTAGGCGCTGACCATTGACCGCGCCACTGTGCCGGCCCCGACCAGAAGGATACGGCGCGAGTCCTTGCGGGCCAGCCGTTTCGCCGACAACAGACTGTCCCCGGCGGTTTTCCATTTGGTCACAAGATGGAAATCGACCAATGCGGTTAACAAACCGGTGCGATCGTCAAACAGCGTCACGGCGCCGTTGACCGACGGCAACTGATGCGCGGCGTTGCCGGGAAACACCGTGGCCACCTTTACCAGCTGGCCCAACCCATCAATCCACGCCGCCCGGTTCAACAGCGTATCGCTGCCGCGATACAGGAACTGATCTGTGATCTCGGCCCTTGGCCTGCGATGCCCGGCTTCCAGCGCATCGGTCAACCCGGCCCAGGTCAGCAGCGGTTCTGCCTCTGCCCCAACAATCGCGATGGTCATATTCCTGCCTCCTGACGTGTCAACAGCCCTTCCACTACAAGCCGTTCAGCCCAACCCTGCCAGCCGGTGAACAGATGCACCCTCCAGCCCCGCGCAGCGGCAGCTTCGGTGTTCTCCGCCTTGTCATCGGTAAATATCAAGCTGTCGGGCAAGAGGCCCATGGCCGCTTCCAACTGCTGGTAAATCTCTGGATCGGGCTTGATCACCCCCATCCGCGCCGAGACAAAGGCCTGATCGAATTCCGTCAGAAAATCATACTGGCCTTGGGCATAGCTGAAACTTTCATCGCCGAAATTGGTCAATGCAAGCACTGGAACACCCTTGGCCTTGAGCGCCCGAAGCAGCGCGATTGACCCTTCGATGCGCGGGCTCGCCATCTCGATCCAGTGCTCATACCACCAAAGAATCTGCTCGCCCCAATGCGGATGGGCAGCGGCATGCGCCTCAACGGTGTCGCGAAACGGGGCCCCGGCATCAATGGCCAGGTTCATCGCTTCGATCCCTGTTTCGCTGAACATCCGGCGGCGCGTGGCCTCTCCCAGCCGTTGGTCATAAAATGCTTCGGGGTTCCATCCGATCAGCACATTTCCGATGTCGAAGATCACTGCCTGCGCCCGACCCATGATGCATTCCCGTTCTGCCAGATATGCGCGACATAGAGCCCAACCGACCGGTCAGGCGCAACCCCCTCACACAATCTTGGCCGCACGCACCGCGCGGTCCAGCACATCCAGAAACCGCGACCGGTCAGCTTTGGAAAAGGGCCGCCCCCCGCCCTGCCGGAACGGGTCCGCGCTGCGAAGATCCTGCATCAGGTCGCGCGTGGCCAAAGCCATGCCGATATTGGCCGACGTCAGCTCCTCGCCATTGTGCTTGACCACCCGCGCCCCCGCCGCCACGCATTTCGCGGCCAAGGGGATGTCTCCCGTGACCACCACATCGCCCGGACCGCAGGCGTCTGCGATCCACTTGTCCGCCTCATCCGGTCCACTGGCCACAAACACGCTTTCAACCAGCGGGTTGGGCGACGGCCGGATGCCCCCGTTGGACACCACCAGCATCCGGACGCCCTGTCGTGTCGCCACGCGCTCGGCCTCGGCCTTCACCGGGCAGGCATCTGCATCAATGAATACGCGAGTCATGGACGCCTAGCCGTAAAGGGACTTGGCATGAAAGGCGATATGCTCTTCCATGAAGGTCGAGACGAAAAAGTAGCTATGGTCATAGCCCTTCTGCATCCGCACCGCCCCCCCTTGCCGTCGCGCCGCCATGGCCTCGGCCAAGGCTTCGGGCTTAAGCAGGTCGATAAACTGGTCCGACGTGCCCTGATCCACCAAAATCGGCCCATCGAACCCGCGCTTGCGCATCAAAAGCGTGGCGTCATGCCCAACCCAAGCACTTTCATCCTGGCCCAGATAGGCTGTAAACTGCTTGCGTCCCCAGTCTCCCGCAGTCGGATGACAGATCGGCGCAAAGGCCGAAGCAGACCGGAACCGCCCCGGAAAGCTCATGGCAATGGTCAGCGCACCATGCCCGCCCATCGAATGCCCGGTGATGGCTTGGGCCTCTTCCGCCACAGGAAAAGCATTGAACAGCAATCGCGGCAGATCGTCGGTTACATAGTCCCACATCCGGAAATGCGGAGCCCATGGCTTTTGCGTGGCATTAACATAAAACCCCGCCCCTTGCCCCAGATCAAAGTCCGGATCATCCGCCACCACTGCCCCGCGTGGCGAAGTGTCCGGAAACACCACCGCCACCCCGGCTTCTGCCGCCCAGCGCTGCGCCGTCGATTTCACCATCGCATTTTCATGCGTACATGTCAGCCCGGACAAAAACCAGATCAGTGGAACCGGGCCATCTTCGGCTCCTTCGGGCAGGAACAGACCAAAGGTCATCTCGGTACCAGTGGCCGTGGAGGCGTGGGAATACACACCCTGCACACCGCCAAACGCCCTGTTCTCGGATACGGTTTTCATTGCGACCCTCCATTGACCAAGGCAATCACCGCCGTCACCGTCAGCACGGATGCCGCCGTGGACAAAAGGATCGCCGTCGAAACCCGTTGTGGAGCCACGCCATAATGCGCAGCCAGAATATAGACATTTCCCGCCACCGGCAAAGCGGCGGCCGCAATCATCACACCCGCCGCATACCGTTCAACCGGAAAGATCGCCAGCGCTGATACAGCCACAGCCGCAGGATGCACCACCAGCTTGGCAAAGGCCAACCAAGCCGCCACCTGCACCCGTTCCGCACTGCGCCCCGCCAGCGATGCGCCGATGGCGAACAAGGCGCCCGGCGTCGCCGCCGCCCCCAGTATCGTCAGAAACTCGTTGACCGGACCGGGAACCACCCATCCCGTCGCCCCCCAGGCAAGGCCAAGCACGATCGACACGATCATCGGGTTCTTCAAAAGTCCTATCCCCAGAACCTGGAAAATCCCAAGACTCATCCGCCCTTGCCGTCGCGCAGTGATCACAAGGGTGATCACACTGGAAAACACGATCAGATCAACCGCAAGCACCAAAAGCACAGGCCCCGCTGCAGCGGCCCCCAACAACAGCACCAGCATCGGCACGCCCAGAAAGCCCACATTGCCAATCACGGCGCATTGCGCCTCAACCGCCGCTTCCTCGACCGACACGCCCCGCCACAGCGCAACTCCAGTGGCAAAAAGATACACCACGATCGATGCCGACAGATAGGCGATGACAAACGGCCAGTCGAAGATCTGCCCGACGGACAAATTCGCCGCAAAGCCGAACAGCATCGCAGACAGCGCAAAATAGAACACAAACCTCGTCAGGGCCGCCGTTGCCTCAGGCCCGAAAAACCGTGTGCGCCCGGCCAGGAACCCCAGCCCGATCAGCGCAAAGAACGGTAATGTTTTCAGAAGGATCGGCAGCATGCATCCGCTTTCAGAATGGCGTGGCCTTTCAACGTTTCACGCTCGACACAAAGACGCAACCCGCAGCCTTTATCTTGGTCCAAATATCCTCAGGGGGAGGCGCGCCGAGCGCGCCGGGGGCGGAACGCCCCCGCACCAGAGGGATAGGGGCGCGGACGCGACCCGACCGACCGCCTTCGGGCGGAACGCCTGCGCCTTCAGGTCAGGCCGCCCGTCAGGCGGTCGTTTCCAGACAATGCCGGCGGAAAGCGCGCTTGAGCATGTCCAACTCCTGACGCAGCAGATCCACCTCTGCGCGCATGTCGTCTTCCATCGCTACCCCTGTGATGATGGTGAAATGGGCCAGCGTATCGGTCGAGCCAGCCTCGCGGATCAGAAAGGTCTGCACTCCTTCACTCAAAACATGAGCCGGGATCGGCACCCGCACCGCCCAGTCACCCGAACGTCCCGCGACAGGCTCCACCACCACATCCGGCAAGGGTTGCTCCAACAAAAGCACGTCCAGCTTGGGCAAGGTCTCTGCGCCACTCAGCACTCCCTCCCAAACACCTGCGCGGATACGGGTCTTGGTAAGCCGTTTTTCGATCATCTCCGCCTCACAATTCAGCCCGGGGGCGCCGGCTCAACGTCACGTCGCGCAGGATGATCTGGTTCATCTCGGGCCCCTCAAAGATCAGATCCACCCAAAGCCGCTCCACCCGCTTTTCATTGACCTTGGTGTAGGCCAGATCGAATTCGACCATCACCTCCTCCTCGGCCAATGGCAGTTCACGCACAATCTGTTCGACGTTCGGACCGTGCTTGATGTTCAGCCGCGCAAAGATCTCCAGCGGCTTTTCCATTTCGACAATAACATCCAGCCGGATCAGATGCCGCAGTTTCAGCCCATGGGCGGCTTCGGGCGGCAGGTCCAGAACAAGGCTCAGAAACGATCCGTCAAAACGGAAGACATCCATCCGGAACCCGAACGGCGCAAGATCGGTTTCCCGCGTGTTGCGGATCTGGCGCACGGTCAATTCGCTGCGCCGGCAATCATGAAAGACCGTCGCCCCGTCGCACACTTGCGCCCGCCCGGGCACGGTCGAAAACCCCGGAACGGGAATTGGGCCTTTCCACAAAGCCGGTCGCCAGGACCAATCGGTACCCATCGGACGGCGCATAGCGTTTGATCCGATCACCGGCAAGGCCAGCCGATGTTCGGCTTCATGGATCACGCGGTCCAGATTGCGGCGGATCGCCAGCGCCCGCGCCCGCAGCGCGCTTAGGGTTTCCAGATCCAGACTGGACGCACGCTCTGCGATAGCGCCCCAGCGGCGCTGAACCCGGCGCTGCAGCACCCGGTCTAGAAACGCATCAAACCTGCCTGCCATCTGCCATTCCGCAACATTACCCGGATATCCACAGCGATTGTCCACGCTATGGAAACGAATCCCTTTATCGCCGGAAAAATCTTAAGACTCCACCCCATTGCGAAGGAGCTTCTGCGGGTTTGCTATGCCTATCGATTGCCGCGCCGCAACGCCTTTACCGTATCTTCAACCAGCTTGCGACTTTCGTCCTCGGCAAGGTCAGGCCCCGAGACCTTTACACTGACAGTCCTGCCCTTGATGGCGATCATACCGCGCCAGTATACACCCTCGCCCCGGTCCAGAACCCGGAACAGGAACAGGTCCCCGATACTTCTGGCCGAGGTCACGCTGACATCCGACGCGCGACCGCGTCGGCTCAAGGATTTGCGGCCAGACTCTGTCGCAAAAAACGCCGCCATCTCGGCACCACCGGCGGCGATGGCTGACGCACTGCCCGGCCGCCCGAAGGTGACCGCAATCACCGCAGGTTTCACTGTGGACTGATCCGTGCAGCGTCCCATCAGAACGGCAGCCGCACCATCTGCCTGGCTCAACGTCGCAGGATCGGGGCAATAGCCTGTCGGCCCTTGCACCTTGAGCCCGTCCCCGCTCAGCACCACAGCCTTGGGTAAGGTCGCCTGTGGTCCGGCTTGTTGGGCCATGGCAATCAGGGGTTGGCACAGGGCCAACCCCACCGCCAAAGCCAGATTACTGGTCCATGTAGACATGCTTTTCGGCCTTGGCGCCCGGATGCGTGACCGCACCCCAGCGGGCACCTCCCACCAGCTTGGCATACTTGTACAAGGCACCCGTTGCATATTGCGTCGGGCGTGGACCTTTCCATTCGGTCTTGCGCTTGGCCAGTTCCGCATCCGACAGCGCCACTGACAATTCTCCGGTCAGCGCGTTCAGAGTGATGACATCCCCGGTTTTCAACAAGGCAATCGGTCCGCCATGGGCTGCTTCGGGGCCAACGTGGCCCACGCAGAAGCCGCGCGTTGCCCCACTGAACCGTCCGTCCGTGATCAACGCAACTTTCTTGCCCATCCCCTGCCCCGACAGGGCTGCGGTGGTGGACAGCATTTCGCGCATTCCCGGTCCGCCGGCGGGGCCTTCGTTGCGGATCACGATGACCTCGCCTTCCTTGTACGCGCGGTTCTTCACGGCCTCGAAAGCATCTTCTTCACATTCGAACACCCGCGCCGGACCCGTGAACACCTGCTCGGCTTCGGTCATGCCTGCGACCTTCACGATCGCGCCGTCAGGGGCCAGATTTCCCTTCAGACCCACAACACCGCCCGTCTTGGTAATCGGGGTTTCCACCGGATAGATCACCCGGCCATCTGCCTCGCCAGTGATTTCCTCAAGGCTTTCGCCGATGGTCTTGCCGCTGGCGGTCATGCAGTCAAGATGCATCAGCCCGGCCTTGGCCAGTTCCTTCATCACAACCGGAACGCCACCGACCTCATACAGATCCTTGGCGACGTATTTTCCACCCGGACGCAGATCAACGAAATAGGGCGTATCACGCATGATGTCGGCCACGTCGAACAGGTCAAAGTCGATGCCGGCCTCATGCGCGATGGCCGGAAGGTGCAGCGCGCCATTGGTGCTGCCCCCGGTGCAGGCCACCACGCGGGCAGCGTTCTCCAGCGACTTGCGCGTCACGATATCGCGCGCACGGATATTCTTTTCGATCAGGTGCATCACGGCGACGCCAGATGCCTCGCCATACTGGTCGCGGCTTTCATAGGGTGCCGGCGCGCCCGACGAATTCAGCAGCGCAAGCCCGATCGCCTCCGACACACAGGCCATGGTGTTGGCGGTATATTGTGCGCCACATGCGCCCGAGGACGGACAGGCGACCCGCTCCATGATCTCCAGCTCGGCCGCCGACAAGGTGCCCGCCTGATTTTTGCCCACCGCTTCGAACATGTCCTGCACGGTGATGTCCTGGCCTTTGTAGCGGCCCGGCAGGATCGACCCGCCGTAGATGAACACCGACGGCACGTTCAACCGCACCATCGCCATCATCATTCCCGGCAGGGATTTGTCGCAGCCAGCCAGACCCACCAGCGCGTCATAGCAATGCCCGCGCATCGTCAATTCGACCGTGTCGGCAATCGCATCGCGCGAGGCGAGCGACGAGCGCATGCCTTCATGACCCATCGCAATGCCATCTGTGACGGTAATGGTGGTGAATTCGCGCGGGGTGCCGCCACCCTTTTTCACCCCATGCTTCACAATCTGCGCCTGACGGTTCAGCGCGATGTTGCAAGGGGCAGCTTCGTTCCAGCAGGTTGCCACGCCGACCCAGGGCTGGTGGATCTCTTCCTCGGTGATCCCCATGGCATAGAAATACGACCGGTGCGGCGCACGCGCCGGGCCTTCGGTCACATGACGGCTGGGAAGTTTCGACTTGTCGAAACGTTGGTTCGTGGCCATGGGCATCCTCCCGCATAAACTGGTTGGCAATGGGATAATCGGCGAAGCCAGCGGGGGCAAGCGGCGAAAGCAAGGGGGCTTCCCTCTGTCGCGGGCATGTCTACTGTGTGCCACCATGAACCCGCGCCGCATCCATGCCATAGATCTGGCCCGCACCATCGCCCTTGCCGCCATGGTGGTGTTTCATCTGACCTTCGACCTGATGCTGTTTGGCCACCTGCCGCCCGGCACGGTGTTTCAGGGCGGCTGGCCGCTGTTTGCCCGTGCCATTGCGTCAAGCTTTCTGTTCCTGGCCGGAGTCTCGCTGTGGCTGGGGCATGGGCAGGGCATCAGTTGGCGTGCCTTCTTGCGCCGGCTGGCTGTGGTCGCCGGGGCCGCCGCATTGGTGACTGTCGCAACCTACTACGCCATGGGGGCGCAGTTCATCCGCTGGGGCATCCTGCATGCCATAGCCGGAGGTAGCCTGATCGGGCTGGCGTTTTTGCGGGCACCTGTCGGTCTGACCGCCGCTGTGGCCGCATTGGCCTTCACGGCACCGCATCTCGGACGGTTCGATATATTCAATGCGCCCCATTGGATTTGGTTGGGTCTGTCAACCGAAATCCCACCCATGATGGACTACGAGCCGCTGCTGCCATGGCTGTGTCCGGTGCTGCTGGGCATCGCCACCGCAAAGCTGATGTCGCGTGCGGGCCTGTGGGACCGCCTGCGTCTCTGGCAACCCGGCCCTTTCGGCCGTGCGGTGATCTGGCCCGGCAAACACAGCCTTGCCGTTTATCTGATCCACCAGCCCGTGCTGTTCGGCGCGGTTTATGTCTTTACCCGCTATCTGTAGGCCCCAATGACCCCGATCACTGACCAGCCCGATCTTTATGCCGCCCTGCGCCACAGTGGGGTGCCGCCTGATGACCTGCCTGCCCTGATCTCTTCCAGCCCTGCGACGGTGGCCGCGCGCCTTGGCGCCGTTGATCATGGGCTGTTGCGCGCGGTGATGCGGGCAGGACTCGGCCAGCCTGCGGTGAGGACTGCCCCGCGGATCATAGCACACCTGCACAGCATCGATCCCGCGCCGCTGTTCCAGCCCGATGTCGCGGCAAGTCGCAGCCTCGCGCTGTTGACCAATGGCGAACACCCCGACATGCCCGCGTTTTCAGACCGCGCCTTTGACGCTTGGTTCGCGAAAAAATCGGTTCCCTACGGCATTGGCACCTATGGCGAGGACCGCTCGGTTTACCGCACCGCACAATTCGCGGATGCGGCCAGCCCGGAGCGCCGGACCCGCCATCTGGGAATCGACGTGTTTGCCCCGGCTGGAACACCGCTTTACGCACCGCTGGCAGGGCGCGTTCTTCATCTAACCTACAATGCCGACCCGCTGGATTATGGTCATACGCTGATTTTGCAGCATGAAGCCGATGGCCTGCGCTTTTTTACCCTGTACGGCCATCTCGCCGCAACCTTGCCGCACCTTTTGCAGTCGGGCGCTTGGGTCACAGCCGGACAACACATCGCAGATCTTGGCGACTGGCCCGAAAATGGTGGCTGGGCGCCGCATGTGCATTTCCAGATCATGACCGATATGCTGGACCAGACGGCCGGAAACTTCTTCGGGGTCGGCCACAGCAGCCTGTGGGATGTGTGGCAGATGATCTGCCCCGATCCGAACCTGATTTTGCGACTGCCCCAAAGCGCCTTTACGCTGGAATGAGGCCGGTGCCGATTGCATTTCGGGCACCGCGCCTCTATCTGGAGTCACCGACTGGCACCCGAAAGGCCCGCCCGCATGAACTGGATTTCGAACTACGTCCGTCCGAAAATAAATTCGCTCTTCTCGCGCCGGGAAGTGCCGGAAAATCTTTGGACGAAGTGCCCCGAATGCGGAACCATGCTGTTCCATCGCGAACTTGCCGACAATCTGAATGTTTGCTCGAACTGCGATCATCACATGGCCATCAGCCCACGGGACCGTTTCAAATTCCTGTTTGATGGTGGTGTTTTCACCGACATCAAGGTGCCAGAGCCTGTGGTGGATCCGCTCCACTTCAAGGATCAGAAAAAATATCCCGACCGACTGAAAGCCGCCCAGAAGGCGACCGGGGAAAAAGAGGCGATGTTGGTGGCCGAAGGTGAAATGGGCCGCACCCCCATTGTCGCCGTGGCCCAGGACTTCAGTTTCATGGCCGGGTCCATGGGCATGTATGTCGGCAATGCCCTGATCGCCGCGGCGGAACGCGCGGTCAAGATGAAGCGCCCATTGGTCCTGTTTTCCGCTGCCGGTGGGGCACGGATGCAGGAAGGAATCCTCAGCCTGATGCAGATGCCGCGCACAACCGTTGCGGTTCAGATGCTAAAGGAAGCACGGTTGCCTTACATCGTTGTGCTGACACACCCGACGACTGGTGGCGTCACGGCGTCTTACGCCATGCTGGGCGATGTGCAGATCTCTGAACCGAATGCCCTTATCTGTTTTGCCGGACCCCGCGTGATCGAACAGACCATCCGCGAAAAGCTGCCCGAAGGGTTCCAGCGCGCAGAATACCTGCTTGATCACGGCATGCTGGATCGCGTCACCCATCGCAAAGTGCTGCGCGAAGAGTTGATTACCATCCTGCGGATGATGATGGGCCTTACGCCAGCGGTCAAAGGCGATCTGCCCGCCCCGGCCACCACCGCCGCTTCGACGGCAGGTTGATCTTGACGCATGGGTCGGATGCCATTCTCGAACGGATGATGACCCTTCATCCGAAGGTGATCGATCTTACCCTGGATCGGATGCACCGCTTGCTGGATGCGCTCGGGCATCCTGAACGCTCTTTGCCGCCGGTAATCCATATTGCAGGGACCAACGGCAAGGGCAGCACGCAGGCGATGATCCGTGCCGGGCTGGAGGTATCGGGGGCGTTGGTTCATGCCTACACCTCGCCGCATCTGGCGCGTTTCCACGAACGCATCCGGCTTGCGGGGGAATTGATCAGCGAACCGGCCCTGACCGCACTTCTGGATGAATGTGTTCAGGCCAATGGCCCGGAATCCATCACTTTCTTTGAAATCACCACTGCGGCGGCCCTGCTGGCTTTCGCCCGCACCCCTGCCGATTTCACCTTGCTAGAGGTTGGCCTTGGCGGTCGGTTGGATGCCACGAATGTCGTGGACCATCCGCGACTGTGCATCATCACGCCGGTCAGCATCGACCATCAGCAATACCTTGGCGAAACACTGCCCGAAATCGCTGGCGAAAAAGCCGGGATCATAAAGCGCGGTGTTCCGGTAATCGTCGGTCCGCAAAGCCCCGAGGGACTTTCGGTGATTGAAACCAAGGCAGCCCGTGTGGGTGCACCAGTCCTTGCCTATGGGCAGCACTGGCATGTGTCAGAAGACCGGAACAGACTGATATTTCAGGATGAAACAGGGCTTCTGGACCTGCCTTTGCCAAATCTTCCGGGCCCGCATCAGGTGCAGAACGCCGGGGCCGCCATCGCCGCCCTGCGCGCCCTTGGCCGTGACGAGGCCGCATGCGAGGCCGCCGTCACGCGCGCTGTCTGGCCCGCCCGCATGCAGCGATTGCGCCATGGACCCCTCAGCGACATCGCGCCAAGGGTAGAGCTTTGGCTGGACGGCGGGCACAATCCTGCAGGGGGCGAGGCGATTGCCGCAACGCTGGCACGGATGCCAAAGCGTCCGACGTATCTGATTTGCGGTATGCTGAACACCAAGGATGTCGCGGGCTACATGCGTCCACTTGCACCAAAGGCCACACGACTTTTTGCGGTGTCCATTCCGGGTGAAAAGAACACGTTGCCGGCCGAAACCACCCGAGACGCCGCCAGGTCAGCGGGAATGGACGCTGCCGCCGCGGACTCTGTCTCGGCAGCGCTGGCAGACATCGCGGCCATCGACCCTGACGCACGGGTGCTGATCTGTGGGTCGCTTTACCTTGCCGGATCTGTCCTGCGCGAAAACGGCTGAGGCGCGACGCGGTGTCAGCCCTTTGGTCTCGAACGCCCTCAAGGGCGGGTACGGTTGACATAGAAAGCCCGGTGAGGCCATGAGCGTGTTTTCACCGAAAGGCGCAGGACAACCGTCGGTCAGGCCCCAAGATGCACGTCGCCCCGCGCCGTGGCCAAGTCCATCTGCCGCTGCCGTTCCCGGAACCGGGCGCGATCCGACGGGGTGTAGTCGTCCACACACGCGGCGCAGCACACCCCCTTTTCATACTCCGGATGCATCCGCCCTTCGGGCGTCACCGGACGGCGACACGCACCACAGCTTTCGTTCTGACCCGGCTTCAACCCGTGTCCGACCGACACCCGCGCGTCAAACACATAACATTCGCCTTCCCAAAGGCTGTTCTCGGCCGGCACATCTTCGAGATATTTCAGGATGCCACCTTTGAGGTGAAAGACGTCTTTGACACCCTGCGACAGCAAAAAATTGGTCGATTTCTCACACCGGATTCCCCCGGTGCAAAACATCGCGATCCGCTTGTTGTGAAACCGGTCGCGGTTTTCGTCCCACCACTTCGGAAAGTCCCGAAAACTGCGCGTCGCGGGATCGACTGCACCGGCAAAGGTGCCAATGGCCACCTCATAGTCGTTGCGCGTGTCGATCACCGCCACATCCGGTTGGCTGATCAGGTCGTTCCATTGCGTTGCGTCAACGTAGTGACCGACGCGCGCCCTTGGGTCCACATCCGGCACACCCATTGTCACGATCTCGCGCTTCAGCTTCACTTTCATCCGGCCAAACGGCATGGAGTCCGAGAAACTTTCCTTCCATTCCAGATCGGCACAACCGGGCAACGCGCGGATATGAGCAAGGACGGCATCAACCCCATGGCGGGGACCGGCAATCGTGCCGTTGATCCCCTCGCTGGCGACCAGCAACGATCCCTTTACCCCCTGCGCATGGCACAGCGACAAAAGCGGCTGGCGCAGGGCTGCGGGATCGGGAAAGCGGGTGAAGTGATACAGGGCGATGATCGTCAGCATGCGCGCGGCATAGGACAAGCGCCGGGCCGGATCAAGCGGCAAGCCGCCGCAACCCGATTGACAGGGCAGCCCCCATGCCTACCAATTGTCGTTGCAGACGAAGGAGATCCGCGATGCGCCCACAGACCGACGCCCTGATCGTGATTGATCTGCAAAATGATTTTTGCCCAGGTGGTGCCTTGTCGGTGTCGGGCGGGACTGAAATCGTATCCGGGATCAACACACTGATGCTGGATTTCGGCGCTGTTGTTCTGACACAAGACTGGCACCCTGCAAACCACAGTTCCTTTGCGGCCAACCACACCGGGGCGGCGCCGTTCAGTCAGATCCAGATGACCTACGGCGCGCAGGTGCTTTGGCCAACCCATTGCGTGCAAGGCACGCAAGGGGCGGCATTTCACGGCGAATTGGACACCAACCGCGCCGACCTGATCATCCGCAAGGGCTTTCGACCAGCCATCGACAGCTATTCCGCATTTTATGAGAATGATCATCGCACCGCCACCGGGCTGGATGGCTATCTTCGCGACAGGGGGGTGTCTCGGCTGGTCTTTGCAGGTCTGGCAACCGATTTCTGCGTGGCCTATTCCGCGCTTGATGCAGCCCGGTTGGGGTACGAAGTTTCCATCCGCATGGACCTTTGCCGCGCCATTGATCTGGACGGAAGTCTTGCCGTCATGGTGTCAAGATTGAACGCCGCCGGGGTTCGGCTGGAAGGCTGAAATCCGGTCACAACTAGACAGCGGTTCTTGCGCTTGATTTAAGGGCCATGAGCGCACCTCAGGAGCCGAGCCATGGTCGATATCGCCACCCGCGTCCACAATCACAAGTGGAAGATTGACCCGATCGTGCGGTCGTTGCTCGATACCGATTTTTACAAGCTTCTGATGTGCCAGTCGGTGTTTCGCAACAAGCCCGACACCATTGTGACCTTCAGCCTGATCAATCGCACCAAGAGCATCCGCCTTGCCGATCTGATTGACGAAGGCGAATTGCGTGAACAACTCGATCACATTCGCACACTGCGCCTGTCTCGGGGCGAAAGCACTTTTCTGCGCGGCAATACATTCTATGGCAAACGCCAGATGTTCCGCCCCGATTTCATGGAATGGTTCGAAGGCCTGCAATTGCCACCGTATCACCTTGAAAAGCACGATGGCCAGTATGAGCTGACGTTCGAGGGCAAGTGGCCCGAAGTGATGATGTGGGAAATCCCGGCGCTGGCCGTGCTGATGGAATTGCGCGGGCGCGCGGTGTTGCGCGGAATGGGCAAGTTCGAATTGCAGGTGCTTTATGCCCGAGCGATGACCAAATTATGGGAAAAGATCGAAAAGCTGCGCCAGATCGAAGACCTGAAACTTGCTGATTTCGGCACCCGCCGCCGCCATTCTTTCCTGTGGCAGGACTGGGCCGTGCAAGCGTTGATCGAAGGCATGGAAGGAAAGTTCATCGGCACGTCGAACTGCCTGATTGCCATGCGCCGTGAGGTCGAGGCTATCGGCACCAACGCCCACGAATTGCCGATGGTCTATTCGGCACTGGCCCGCACCGATGCGGAACTGGCACAAGCTCCCTATCAGGTGCTTGCCGACTGGCATGAGGAACATGATGGCAATCTGCGCATCATCCTGCCCGACACATATGGCACTGAAGGCTTTCTGGCACGGGCGCCTGAATGGCTTGCGAAATGGACGGGCATCCGCATCGATTCCGGCGACCCGGCGATTGGCGCCGAAACGGCGATCCGATGGTGGACGTCCCGTGGCGAAGATCCCACCAAGAAGCTGATCATCTTTTCGGATGGGCTGGATGTGGACAAGATCGCCGAGTTGCACCGCCAGTTCGTGGGCCGGGTGAAAGTGTCTTTCGGTTGGGGCACAATGCTGACGAATGATTTTCGCGGACTGGCCCCGCATGACGGGCTTGCCCCATTCAGTCTGGTGTGCAAGGCGATTTCAGCGGATGGGCGGCCAACGGTCAAACTTTCGGACAACCCCAACAAGGCCATGGGTCCGGCAGATGAGATCGCACGCTACAAACGGGTGTTCGGCGTGGGCGAGCAGGCGACCATGGACGTCGTGGTTTAAGGTCTGCCTAACCGTCCCTGGGTCAGCCAAGACAGCGCCGCGCGAACATCACGGCGCGGTCGATATGGCTGCGGTGAATGGGGCTGTTCACAGGCAAACGCGGCGCGGCCCATCCCACTGACGCCAAGGTGCGGGCCAGGGTGAAGGGATCGACGGCGCCTGGATCAACAAGGCCATAGCCTTCGCACAACGCCGCCCTGATATCGACATAGGCAGGTTCATACAGGTTTTGCGACAGCACTGTGCCCAGATCATAGATCTTGAAACCAAACCCGCTGTCGTCAAAGTCGATCAGCGAAAGGGCTCCGTCTTTCACAAGGATATTCTCCCGCAGCACATCGGCATGGACCAAGCCCGTGGCCAGTGACCGACTGCCCAAGTAATGCGACAGCCAAGCCCGCGCGTCATTAAGGACATTTGCCTCGGACGCGGTCAGACTGGGATGCTCCCAGAACCGACCCCAGAACGGCGTATCGCCGACCAGACCCGCATGATCCCACCGCGGCCGCGTGAACCATGCCGGCAAGGTCAGGCGATCCGTGACATCATGCAGCCGCGCCAACAAGCGGCCGAGGGCGTGGTGCTTCTTGGCCTGATCGGCCGAGCTACCGGACAGCGGCATGCCGGCTTCTCCCAAAGCCTCGCCTTCAACCCATTCCACAACCGATGCCAACCGGCCCGATGCCAGAGTGGCCAGAAAAGCGCCGTCTGGTAGCGGACAGGCCGCAGGCACAGGCAAACCGTTTTGTGCAAGCTGGGCGCACCACCACAATTCTGACCGTATCGCTTCCGCTGACTGATAGCCCATGCGGTGAAGGCGCAACGCGGCACGGCCTTGACCCGTGGCAATTTCGTAAACCTCGTTTTCGCGCAGGCGCAGGGGACGCCTCACAACCCCACCCCATAGGCGGGCAGCGGCGTCGGCCTCGGTCATCTGCGGTCCAATGCGTCTTGCAAGGCATCGGCAAGCAGGTCTGCCTCTGGCCGGCCAAAAGGCATGGGCGGGCGCATCTTCAAGGTCGCCCCCCCGCGCCCGATCCGGTTCAGCAAGAACCCGCGTGCCACCATATCTTCGACCAGATCAGCTGCAAAATCACCCGCCCCTGCATCGCCGAACTCCAGCCCGAAAAACATCCCCTTGGCGCGCGCGTTCACGATCCGGCCATGGCGCAACCCTTTCAGACGATCCAGCAGATAGGCCGAAGTGTCTGCCGCGCGGGCCTGCAGGCCTTCCTCCTCGATAACATCCAACGTCGCAAGGCAGGCCGCTGCCGATACAGGATTGCCGCCAAAGGTGTTGAAATAGCCGAAAGCGTCGCGAAAGGCTGCCATCACGTCCGGACGCGCCAGACAGGCCGCAACCGGATGGCCGTTTGCCATCGGCTTGCCGATTGTCACCACATCGGGCGCAAATCCCAGCCAATCGTGGCCCCAGAAATGGCTGCCAAGCCTGCCGAAACCGGGCTGAACCTCGTCACACAAAACCAGACCTCCTGCCTTGCGCACGACGGCAATCGTCGGATCAAGAAAGCCCGGTGCAACATCTGGCAAACCTTCATTTGCAAACACGGGGCACAGCATGATCCCGGAAAAGCCGAATCCAGCCTGCTCCAGCTCTGCAATCGCACGGGCGACGTGGTCGGCAAAGGCTTGCGGTTGCGCGTCGGAGGTCCCGCCCAAGGGTGACAGCGTGTCCGGTGATGGGACCAGCCGCACATTCGGGGCACGCCCCCCGATCGGCGGGCGGCGCGTGGAAAGCTGACTGACTGCCGCCGTATTGCCATGATAGGTGTTGTCGGTCGCGATGATCCCGGTCTTGCCGGTGACTGCCTGAGCCATGCGCAACGCCAGATCGTTCGCCTCTGACCCGGTGCACACCATGATGGCCTGCGAAATCCCATGCCCGAGTGTGGCGGTCAGCCGCTCGATATAGTCAAGGATCAATCCGTGGTGATAGCGGGTATGGGTGTTCAGCGTGGCCGCCTGGCGCGCAATGGCCTGAACCACTTTCGGGTGACAATGCCCGACATGGGCGACGTTGTTGTAGCAATCCAGATACCGCTTGCCGTCGGCATCCCAGAGCCAGACCCCCTCGCCCCGGACGATATGAACCGGTGACCGGTAAAAGGTTGGCACATTGGGGCCCATAAGGCGGGCGCGGCGGGCGTCCATGCTTTCCATCAATCCTCGGCTTCAGGTTTGCCGCGCCCGGCCTTGACCTCGGCCCGCACGGTCTTGGCCTTCAGGCGGCGCAACTGGCTGCCATAGGTCGGTTTGGTTGCAACGCGCCGCTTTGGTGCGATCAAAGCCTGCCGGATCATGTCCACCAGTCGTTCACGGGCCAGTTCACGATTGCGGATCTGGCTGCGGGTTTCTTCGGCCCGGATCAGGATGGCGCCATCCAGTGTCCACCTGCGTCCCGCCAGCTTCTTCAAACGCGCTTTGACGGATGATGACAAGTGCGGCGACCGCTCGGCCTCGAACCGCAGTTCGACAGCAGTTTCCACCTTGTTGACGTTTTGTCCCCCCGGTCCTTGCGATCGGGTGAAGGTTTCGGACAGTTCCCAATCGGCAAGGGAGATCGTGTCATTGATCCGCAGCATACCGGCAGGTTAGGGGAAAGCCGGATCGGCGAAAAGGGGCGACACGCACCCCCAAAAGAGAAAGGGGCGCCGGAGTGCGGCGACCCTTTCCGAGTTCAAGGAGATGGGCCAGTTAGGTACCTGTCCCAATCACTGGTTCGTTGACTAAGGGGTTGCCCCTAGAAAACACCCCCCATGACTGTCCCGACACGTATCTCCAATATCACTCTAGACACTGGATCACCTCCTTTCAATTGGTTGCCGATAAGGGGAGGTTGACACAGATTTTGTGGCTGTCAAACATTTTTACGCAATCGGTGCCGTCACTTTTCTGACAATCATCCGGAATGGCAAAAGTGCCACCAAAGCGAGCAGAAGTTTGACCCCCCAATCCGCCACCGCCAGCGACACCCAAAGTGGAGCATCGGGCCCAAGACCCAGCAACGGCAGAACCTCATTTGCCCACGTCACGTCATTGCCGGGTTCCAGAAACACAAGTGCCGACGAGAAGGCGATGGAAAAGAACAGCGCCGTATCGACTGACGACCCCACCAGGGATGACACCAGCGGTGCGCGCCACCATGCACCTCGCCGAAACCGGTCGAACAGCGAAACATCAAGCAACTGGGCGGTCAGAAAGGCCAAGCCTGATCCAATGGCGATCCGCCACGTCACCAACGGGCCAAATTCACCGCTGATCTGCGTGCCAATCAGCGAACAGGCGACTCCGGTCATGAAGCCGGCAACCACCACCCGCCGTGCGGCCTGCGCGCCATAGATGCGGTTGGTCAGATCCGTGACCAGGAAGGCCACGGGATAGGTAAAGGCACCCCACGTCAGCCATTGACCAAAGAGGAATTGAACAAGAATGTTCGAGGCCACCACAGTCGCGGCCATGGCAAGAATACCAGGCAGAAGTTTTTGCATCATGTGATCCGTTTTTTATGCAAGGTCGCGGAGACTTGCCCCCCGATGGATTGGGGACGTGTCGCCGTAAACCAGCGACCTGCGGCTGTCAATCTGCCAGCCGGTATTCCACAATTTCGGTGTGCTGAAACGGCATGAAGTTATCGTCCGACACCATTGTCAGTCGAATCGCCCCAGTGCCGTCGCGCCAGGCAGACAACCCTTCCAGATTGTCGTGAAACCCGGCGGGTGTTTGCAGATGGGTGCGGCTGTCTGACAATGCCTTTTGGCCCACCTTGAAGGACCGGACCCGGCTGGAAAAGCCGGCAATGCCGTGAAAGGCGCGTTCCAGCACATAAAGCCGCCCATCGGGCCCGAAATCAGCGGCGACCGGCAAGAACACGCCATCGCGCGGCAGGTTGAAAGGCTGGGTCCATGTGCCATCCGCAAATCGCCACACCGGAAAATCCGCCCCGTTTGCGTTGCCCCTTTGACCGGTGAGGAAACGGATCCGCTTGGATTCGGGCAATTCTTCGGGGATCGTGTACAGCGCGCCCGCCGAATCAATCGCCAACGACTCGAGCGCTGCATTATGAGGAAGGGACTTAAACGCAACAGGCGTGGGCAGGTTTTCGGCAACCCCCGTGATCCTGCCATAGCGTAGCACACGGGCAACACCTTCGAACGAAACATACACCGTGCCGTCCGCGGCGATGGCCATCCCTTCGCTGTCATTCCTGCCTTTTGCCAGTGGCTTTTGTTCTTTCGATTTCAGCAACCTCATCGGTCCGACGTCAATCGCGGCAATGGTACCGTCCGGCGCCCGACGCAGGTGACCTTCGACGAAAGCGCCCTTGTCGTTCAGCGCGGTAAAACTGCTGCCATCAGACGACACCTCGATCGCAGAAAATCCGCCAAAGCGGGGGTCCGCCATTGTCCAGCGAATTGCGCCGAGATATCCCGGCGGCTGTTGGGGGGTGGCGCTTCCTTGCAGCCCAAGGGCCACAAACGCCGCCACGATTACCGCGAGGCGAGGACGTCTTGGCATTGCTTGGGCAAATCCGCCATTGTGTATTCGCGTGGATGACGCGCGCGGGGGGCATCGGGGTCTTTGGGCTTTGCGGTGCCCTTGGGTGGGTTGAGGTAGTCAGTCACCCACCAGGTCAGCGTCTCGTCGCAGCCATTGCCGCCCTTGGACAATTCACTGACCGTCGGACTTTGCGTTTGGCAGAACCGCGCCCCTTTGGGACATTTCAGACGCACATGGAAATGTGTGTCATGCCCTGCAACCGGTCGAATTTTCTGCAACCACTTGGTATCGGCTTTGGTGGCGGTCTTGCACATTTCGATCTTGACCGCAGCGGCCACGAAGATCCGGTCCACGCGGGGATCTGACGCTGCGGCTTTCATCACCGCGTGGTGGCGCCTGGTCCAGTTGCCGGTGACGGATTTCTGATCTGCCGAACGGACCGGGACCGACGAGATGTCTTCCCGATCCTTTCGGCTCAGGGTCAGTCGCTGGGGCGGCAATTGCCAGATGTCGGCGTCCAGCCCGATCTGGTGGCTGGCATGGCCGCTGGTCATGGGCCCACCCCGCGGCTGGCTGATATCGCCGATATAAAGCCCCGCCCAACCGATCTGCTGCGCTGTCCGGCTCAGGTCCACCAGAAAGGCGATCATGTCAGGATGCCCGAAATTGCGGCCCCGGGACAGGCGCATGGCCTGCCAGCTTGGCCCGGTTTCAGGCAATTCCACCAATCCGGCCGCGCACCCCTTGGCATAAGACCCGATTGGCATCGACTTTTGCTGGCTGGGCGTCGCATGTGCGCCAAACAGCTTGTTGGCCAGCTTTTCGGCATGTGCTGCGCCGGGCACACACAGGGCCAACGCCAGAAACAAGGATCGGATCATGCAGGCTCTCCCTCTGGTTTTACCCAGACTAGCAGAAACAAGCCGATCAGGAACAGAACG
Organism: Paracoccaceae bacterium; assembly: GCA_046313895.1. Taxonomy (GTDB): domain Bacteria; phylum Pseudomonadota; class Alphaproteobacteria; order Rhodobacterales; family Rhodobacteraceae; genus Pseudotabrizicola. The sequence goes on from JBKBWK010000002.1 coordinate 45,496, forward strand.
ATCAAAGGGATCACGCCAAGTTGCTGGCTGCCGGTCAGGTCAGTGGCGACCCCGATCGACAACGGCGCGATGAAGGAAGTCGCTTTTCCCGCAAGGGCATAAAGCCCGAAAGCCTCGGTCATCTTGCCCGGTTCCGCCTGCCGCACCATCATTGTCCGGCTGGACGATTGAAGCGACCCACCCCCGGCCCCGATCAGCGCACCAAGCACATAAAACGCGATGTCCGGCAAGTTGCTGTCGGGATCGACCGCGACCCCCAAAACACTGTCGCGACCGACAAAGACCACGGCAACCGCAACCAGTGTCAGCAGCATCACGTTCAGAATGATCACCGGCTTTGGCCCAAACCGGCTGTCCAGCTTGCCGCCCGCCCAGGCAAAGATGGCGCCCGTCAAAGCGGCAATGATACCGAAGATTCCCACATTGGTCACCGACCACCCCAGAACCCCCGCCGCATAGATGCCGCCAAAAGTATACATGCCGTTCAGCGCATCCCGGTAGAACATCGACGATCCCAGATACGCGAACAGGCTTTTGTTCTTGGGCAAATGCGCCAAGGTCGCCTTCAGTTCTGGCCACGCTTCACGCACGGCAGCACCAATCGGCATGGCATCGGTCCGACGCGGTTCCTTGACCCAAAGAAAGAACGGCACCATGAAAACCGCGTACCAAAGGGCGGTCAAGGGCCCGACGCTGCGGGTGCCTTCACGCGCCCCGGCATCAAGCCCGAATATCGGCGAAATCCCAAGCAGCGTCTTTCCCGATGGTCCTTCGGCCAGAAGCAACAGCATGATGACAAGCGCCGAAATTCCGCCCAGATAGCCAAAGGCCCAGCCATTGCCCGATATCCTGCCGATGTCGGCCCGCGGACACAGATCGGGCAGCATCGCGTTGGTGAATGTCGTGGCAAATTCCATGCCGATCAGGCCAATGCAGAAGAATACCATGACAAACCAGACGCTGAAATCTGCAGGCGCAGAATACCAAAGCATCCATGCGCCGATTACATAAAGCGCCGAAAACAACCAGATAAAGGCCATGCGCCCACCCGATTTGTCGGCAACCGCACCCAAAAGCGGCGACAGAACCGCGATGATGATGCCTGCAGTGCCGATGCCATAGCCCCAGATCGCCTGCGCGGCTGATCCGTCACCGATCACCGAGACGACATACGGGCCGAAGATAAAGGTAAGCAAAAGGGTGTTGTACGGCTGGCTGGCCCAGTCGAAGAAATACCAACCCCAGATCCGTTTGCGCGCAGCGTCCATCCCGCCCCCTATTTGATCCGGCAATCGCCTTCGGGCGGATCAAGCCCGAAAAGACTGGCGGGTGCAAGCGGGGCGTCAGCGTACCGGGGGCCAGGGCCGTTCGACATCGGCTGCAATCCAAGATTGCACCCAATCCGGCAAAGGCGGGCTTTCCGCAGGTATGCCAAAGGCACGGGCAAGTTCGGCCGGTGGCACAATGCCACCCTTCCCCCGCTCTCCCTGCCCGGTCACCGCCGAGCGGATCAGGATATGCGATGTACACTCGCCCTGTCGCCACATCGACTGCTCGATATACAAAAACCGCGAGTCCCAGCCGATGATGCGCGTGCGCATCTCAAGCCGATGGAACATTTTCACGCGCTTGCGATAGCGGGTGGTGTTTCCCGCCACCGCCAGCCCCCAACCGCGCGCCTTCAAGACCTGATGCAGCCCCATCCGCTGCCCCAGCGGGATCCGCCCCAGATCATACAGGGTCAGCGTGCGCCCGTTGTTCAGCTCCATCCAAGGGTCGATATCCCACGGCCAACAGATGTGATGGCTGATATGAGTCTCGAAGACCCCCAGCTTGGGTGCGTTTCGGAATTTGAACAATTCCTTGAACATTCGGGCATAGGGATACATGCGCGGCTCTCCTTGGCATGTGGCTTCCCGTGCCCCGACGTGACACGATCGTCAAGTCGAACGCAGCGGAAGGTGGTTGCCCTAACTTGGGTGCGTTGATACGTGTAACACAACAATTTGTGCCGATGCTGCGGCGCAACCACACCCATGGCTTCCGGAGACTCTGGCATGACGTCGGTTTTGCAAATCCTGTTCCTGATCCTGAACATCGCGCAATGGATCATCATCATTCACATCATCATGAGCTGGCTGATCAATTTTCAGGTGCTGAATCTGCGCCAGCCACTGGTTGCGCAACTGTGGGATGGGATCAACCGATTGCTGGAACCGATCTATTCGCGCGTCCGCTCGGTTCTTCCGAACATGGGCGGGCTGGATCTTGCGCCGCTTGTCGTTCTGTTGGCGATCTATGCGCTGCGGATCGTGCTGGTCAACAACGCCGCCGTTTTCTACTGATCGGCGCGATGCGCGACCCCCACCCTCTTTTGCAGCAGGTTTTTGGCTTTCCCGACTTTCGTCCGGGACAGGAAGAAATCGTGCAAGCCGTGTTGGCGGGCCGCAACACCTTGGCCATCATGCCGACGGGTGGCGGCAAATCCCTGTGCTTCCAGTTGCCTGCCCTGTGCCGCGACGGCGTTACGGTGGTGATCTCGCCGCTGATCGCCCTGATGCGCGATCAGGTCCGTGCCTTGAAGGCCGCTGGGGTCGAGGCCGGGGCCCTGACCTCTGGCAACACCGATACAGAAACCGAAGACGTGTTCACCGCTATTGATGCCGGTCGTCTGAAGCTTTTGTATATGGCGCCGGAACGGCTTGCGTCGGCGGGAACCGTCGCCATGCTGCGCCGTGCCCGGGTCAGCCTTATCGCGGTGGATGAGGCGCATTGCGTATCGCAATGGGGCCATGACTTCCGCCCCGACTATCTTCGCATCGGGGAATTGCGCCGCACCCTTGGCGTGCCCCTCGCTGCCTTTACGGCCACGGCCGACGAAGAAACCCGCGCAGAAATCGTCACCCGGTTGTTCGACGGGATGCCTCCCGACACCTTCCTGCGCGGGTTTGACCGCCCCAACATACATCTCGCCTTTGCCGTGAAGGACAAGCCGCGCGAACAAATCTTGCGTTTTGCCGCTGCGCGCAAAGGCCAGTCAGGTATCGTTTATTGCGGTGCCCGCGCCCGGACCGAGGTTCTTGCACAGGCACTGCGCGAAGCTGGCCATTCGGCCTGTCACTATCACGGAGGGATGGAGGCCGAGGATCGCCGCCGGGTCGAGATCCGCTTTCAGCAAGAGGATGGTCTTATTGTCGTCGCCACCATCGCCTTTGGCATGGGCATCGACAAGCCTGATATCCGCTGGGTCGCCCATGCCGATCTGCCCAAGTCGATCGAAAGCTACTATCAGGAAATCGGTCGCGCCGGTCGTGACGGTGCGGCAGCCGAAACGCTGACCCTTTATGGTCCGGATGACATTCGCCTGCGCCGGTCGCAGATCGATGAAGGTGCCGCCCCGCCGGATCGAAAGGCGGCGGACCATGGCCGTCTGAATGCCTTGCTCGGCCTCGCCGAGGCAATGGGCTGTCGGCGCCAGGTGCTGTTGGGCTATTTTGGCGAAACCTCGTCTCCTTGCGGCAATTGCGATCTGTGCGACCGCCCGGTTGAGGTGTTTGACGCCACAGAAGCCGTGCGCAAGGCTCTGTCGGCCATCCTGCGCACCGGCGAGTGGTTTGGTGCGGGTCATCTTATTGATATCCTGACCGGGAACGCGACGGCGAAGGTGCGTGAAAAAGGGCATGACACCTTGCCCACTTTTGCAGTTGGCCGGGATTTGTCCAAACCCGCTTGGGGTGCCGTCTTTCGTCAGATGATGGGCCGCGATCTGGTGCGACCGGATCCCGACCGCTTTGGTGCATTGCGCATGACCGACGCTGCCCGGCCCATTTTGCGCGGAGAGGCCAGCATATCGCTGCGCCGTGACACCATTACCTCGGCGGTTCCTCGCATGGCCGTGAAAACACTTGTGTCGGATGAAGATGCCCCGCTTTTGTCAGCGCTCAAGGCAAAGCGCCGGGCCCTGGCCGAAGCCGCCGGCGTTCCCGCCTATGTCATCTTTCCGGACCGCACCCTGATTGAAATGGCAGAACGCAGGCCCGCCAGTCTTGATGCCATGGCCGGCGTGACCGGGGTTGGCGCGAAAAAGCTGGAAAGCTATGGCGCAGCATTTCTTGCCGTCATCAACGGCGCATCCGACACCCTGCACCCCGCGCGGATGCGGTTGGCGGGGCGCCCGTCCGGTGCGGTTTATGATCGTCTGGCCGAAGTGCAATTGGCCTTGGTGCGCGGCGAAGACGGTACTGGAAAACCGCTCAGCCTGTCGCCCGGCGTGCTGCGCCGCATTGCAGAAGCGCGTCCATCCACCCTGTCGGATCTTGACCGGGTTGGCGAACTGGGGCCTGCCAAGATCGAACGCTTTGGTCCGGCCTTTCTGGACATCTTGCGCAGCGCGTGACGACGCGCGTTCTGGACACAGCCGGTCGCCAGCTTATGTTTTGGCCCGCAAGAAAGGACCCGACATGCTGACCGTGATCTCTCCCGCCAAGAAGCTGAACGAAAAGCCGATGGCCTTGCCTGATGGGTTTGCACTTACCGAACCGGCTTTTGCGGATCAGGCGCTGGAACTTGCCGCACTGGCGCGTGGACTTTCAATTGACCAAATCCGCAAGCTCAGCGGTATTTCCGAGGCTCTTGCCCAGCTCAATCTTGATCGGTTCAACGCCTTTTCCGACGCACCGGGACCGGGGTCGATTTACGCGGCTGCGCACTGCTTTGCCGGCGACACCTATCAAGGTCTGGATGCCCGAACCCTTTCCGCCCCGGCGCTGAGGTGGGCAGAAGGCCGGTTGCGTATTCTTTCTGGTCTTTACGGGCTTCTACGACCATTCGATGCCATTCAGGCTTACCGTCTGGAAATGGGCAGCCGGCTTGCCAATCCACGCGGCAAGGATCTTTATGCCTTTTGGGGCGACCGCCTTGCGACAGCGATGAACTCACTGGCGGAAGAACAAGGTGCGCGCGTCTTGGTCAATTGCGCGAGTGTGGAATATTTTGCTGCGATTGATCGGCCCACGCTTCGACTGCCGGTGATTACCCCCATTTTCCTCGAAGATCGCGACGGCACTACAAAAGTTGTCAGCTTCTGGGCCAAACGTGCCCGTGGAGCCATGGCCCGGTTCATCTGCGAAAACCATCTGAACGACCCGGCCGACCTGCGCGGCTTTGCCGTTGGTGGATATGCGCACCGCACCGACCTGTCGGACGCAGGGCGCATGGTCTTTGTTCGGGCTGAACCAGTTCACGAAGCGGCCTGATCAGCAACCGAGATGGGGATTGCCTCAGGAGGGCAAAAGTCCGCCATTGTCGAGGCCAAGGCGGTTTTGCGAAGTGGCTTTGTCATGTAGCGGTCCAGACCGGCCGCAAGGATCGCGGCACTGTCGCCGTCCATGGCGTGGGCTGTCAGTGCGACAATCGGCACATGGCTGCGGCCGTCTTCGATCAAGCGGATGGCAGTCGCGGCTTCCCGGCCATCCATTTCGGGCATCGAGATGTCCATGAAGATCAGATCAGGGATCCAGCTTTGGAACAGCTCTACTGCCTCGCGACCGTTGCCCGCGAACTTCAAATCAATTCCAAGGTCCTTGACCATCTTTGCAAAAACCAACTGGTTGGTCCGATTGTCCTCGGCCGCGAGCACGCGCATCCTGCGTCGGCCAAGCGCTGAGGGAACCGCGACTTGACGGGGTGCCGTCACCGGGGCCGACAAGCCCTGCAAGTGGCGATACAAATCCGACCGCAGGATCGGCTTTTGCAAAATCGCCTGAAGGTCCACATCCCCACCGTCGTCCCGCGCAGCAGCAGGGTTCGACGACAGCATCACAATCGGCATCTTGTGCCCCGCCGCCCGCATCTGCCGCGCCAGCATCAGCCCGTTCATTTCGGGCATGTCATGGTCGGTCAGGACAACATCGAAATCACTGTCATGCTTCAGGGTTTCCAACGCGTCTGCCCCCGAACGGCACAGGGTCACCGCAATTCCGTGCGGGGTCAGCTGCCGTTCCAGAATGGTGCGGTTGATGAACTGGTCATCCACCACCAAGGCGCGGCGCAGTGTGATAGGCATGCGCACCACGGGCGCATCCTCAGCTATCGGCAGGATTACACGGAAACCAAAGCACGACCCTTTGCCAAGGTCGCTGTCCACCCAGACCGCGCCGTCCATCCGCTCGATCAGGCGTCGCGTGATCGCAAGGCCAAGGCCTGTGCCTTCAAACTTCCGGTTCTGCTGATCTTCGACCTGATTGAACTCGCCAAAGACATGGTCAAGGTTCGCCGCCGATATTCCGATGCCGGTATCTTCCACCGTAACGTGCAGCTGCTGATTGCCGTTACTGCCGTCCAGCCCGACCACACGCACCAGCACGTGGCCCTGATCGGTGAATTTGACCGCATTGCCGACAAGGTTGACCATGACCTGCCGGATGCGCCCCGGATCACCGATGAAACGGGTGGGAAGGAACATGTCGTAGTCGATCATCAGGTCGATCCCCTTCGCCCTTGCGCGCGGTTGCAACAGCATTGCAACCTCGTGGATCGTGCGTTCCAGATCAAAGGGTTCAGGGTGCAGCGTCAGTCGCTCAGCTTCAATCTTGGAATAGTCGAGAATGTCGTTGATAATTACCAGAAGCGCTTCGCCGGACGACCGGATGGTTTCGGCAAAAAGCCGCTGTTCTTCGGTCAGCGCGGTGTCGCACAGAAGTTCGGCCATACCGACCACACCATTCATCGGCGTGCGAATTTCGTGGGACATGTTGGCGAGAAACGCCGATTTTGCCCGATTTGCAGCCTCGGCCTGCAAGCGTGACGATTCAAGCGCCGCCTGCTGTTCCTTCCAGTCGGTTATATCGACCCTAAGCCCGACGCGCCCGCCATCTGGTGTGCTGTGATCCAACACACGAAGCCATCGGCCATCTGCCAACTTTTGCTCGCTGATGGAGGATGGTGCCCGATGCGCGGCCATTCGCTCGGAGAGCCATTCCGCTTCGCGCCCAACGGCGTCGGCATATGTGCCGCGTGCAAGGCCATGTCGCAGGATTTCGTCGAATGTGACACCGGGGCGCAGGATGGCGTCACTTTCAATGTGCATGTCGCGGTAGCGTTGGTTGCAGGTCAAGAGCCTGTCCTCCCTGTCAAAAAGTACAAATCCGTCGGGGATCGCTTCAAGTGCCGCCCAGATCCGCATCTGTTCGGTGATATCAATGGCCAGCGTGACCATGTCGCCATCACGGGCGCGCCGGTCCACAAGCCGTAGATAATTGCCACTGGACAACTGAACGACGACCGGTTCGATCAGCTCGTCTTCGCACCGGGCCAGCATCATGGCGACCCACCGATCCGGATCCTCGTCGCCAAGTCGGACAAGGCCGCTTTGCGCGGCAAGTCGCAGCACCGCTTCGTAGCCAATTCCGGGGGCCACGTTCAGGCCTTGGAAGGCCCGCAAATAGGCGCGATTGGCCGCGACCATCTGCAAATTTGAGTCGAATACAGCGAACCCGTCGCGAATCGTGTCGATGGAATCCCAAAGCCTGCGCTCTGCCATGACAGCCACGGTATGCGCTTGTTCAAGTTCCGTGACGAAACGTGCATTCTGGCCTTTCAGCGCCTCAGCCTCGGATAGGGCATTTCGGGCGACAGAGCGTTGGACCACGATCTGATCCGACAGCGCACGGGCATGCATCGCCAATTTTTCATTGGCGGCAAACAATTCCCGGCTTTTCTGTTCCAGCAAACGTTCGGCAGCCAAGCGGGCACGCCGTTCCTTTGCCAATTTTTCCGTCATGGCCATTCGTAACCGCTCCCCCGTTCTGCCTTCTGCTGCGGGGCCTTTTGCAGGACCATAGCGGGAACAAAGTGAATGCCGCCTTAATGGAGGACCGGATACCCTGCCTCCCACAACCCTTGCGAAAATTCAGGACGCGGCGCATCATTGACCCATTGGATCAAGAGGTTTTGAAATGCGGTTTCTGTCCCGATTGCTGGTTGCATCGCTTTTTCTGGCACCGCCCGTCTGGGCGCAGGATCAATCCCTTGTGCCCGCCAAGCGCGTGGTCCTGTCGCAAGACACGGATCTGCCAGGTGGCGACATTGGGCAAGTCTTCGACACAACCCTTGAAGCCTGTGAAAAGGCCTGTCTGACCAACTCGCAATGCACTGCATTCACCTTCAACACCCGTAATGGATCATGCTTTCCCAAGTCAAATCCCGGTCCATCGGCGTTCTATCAGGGTGCGATTTCGGCGCAGGTTCTTGCCGCACGCCCCGGTACCGACACGCTTTCCGCCTTGCGTCAGGGAGATTTGAACTTTCTTTCCGGGCAGGATTTCGACTCGGCCCGCCTGCAGGCACAGGCACTTGGTCGCACGCATGAAACCAACGGGTATTCTGCGCAAGAGCACATGCAGGCCGCCAACGACGCAGAAGGCCAGGGCGATGTTGCGGCGGCCATGCGGTTTGCCGGGGCGGCCGTCAACCTGACGGACACGCCGGAGGGATGGCTGGAATATGCCCGGTTATCCCTGTTGTCGGCTGTCCGGGGTGGATCAGACGAAGCCGCGCTTCGCGAGCGCAGCTTTCAGGCTACCGTCAACGCCTATGTGCGAGCAGACACACTTCCGTTGCGCCATACCATTCTGACGATGATGGGTGACGCGCTGGAAACGATGGGCCGGGGCCGGGATACGGTGGCTGCCCTGAGACTGGCCCAGGCACTGCAACCGCGCGACGATACCGCTGCCGCACTGGAGACGGCGATCGGAAAATATGGGTTTCGCATCATCGACCACGAGGTTCAGGCCGACAGTGTGCGCCCGCGCGTCTGTGTCAGTTTCTCGGAAGATCTGGTCAAGGCTGGCGTAGACTATGAAACCTTTGTGCAACTTCCCGAATCCGGCCTGACGGTCACATCGGATGGCTGGCGCAATCTGTGCGTCGAAGGTCTGAAGCATGGCACCCGCTATGCGTTGACATTCCGCGAAGGTCTTCCTGCCGCCGACGGGCAGGAAATGGCAAAATCTGTTGCAATCTCGGCCTATGTGCGTGACCGGACAGCCGGAGTGCGATTTCCGGGCCGGTCCTATGTGCTGCCAAAAGGCGACAGCGCGGCCATACCGGTGGAAACCGTGAACACCGACAAGCTGGACCTTACCCTGTTTCGCGTGACCGACCGGAACCTGCTGCGCGCTTTCCAGAACGGCTATTTCAGCCAGCCCATTGCCGACTGGCAAGAAGGCTATTTCAACGGCGAAATCGGCACTCAAATCTGGTCGGGTCATGCAACCGTGGGGATGGACGTAAACCGCGACATCCTGACCCGTCTGCCTCTGACCGACGCGCTGAAAGACCAATCGGTGGGGGTCTATGCGCTGAAGGCTGTCGTGCCGGGCGAAGACCCTTCCGCAGTACCGGCCGGGTGGCAGTGGTTTGTGGTGTCTGATCTGGGGCTGGCTTCGATTTCAGGCGTGGATGGTTTGCACGTCTTTGTGCGCAGCCTTGGCACCGCCGCTGAAAAATCCGGTGTGACGGTCGAACTTCTGTCGACCGCAAACGAGGTTTTGGGCACCGCGCAAACCGATGCCGCGGGCTATGCCCGGTTTCCATCTGGCCTGACCCGCGGCACCGGAGGCGCGGCACCGGCCTTGATCGTCGCCCGTGACACAAATGCGGACGTCGCCTTTCTGTCGCTGACCGATCCGGAATTCGATCTGTCCGACCGTGGGGTTGAGGGTCGCGCCCCGGCGCCACCGGTCGATGTGTTTCTGACCACAGATCGTGGCGCCTATCGGGCTGGGGAAACCCTGTACGCCACCGCACTTGTGCGGGACAGCGCGGCCCAGGCCGTGCCTGGGCTGCCACTGACCGCCCGTTTGAAGCGCCCTGATGGCGTGGAATATGCACGCGCGCTTGTCGAGGACAGCGGGGCGGGGGGACATGTGTTTGCCTTGCCCATTGCCGGAAGCGCTCCGCGCGGTGTGTGGCGGCTTGAGCTTCTTGCAGATCCAGAGGCCGCACCACTGGCGTCAAAAACCTTTCTTGTGGAAGACTTTTTGCCGGAACGCATCGATTTTGACCTTGCTTTGAAAGACGGCGATCTGCGCCTTGACGATGTTCCGGTCGTAACACTGTCAGCCAGATATCTGTTTGGCGCAGCGGCTACGGATCTTGCCATAGAAGGCGAGGTTCTGGTGCGCGCCGCAAAAGAGGTCACGGGTTTTGTCGGCTATGTGTTTGGCCCCCATGATGCCCCATTCGACGCCCGATTGGAGTCCTTTGGCGGAGAACGCACCGCCGAAGATGGCACGGCGGTGCTCAACCCGATCCTGCCGGCTGTTGATTCTCCGCAACAGCCACTGGAGGCCGTATTTACAGTGCGGGTTGCAGAAGGATCCGGTCGCCCGGTGGAGCGGCAGATTGCCAAATCACTGACCCCCTCTGCACCGATGATCGGCGTCAAGCCGATGTTCAACGCCGTGGTAGCTGAAGGGACCGAGGCACGCTTTTCGCTGGTCGGACTGGGCGCGGATGGCAAGCCTGCCCCTATGGTGACAGACTGGCAGATCACCCGGATCGAAACCAACTATCAGTGGTATCAAAGCTTTGGATCATGGAACTGGGAACCGGTCATCTCGCGCACAGTGGTGCAAGAGGGCAAAGCGGACATCGGTGTTGAACCCATTGAAATCGCCTCGCCAGTGCAATGGGGCCAATATGAATTGCGCGTCACATCCGCAGACGGGGCCATGACGTCCACCCTGTTTGATGCGGGTTGGTACGCCCCTGCCGACGTGTCGGCCACGCCAGACAGGCTGGATCTGTCGCTGGACAAACCAGCCTACAAATCCGGCGATGTCGCGACCGTGCGCCTTGTGCCCAGAGCCGCAGGTACGGCGCTGATCACAGTGCTGTCTAACCGTCTGATCGCCATGCAGGCGGTAGAGGTGACGATGGGGGAAAACCTGATCACCCTGCCCGTGACCGATGACTGGGGGGCCGGGGTCTATGTCACGGCTTCTGTGCTGCGTCCGATGGACGTGGCCGCAGGGCGAAACCCGGCCCGGGCCCTTGGCCTTGCACATGCCGCTGTTGATCCAGGGGCGCGCAAACTTGACGTGACCATCGAAACGGCGGCTGAAGCCGCGCCGCGCGGCCCTATGGAAGTGACGGTCAAGGTTGCGGGTCTGGCGGATCGCGATTCCGCATGGGTCACTATCGCGGCGGTCGATCAGGGCATCCTGAACCTGACTGCCTTTACGCCCCCCGATCTGTCTGGCCACTACTTCGGACAGCGCAAACTGGGTGTTGGCATCCGCGATATTTATGGGCGCTTGATCGACGGTCTGAACGGAGCAGCTGGCACCGTGCGCTCGGGTGGCGACGCGGGCGCGCAGGCCCGGCTGCAAGCACCGCCGCCGACAGAAGAACTGGTCGCCTATTTCACTGGCCCGGTGCAGATTGGCCCAGACGGCGCTGCGCGGGTGTCGTTCGACCTTCCGTCCTTCAACGGTGCCGTCAAGGTGATGGCGGTGGCTTGGTCCTCCAAGGCCGTGGGACAGGCCAATGCCGAAGTTCTGGTGCGCGACCCGGTGGTTGTGACCGCCAGCCTGCCCCGGTTCATGGCGCCCGGCGACCGCAGCAGGATGCTTTTGGAAGTCGTCCATGCCAGCGGACCTTCGGGTCGCATGGGTCTGGATGTTGTGGGCAAGGGTGTAACCTTGGGCGCGGTCCCATCGGGTTTTGATCTGGGCGACAAGGCCAAGGTGGTGTTTGCCGTTCCGGTGACCGCCGGTCCATCGGGCCAGCACAGCATCGACATCTCGTTGACCACTCCGGACGGCAGGACCGTGACCAAGACCGTCACTTTGCCTGTGCAGTCAAACGATCCCGAACTGTCGCGAACCACGCGGCTTGATCTTGCCAAGGGTCAGACACTGACGCTGGATGCCAGCCTGTTTGCCGGTCTGGCACCAGAGACGGCCAAGGCTAGCATGTCCGTCGGCCCCTTGGCACGCATGGACGCGCCCGGCCTTCTTGCGGCGTTGGATCGCTATCCCTATGGCTGCACCGAGCAGGTCACTTCCAAAGCGCTGCCGCTTTTGTATCTTGACGAAATTGCCCAAGCGATGGACCTGTCCGGCACCGATACCCTCCGCATGCGGATCGAACAATCGGTCGGCGAAATCCTGACAAATCAAGGGGCAGAAGGCGGTTTTGGCCTGTGGTCAGCCGGAAGTGGCGATCTGTGGCTGGATTCGTATGTGACCGACTTCCTGAGCCGCGCGCGGACGCAGGGATATGCCGTGCCTGATCTGGCATTCCGCCGGGCGCTGGATAACCTGCGCGCCCAAGTGAACTACGCCCCGGATTTTGACGAAAGCGCCAACGGCGGTGGCGAGGCGCTTGCCTATGCCCTGATGGTTCTGGCCCGCGAAGGGGCCGCAGCGATTGGCGATCTGCGTTACTTCGCCGATGTCAAAGGCGATGATTTCCGAACCGCTCTGGCACAGGCTCAACTGGGCGCGGCTCTGGCCAGCTATGGCGACCAGCCCCGCGCCGATGCGATGTTCCGCCGGGCAGGCGCACGGGTTTCGGCGCTCATGGCGCAGGAGACGGAACAGCTGTTCCGGACAGATTACGGCACCAATTATCGCGACTCGGCCGCCGTTCTGGCCCTTGCGGTCGAATCCGGCACGCAGGCGGTGGATCGTCAGGCCCTGTTGACCCGCGTCTCGACAAATATGGAACCGCTGTCGACGCAAGAGGCGGCTTGGGCGCTCATGGCGAGCCATGCGTTGATCGACAGGCCGGGGTTGGACGGAATCACGGTGGACGGGGCAGCGCTGACCGGATCCATGGTAAAAGTCCTGGCGGCGGGCACTGGCCCGGTCGTGGTGCAGAACGCGGGTCCAGACACGCAACTGACGCTCACGGCATTTGGTGCGCCGACAGACCCCGAACCTGCAGGGGGCAACGGCTATGCGATCGGCCGCAGTTACTATACCCTTGACGGTCAACCTGCCGATCTGGGTGCCATACGCGTGGGCGACAGATTGGTGGCGGTGTTGGACGTGACGCCTTTTGGCCGGGGCGATGCCCGGTTGATGGTCAACGATCCCTTGCCCGCCGGATTCGAGATCGACAACCCCAATCTGATCTCGGGCGGCGCAGTGTCGAACCTGGAGTGGCTGAACCTGGAGGGTGAGGTGACGCATAGTGAATTCCGCCAGGACCGGTTCCTCGCCGCGATTGACCGCACAGGTCCGGAACCGTTCCGGCTGGGCTACATCGTGCGCGCGGTATCACCGGGCGAATTCCACCATCCTGCAGCATCGGTCGAAGACATGTATCGCCCTGGTTTTCGCGCCCGCAGTGACACGGGCCGGATGATGATCGCCGAATGATACGCGCCCGTCCGGTCTTTGCGCTGGCTGTGGGCCTGTTCCTGACAGGGCTGGCCCATGACGCTTGGGACGATTGGATCGACCGGACCGATTTGCCGTCCTTGGTGCTTGAAACGTCGGTTGAAGTCTCGGATCGCGATGGTGAGCTTCTGCGCGCCTATACTGTGGCCGACGGACGCTGGCGCATGGCTGTTGGCCCTGATGGGGTGGACCCCGACTATCGTGACATGCTGATCGCCTTCGAGGACAAGCGGTATTGGGACCACAGCGGGGTGGATCTGCGTGCCATGACCCGCGCCGTTGCACAGGCCCTGCGCAACGGGCGCGTGATCTCGGGTGGGTCCACTTTGACGATGCAGGTCGCGCGGCTGCTTGAAGACAGCGGCACCGGCAAGTTTGGCGGCAAGGTCCGACAGATGCGGGTTGCCTGGGCGCTGGAACGGCGGCTGTCAAAGGACCAGATCCTTCAGCTTTACATGCACCTCGCCCCGTTTGGCGGCAATCTGGAGGGCGTGCGAGCGGCCTCTTTTGCCTATTTCGGCAAGGAACCGAAGCGCCTGACGCCGGCCGAAGCCGCCCTTCTGGTGGCCATTCCGCAAGCGCCGGAATCGCGCCGGCCCGACCGCGAACATGCGCGAGCGGTTGCTGCCCGCGAACGGGTGCTGGCGCGGGCGCTGCGGGACGGCATTGTGCCGGATCACATGGCCGATGGTGCGCTGCGCGAACCTATTGCGCATCTGCGCCGCCCGTTCCCGGCGCTTGCCCCGCATCTGGCCGATCGCGCACGCGCCGAGGATCCCGCCAGCAAGCACCACCATCTGACCCTGCGCGCCGGTCTGCAACGCGCCTTGGAAGATCTGGCGCGCGATGTGATCGCGGGACAAGGCGAACGCGCGCAGATCGCCATTGTGGTCGCCGACCATCGATCCGGCGAAGTGCTGGCAAGCGTTGGCTCTGCCGCGTTCGAAGCCGATCAGCGCGCCGGCTTTGTCGATATGACAATCGCCTTGCGCAGCCCCGGATCGACGTTGAAGCCATTGATCTATGGGCTGGCTTTTGATCAGGGGCTTGCCCATCCCGAAACCATGATGGACGACCGCCCGATGCGGTTTGGAACTTACGCACCGCAGAACTTTGACCGGCAATTCCGGGGCACTGTCCGGGTGCGCGATGCGTTGCAGACATCGTTGAACCTGCCTGTTGTGCAACTGCTTGATACCATGGGGCCGCCCCGTCTGCTGGCCGCACTGGACAAGGCCGGGGTGCAGGCTGTCATACCCGGTGAGCAGCCGGGGCTTGCTGTGGGTTTGGGTGGAATCGGGGTCAGCCTGACCGGCATGGTTCAGCTTTATGCCACCATGGCACGGGGAGGCGTGTCCCTGCCGTTGATCTGGCGAAAGGATGGCATCCGAGAGGAAGGCCAACGCATCCTCAGCCCGTCGGCAGCATGGCAAGTCGGGGATATTCTGGCAGGGCTGGCCCCACCGCCGGGTGCGCCTGCCAACCGGCTTGCCTACAAGACCGGCACAAGCTACGGGCACCGCGACGCCTGGGCCATTGGCTATGACGGACGCCACGTTGTCGGCGTCTGGATGGGTCGTGCGGATGGCACCCCGGTTCCGGGCGCCTTTGGGGCCGACACTGCCGCCCCTGTGCTGTTTCAGGCCTTTGCCCGCATCGGACCACGACTTGAACCGCAGCCACCTGCCCCACCTTCGACGCTGCTTGTCTCGAACAACCAACTGCCGCAACCCTTGCAGCGCTTCCGTCCGCGCGACGGTTTGGCTGTGGATGCAAACGCGCCAGCTGTCGCATTTCCCCCCGATGGCGCCGAGGTAGAATTGCTGGACGGCAACCTGTTGCTCAAGGTTGTCGGAGGCCAAGGTCCATTCACCTGGTTGGCAGATGGCGTGCCCGTCGTCGTGCAGGACCGGGCACGCAGCGCCGTGATAACCCTGTCAGGACCAGGCTTTGTCAGCCTTGCGGTGATTGACGCCATGGGCCGCTCTGCCCAAGCCAATGTGCGCTTGCGCTAAACCCGTTCGATGGCAAGGGCGATGCCCTGTCCGCCACCGATGCACATGGTGATCAATGCTGTGCGTTTGCCTGTACGCTCCAGCTCGTGCAACGCCTTTACCGTCAGCAAGGCACCCGTCGCCCCCACCGGATGCCCAAGGGCAATCGCGCCGCCGTTCGGGTTGACCCGAGCAGGGTCGAGTCGCAGCTCGCGGTTGACCGCAAGTGCCTGCGCAGCAAATGCCTCGTTGGATTCCACCACATCGAAATCCGCAGGCTTCATCCCCAGTTTGGCGCACAGGGCCAAGACAGCAGGCACCGGACCAATGCCCATCACTTTCGGATCAACGCCAGCATGGGCGTAACCCATCAGCCGCGCCCGTGGCGTTGTCCCTGCAACCATTCCGCGCGACAAGACCAATGCCGCCGCCCCGTCATTTATGCCCGACGCATTGCCCGCCGTGACTGTGCCGTCCTTCTGAAACGCCGGACGAAGTGCCGACAGCGCCGCAAGGGACGTGGCCTTTGGATGCTCATCCACAGCGAATTCGACCGTCCCTTTCCGGGACTCAACCTTGATCGGCGTGATCTGCCCCGCGAACCGTCCTTCCGAAATGGCCCGCGCTGCC
>JBKBWK010000002.1:61542-120594 GCA_046313895.1 Paracoccaceae bacterium
GACCGTCCCTTTCCGGGACTCAACCTTGATCGGCGTGATCTGCCCCGCGAACCGTCCTTCCGAAATGGCCCGCGCTGCCCGCGACTGGCTTTCCAGAGCAAATGCATCCTGCGCTGCGCGGCTTATCCCATACTGCGCAGCGACATTTTCTGCAGTGACGCCCATGTGCCCAGTGCCGAAAGGGCAGGTCAGCGCCCCGGTCATCATGTCCAACGCCTTGACATCCTCCATTTTCTGACCAAACCGGGCGGCAGGCAAACTGTATGGTGACCGGCTCATGCTGTCAGCACCGCCAGCGACGGCCACCTGAGCATCGCCCAAAAGCAAGCATTGCATCGCCGACACGATGGCCTGCGCCCCCGACCCGCACAGACGGTTGACGTTCATTGCAGGCGTCGAGTCCGGAATACCCGCTTTCATCGCCGCCACACGGCTAAGATACATGTCGCGGGGTTCGGTGTTGATGACATGGCCCATGACCACATGACCCACGTGCGCACCCGCAATGCCCGCTTGTCCCAGCGCCGCCCCGATGACCTGCGCGGCGACGTCGATTGGCGGCACAGATGACAGAGCACCGCCAAAACTGCCGATGGCGCTGCGCGTTGCGGACAGGATGAAAATCTGTGTCGAGTCGCTGGTCATCAGAACCTCCCGGAATTTTTGGCAATCTAAGCCCATTTCTCAAATCGGGGAAAGATTACGCAACGTCGGTTGACACTTCCTTCCGGCCAAAGGAAGGAGTCGGCGCGCACAGGAAACCCGAGGACAAGATGAAAGACGTGATCCGGGCGAATGCCGGCCTGCTTTTTGCGGGGGTGGCGACTTTTATCATGATGGGTGCCGGCCAGTCGCTGTATGGCCCCGCGCTTCCTGCGTTTGCCCGCGTCCTGTCACTGGGGGCCGCACAAGCCGGGTGGTTGATTTCGGCGCATTGGATCGGCTGCGCCATCGGTGTTGCATTCATGTATCGGTGGGGAGGGCTGATTTCTCCGCGTGTCGTCCTGGCCATGATGGCCCTTGGCGCAGCCGGTCTTGCGTCAGGGCTCGGGGTGCTTGCGACATTCGCCGGCGCCCTTTGCTTCGGGATCGGCTATGGCTTTGCCACGGTCGTGTTCAATCCGCGCATCCTGCGCGCCTTTGGCGCACGCGGCACCTCCATGCTGAGCCTGCTGAACGCGTGTTTCGGAATTGGTGCCATCGGCGCGCCTTTGGTGTTTGTTTGGCTGGGGTCGGATCCGCACCGTGCCTTTGCACTGGTGGCCATTTTGGCGGGGCTGATCTGGCTGGGGTCAGGTCCGGCCGGACGTACGGCCGCCGTTCCGACGACATCGACCACGGGACCGTTCCGTCCGATGCTGGCCTTTCAGTTGTTTGCCGTCGCAGGAATCGGAATGGAAGCCACGCTGATCGGCCTCGGCCCAAGCGCACTGATCGAAACCGGCATCGGCGAGGAGTCGGCGGCACGGTTGCTCAGCGCCTTCTTTGTAGCCTTTCTTGGGTCGCGGGTGGCCTTGATCTTCACGGCCCATCTGTTCGCCCCTTTTGTGCTTTATTTAGGGGCCATGGCGACGGCGGCAATCTCGGCCAGTCTGGCGGCATGGGTCAATCCCGGTGTCTTTTTTGTTGCGATGGGACTTTCGACGGGATTGTTCTTTCCCGCCTTCTACGTCGCCGCGAGCAGATTGATGGGCGACGATCCGCGCACGGCGCCGACCATCATCGCAGCCGGTCTGGTGGGCGGCATCTCGGCCCCGGTCGTCCTGTCGCCACTGTTGCAAACAGTGGGTGGAGAAGGTTTTTTCATCATTCTGGCCAGTGTCGCGACGATCTGCGCGGCTCTTGGCATCTGGCAGTATCGTCGCTTGCCCGGCTTGCGCAGCGCGGCCTGACGTTGCGCGACGACGGGGGCGGTGTGACGTACAATCCAACGCACGGATGAGGCAAAAGTAGGCAGCGCGCCCTTAGGGCCGCAACGGCGCGCGACCCTTGGGCGTCAGATGAAACACTTCATCGCCTTCAATCACAATCGCAGACAGGGGGCCACCATAGGCGGCGGAACTGTCGATATTGATGCGGTTGCCATAGTGCGTTGGCGCGTCAATCGCGGTGTGACCGTGGACGATCAACGCCTCGTGCGGGCCTTGGTGGTCAAGAAACGGCGCGCGGATCCACACCAGATCCGTTTCACGCTGATCCGGCATGGGAACGCCGGGACGAATACCGGCATGGACAAATATCGTATCCCCGGCACGATGCCATGTCGGACGAGAGGCAAGAAACGCCAGATGCTCGGCTGGCACCGCCGCAACCGCATCGGCATGAACCGCTGCAACCGGCCGATCAGCCGCACTGCGCACCCCGTACGACTCCAACGTGTCTGCCCCGCCAAGGCGCGGATGCAGCCATGACAGATCAGCCCTCAACCCGTCGTCCTTGGCCATCGGATCGACCATGAACGTTGAAAACATGCGGTCATGATTGCCCTTGAGGACAATCCAATCCTGACCGCCTGCCATGCCACTTGCCAGAAAGTCGATCACGCCCCGGCTGTCAGGCCCCCGGTCCACCAGATCACCGACATGCACCACCTGCCCCGCACCGTGCCGGGCCATGTCATCGGCAATCAGCTGATGCACCCCCTTGAGCAAGTCAAGGTGACCATGGATATCCCCGACAGCGTAGGTTTTCATGGATCAGCCTTTCAATTGCACCGTATCAGGAGGCACTGCCCCCGGACGGTGAAATACCTGAAGACGGGGAAAGACGAAAGCCGCCTTTCCCCATTGCGTCATGCGCCTTCAAACACCAAAGGCTTGACCTGCTGGAACATTCCGGTCGATTCCAGCGTGTCCACCACCTTGGGGTTGATCGCCTGATCCAGATACAGCAGCGCAATCGCATCTTCACCGATTGCGGACCGACCAAGGGTAAAGTTCGCGATGTTCACACCGTTCTTGCCCAGCGTCATGCCCAACAGACCGATGATGCCCGGCACGTCCTCGTTGGTGGTGTAAAGCATATGCGCGCCCACCTCGGCGTCGATGTTGATGCCTTTGATCTGGATGAAGCGCGGTTTGCCATCGCTAAAGCAGGTGCCCGCAATGGACCGTTCACGTTTGTCCGTCACCATGGTGACCTTGATATAGGCGTCAAAGGCACCCGACTTGTCTTGCCGGGTGGTCGAAACCTGAATGCCCCGCTCTTTCGCGACGATCGGGGCCGAAACAAGGTTCACATCCGGGTTCTGCGCCTTCATCACACCGGCAATCGCCGCACAATTCAGGGCGGCAAGGTTCATCTCGGTGACCGAGCCATCGTAAAGGATGTTGATCGCCTTGATCGGTTCGTCCGTCATTTGACCGATGAAGGCACCCAGATGGCCAGCCAGTTTGATCCACGGCCCCATGACGGCGGCCTCTTCTGCGGTGACCGACGGCATGTTCAGCGCGTTCGACACAGCCCCGGTCAGAAGATAGTCAGACATCTGTTCGGCCACTTGCAGGGCCACGTTTTCCTGCGCTTCGGTTGTTGAGGCGCCAAGGTGCGGCGTGACCACCACATTCGGCAGGTTGAACAGCGGATTTTCAATCGCCGGTTCCACCTCGAACACATCAAGTGCGGCCCCCGCCACATGGCCCGCTTTCAGGGCTTCGGCCAAGGCAGCCTCGTCGATCAAACCGCCACGGGCGCAGTTGATGATGCGCACGCCCTTTTTGGTCTTGGCCAGATTTTCGCGGCTCAGGATATTGCGAGTCTTGTCGGTCAGCGGAACATGCAAAGTGATGAAATCTGCACGTGCCAGCAGATCATCCAGTTCGACCTTGGTCACGCCCAACGACTTGGCGCGCTCTTCCGACAAGAACGGGTCGTAGGCCACAACCTTCATCTTCAGGCCAACCGCGCGGTCGCAGACGATACCACCGATGTTGCCGGCCCCGATCACACCAAGGGTCTTGTTGAACAACTCCACGCCCATGAACTTGGATTTTTCCCATTTGCCTGCATGGGTGCTGGTATTGGCTTCGGGGATCTGGCGCGCCACCGCAAACATCATCGCTATCGCATGTTCGGCGGTGGTGATCGAATTGCCGAAGGGCGTGTTCATCACGATGACACCCTTTTTTGACGCGGCCGGAATATCGACGTTGTCGACACCAATTCCGGCGCGGCCGATCACCTTCAAACGCGTCGCTTTTTCCAGCAGCTTTTCAGTTGCCTTTGTGGCCGAGCGAATGGCCAAACCGTCATATTGGTCGATGATGGCGGCTAGCGCCTCTTTGTCCTTACCGAGCTTCGGCATGTAGTCAACTTCGACACCGCGGTCGCGGAAGATCTGGACAGCGGTTTCAGACAGTTCGTCAGAGACAAGAACCTTGGGGGCCATGGGGGTATTCCTTTGGCTACGGTGCGACCACGCGCACGCACTAAAATGATGGGAGGTGAGGCGCACGACACGCGCGCCCCGGAAAATCAGGCCTGAGCTGCGATCTCGGCCTCAAAGGCATGGGCAATCCATGGCATCAAGGCTTGCACATCGGCGGTTTCCACTGTCGATCCACACCAGATCCGCAACCCAGCAGGCGCATCGCGATAGGCGCCGATATCCAAGGCAACACCGGCCTTTTCCAGACGCTTGGCCACAGCCTTGGCAAAAGCCTCGCCATCCTTGATCCGTGCATCGGAAAATTTCAGGCAAACGCTGGTCGTCGAGGCGATCTGTGGCGTCTCCGCCAGATTTTGCAACCACGGGTTGTCGGCACAGAAGTCCCAGACAACACGGGCATTGGCCGCCGCGCGGTCCACCAATCCTGTCAGACCGCCGACCGATTTGGCCCATTTCAGTGCCACAAGATAGTCTTCCACAGCCAGCATCGACGGCGTGTTTATCGTCTCGCCGACAAAAATCCCCTCGATCAGCTTGCCCTTGGCTGTCAGGCGGAAAATCTTGGGCAGCGGCCAAGCCGGTGTATAGCTTTCCAGCCGTTCCACCGCGCGGGGCGACAGGATCAGCATGCCATGCGCGCCTTCACCGCCCAGAACCTTTTGCCAGGAAAAGGTCACCACATCCAATTTGGCCCAGTCCATCTCCATCGCAAAGGCCGCCGACGTGGCATCGCATATGGTCAGCCCCGTCCGATCCGCCGGAATGGCATCGGCGTTCGGCAGACGGCAACCGCTGGTCGTGCCGTTCCAGGTGAACACCACGTCCTTGTCAAAATCGACAGTCGCAAGATCCACGATCTGGCCATAGGGGGCCTTTTTCACCACGGCATCCAGCTTCAACTGCTTGACCACATCCGTGACCCAGCCATCGCCAAAGGATTCCCACGCCAGCATTTCCACCGGTCGCGCGCCCAACAGCGACCACATCGCCATCTCCACCGCGCCGGTATCCGAACCGGGGACGATGCCAATGCGGTAATCGGCAGGCACGCCAAGGATTTCGCGGGTCAAATCGATGGCTTCCTTCAACTTGGCCTTGCCGACAGCGGCACGGTGCGAGCGGCCCAAAGGCGCGTCCTCAAGCATATCAAGGGAAAAGCCGGGAACCTTGGCACAAGGGCCAGAGGAAAAGCGCGGGTTAGCCGGGCGCAACGCCGGGGCGATCAGATCAGCCATGGTATCCTCACAGATAAATGCCCTTCGTTGGGGAAGGGTGTCCCAAGGCCGCAATTACAGATCCACCACCTCTGGCACAAGGGGAAAAATCGTCGTAAAGCGGCGCAACACCGCGCGAAAACGACGCGCCTTTGTCTAACGGACAGCTTGCCCATGTTCACGGCCACTCTTCTGACGAACCCGCAAACCCCGATCCTTGACCGCACAACGGTCGAGTCGCTTCGCAATGCGTGGGGCGGCGGTGATGCGGTCTGGCTTGACCCCGGTGTGGCAGCCGAATTCCCGCTTGAGTCCATGCCTGCCAATCTGTGGGACGTCTGGGGCGGGCTCCAGGGTCTTGGCATAGATCTGGCGGTTCAATCCACCGCCAACCGCCGCAAACGTCTGCTGATCGCCGACATGGATAGTACGATGATCCAACAGGAATGTATCGACGAGCTGGCCGATGAGGCGGGCGTCGGCGCCTATGTGGCCAGCATCACCGCCCGTGCGATGAATGGCGAATTGGATTTCGAAGCGGCCTTGCGCGAACGGGTCGGGTTGCTGAAGGACCTGCCCGCCAACGTCATTGATGGCGTGATCCGCGACCGTATCACCCTGATGCCCGGCGGCCCCGCGCTGCTGGCCACCATGCGCGCGAATGGCGCTTATGCGGCTCTGGTCTCGGGAGGTTTCACCGCCTTTAGCGCCCGGATTGCGAGCGTTCTTGGGTTTGACGAGAACCGCGCCAATACCTTGTTGATCGAAAACGGCAAGCTGACAGGCCATGTCGCCGACCCTATCCTTGGCAAGCAAGCCAAGCTGGACGCGCTGAACCAGATCACCGCGCGGCTTGGACTCACCCCCGACGATGCCATCGCGGTGGGCGACGGGGCCAATGATCTTGCCATGCTGACCCGCGCTGGCGCAGGCGTGGCGCTGCACGCCAAACCATCGGTCGCCGCGCAATGCGATCTGCGGGTGAACCACGGCGACCTGACCGCCCTTCTTTACCTGCAAGGCTATGCGCGAGAGGAGTTCGCCGCAGGATGATCCGCCCAGCCACGCCTCATAACGGTGCCGCCATGGCCGCGATCCTGAACCAGATCATAGCGATCGGCGGCACAACCGCGCACCAGATCCCCCTGACGGGCGAAATGATAAGCTGCCGCTACATCGAAGGCGTTGACAGCCTTACCTGCGTTGTTGCCGAAGCCTCTGGCCAGGTGGTCGGTTGGCAGTCGGTCGGCTGGGACGACGGCGAAGCCCATATCGGCACATTCGTTGACCCGGGCGCGCAGGCCAAAGGCATCGGCAGCGCGCTGTTTGCCCAGACCCGCGCCCTGTGCGCAGCCAAGGGGATCACCGAGATATTTGCCACCATCCGCGCAGACAACACGCACGGCCTCGCCTACTATGTCCGCCTCGGCTTCACCGATATCGGGTCAGAGCCGGGCTATGCGCTGAGAAACGGCGAGATTGTCGGGCGCATTCACCGCAAGCTCAGCTTGCGCTGAGGCTCAGGGCCCCATCCGGGCACAGAAATGCAAAGCCGTTCGGCCCCAGCATCAGCCGCCCGGTCTCCAGATGCGCCGCATGGCGCGGAGCGGCGTCCAAGATCGCCCCCGTCGCCGCCAGCACCACCGGCCGAGGCGACAGGTTGAACACGCAGGCCAGCCCGTCGCCGCGCGCAAAGGCCAGCACCGGCTCGGGCACATCAAAGAACCGCGTCCGACCGGTGCGCAAGGCAGGCGTTGCCTTTCGGAAGGCCAGCATCTCGCGGTAGAATTCAAGCACGGACCCCATCAATCCGTCCTGGGCCGCCACATTGCGCGCCAGTTGCGGGAGCTTGACCGGCAGCCAGGGTTTCACGGTGGAAAACCCGCCATGTTCCGACGAATCCCACACCATGGGCGTGCGACAGCCATCGCGGCCCTTGTAGTCGGGCCAGAACCGTATCCCCGGCGGATCGGTCAATTCTTCATACAAAATGTCGGTTTCGACCTGCCCGGCCTCCTCGCCCTGATACAGGCAGATCGAGCCTTCGAACGTCAACAACATCGCAGCCGCCAGCCTGGCAACCGCACCTTGCGTTCCATGATCGGCCCAGCGTGTCGCATGGCGGATCACGTCATGGTTGGAAAACGCCCACATCGGCCAGCCATCCGGCGCCCCCTGAAAGAACCCTTCGATCTTTTCGCGAAAATGCGCCGCCGTGAACTCTGGCCCCAGCATGTCGAAACTATAGGCCATGTGCAGACGCCCAGGCCGGGTGTAGTCCGCCATGATCTGCACGTTGCGCCATGGCGCATCGCCGACTTCGCCGACCATGGTCCGGTCCGGATATTCCTCTGTCAGCGCCCGCATCCGTTCCAGCCAGCCCAAATTCTCGGGTCTGGATTTCGAAAACCTGTGGTCCTGCATTTCATAGGGGTTGACCGGCGGTCGATTGTCCTGTGTCGGCATCGGCCCGTTGGACCGCAATTTATCGTCATGGAAATAGTAGTTTACGGTATCCAGCCGGAAGCCATCCACGCCACGCTCCAGCCAAAAGCGAAGAACCGACAGCGCCCAATCCTGCACCTGCGGGTTGTGAAAGTTGAAGTCAGGCTGCGATGGCAGGAAATTGTGCAGGAAATACTGCCGCCTGCGCGCATCCCATTCCCACGCACTGCCCCCAAACACCGACAACCAGTTGTTCGGCGGACTGCCATCGGCACCCGCATCGGCCCAGACATACCAATCCGCTTTGGCATTGTCGCGGCTTGTCCGGCTTTCCCTGAAGTGCGGATGCTGATCCGAGCTGTGAGAAATCACCTGATCAATGATGACCTTCAGACCAAGCGCATGTGCCCGAGACACCAAGGCGTCGAAGTCCGCAAGAGTGCCAAACAAGGGGTCCACATCTGTGTAGTCCGACACATCATAGCCCATATCCGCCATCGGGCTTTTGAACACCGGCGACAGCCAGACCGCATCCACGCCCAACGCCGCAAGGTGGGGCAGGCGGGCCGTGATACCCGGCAGATCACCGATACCGTCGCCATCCGAGTCCTGAAACGACCGTGGATAGACTTGATAGGTCACAGATCCACGCCACCATTCCGTCATGTCCACCCCCTGTATCCCTTTTCCCCAGTCAAACCGTTTTGATTCCACCCCACAAGCTGTAATCCATGCCCTCGACCCGTTGCCAATTGTCCGCATACCGTTGTATACAAAACCATGCGTCAAACCCTGTCCGAGATTTATGAGGCCCGTGTAGTGGCCGGCACCCTGCGCCCTGATCCGGCACAGCATGCCGTCTTGCCGCAGATGGAAAGCCTGCGCCTGTGGCTGGAACAGAATGCCACGCGGCGAACCGGGCTGTTCGCAGGATTGTTCGCCAAGCCATTGACCCCACCAAAGGGTCTTTACCTTTGGGGTGGCGTCGGACGCGGCAAATCCATGCTGATGGATCTGTTCAGCGACGCCACCGCCATCACCCAGAAACGCCGCGTGCATTTCCACGCGTTCATGCAGGACATCCACCACGGGATGCATGCCGCCCGAAAACGTGGTGTCGAAGATCCGATTGCCCCGGTCGCAGATGCCATCATCAAGGACACCCGACTGCTGGCCTTCGATGAAATGCAGATCACCGACATCACAGACGCGATGATTGTGGGCCGGTTGTTTGAAAAGCTGTTTGCCGCAGGCGTGGTCATCATCACCACTTCGAACCGGCCACCCGAAGATCTGTACCAGAACGGGTTGAACCGGGCTCTGTTTTTGCCATTCATCGCCATGCTGCGCGACCGGTTGACCATCCACGAACTGGAAAGCCCGAACGACTACCGCCAGCATCGGCTTGCCGGTGCGCAGGTCTATTTCCATCCGGCAGGCAAGGTCCGCGGCGAGATCAACGCCATTTGGGCCGATCTGACCGGCGGAACAGCCGGCGCGCCGTTACGGTTGCCTGTCAACGGGCGCGAGGTTGAACTTCCCCATTTTGCCAATGGCATCGGTCGGGCAACGTTCTGGGAACTGTGCGCAAGACCGCTGGGTTCAGCAGACTTTCTTGCCATCGCAAGCGCGATCCGCGTGCTGATCCTTGAGGACATCCCGCAGCTATCCGCGGGAAACTACAACGAAGCAAAGCGTTTTGTCACCTTGATTGACGCCTTGTACGAGGCGCGCGTCAGGTTGATCTGTTCGGCCGCCGATGAACCCGAACGGCTGTACATCGAAGGCACAGGCGCCTTTGAATTTGAACGGACCGCAAGCAGGCTGCGCGAAATGCAGGCGGCGGATTGGGGCACCTGAGCATTCGCCAACCAAACTTGGCCCGGCACGCAGCTTTTCGTCCACGCAGCTTGCTACCGTGCTAACCCCAGACCTGCCACAGCAGCCTGGCTGCCATCAGGGTTGATGTGGTCACCAGCAACGGTTTGATCAGCCTGGCGCCAATGCGCATCGCAAGCCGCGCCCCCAAGGCCGCCCCTGCAATCTGCGCCAATGCCATGGCAAAGCCAACCGCCCACCATGTTGCCCCCGAAAAGGCAAAGACAGCCAGCGCGCCAATGTTTGAGGCGAAATTCAACAGCTTGGTATGGGCCGTCGCCTTCAGCACCCCATATCCTGCCAGCAGAATGAACCCGAGCATGAAAAAGCTGCCAGTCCCCGGTCCGAAAAAGCCGTCATAGGCGGCGATCAGGGGCACGGCGGTAAAGGTAAATAATCCCGGCGCCATCCGCTGCACCTTGTCCTGATCGGTCAATCCCGGCTTGATGGCAAAAAACACAGCGACCGCCACCAGCACAACCGGCATGGCCACACGCAACACCTCGGCCGGGATCAGATGGGCGATCAATGCACCCCCCGCAGCGGATAGCGCACTGACCGCCGCCATGCCAAACTGATCGCGCAACCGGACATGCCCCGCGCGGGCATAGCTCAGCATGGCGGTCCCGGCACCAAAGGTGCCTTGCAATTTGTTTGTGGCCAGCGTCTCGACCGGGGATGCACCTGCCAACAGAAGGGCCGGCACGGAAATCAGCCCGCCACCGCCTGCGATGGAATCGATAAAACCGGCAAGAAACGCCGCAAGCATCAACAGGGTAACAAGATCGGTTGTGACTTCAAACATCTCGGCCCCGCAGTTCTGCCGAGCCGTTCTGATGGTGCAAGCCGACGAAGTAAAGGGCGGTTACAACGCCATCCAATGCACGCCTGCGGGCTGGATCGTGACGCCCGCCCATTCCACCGGAACCGGATTGTAATTGAACCAAAAGCGGTGCGTGTCACTGTCCCGCTTGCGCAGCCCTTCGGGAAGCGGGTCCACCTCCAACCCGGCACGGTGACATGCGGCGGTCAGGATCCGGTCCAGCGCCACCTCATCCGGCCAACCGGCCAGATACTGCAGCCCACCCGCACCAATCAGGGCGGGAAAACCATCACCCGCCACTTCCACCACACGCGCCGTCGTTTCCAGCTTTTCGCGCCAGTGCAGCAGATTTCCACCGGCTACCAGCGGCACAGGCACATCCGGCGGCAAGCTTTCCACCCGCATCACCGTGGCCTGCAATCCCGGCAGGTTCGGCGGCAGAGGCACCGGCGTTGCGAATTCAATCGTTTTGCAGTTGCTGCGCGGACCGATGATGCTTTGTCCTTTGTGCACTGTCAGGGCCGACAGAAAGGCCTCTGACAAAGTGGCCACACCGGGGGCCAGGACCAGTGGATAGGCCGCCAAATCTGCGGTGTCAGGGGGCAGGATATCGACGTTCAGGCCCAGACGACGCAAACCTTTATAGATGTGGAACACCAGCCGGAAGTAATCAAAATCACGGCCTTGCGGTTGTGTCTGCCATGCCCAGGCCGACGCATAATCGAACACGAGTCCAACATCTGCCCGCGCGGTGCCCTGATCCGGCATGGCGGTCAGCTCGGCCGCCACCGTCGCCGCCTCGTCATGCGCGGGGGCTGCCACGCTGTCTGGCCGCAACAGGCCCGCGTGCATTTGTTCCTGCGCAAACGGGGCCTGACGCCAGCGGAAATAACACACGGCCTCGGCCCCGTGGGCAAAGGCCTCCCACGCCCAGAGCCGTGCCATGCCGGGCAACGGGTCGGGGTTGTAGGGCGCCCAGTTCACCGGGCCGGGTTGCTGTTCCATGATCCACCACCGACCCCGCCCCACCGCGCGATACAGATCGTGGTGAAAGGCTTGCAGATCAGGATCGCCCTGCCGGACAAACCGGCGCTTGTGTTCCGGCGACACCTCCAGCCGGTCGGACAGAAAACCCAGCGGATAGCTGTCCCATGACGCGATATCCAGATCAGCGCCCACGTCGAAGTGGTCAAAATCCGTCACCCGACCCATGTAGTTATGGGCAATCGGTGCGTCCGAGTGTTTTCGGATGATATCAGTTTGCAGACGGTTGAAGCTTGCGACCTCATCACTCGCAAACCGACGGAACGCCATGACATGCGCGGGATTTGCCTCTGTCACTGTCAGGTTCGGCAGGCCGATATCGTCAAACTGCATGTAGTCCATCGACCAGAATACATTGCCCCAGGCCCGGTTCAGCGCATCGGTGGACTGATATCGCTGCGCGCACCAGTCGCGGAAAGCGGACTGGGCAGCCGGAGAATAGGACAGCACCGTATCATGGCAGGCGTATTCATTGTCAGTCTGCCATGCCGCCACATGCGGGTTGCGGCCATAGCGTTCGGCCATCGCCTGCACGATGCGCGCACAGTCGCGGCGATAACCGGCATGCGAGAAATCGTAGTGGCGGCGAGACCCGAATCTGCGCGTCCGCCCCTGCGCATCGACGGCCAGCATGTCGGGGTGGCGGTCGATCATCCAGCGTGGAGGCGTGGCCGTGGGTGTGCCCAGCACCACCTGCAACCCGTGGCGACCCAAGGTGTCAACCGCGCGGTCCAACCATCCCCAGTCATAGGTGCCCGGAACCGGCTCCATCCTCGCCCAGGCAAATTCGCCGATCCGCACCCAAGTCAGGCCAAGTGCCGCCATCCTTGTGGCGTCTTCCTCCCATTGCGCTTCCGGCCAGTGTTCGGGGTAATAGCAAACGCCCAAAGTGCGTTTCATAGGATCACCTGATGTTCTTTTTGCCCCAGGGCGACGCCTTGGACGGCAAAGGTCATGCCGGCTTTGGGGAAAGCCGCGCGGGCTTTGGCATCCATCCCTTGCAGGGCAGTTGTGCAATACAGCGTGTCGCTGCCAAACGCGGGGCAGGAAGTATGCGGCGCATCAAAGGCCACCGCGCGCAGGAAATGGCCATCAGGCGCATAATTCGCCACCCGCGCGGCCCCCCATTGTGCCAGCCACAGACTGCCGTCCGCAGCGATCACCGCGCCGTCGGGATGCAGGCCCTCGGCCATCAGGTCAAGATAGGTTTCCGGCTGCCCGACGGGCCAGCCTTCAGCGTCCAGACCAACCCGCATCACCCGCCCAGTTGCGGTGTCGGTGAAATGCGCCGTGCGGCCATCGGGGGAAAAGCAGATCGCGTTCGAAATGGTGATGTCGGGGTACAGACGGCGCAGCTCTCCACGGTAGTATCGCCAGATCGACCCCAGCCCCGGTTCGGCGGCTTTTCCCATGGTGCCAATCCAGAATCCCCCCTGTGGGTCGGCCCGGCCATCGTTCGACCGGGTGGCCGAGGTTTCTACCTCCAACGCCTTCACATGAGTTTTTGCCCCGGTCGCAATATTGAATCGGAACAGCGCCCGCTCGGATGCGATCAGCAATTCGTCATGGCTGACCCAACCCGCCGCACTGACCATATCGGCAAAATGCCATTCCTGAGGGCCATCGTCGTTGCGCGACAGCAACCGACGGCCGGTGATGTCGAACCAAAACAGCTGGCCCCGAAGCGGATGCCAAAGCGGACCTTCGCCAAGCGCGCAGGGCCGGTCGTCAAAGATCATGGCCGGGCCTCGTCATAGGCTTTGACAATGGTTCGGGCACGGCTGGAAACCTCGTCCGCCGACAGACCGGGGATATACAGGGCCGTGCCTATGCCAAAGCCGTTGACCCCGGCCTTGATCCAGTCGGAAAAATTCTGCGCGCCCGCCCCCCCCACCGCATAAACTTGCGTCGCACGGGGAAGCACGGCCCTGAATGCCTTGACCCCTTCGGTCCCGATCAGCGAGGCTGGAAAGATCTTGAGCCCGTCGGCCCCGGCTTTCAACGCGGCAAAACACTCGGTCGGAGTCATCACACCGGGCCAGCTGTCCATGCCCCGCGCCTTCGTGGCGGCAATCACCTCGGGATCGCAGTTCGGCGACACAATCAACGTGCCACCGGCATCCTGCACCTCTTGCACATCGCGCACCGTCAGGACCGTCCCAGCGCCAATCTGGGCAAGACCGTGCAGCGCCTTGGCCATCGCCGCAATCGAGGTCATCGGATGCGGCGAATTCAGCGGCACTTCGATGCGGGTAATCCCGGCGGCCACAAGGGCTTCGGCCACAGGCACAGCATCGGGTGGGGTGATCCCGCGCAGGATAGCAATAAGATTGCGATGGGTCATGTGACGTACTCCAGCTGGCGGGCCAAACTGGCAAGACCCGCAAGTGTACATTCGGTGGCAGGAAGCACGCGTGCCGTGACGGCTTGCGCCGACAAGGCACGGGCATATCTGTGGCACAGATCTTCGGCACCAATCAAGGTGATGGGCTGGCCTAGCCAATATGGTTTGGCCGCAGCCAGTTCGATACCGATCAACAGGCCGGATAGTCGTGCCCGCGCGGCAGCCGGTGGCAGATCTGCAATCAGACCTTCCGCGCGCAGTGTGAACAGATATGCTCCGATCCGATCCGGGCGCGACAAAGCGTCGGACAGCCCTTGATCAAACGCCGCATCATCCCAGCCCTTGCCCGCCATGCCATGCCGCAGAACCGAATGTTCCGACAAAAGTCCGAACAGTTCACCTGTCATGAAGGTCTGGAAACTGACCACTTCGCCTGCGCTGATCTGCGCCCATTTTGAATGGGTGCCGGGCAGACACATCACGCCGTCAAAGCCGGGGTAGAGCGCAAGTGCGCCGGCAATCTGGGTTTCCTCGCCCCGCATCACATCGGCCGGTTTTGCCTGCTTCAGACCAGGTGCGATGTGCACGGTGATGCGTGGATCTTTCACCGGCACCCGGACCAAGCCTGTGAAATCCAGCGGCGTGCTTGGCACGGCACGATAAGGGGCCTCGAACCAGCCTTGGCGACTGCCAACCATGCCGCAGGCAATGACGGGTGTGACTTTTGGCCCGAGCCAAGCCGAGATCAGCGACAAGAGTGCCGGTTCAAACTGATCACGAGACAGCCGACCCATACCATCATCCGATGCGGCCTGCGCTGTGATGCCCTCTCGCCCCATCGCCCAGACACGAAGGTTGGATGTTCCCCAATCAACGGCGATCCAGTCGGGCGTCAAATCCGCTCTCCTTCCAAAACCCACATCGTTGCGGGCCATGCGACGGGCAAGAGTACCCCCTGCCCCATAAGCGCACGACCCGTCAGCGTCAGCGGCCCCTCTTTCAGCGCATTGGGTCCGCGCGATTGTGGCGGTTTGTCCACCGTATTGCGCAGCGTGATACGGTAGCTCGCGTCAGGGTCAAGCCCCGTCAGCCGCAAGGGACGCGGCAGGATCTGCACGGTCTGCGCGGCCTGCCCGGCGAACAGAACAAAACGCGCGCCATCCGACGCCAATTGCATTTCGGCCGTCACCGTCGCGTCGGCGCTGTCCAGCCGCAGGATGGTGCCCGCCATCATCCAGCCCCGGTTGGCCTTGTACCATGCTGTCACGTCGGCAAGCGTCGCGGCCTCTTGCTCGGTCAGACTGCGCGGGTCCATTTCAAAGCCAAAGTGACGCTGCGCCGCAACCCATGCCCGGAACGACATCGGCAAAGCCCGACCTGTCGTGTGGCTGTGCAGTGCGCCGACATGGCTACCGGTCACACAAGACGGCAGGAACAGCGCGGCGTCGTGTTGCATCCGCAGGCGTTCCTCGGCGTCTATGCAATCGGACAGCCAGACGCGGTGCGTGCGCGCAAGGATGCCAGCATCAATCCGCCCCCCCCCGGATGCACAGCTTTCGATTTCCACATCCGGGTGCGCAGTCCGCAGCCGGTCGAACAGGTCATAGGATCCGTGGGTCTGGGCACTGTCCACCACCGGCAACAGGCGGTTGTGGTCCCATTTGACATAGTCGATGTCATATTCGGTCAGGATCGCTGACACCGCATTGAACAGGTGATTCCTCACTTCGGGTTTCGACAGGTCCAGAACCATCTGATGCCGCCCGGTCACCTGATCCGCTGGCCCCAGCATCCAGTCGGGATGGGCGCGGAACAGATCAGAGTCCGGGTTGATCATCTCTGGTTCGAACCACAGGCCGAAGGTCATGCCCCTGGAATGAACGTGGGCAATCAGCGGATGCAACCCGTCCGGCCATTTGGTGCGATCAACGGTCCAGTCACCCAGAGACGTTGTGTCATCGTACCGCCGCCCGAACCAGCCGTCATCGAGGACAAACCTCTCGGCCCCCAAGGCGGCGGCGCGATCGGCAATTTCGGACAGATCGGACAGGGTATGTTTGAAGTATATCGCTTCCCAACAATTGTAGTGCACCGGACGCGGTCGGGTCGGGTTGGGCCATGATACCACCCGGTCGCGGATATCGTGCTGAAACGCTGCGGCAACGCCATTCAACCCCGTGGTGGAATGGATGGCCACCAGCTCGGCCGTTTCAAAACGCCGGGCGGGCCGCGTTTCCGCCCCCAATGGCGCCCCGAACTGCACCTGACGACGGCCATCCGGCAATTCTTCGGCCAGCATCCTGTGCCCGCCCGACCAGGCGTAGTGCAGCGCGAAAGCTGACCCTTGGGTATTGGTGCAGCCGGTTTCGGGCAGGATCAGATAGGGTGGATGTTCATGGCCCGACCGCCCGGTGCGCGATTCACGCGCACGGATGCCGGGCGTCCAGGGCACGGTGTTCAGATGAAACTCACGCACCCAGCGGCCATGCACATCAATCATCTGGCTGGCCGCCTGCGGTGCCGGAAGTACGGGTGCCGACAGCCAGTGCACACGAATGTCCCGGTCTGCCGTCAGGGTGGTTTGCAAGATGAAAACCCAGGTCTTCTGCGCCGCAATGCGATGGATCAGGGTCAGGCCGTTACCATGACTGACCAACTTCAGGCGATCAATCGCCTGCTCGGCATGGTCAAAGACGAACACCGGATGCAACGGCGTGCCATCGGCTTCGGCACAGATCAGCCCCGGCTGGCCGTTGAAGGCGCGGCCGGACTCGGGCGTCAGTGTCAAGTGGGGCAGCGCGTCGATCATACCGCCGGTCAGGTCATGCCGTGCGGATGCGGCAAGCTGTGCCAGATCTTCGGACGCAGGAAGCCGTGCCCCCCAGTAAATCACCAGCGGAATGCCACCGGACGTTGTCAGGGCAATGGTTTGCTGGCCCGCATCAACCCGCCAATGCCTCACTTGACCGCTCCCAGTGTCAGCCCTGCGATGAAGTGCTTTTGCATCAGAAAAAACATCAGCACCGGCGGCAGGGCCGCAAGGATCGACCCCGCCGAAACCAGATGCCACTGCGCAATCCACTGCCCGTTCAGCGATGACAGGCCCGCCGTGACCGGTTGCGTGGCCGCACTGGTGGTCAGAACCGTGGCCCAGAAGAAGTCGTTCCAGATAAAGGTGAACACCAGAACCGACAGTGCCGCAATCGCCGGTCGCATCAGCGGGATCACGATGAACCAGAAGATCCGCCACTCGGCCACGCCTTCGACGCGTGCGGCCTCGACCAACTCGAATGGCAATGATTTTATGAAGTTGCGCATGAACAAGGTGCAGAAACCAGTTTGAAAGGCGATGTGGAACAACGCCAGCCCATACCAGGTGTTATACATGCCAAGGCTGAGCGTCAGGTCGCGCACCGGCACCATCAAAATCTGGAAGGGCACAAAATTGCCCGCGACGAACATGAAGAATACGATCAGGTTGGACGGGAATTTGTAGATCGCAAGGGCAAAGCCCGTCATGCAAGACAGCGACACGGCGCCAATCACTGTCGGGATCGTCACCCAGAATGAATTGAGCATGTACTGCAACATCGGTGTATTCTTGAACACCAATGCGTAATTCTCGAAGGCCAAGGCCGAGGGCAAGCCGAAATAGTTGCCCTGCGCCAGATCCGATGCCGGGCGCACCGACGTCAGTGCCACACCCAAAAGCGGCAGCAACCACATGAGCAGCGCGACCGGAACCGCAATCTTGTAGAGCGTCTGGGTGGGGGCAGAGAGTTGGTCAATTGGACGGGGAAACATGGCTCAACGCTCCGTTTCGTCGCGCCACATCTTCCAGATGAAGCCCGAGATGAAAATCATCATGATCGCGAACAGCACCACGGCGATGGCGGCGCCATAGCCCATGCGGTAGCCATATTCCGACAGGGCCTGTTCATACATGTAATAGGACAGCACCCGCGACGACCCGAACGGACCGCCATTCGTCATGATCGACACAAGATCAAAGCTGCGCAATGCGCCGATGACCGTCACCACCACAGCAATAAAAGTGGCCGGTCGCAGTTGCGGCAAGATGACATACCACAGCAT
This sequence comes from Paracoccaceae bacterium, assembly GCA_046313895.1. Taxonomy (GTDB): domain Bacteria; phylum Pseudomonadota; class Alphaproteobacteria; order Rhodobacterales; family Rhodobacteraceae; genus Pseudotabrizicola. Next base: position 79,773 of record JBKBWK010000002.1, read on the forward strand.
CCGCCAGCCCTTGGCGCCATCCAGCCGGGCGGCCTCGACCTGATCGGGGGCCACATTGTTCAGACCCGTGAGATACAGGATCATCACATAGGCAATCTGGGGCCAAAGCCCTGCGGCGATGATCCCATAGGTCACAAAGCGATCTTCGGCGAGAATCGCGATCCCACGGCCCGTCAGCCATTCGATGAAATTGTAGAACAGGCCGAAATTCGGCGCATAGAACCACGAAAACATCAGGCCGACGACAACCTGAGAAATCACAAAGGGGAAAAAGAAAAGCGACTTGTACAGCCGCATCCCGGCAATCGTCTGATTGAGGAAGATCGCAATCATCAGCCCGGCCGGCACCGCCAGCATGTACAGGGCCAGCCAGATCACGTTGTTTTTCAAAGAGGTGTAGAAGGCGTGATCATCCGCCAATTCGACATAGTTCGCGGTGCCGATCCACCGGGCCTCTCCCAGTCCGTCCCAATCGTAAAAGCTGATCCAGATCGACTGGAAGATCGGGATGATCACATAGACCATGAACATCAAAAGGCCGGGGGCCAGAAACAGCCAAGGCGCAATCTTGCGCTGGTTCGCTTTCCACAGTGCGGACATTCGCGCCCCCATTTTTCGAAAGGAAACTCCGACACTATGTCGTCGGAAAGGATGGGCGGGGCAGCCGCAGCGCCCCGCCCTGTTCTGTTCTGTCAGCGATAGATCCGTGCGCGGGCTTTTTCCAGCCGGTCAAGGATCGCATCCAGATTTTCAGGCTTCACGAGAAACTCCTGGAACCCTTCCATGCCTGCCTTCGCCATCTCGGCCGGGGCGTCACGGTCAAAGAACTGTGCGAGGGCATAGGCATTCGACAGCGATTCGAAACCGCCGACGAGATACGGGTCATCCGCAGGCACCGACGAGTTCTTGTTGGTCGGCAGTTGCGACAAGGCCGCGTTCAACTTGGTCTGCACATCGGCGCTTGCAACAAAGGCAAGGAACTTCTTGGCATCATCGACATTCTTCGCACCGGCGGGGATGTGGATGGTATCGGTCGGCGCTTCTTCGGCCCGTGGCAGGCCCGGTGTGATTTCCGGGAACACCATGAACCCAAGGTTGTCGTTGGTCATGCCACCTTGCTTGAAGTTGCCAACGGCGAAGTTGCCCATGACGTAATTCGCGGCTTTGCCCTGAATGAAGATCGCGGCGGCATCTTCCCAGTCAATCGCAGCATGGTTTGCTGTTGTGTAGGGCTGGATCTTTGCCCATTCGGCAAACACATCGCGCACCTTTTGATCCGTCCATTCCACTTTGCCGGCGGTCAGGTCCATGTGCCATTCGTAGCCATTGGTACGCAGCGACAGGTAGTCGAAAATCCCGGCGAGGGGCCACAAGGCCTTGGATCCGGTCGTGATGCAGTCAATGCCAGCCGCTTTGAACTTTTCGCAGTTGGACACGAATTCGTCCCACGATTTGGGCTCTTCAACGCCGGCGGCCTTGTAGGCGTCTCGGTTGAAGTAAATGCCCCACTGGTAATAGGTGTAGGGGACGCCCCACTGTTTGTCGTCCATGGTCATCGACGCCTTGGCCGAGGAAAGGCTTTCCGACAGGCCGTTCGCTTCCCATACATCCGACACGTCCTGGAACTGCCCGGCCGCCACAAACGGGGCCATGCGGTTTCCGGCGTACCAGTTGGCCAGATCGGGCGCATCTGCGGTCAGGAAGTTGCGGATCGCGGTCTTGTAGCCTTCGTGATCAAAATTGTTCAGCTGCACATCCACATCCGGATTGGCCGCTTCGAAATCTGCGATCAAGGCCTCGAACGCTGCCAGCGGAATCGGGTCAAAGTCAGCATTGTATTTCAGAACGCGCTGCTGCGCCGACGCGGCCGTTGAAAGCAACAGCGCCGCTGTCAGGGCAAGCGCACCCTTCGCAAGATGGACCATGGTTTCCTCCCTTTGGTTCCATTATTTGAAACTTAGTCTTGAATGTTGAAAACTATGTCCGCTATCGTTATGCATGTCAACAGTCACGCTGGGGAGGCGCGCATGGGAAGCGAGGGACACGCCGACGGAACCGTTGGCAAAGCACTGGATGTGCTGGACATGGTGGCTAGCCATGGCAAACCCGCACGCTTTTCCGATCTGCTTGAAAAATCGCCCTATCCGAAAGCCACGCTGTACCGGTTTTTGCAAACGCTGACGCATCAGGGCATGCTGACCTTCGACCCGGATCGCGGCACCTACGCTTTGGGCGTCAGGCTGGTCCGGTTGGCGCATGCCGCATGGGCGCAAAGCTCGCTTGCGCCTCTGGCACGCCCTTTTATCAGCAGCTTGGCAGCCCTGACCGGTGAAACGGTCCATCTGGCCCAGATGGATCAGGGGCAGGTTCTTTATGTGGACAAACGCAACGCTGCCAAACCGGTCGAGATGTTCAGTCAGGCCGGAAAAGTCGGCCCGGCCTATTGTACGGGCGTGGGCAAGGCGATGCTGGCTTTCATGCCCAAGGCCGCTGTCGATGCCGCCATCGACCGCCAGTCCTTTCACCGCTTTACCGACCACACGCTCGACACCCCGGCGAAGCTGCGGGCCGAGCTGGCAGCGATTCGCGACCGTGGTTACGCCTTTGACCGCGAAGAACATGAGCCCGGCATCATCTGTTGTGCGGTGCCAATCCTGGCACGCAACGGGCGCGTGCTAGGTGGTTTGTCCATCACCTCGACGACCTCGCGCTCATCGGTGACGGCATTGGAAACGGAAGTCGGCCGACTACAGGATTGCGCGGCTCAAATCGCCGCCGAAGCGGAAAGCTGGCGCTTTCCGGAACAGGACTGACAGGGAGGGAGACCCAGATGACAGGCGTAACGCTCAACCGCGTGGTCAAACGCTATGGCGACGTACAGGTGATCCACGGCGTGGATCTGGAGATCAACGACGGCGAGTTCTGCGTCTTTGTCGGGCCGTCCGGCTGTGGCAAGTCCACGTTGTTGCGCATGGTTGCGGGCCTTGAGGAAACCACCAGCGGCACGATCAAGATCGGCGCGCGCGATGTAACACAGGCGGACCCGGCCGAGCGCGGCGTCGCCATGGTATTCCAAACCTATGCACTTTACCCGCATATGACGGTCGCTGAGAACATGGGTTTCGGCCTGAAGATGACAGGACATCCAAAGATCGACATCGACCGCAAGGTGGCCGAGGCGTCACGCATCCTGAAACTGGACGACTACCTTGCCCGCAAGCCAAAGGCCCTGTCGGGCGGACAACGCCAGCGGGTCGCGATCGGGCGGGCCATCGTGCGCGGACCTGAAGTGTTCCTGTTTGACGAACCCCTGTCCAACCTCGATGCCGAACTCAGGGTGGAAATGCGGGTGGAAATCGCGCGTCTGCACCGGGAAATCGGGGCCACCATGATTTATGTGACCCATGATCAGGTTGAGGCGATGACGCTGGCCGACAAGATCGTGGTCCTTCGCGCCGGCCGGGTGGAACAGGTCGGTGCGCCATTGGAACTGTATCACGACCCTAGCAACAAGTTTGTTGCCGGGTTCATCGGAAGTCCTGCAATGAATTTCATTGCCGCGACGGTCAATTCTGCCGGACACGTTCTTGCGCCCGGTCTTAATGGCTTGATGGCTGTGTCGATGCGGTTACCGGATGTCGGACAGGCCGTGACCATCGGCCTGCGCCCGCAGCATTTATCTGTGGTCGAGGGCAGCACGCATCGCGTCGAGATGACAGAAGCATTGGGCGGCGTCAGCTATTTGCACCTTACCGCCGAAACGGGCGAAAAACTGGTGATCGAGTCTCGTGACGATCCAAAGGTGCGGCTTGGCGACCGCATCGGCATTCAAGTTGATCCGTCCCATGCGCTCGCGTTTGACGCGAAAACCGACCTGCGACTGCGCTAGAACCACGGCGGCTCTGTCTGAGCCGCCAATTGGTCAAAACATATCCAGCAGGCGCCGCAGGTAATCACGCTCGGCCTCAGGGCGCTGCTGGTCGCCGGTGCGGCGACGGATTTCATCCAGCAGATCCTGCGCACGGCGATACACATCCTCGCCCTGCAGCATGTTGCGGTCAGATCCGATGCGCGCCGAATCGCCCGGCTCGCGGCCCAAGGGATCACGCTGGCTGTTGGGGTCGGCCCGGCCAAAGGCCTCACCCTGATCAGCCCCGTCCTGTTGTTGGCGCTGTTCTTCGGCCAAAGCCTCGCCGAAATTGCGCATCCCTTCGCGCAGGGCTTCCATCGCTTCGGCCTGCCGGTCAAGCGCCCCCGGCAAATCGCCATTGCGCAGGGCATCTTCGGCCTCTCGCATCGCACGACCCGCCCGGTCCATCTCGCGGCGACCCGCATCACCCCGTTCGCTGCCTTCGCCCGGAAGCTGGCCGCGACCAAGCTGGCCCAAGCGATCCCGAAGTTGCTGCTGGCGCTCGGCAAGGCCCTGACCGTTCGGCTGGCCCTCACCTTCGCCCTGCTCGCCAGGTTGCTGCCCGCCTTGTTGCCCATCCTGCATGCCACGGAAAGCATCGTCCGACAGGCCCTGCTGGTCGCGCAAGGTCTGGCCAAGGTCACGCATTGCCTGATTTCCCTGGCCTTGACCTTGACCCTGACCTTGCGTGACCTGCATGTTTTCCATCAGTTGGCGAAGCATCTCCATCAGTTCCTGCGCCTCGGCGGTGCGGCCCTCTTCCATCAGCTTTTGCAATTCATCCAGCATCTGCTGCAGTTGGTCGCCCGACATCTGCATGCCATCCATGTTTTGCGAAAGCTGGCTGTCGGGGTTGCGCTGAGCCTCTTCGGCAAGCTGTTGCATGTAGTCGGCAAGGGCCTGCCGCATTTCCTGCATCAACTTGTCGATCTCTTCCGGGCTGGCACCGTTGCGGATCGCCTCGTCCAGACGATCCTGCGCGCGGCGCAGGCGTTCCATGGCACTTGCAAGATCACCTTCTTCGACCAGAAGGGCGATTTCCCAAAGCTCTTTGGCAATGTCATCGCGGATTTCCGGCGAAAGGCTGACCTTTTCAGCGTCAAGATGACGGATCACCGCGCGCAGACGCAAATAAGCCCGCTGGTTGCGAATGAATTCTTCGGGCTTGTGGGTCACCGCCTTCAGAATCTGGGCAGCCTGCGCAGCGTTCGACCGCGTCCACAGAAGATCACGGCGCATTTCGATCAAGGCTGCCGCCAGTGGATCAAAGAACCGCTTCCCCGGCAAGGTCACGTTCAGCGGTGCCGCCGATCCGGTCTGTCCCGCGGCATCGGTGGCCGAAAATGTCATCACCACAGGAAGATTGGCAAAAGGATGCTCGGACAGGTCATCGATCAGCGTTTCCGAAAAGGCGGCGCGATCCCCCGTCACCGGCATCGGCAAGTCCAGAACCACCGGATCGCGTGGCTCTGGCTCGGCCATCAGGCCAAAGCGGCGGTCCGTGCCTGCCAGATTCAGCGCGATGCTGACCTGACCCTGGACCACGCCATAGTCGTCCTTGGTGGAAAAGCCCTGCTTGAACCGCCCATCCGCTTCGCGCCCGATTTCGCCTTCGGGCGAGATGGTCGGCGGTGCGTCAGGTGTCGCTGCAAAGGCCCACGACCGGCCGCCGGGTCCGTCAATCGCAACGGTACCGGAGGTGTTCAACACGAAATCACGGGCCACGCTTTGCACATCACTTGCGGCTTCGGGGACAGGCTCGCCGGAAACCGTCTCGGTCAAGGTCAGCGCGCCAACCTCGCCATAAAGCCGGAATTGCAGGCGGCTCCCGACGGGAAGTTCCAGCCTCTCGGCCGTGACATCGTTCAGATAGAGCGTGGGCTTGCCAGTGTAGGATGGGGGTTGTGCCCATCCTTCCCATGTCGGCCCCGCTGCCAGCCCACCTGCCGCACCGGGGGCCAAGGCCGAAACAGATGTGACCCGCCACAGAGAGCCAAACATCAACGCCATGACAAAGGCGGTCAACGCCACATAGCGCAACGCAAAGGGATCACGCGAAGACAGCCGCAGATCGGGCCGGACTGGCCGCGCCTGCGCCGCCCGCACCGCCATCCGTGCCTGATGCGCCCGCCAGACGGTAAGCGATGCAGGGTCAGCGTTGCCGATTGCCTGAACATCGGTCAGGGCCGCAATCGGGTTGCCCGGCAGCCGGCTGTCCAGCCGGATCAGCGCCTCGGCCCGCGAAGGTGCCCGAAACGCCCGCCAGCCCCAGCCCAAAGCGGCAAACACCGCAACAAGGCACAGGGCGGCGACAATCCAGACCGTTTCAAGCGCGACAAGATCCTGAATACCGAAGGACAGCGCCGCCAGCACCACAATCAAGATGGACCAAAGGGGCCAGAACGCCCGCGCGATACGTTCGGCCCACAGACCTAAATGGGTCAGTCGCAGAGGAACCGCGATGCTGCGAAGCACGTCCTTGGGATCGGAAACCACCATGCCAGCCTGTCCAAAGGCTGAACGGGGTGTCACAGCCATTCTGGTATGGTATCGCGCGAAAGCATTTCGTCAAAGGTCGGACGCGCGCGTATGACAGCGAAGTGATCCGCTTTCACCAGAACCTCGGGGATCAGGGGACGGGTGTTGTATTCCGACGCCATCACCGCGCCATAGGCACCCGCACTTCGGAACGCGACCAGATCACCTTCGGCCAACAACGGCAATTCGCGCGCCTTTGCAAAGGTATCGCCCGTTTCGCACACAGGCCCGACCACGTCAAAGGGCTGGCTCGGGCTGCCCACGAAGCCCTCGACGACAGGTATGATGTCGTGATGCGCACCATACATCGAGGGGCGAACCAGATCATTCATGGCGGCATCAAGGATCAGGAAATCGCGGCCTTCACCGTTTTTCACATAGATCACTTGCGACACCAGGATGCCTGCATTTCCCGAGATCAGCCGTCCCGGTTCGATTTCGATCTCGCAACCCAGATCGCCAAGAACCCGGTGGATCATCTCGCCATAGTCGTTGGGAAGTGGCGGTGCCTCGTTCGACCGTGTGTAAGGAATACCCAGCCCACCCCCCAGATCGAGACGCCGGATGTTGTGCCCATCCGCCCGCAGCTGCAGCGTCAATTCACGCACCTTGACAAAGGCGGCCTCGAACGGGGCGAGGTCGGTCAACTGGCTGCCGATGTGAACATCTATGCCAACCACGTCGATGCCGGGCAAAGCAGCGGCTTCGGCATATACTGCGCGGGCCTTGGCAATCGGCACGCCGAATTTGTTCTCTGATTTGCCCGTCGCGATTTTCTCATGCGTTTTGGCGTCAACATCCGGGTTGACCCGAAGCGCAATCGGCGCCGTGACGCCCATGGCTGCGGCCACTTCGGACAGCGCCCGCAATTCCGGTTCGGATTCGACGTTGAACTGCCGTATGCCCTCGGTCAGCGCAAGCCGCATTTCATCGCGTGTCTTGCCGACTCCAGAAAACACGATCCGGTCGCCCGGAACCCCCGCCGCCCGCGCCCTGCGATATTCCCCACCTGAGACCACGTCCATCCCGGCACCCAGATCACCCAGAAGCTTGAGCACGGCAACATTCGACAGCGACTTTATCGCAAAGCAGACCAGATGCGGCATGGGCGACAGTGCTTCGGCAAACAGCTGGTAATGCCGGGTCAAAGTGGCTGCAGAATAACAATAAAACGGGGTGCCAACTGTCGCCGCGATATCAGTGATCGCGACATCTTCGGCGTGAAGCAACCCATCGCGATAAAGAAAGTGGTCCATATTTCCCGCGACTCCGGCTGATCAACGCGCCAGCATGTAGCCCGCGCGGGACACAATTTCAAACACAACAGCGCCGCAGTCTGGATATCCTGCCAGCATTGCTTAGGATAGACACAAACAGGGGAATGTCATGGCACGCACCATCATCATCGAGGCCCACGGCGGCCCAGAGCAATTGAAACTCGTTGACCGCCCGGTTGGGGAACCGGGACCGGGCGAAGTGCGGCTTGCGCATCGTGCCTGCGGACTGAACTTCATTGATGTTTATCAACGCTCGGGCCTCTATCCGATGAAACTGCCCGCCGCATTGGGGATGGAGGCCAGCGGCGTGGTCGAGGCTGTGGGGGCGGGCGTGACCCACGTCAAACCCGGTGATCGCGTTGCCTATGCCGCTACGCCGCCGGGCGCCTACACCGACGCGCGGGTGATGCCGGCCGGTCAGGTTTGCCCGCTGCCCGACGCCATCAGCTTTGACGAAGGCGCGGCCATGATGCTCAAAGGCATGACGGTGCAATATCTTTTCCAGCGCACGACCCCGATCAAGCGGGGCGATACAGTGCTGTTCCACGCCGCTGCCGGGGGTGTCGGTCTGATTGCCTGTCAGTGGGCAAGGTCCGAAGGCATTACCTTGATAGGCACCGCAGGATCTGACGACAAATGCGCCCTTGCCCGCGATCATGGCGCTGATCACGTCATCAACTACCGGTCCGAAGATTTCTTATCGCGCGTGAAAGAGATCACGGGCGGAAAGGGCGTCGATGTGGTGATGGACTCGGTCGGCAAAGACACGTTTGACGGCTCGCTCGACTGCCTGAAACCCTTAGGGATGATGATTTCGTTCGGCAATGCCAGCGGCAAGGTTCCGCCGTTCGACATTGGCACCCTTGCCGCAAAAGGGTCGCTCAAGCTCACCCGGCAAACTCTGTTCACCCACATTGCGGATCACGCAACCTGCCAGAAGATGGCTGCCGAGCTTTTTGCAAAAGTCACGTCGGGGGATGTGAAAATCTTTATAGAACAACGCTTTGCGCTTGAAGACGTGGCAGAAGCTCACCGCACGCTTGAATCTCGGGCGACCACGGGCCAGACCATCCTGACGCTTTAGCGCGACCGCAAGAACAGATACAGCGGCAGGCCGCAGCTTACCCCAATGCAAAACGTGGCCGGGATCGCGATCAGGTTCAGCCACACTTTGCGCATGGCGGTCTCAGTGATGATCCAAACCGTCAGGGCAATTGCTGCAATCGTCAAATCCCACGTCAACCCGGTGGTCGAGGCATTGACATACCAAGCATCAATCAGACCTGACAAGCCGGTGCCGGTTTCGCGCATGTGGGTCACAAACCAATACATCGGATGCACCGCACCCCAGACGGCCAGTGCCAGATAGATCATGCGCATCGGCGTCATCGGTCGCTCCATCTTAATTTGGTTGGCGATTTAGGCTGTTGTCGGTGATCGGCCAGGCCCCTAATTCAGAACAACGCCAATGCGCGCTTCCCCTGAAACGCCAACGCCCTTGGTTGGTCTTTCGGGTGCGCCATCCGCACCGCAAGCCGCAAGCAGTAGAACGGCTGTGACAGCCAGAATTGATCGTATCATGCCAGACTCTCCTTCCAACGCGCCACCTGCGCTCGCACCTGATCGGGCGCAGTTCCGCCGTAGGATTGGCGCGAACGGACCGAGTTTTCAACGCCCAGCACATCGAACACATCCGCGCGGATCCCAGAATGGACCTGCTGCATCTGGGCAAGCGTCAAATCAGGCAGGTCGCAGTCTTGGCTTTCGGCCAGCGCCACCAAGGTTCCGGTGACATGATGGGCCTCGCGGAACGGCAGGCCCAGTTCCCGCACCAGCCAATCCGCCAGATCGGTCGCGGTGGAAAATCCGCTGGCTGCGGCAAGCGCAAGCACTGCCCTGTTGGCCGTCATGTCGCTGACCATGCCGGTCATGGCGGCCAGCGCCAGCATCAGCGTATCGGCGGCGTCGAACACCTGTTCCTTGTCTTCCTGCATATCCTTGGAATAGGTCAGCGGCAGGCCCTTCATCACCGTGAACAAAGCCACTGTCGCCCCCAGAATCCGCCCGATCTTGGCACGCAGCAACTCTGCCGCATCGGGGTTTTTCTTTTGCGGCATGATGCTGCTGCCCGTCGTCCATTTGTCTGACAACCGCACAAAGCGGAACTGGGCCGAGGACCAGATCACCAGCTCTTCGGCAAAACGACTAAGGTGCATGGCACAAATGCTGCTGGCGGCCAGAAACTCCAGCGCAAAATCACGGTCAGAGACGGAATCAAGGCTATTCGCCGTGGGCCGGTCAAACCCCAAGGCGGTTGCGGTCATATGCCGGTCAATAGGAAACCCGGTTCCAGCAAGCGCCGCTGCACCCAATGGACATTCATTCATGCGGCGCCGTGCGTCTTCAAACCGGCTGCGGTCGCGCGCGAACATCTCGACATAGGCCAGCATATGATGCCCCCAGGTCACCGGCTGCGCAGTTTGCAGATGGGTAAAGCCCGGCATCACCCAATCTGCCCCAGCCTCGGCCTGTGCGACAAACGCCCGCATCAGCACCGTCAGACCTGAAATCGCAGCATCGCACTGATCGCGCACCCAAAGCCGGAAATCGACAGCAACCTGGTCATTCCGACTGCGCGCCGTGTGCAGCCGACCTGCAGGTGCGGCGATGATCTCTTTCAGCCGGTTTTCCACATTCATGTGGATGTCTTCCAAATCGACCCGGAAGTGAAACGTACCCGTTTCAATCTCTGACAACACGGTGAGCAGGCCTTCCCTGATCGCCTCGGCATCGCTAGGTGTAATGATACCCGTGGCGGCAAGCATCGCCGCATGGGCGCGCGAACCTGCAATATCCTGCGCGTAGAGCCGTTGGTCGAACCCTATAGAGGCGTTGATTGCCGTCATGATCGCGTCCGGACCTTCGGCAAAACGCCCGCCCCACATCTGGTTGGCGGACTTGGGGGTGGTGGGTGCGGTCATGGGTGCGGCTTTCGGAGGTGCTATGCTGCGGAAATCTCTGGCTGTCCTTTATACGGCCTTGGCCCTTGGTGCAAATCCGGTGCTGGCCGATGTTGCAGCCTTGCGTGATGGCGACATGAAAAAGCTTGCCCTGCATGCCGATCCGGTCGCGGTATCAGATGTAACGCTCTTGGATGCGGCGGATGCTCCGACCTCCCTGGCGAACTACAAGGGCAAGTGGATCGTCCTGAATTTTTGGGCCACTTGGTGCGCGCCTTGCCGGCACGAGATGCCATCCCTCGACCGTTTGCAGGCCGCGATGCCCGATATCGCTGTGTTGCCGGTGGCCACAGGGCGCAATGCGGTCCCGGCGATTGAAAAGTTTTATGCCGAGGCCGGCATTTCGCATTTGCCGATTCTGCGCGACCCCAAGTCTGAGCTTTCGCGCTCTGCAAGCGTAATGGCCGTGCCTGTGACTTTGATCCTCAACCCAGAGGGACAAGAAGTGGCAAGGTTGATCGGCGATGCAGACTGGGACAGCGATAGCGCCAAGGCCGTTCTTACCGCCCTGTCAGCGCGCTGAAAGCAGCCCTCAGGAATAGGACCTGACCAGGGCAGATGCGATAAGGCTCCACCCGTCGGCGACCACAAAAAACGCCAGCTTGAACGGCAACGACACAATGGCCGGCGGAACCATCATCATCCCCATCGACATCAACACCGCGGCAACAACCAGATCAATGATCAGAAATGGTAGAAACACGAGGAAGCCGATCTCGAACGCCAGCTTGATCTCGCTCAGCATAAACGCGGGCACGAGCACGGACAAAGGTGCGTCTGGCACGGAAAGCGGCATTGGATCAGGCCGCAATTCGGCCAGATGTGCAAAGGTTGCCGGGTCCAACCGGGCAGCCATGAACTGGCGAAAGGGTGCCAGCGTCTGGGTGATCGCAGGACCGATTTCCAACTCTTCGCGGCTCAGGGGGCCAAGCCCATTGACCCAGGCTTCAGTGAAAACCGGGTCCATCACATACCATGTCAAGAACAGGGCAAGACTGACGATCAGCATGTTTGGTGGCGCTTGCTGCAACCCGATGGCCTGCCGCAGGATCGACAGAACCGTGACCACAAAGGGAAAGCACGTCACCATCACGGCCAACCCAGGTGCAAGACTTAGGACCGTCAGAACCAGAATCAGTTGGACCGACCGAGCCGACAGGGACGTGCCATCCCCAAGGTTGACCGTGACCTCCTGCGCCAAGGCAGGTGCCGCAGCCCCGACGACCAGCGCAAGCAGAAAAAGGATACGGCAGATCAAAATCCTGCTCCTATAGCCCGCCACGCAGATTGGCGACTTCAATTAGGCGCACGGCAAGTTGTCCGGCCTGTTCGCCCTCCAGTTCCTGAAGCTCTCCGCGGGCAATTAGCCGATCACCGATATACAGTTCCACTGGATCCTCGACCCGACGATCGAGAGGCAAGACAGCATGCTGCCCGAGCTTCAACAGGTCGCGCACCAAGGGTCTTGCCTTGCCAACAGAAATTGTAATTTCAATCGGAACTTGCGCAAAAGGGTTCGAGTCCGACGTATCATCCATGGTCTTCATCCTTTTCCGAGTACTCAAAGAAATCGTGTACGGCGCGCGTTAGCTGAGTAACCGCAGTGTCAAGATCGATCCGAAATTCCGCTTCGCCCAATCGCAGATAGACCTGACCTTCGCCAAGGGTTGGCTCTTCCACGATCACAAGGGGAAGCCCCGCAGCCTGCGCAAGGAAACGCTCGACAGAAGGGCGCGCGATCGGATTCAACACCACCCGCACCGGATTGTCGGCCTGATGATCGACGATCGGCATGATCGTATCCAGAATCACCGGCGCCAGAACCTCTTTGGCCAGCGAGGGCAGCAAATGCGTGCAAAGTTCAATCAATACCGGTTGCACCGCTTTCACCACATGCGCACGGGCTTCCTGATAGGTGAACGCCAGGTGCTGCAAGTTGTTGGCAAGCTCGGATCCGATCCTGTTCTGATCGTCCTTCGTCGCCGCAGAGGCATCTTCCCATCCGGCCGCATAGCCCGATTCGTAAGACTGCAGCCGGCCCTCTTCGATTTCGTCGCTGGCGATCACTACGGTCTGTGCGCTGCCGCGCTGTGATGACTGTTCAAACACTTCAAGCTTGAGAGGGGGCATCAGGTGCGCTCCTCTTCTTTTTCCATCCAGTTGCGCAAAATCTCGACCGACTCCGTCTGACGCTCATCGATGAGCCGACGCAGGCGCGCGACCGCGTCATTCGGCTGTTCGGTGAGCATTCCGGTTTCGTCGAAATTCACGACCGGAAGGGATGGCAGATCGAATCCGTCCGAAATCTCACCCGTCAAGCCGTTTGATGTTCCCCCATCATTGCTGGGGCGGGGCAACGCAAAGGTACCGGGCGACGGAGGCGGCAGCGCCGCAGTGGTGGCACGCTGGGTCAGCAAGGGGCGAACCACAAACAATCCGAGTGCCAGGCTGACGAGGCTCAGCACGATGATCTGTATCGCCGACATCGTGTCGATCGGCCCAAGCTGTGACATCAGTCCGGCTTCAACCAGAATGCCTTCGGTCGGGGTTGCCTGAAACTGCAGCGACTTCAATGTCAGCACATCGCCGCGCGTCTCATCAAGACCGGCGGCTGAGCTGACAAGCTCCCGAAGGTCGGCAAGTTCGGCATCGGTCCGCGGCTCCCATGTTGTTGTGCCATCGGGTGCCTGCACTTGCGCGCCATCGACCAGAACAGCAACGGTCAGCCTGCGAATGGCCCCCGGCTCGCGCAACACCTCACGCTGGGTTTGCGACACCTCAAAGTTCACCCGTTCCCGGCTGGTGGTGTTCTGACTTTCGCCACCCGCCCCGGCACCTGCGGGCAGGTTCGACGCAACCGTGACGTCGGATTGGCCATCCTTGGACGTCTGGTTTCCTTGTTCGGTTTCGGAGGAAATTGCCACGCGCGTCTGCGGATCAAAGGTCTTTTCCGTGATGGCCTCCCGCTCACGGATGACATCGACGGCAACCTCAACAACCGCATGGCCCGTTCCCACACGCACGGCCAAAAGCCGTTCGACGTTGCGCTTGATGTCAAGCGCGCGTGCATCTCCGGTGGACTCCATGGAAGAATCGGTTGTTCCCGAAATCAAACCTGCTTCAGAGTCGATGATCGAAACGTCATCTGGTTGCAGGTTTCCAATCGCACTTGCCACCAGATGCCGAAGAGCATTGGCGCGGTCAGGCGATAGCGTTCTGGAGGTGGTGGTCACCGTCACACTGGCGGTTAGACGCTGGTCACGCATGAAGCCAGCCATATTCCCCTGTGCTATATGCACCCGAGCCGCCTTGATCTGCGGCATCGACACGATCGTGCGCGCGAGCTCCCCTTCTTTCGCCCGCCAATATGCAGCGTCGAACATCTGCGACGTGGTGCCAAAGCCCGACAATCCATCCAGCAGTTCGTAGCCAGCGCCACCGGATGACGGCAGACCTTGCGCTGCAAGTTGCATCCGCAAACCATCCCGCAATGCCGTCGGCACATAAATTGATTCGCCGCGCACATCATAAGCGACGGCAGCCTGATCGAGCGCAGTGATCACATCGCCTGCACTGCGCGGATCCAGTCCGGCATACAGCAAGCTTTGCCCTTGAGACTGTCCCATTCGCGCCAAGGCAATGACCGACAGAAACATCCCGACAGTTGCAACCACCAGCACAATTCGTTTTGCCAGCGTCAGCCCAAGCCACAAGGTAACGAGATTGTTCACGCTTTGCCTCCGTCTTGCAGACTTCTGCCTGCCTTGGGACGATCAATGAAGGATGCAGCTTAACAATCGGTTAGTGACCTTTGGTCTATTTTCGCTTGTGCCCAAGAAATGCGAGCAAGCAATGACCCAACCAGAAACCTCGGCCGATGAACCTCCCAAGAAGAAAAGCAAACTTCCCTTGCTGATCGGGCTTCTGGGCGCGCTCGCCCTGGGGGGAGGGGGGTTTTATGCAACTTATTCAGGACTGATCCTTGCCCCGCACAAGACCGACACCCACGCAGAAAGCGCGGGCGATGCCCTGCCGGATATTTCCTTTGTGCCCGTCGATCCCATCACGATCAGCCTGGGACCGCGATCCACGGCACGCCACCTGCGATTCGCCTCGCAGCTTGAAGTAAGCAGTTCCCATACCGATGAAGTCAGACTGCTGTTGCCGAGAATTTCGGATGTGTTGAACAGCTATTTGCGTGCCGTCGAACTCGTGCAGCTTGAAGATCCGTCAGCGATGATGCGCCTGAAAGCGCAAATGCTGCGGCGCGTCCAGATCGTTACCGGAGAAAACCGCGTGCGCGATTTGTTGATTTCCGAATTTGTCCTGAACTGAAAGGGAACATTATGAACCTGATTGCCGATTTCCTGTTGGCGGGCGGGGCATTTGCCACGGCTCTGTATTGCCTGATTCTCGCCAAACGGTTGAAACGCTTTACCGCGCTGGAAACTGGCATGGGTGGGGCAATTGCTGTGCTGTCCGCGCAGGTGGACGATATGACGAAAGCGTTGGACCAGGCCCGGACTTCGGCCCATGCGTCGTCGCATGCGCTGGAAGATCAGGTACGTCGGGCAGAGGCCGCCGCAGCACGGCTCGACTTGATTCTCGCTTCGCTGCATGACTTGCCCGACCAATCCCGCCCCGAGCAAGAGCCCGACCCGGATGAACGACGTCTGCGCTTTGTGCGCAGGCGTCCAGAGCGAGCGGTTCTGAGGGCGGCAGAATGAAACTGCGTCGCATTCTTGCCGGGCGCGGGGCACTTGCAATGCTTGCGCTGATGCTTGCAGCCTCTGGGGCCTTGCGCCTTGGCCATGGCGTCGGGACTGCCATGGCCCTTCAGGCCTCTGAAGATCCGGCGATCGGGAGCAAACCACTGCAGTGCCCCGAACCACCCGCAGCGCTAGCATTGGCACTCAAGGAGCGTGATGCGGCGATCACCGCGCGCGAGGCGGCCCTACAGGATCGGCTTGCGGCTCTTTCACTCGCCGACGAAGCTTTGACCCGGCGTCTAACAGAATTGGAAGCCACAGAAACAACCTTGCGACAGACACTTGCGATTGCCGATGGGGCGGCTGAAAAGGATCTGCAACGTCTGACGGCTGTCTATGAGGCCATGAAGCCCGCTGAAGCCTCTGCGCTGTTCGAAGCGATGGCTCCGGAATTCGCAGCGGGTTTCCTGGGCCGTATGCGTCCTGACGTGGGTGCGGCAATCATCGCCGGACTGAAACCGGAAACAGCTTACACAATCAGCGTTCTGATCGCCGGAAGAAATGCGCTTGCCCCCAAGGAGTGAGGTCAGCCTTTCTTTACGGATCCATGAAATGGTCAAAGCGCACGGAAAGAGGACGGGAACCAAATGTTCGGGTTCATAGGCATTGGCGTAATCTTCGCGATGGTATTTGGCGGCTATTTGTTAGCCGGAGGAAAGCTTGGGATCATCCTGAAATCCCTGCCTTTCGAGATGATGATGATTGGTGGTGCATCCATCGGTGCATTCCTCGTCTCGAACGACATTGCCGTGGTAAAGCACACGGGAAAAGACATCGCAAAGGTATTCAAGGGCGCACATTGGAAGCCCGCGGATTACCGTGACCTGCTTTGCCTGCTGTTTGAGTTGATCAGGCTTGCACGATCCAACCCGGTCGGTTTGGAAGAGCATGTCGAAAATCCCTCGACGTCATCCATCTTTGGACGGTATCCCAAGATCCAAAAAGATCATGAAGCCATTGATCTGATCTGTGACACGTTTCGTGCGGCTTCAATGAACTATGACGATCCACACCAGGTTGAAGAAGTGCTCGACAAGCGTATGGAAGCGACCCAACAACACGCGCTCCATTCCAGTCATGCGCTTCAATCCATGGCTGATGCCCTGCCCGCGCTTGGTATTGTTGCGGCAGTTCTTGGGGTAATCAAGACGATGGGGTCTATTGACCAGCCTCCTGAAATTCTTGGGAAAATGATTGGTGGCGCCTTGGTTGGGACGTTCCTCGGTGTATTCCTTGCCTATGGAATCGTCGGTCCGTTTGCCAGTAGGGTCAAGGCCGTAGTCGAAGATGATGCACATTTCTATCAATTGATCCGAGAGGTGCTGATTGCAAACCTGCACAATCATCCTGCAAACATCTGCATCGAAGTTGGACGTCAGAACACACCACACTCCGTTCGCCCCAGCTTTGGCGATCTCGAAGAAGCGCTGCGCGGCTTGAAGCAAGAGGCCGCATGAAACATCTTCTGATCTTTCTCCTCAGCCTCCTTGGTGTCGGTCCGGTACAGGCACAAAGTATATCGGTCAAATCCGGAGAACACGCGTCATTTACCCGTCTTGTTCTGACCTACCCAAAACCGGTTGAATGGATCGTCGGGCGCGACAGCACAGGCTATCGTCTGAAAATCAAAGAAAATTCTCGGCCATATGACCTGTCTTCAGTCTATGAGCTGATCAAGAAAGACCGCTTGCGTTCCATCTGGGTCGATCCAAAGACCGGAGACCTGCACATGGGTGTTGAATGTCCATGCCATGCCATCCCCTTTGAACTCGACGCAAGAACACTGGTCATCGACATAAAGGATGGGCCGGCACCTCAGCATTCCAGTTTTGAATTCACCCTCGCTGATGACGGTGCTGTCGCGCCCGCTCCAACCATCCGCCCCCGCACGAAAGCCAGCAATGGATGGTCACATGACTGGTTTGCACAGCAAAGAGTGCAGGCAAGCAACCAACAAGGTTCGAGCGACACAAGCACAGTAACAACGGGGCAGCGACCACCAGAGGGCCACCTGCAACTTGACGCTTTCCGCAGGTTGTTGATCGAGGAGGTCTCGCGAGGGGCAACCACCGGACTTGTTATTGCAGAACTTGCCGACAGTCCCGACAAGCGCACGCAGGCAGACAATCCGACACTCCCTGCGCCTGAACAGGCACGTGTTGCATTGAGCGAAATGCCGGGGATCTCGGTGACTTTGAAAAATGACGAGGGAACTACCCTTACAGTTAAGGGCGACGTGTGCCCAGAAGGGGCCGATCTGGACCTGAGTCTATGGTCAAATGACGATGATGCAGGGACAAGGTTGTCGCGCGCCCGGTCAGAGCTGCTGTCCGAATTCGACGTACCGGATGCCCAGAACGTGTTGCAGGCCATCAAGACTTATCTTTATTTTGGATTTGGTGCTGAAGCACGGTTGCTCAGCTCAGACTTTTTGTCGCGCGGAAAGCAGGACGCGGCCCTTATGGGACTGTCCTATCTGGTGGAAGCAGATCATCCGCCAGAGAATCCGTTTTTAAACATGCAGAGTTGCGATTCTGCGGCGGCGCTATGGTCCATTCTGGCTGCCGGTCCGGGTGAATCGCTGTCATTCGTAAATGGCTCGGCTGTCAGTCGAACATTTCTGTCTCTCCCCCGACATCTTCGGACTGCTTTGGGACCAGAAACCGCGCTCCAACTGATAAAGGCTGGCGATCCCGCCAACGCAGAGGTGGTCAAGCAATCCTTCGAACGTTCCCTGTCGGCAGACGATCCGCAAGCAGGATTTCTTGAAGCACATCAGTCATTGCAATCAGGAGATCCTGTCGGTGCGGAAGCAGCTCTACCGACAAACAAGACCGAGGTTGATTCATTGCTGTTGCTGGTGCAAGCGCGGTTTGACCAGCGCAAAGCGGTCGATGGCAAAGACGTTCTCGCATTGGAATCCTTTGCATTCGAACATGGAAATGGCCCGTTGAAGCCAGCATTTGATCGCGCTTTAACGCACGCGTCAGCCCTTGGAGACAATTTCGAAGCCGCCTTCGCATACGCATCCGGGAATCCGGACCTTGAACGCGAAGTGTGGTCACTGCTTGCTGATGTCGGAGCAGATTCACAACTGTTGAATTTTGCTGTTGGGGGCGATCCAGCGCTGCGGAACGACTTGCCTGCTCCCGTGCGCAGCACCATTGCGCAGCGCCTTGTCTTGGCCGGATTGCCCAACGCAGCTACAGATTGGGTGCAGGGGCCGAATGTTGAAGCCAATGTCGCAGCCCAGGTAGCACTTGCCAACTATGATTCTCGTGGTGCCCTCCTCTGGCTATCCAGTGAATTGAAGGCGGCTGACCCGGACTTGCTGGCTACATCATACACCGCTTTGGGGGACTTGGATCAGGCTGAAACCATTTTGCGATCGGCAGGAAAGGCGGCGGAAGCAGACAGGCTGCTTCGCTGGACGCGAAAATGGCCGTCGCCGCCTGATCAAACTGGTACACCTTGGCAAAACGTCACAGCATTGCTTGATCCGACCGAAACCGCAGCGGAAGCGCCACCGCTTCGCGCAGGCCAAGCCCGGATCGAGCACAGCATGGCCACGCGTCAAGCGGTCAACGAACTGCTGACGTCAATTCCAATGCCGGACGCGTCAATTCCATGACACTGCCCCGATCATTGAACCGTCGCTCGCTTCTCAAGACTTTCGCCTTCAAGGCAATAATCGCCTGACCAAATAAGAGAACGGCAACAAACACCTGGCAAGATCATGACTGACAGATGCTTAAGGGCATAGGGCTAGCCAATACGTGACAGGCACCACTGCAAAACAACCGCTTCATTGGCGGGAAGTATGGTTGCTGCACCCTGAGCGAAGTCGTCGAACCCGACCTGATTTTTCTCTGACACGCTGGTCAAAACCGGCACACCCTCCGCCAACACCTGCCCGATCACATGACGAAAGCCCCGGCCCTCGATTTCAGCCTTACCAAACTTGTTCACGATCAGTATCTGGGGAGTGTGCCGCGCCAAGGTCGTTTCTAAATGACCAACGGCGTCTTCCAATCCGGCAGGATCAAGACGACACCCAGCCGAGTGCAGCCCAAGGCTTTGACTGATCCTGATCCGGCTGCCGTCGCCCAAGATGCACAGATCCATCAGACAAGGACGATCAGGGTCGATTTCTGTGTTGATCTGCACAACACCTGCCACCGCGACCCCGGTTTGGGTCAGCCGGCGCGCCACCTCCGCCAGAATCCTGTCGCCTTCGCCCCGATACGGGGTCGGAATGAACGCCAGCATGTCTTCCCCCGCGTGTCTTGATTGTCTGCCATCTGACTACCATGATGTCGCGATGGTGCAAAAGCACGACCTTGGGACAAACCACACATGCAGGCAGAACGGAAATTCGGCGTCATACTTGCCGGGGGAAAATCCCTGCGCATGGGCGGAGGAGACAAATGCCTTTCGACGGTAGCAGATCAGAGCCTTCTGCACCATGTTATCAATCGCTTCGGGCCGCAGGTGACGGATCTGGCGCTTAATGCGAACGGCAATCCCGAAAGGTTTGCCCGCTTTGGCCTGCCGGTCCTGCACGATTCTGTGGCCGACTTTCCCGGTCCCTTGGCAGGGATCCTGGCGGCAATGGACTGGGCCGCTTCGCACGGTGCTGCATCGGTTGTCACCGTCGCTGCGGATACGCCATTTTTTCCTGACAATCTGGTGACCCGGTTCCAACAGGTCGGTGGGCTGTGTCTGGCGGCAACACGGAAAGGCAACGCCAAAACTGACTGGCATCCCACGTTTGGTCATTGGCCTGTTTCCTTGCGGCACGACATGCGACAGGATATTCTGAAAGGGCAGCGCAAGGTCATTGACTGGGCGCTGCTTCACGGTGCCCAAGCGGTCGTGTTCGACACTGACGATGACCCGTTCTTCAACATCAATACGCCAGATGATCTGGCCGAGGCCAACCGGCGCACAACCGCACCATGATCTTTGACCGCATCGCCATCCTTGACTGGTCAGCGGCAAGAGGGCCCAAAAAGGGCAAGGATTCGATCTGGTTGTCCGAGGCCTCGCAAGACGGCTGCACGGCTCGAAATATTGCCACCCGTCGGGCTGCAGAAGACGCCTTGTCCGATTTGATCACCGACTGCCTGCAACGGAAGCACCGTCTTTTGTTGGGCGCAGACTTTGCATTCGGCGCCCCAAAGGGATTAATCACGCACCTGACCGGGCAGAAAAATGCCCTGTCGTGGTGGGCGTGGCTTGCAGACCGGGTATCAGACTCGACAGACCACCGGTCGAATTACCGTCAGATCGCCGCCGAAATGAACCGCCTCTTTCCTGGGGCCGGGCCATTTTGGGGAAATGGCGAGGCGTCGCAGATCCCCGACCTTCCACGCTTGAAGCCCGCATTACCGCCGGGCCTGGCGGAGCATCGTGTCACAGATCTGGCAGCCCGCGGGCAGGGGTCCGCGCCCAAGCCGGTCTGGCAGTTGGCCGGTGCGGGGGCGGTGGGCGCGCAAGTTCTGACCGGTCTGCCAGTATTGGAACGGCTGCGGCATCGCTTTGTCGGGCAGGTTTCGGTCTGGCCATTTGAACTGCCAACTACAGCCGTTGTGATGGCGGAGGTTTACCCTTCGCTTTTGTCCACTGCCGTCAAGGCGCACTGTCACGCAACAGGGATGGTGACAGACGAGGCGCAAGTTCGCCTTCTTGCCAAAGCCCTGCACCGCATCGGACCGACGGCACTTGCGCGGTTTTTCGCGAATGGCTCCATCTGCCCCGAAGAAGGTTGGATCCTCGGCACAGGACAGGCAGACCTGCTGTTACAGGCGCTAGACTAGGCCTTGCGGATCAGAAATATCCGCGACGGGCCGTCTTCATTGATCGTCAAAAGCATATCGCCCGACTGGCTGCAAAAGTGCGGAATATCGATGACCGCGGCAGGGTCCGTTGCCACCAATCGAAGAACCTGACCCGAGGTCATGGTCAACAAACGCTTTCGCGCCTTAAGCACGGGCAGCGGACAGAGCAACCCGGCAGCATCTATTTCAATGTCCCACGTCATACCGGCCAGATAGGCCACTGGACCGGGCCTGTCCACGTTGCATGTCGCCACATCGCGCAGTCGGGGTGACCGAAATCCGCCAACAACCCCTGGTCAAGCTTGCGGAAAAGGGCCGACCCAAGAAGTTGGGCGGAAACTTGTTCTAACTTGAAGCTCATTTTGGCAGAAAAACGTTACCTAACTCGACAAGATTGGCATGCATATGGAACATTATCCCAAACCTCCTTATCTCCCTCGGTGCCGGGGCAATACAGCCCCTGCCAGAGTGAAAAAAGGATGATCCCATGAAATACCTGGCCCTTCTTCTGGCCCCCGCGCTTGGTCTTGGACTGACCGCTGCCATGGCACAGACCGCCCTTCCCGACATTTCCGACACCGATGCATCCGGCGCATGGTCGCTGACTGAATTGCAGGCGGTCTGGCCTGAATTGACCGAAGGCGAGTTTGCGGCCGTGGATGCCAACGCCGATGGATCGGTTGATATCGCCGAACTGACAGCGGCGATCGAAGCAGGCACGCTGACAGTGCCGGCGCAGTAACAGGATCGGGGGGCTGGAAACGGCCCCCTATTCCCACCCCATCCGTGCGAGATAGCCTTCGATCAGCGGCACGTCGCTGGGATTGTTCAGCTCCCAGAACACCGCCCCGGGGGCGTTGACCTCGACCATGCGGACCGGATGGCCATTTTCCAGAAACCGCAACTGTTCCAGACCTTCCAAAGTTTCCAACGGGCCCGGTTCCCATGTCTGATAGGCCGCAAGCGCCGCAGGCCGATAGGCATAGACGCCGACATGGTGAAACACCGGGACCACACCATTCACGATCCCCCGGCCGTTGGTAAAGGGGATGACTTCCTTCGAGAAATACAGCGCCCGTCCTGCGCGGTCTGCCACCACCGTCGTGGCCCCAACCCGGCCCGCACGCCGGTCCATCAGCAGGTTTTCCACCGTTTCGGGGTCGCAGCGCAGATATGGCGTCGCCATGCCGCAGTCCCGGTCCGCGCGCATGGCATCAATCAATGCGGTTACGAAATGCGCGGGCGTCAGGGGCGCATCGCCTTGCAGGTTCACGATGATATCCGCTGTGATCCCGGCAATTGCCACCGCCTCGGCCACCCGCTCGGTGCCGTTGCGGCATGACTCGGATGTCATGATCACATCCGCCCCGATCCGCCGCGCCTCGTCGGCAATGCGGTCGTCGTCTGTGGCGACATAGATCGGGATCTTGCCCCCCGACGCCGCACGCCCCGCCATCACGCTGCGTTCAATCAAGCTGCGTGCCACGCCCTTGGCACCGGTCAGGGCAACCAGTGGTTTGCCGGGATAGCGGGTGCTGGCAAAACGTGCTGGAATGATGATGCAGGCGTCCAAGATCACAGCCCTTTTGCCAATCGGTCAAAGGCGCAAAGTGTCCCGATCAGCGCCTTCATCTCGTGCAGGTGGATCATGTTCAGGCCATCGCTGGGGGCATTGTCGGGGTCTTGGTGCGTTTCGATAAACAGGGCAGACACGCCAACCGCACAGGCCGCCCGCGCCAACACAGGCGCGAATTGCCGCTGCCCGCCCGAACTGCCGCCAAGCCCGCCCGGTTGCTGCACAGAATGCGTGGCATCAAACACCACCGGCCAGCCGGTTTCGGCCATGGTGGGCAACCCCCGGAAATCCGTAACCAAAGTGTTATAGCCGAACGACGTGCCCCGTTCGCACAGCATGATCCGCCGATTGCCGGTGCTTTCGACCTTGGCCGCCACATTCTTCATGTCCCACGGCGCCAGAAACTGGCCTTTCTTGATGTTGATCGCCAATCCGGTTTCGCCGGCGGCCAACAACAGATCGGTCTGGCGGCACAGGAACGCGGGGATCTGCAACACATCCACCGCCTGCGCGGCAAGGGCGCAATGCCCCGGCTCATGCACATCGGTCAGCACCGGCACACCGTATTCGGCACCGATGTCTGACAGGATCTGCAACCCCGCATCCATACCCAACCCCCGGTTGGTGCCAAGAGACGAGCGGTTCGCCTTGTCATAGCTGGCCTTGAAAATGAACTTGGTGCCCGTCGGCGCGCATGCCTCTAACAACCCATCACAGATCATCCGGGCATGCGCTGCGCTTTCAAGCTGACAGGGGCCGGAAATCAGCGCGATCGGCGCGCGCGCGCCGATCGCAATATCGCCCACGGTTACGGTTTTCTGGTCCATGGATCCCTCACATCACGCCAATGCGCAAAAGATCGTGCAGATGCACAATCCCCACAGGCCGCCCGCCGTCGCAGACAAACAGCACACTGATCTTCGATTTGTTCACAGTGGCCAGCGCCTCGGCTGCCAGCGTGTCCGGGGCAACTGTCACCGGATGTCGTGTTGCCACATCGCCTGCCACGCGGTCCAGCAGACCGACGATGTTGCGGCGCAGATCGCCGTCCGAAACCACACCGACCAGCACTCCGTCGGCATCCACCACACCCGTCACACCAAAACCACCTGCAGTCATCGCAAGGATCACGTCCTGCATCGGTGTGGAAAGCGCCACCAGTGGCACCTCATCCGGCCCGTGCATCACTTGCCGCACCTGCGTTAGCTGCGCGCCCAGCTTGCCGCCGGGATGATAGTTCCGGAACTGGTCCGCCCCAAAGCGACGTGCCTCCATCAAGGCGACAGCAAGTGCATCGCCAAGGCCCAGCATCAGCGTGGTCGAGGTGGTCGGCGCCATACCGATGGCGCAGGCTTCCGGCAAATTGGGTATGGTCAGCCGGTAATCAGCCGCGCGCATCAACGCGCTGCCATTGTCGCGAGACATCCCGATCAAGGGAATGTCAAAGCGCGCACAATGCGCAATCAGATCGCGCAGCTCGGGCGTCTCGCCACTGTTTGACAGCAAAATGCAGATATCATCCGGCGTCACCATGCCAAGATCGCCGTGGCTGGCCTCGGCCGGATGCACGAATAACGATGGCGTGCCGGTCGAGGCAAGGGTCGCCGCGATCTTTCGCGCCACATGGCCAGATTTGCCGATGCCCGACAACACCGCCCGGCCCTTCACGGTCAGCAAAGCATCAACCGCAGACGCAAAATCGGGCGGCAGGTCTTGCGCAAGGGTCAACAGTGCCTCGCCCTCGATTCGCAGCACCCTCTGGGCAGAGCGGTCATGCGCGTCTGTGGGCAATGTCAGGGGCGATATATCGGCCATCAGATCGGCTTTCCTTGGGTCGGGCTTGTCTGTCATGCAGTATCACGGCCGTCCAGCAACCGAAGCAACCGCGTCGAGTCGCAGCATCAGAATTTGTTCGGGTTTCCGGGAAGAATGGTTCCCGTACCTTCGTCACCGCCGGACCCAACCCAGACAACTTGTCGCCCGTTCAGGCGCACCTGCCAGCAGCTTGCCGGGTTACCGTCATAGGCAAAGCACATTCGGTTGCCCTTGATCGTCCATTGGCCAGTGTAGTCAGGGCCGCGGATCAGTCCATCCGGGGTGTAAAATTCCTCGAACCCACCCGATGCTGCCATGGACCCGCGCACGGTGTTTCCAACCACTGCTCCGCGGATCGCTTCGCTTGTCGCAAGATCTTGCGCAAACGCCGGCACGGGCAGACTGGCCAGAAGGCACAAAACTAAACGGGCATCGGTCATCAGTTAGCTCCTGTTCCCCGTCGAAGGTAGCGCAAGCAAGCCCGATTTCAAAGGCCCATCCCGGTCAGGTTTTCGGCATTGTCACACCCAGCTTTTTTGCCAGATTTGCAATAACGGACCGGCTGTCCACATCCCACACGGCAGTTTGTGACAGAAACAGCACCGCCTGACTGGAATGGATCAACGCGTCCGTCAGGATCTTGAGGTGGTTTGCCCGCAAGGTCTCTCCTGACGACGTGATATCGGCAATGGCCTCGGCGGTCAGATTCTTGACCGTGCCTTCTGTCGCACCCTGACTGTCCACAAGTTGATAGTCCGCCACACCATTCGAGGTCAGGAATTCGCGCACCAGACGGTGATACTTCGTTGCGATCCGCAGGCGAAAGCCATGCACCTTGCGAAACGCCGCTGCCGCCGCATCCAGATCGTCCAAGGTATCGACATCGACCCAACAGACCGGAACCGCAAGGATAAGATCAGCATGGCCGAAGCCCAACGGGGCAAGTTCCGACACCTGAGACGCCCAGTCAGCCAGCTTTTCACGCACCAGATCAGACCCGGTCACACCAAGATGGATACGACCCGCCTCAAGCTCGCGCGGGATTTCCCCGGCCGACAAAAGCACCAGTTCCACACCGTCTATTCCGTCAACCGCGCCGGAATATTCGCGCTCGGTGCCGGCCAGGCGCAGCGTCACGCCGCGTGCCCCAAACCAGTCAAAGGTCTTTTCCATCAGCCGACCCTTGGACGGCACGCCGATCTTGATCATGGCCTGCTTCCTTGCAGACGGGCCAGCAACCCGGCACGGATCACGCCACCAACGGCGGGAATGGACGTCCCCTGCCCCAAAACGGCGGTCAGCGCGTCATACCGCCCGCCGCTTGCGATCGGGGGCAGGGTCGGATCATCGGCGTGGAAGCTGAAGACGAAGCCATCATAGTATTCAAGGCTCGTGCGGCCATGGCTGGCCTCGAACGGCAGAGTGACCACGTCAATTCCGTGGCTGGACAACGCGTCAAGGCGGGCCGCAAACCGGTCCACCGCCGGGATGATGGCAGGCAACATCGGACTGATGCCACGCAGATGATCCAGCGCCGCACGCGATGGGGCCTGCAATGTCAGTAAATCATACAGCAGCGCCGCTTCGGGCGCAGCAAGGGGCGGCGTATTGGCATCTTCGATCAATGCCTCGGCGCGGGCGGCGATTTCAGCGGCGCTGCGCAAACCAGTAAAGGTGCCTGCCTGTGCCATCAGGTCGGCGGGAGAACCTTGCGCCAACCGCGCCAACAGGGTCTTGCGGGCCGGTGGCAACGGCGCACGGCCCGAGAACCTGTCCAGCAAGGCCCGAAACCGTTTGGGCCGCCAGATGTGCCGCAGCAATGCCTGTTTGCGGCGGTCGGTCGTGGCAAGACCCCGCACGGCGGCCATCAGAATGCCGATATCGCCGGTGATCGGGCGCAACCGCAGGCCACTGTCGCGCAGCACCTGTTCAAGCAGGGCGAACACCTTGGCGTCCGAGTCCTCGGGATGATCCCGCCGGAAGATCTCGATCCCCGCCTGATAATACTCTGACGCCCGGTCTTTCGCGCGCTCCTGTTTGCGGAACACCGGGCCGGAATAGGCATAGATCGCCGGTTCGGCGCCACCCGCCATGTGCTGTTGCACCACCGGCACGGTGAAATCGGGGCGCAGCACCATCTCGCCCTGAACCGGATCAACCGTCACATAGGCGCGGGCGCGGATGTCTTCGCCATACAGATCCAGCAGGGTTTCAGCGGGCAAAAGGATATCCGCTTCGACCCGTTGCGCGCCCTGCGCCACGAACCAATCGGCCAGACGTTCTGACGCGATGCGCTCTTGCCCGGTTGCCCGCATCACTTTGCGTCCAGCATCCGGCGCACCTGCGCCAACAGATCGGCGCGGGGAATTTCCACCTGCGCGGGGCGGTCCTTCCATTCCTCAAGCGTCGCATTCTGCGCGATCTTTGCGCCGAGGATCAGGTCTTTGAGGATGACGGTGCCGGCGGCTGCCTCGTTCCCGCCCTGGATCACCGCGATGGGGGAGTTGCGTTTATCGGCATATTTCAACTGGTTGCCGAAGTTCTTCGGGTTGCCGAGGTAGGTTTCCGCCCGGATGCCCGCGTTGCGCAATTCGGTGACCATAGCCATGTAATCCGCCATACGGTCGCGGTCCATCACGGTGACGACCACGGGGCCAGAGGTGTCGGCGCTGACCCGGCCCTTGGCGTGCAACGCGGCAAGCAACCGGTCCACGCCAATGGAAACCCCGGTGGCTGGCACCGACTGGCCAGTGAAGCGTTTGACAAGATCATCGTAACGGCCGCCCCCGGCGACCGAGCCGAACTGCCGCTTGCGGCCCTTTTCATCAAGGATTTCGAAAGTGAGTTCGGCCTCGTAGACTGGGCCGGTATAATAGCCCAAGCCCCGCACCACGCCGGGGTCGATCACGATGCGGTCGGGGCCATAGCCTTGTCCGTCAAGAAGGGCAGCGATGGTTTCGAGTTCTTGAACGCCTTCGAGCCCAAGGGTGGAGGTGCCAACCAGGTCGCGCAGACGGGCGGCAGTCTCGGCACCGGCGCTACGCTTGGCAGCGATGAAGCCCATCACGACGTCGGCCTGCATGTCCGACAGACCAGCGCCTTTGGTGAAGTCGCCGCTATCATCCCTGCGGCCCTCGCCCAGCAGCGCCCGCACACCTTCAGCCCCCAGACGGTCGATCTTGTCGATGGCGCGCAGGACGATGCCGCGTTCGGCTTCCTTGTCGTTACCCGACAGGCCCGCCACCTCCATCACGCCATTCAGCACCTTGCGGTTGTTCACCTTGACCACATAATCGCCGCGATCAATCCCCGCAGCCTCCAGCGCGTCGGCCAGCATGGCGCAGATCTCGGCATCGGCGGCGACAGAGGCAGACCCAACCGTATCGGCATCGCATTGATAGAACTGGCGGAATCGGCCCGGACCCGGTTTTTCATTGCGCCAGACCGGACCCATGGCATAGCGGCGGTAGGGCGAGGGCAGGTCATTTCGGTATTGCGCGGCCACCCGCGCAAGGGGCGCTGTCAGGTCATAGCGCAGGGCCAGCCAGTCGGCCTCATCCTCTTGCCAGGCGAACACGCCCTCATTCGGTCGATCTACGTCTGGCAGGAATTTTCCCAGAGATTCAACTGTTTCCACCGCGCTGGTTTCCAGCGGGTCAAAGCCATAGCGGTGATAGACCTCGGCGATCTTGTCGAGCATCGCTTTGCGGGTCGTGACCTCGGCCCCGAAGTAATCGCGAAACCCTTTCGGGGTTTCGGCGCGGGGGCGGCGGATTTTCGCGTCGGACATGGCGGTTGGCCCTTCGATCTTTGCCGGGCTTGCTGTAACGGATGGGCGGCATGGCGGCAAGCGGCACGGGGCGCGGATGATGGATCGGATTGACGGGATTGAAGAGCGGGTGGCGCATCTGCAGCGGGCAGTGGATGACCTGTCGGACGTGGTCGCGGCACAGCGTCATGACATCGACCGTCTGAACCGGCTTGTCGGCCTTCTGGTGGACCGTGAATCCGAGCGTGAAGCGATGGCGGGCGAAACACCGGCCGCGAACGTCCGACCGCCGCACTGGTAAGGCGCGGTCAGTCTTCGGACGTGGCCCGCAACAGATAGATGTCCATGATCCAGCCATGGTCGGCACGCGCCGCTGCACGGGTTGCAAGGATGCGGTCCGATACCTTGGCCAACGGACCGGCGATCAGGATCTGTTCGGCCATTCCCACATAGGCGCACCACCAGATCGACAGATCCTGCCTATCCAGCGTTGTGAAGGCTCCGCCGCTGTCAAGCATGACCACCACAGTTTGCGCCCCCTTGGGCCAGCCGCCGTCGCGCAGTTTCCGCCCGGTGGTGATGACAACCGACGCGCCAAGATCATTCAGCGGAATGGCATGAGCGGCACACAGCGCCTGAATGGCGGTGATGCCGGGAATGACTTTCAACGTCAGCGGCAGCCGCAAGCCAACGCGCGATGCGATGCGCAGGGTGCTGTCATAAAGCGACGGGTCACCCCACACCAGCAGCGCCACATGCGGTCCGCCGCCAGTGGCAAGGTGCGCGCGGATCCGAGATTCCCATACGGCAGCAATGGCATCGTGCCAATCGTGGACGCGGGTCAGATAGTCAGGCGTGGCGGGGTCCCGCACCGGCAGCTCGAAAGTTTCAATCCGGGTGGCGGGGTTGGTGACACAGGCCTTGCAGATCGCAAGACGCAAGCCTGCCAGATCAGCCTTGTCCTCGCCCTTCAACGGCACAAGGATTAGATCGGCGGCGTTCATTGCCTTGGATGCCTCGGCGGTGACGTGATCCGGATTGCCGGTGCCAATACCAATCAGGAAAAGCTGGATCATCTGTGCCCCGCGACATGAAAAGGGCGCAGCCTTTTCGGACTGCGCCCCGATAACGTCAGTGCCGAAATCAGGCCGCGTTGTACAGACGGCGCGTGACCAGCCCTGCCGGTGTCTTGTCGCGCAAGGACTTGGCGACGGCCAGAACGGCAAGATCTGCCAAAGGTTCCAGCAAGATCACCGCCAGATAAGCCACGGCGAAGGTGCCGACCGGCGCAAGGGCCGCACTGCCCATGCCGTAGATCGCCCAGAAGGCAACCCAAGCCACCACTCCACCCTGAAAGCAGGCAGACAGGGCCAGAACCTGCGAATATTTCAGATCGACATAGGCCGTGCCCGGCGCAATCAGTTTACGCGACAGTGCCGTCAGCGCAAACAGCGGCACCAGAAGCGTGGTCAGGTTCATCGCGTATTGCGGCAAGTCGGTCGGCGAAAAGAACAGCCCCTGAACAAGAAGGCCAAGCGCCAGACCGATGGCGGCAGGTCCGGCCCCAAGGATCAGGAACAGCGTCGATCCCAGGATGAAGTGAACCTCGGACACGCCAACGGAAAAGTGCGGCATCACTTCGAAGAACACGAAGGTCAGCACCGACGCGGTCAGGCTGCGCGCGACCAGCGACGCGACGCCCCGTTCGTGCAAGGCTTCGCGGGCGAAATAGGCCCCTGTGGCACCCGCGCCAGCGGCAGTGGCATAGCTGAGGGTAATTTTGGTGGCATCAACGATGCCCGGTTCGATATGCATGTCTGTCTCCTTGCCGTCACACCCGACGGCGGGATGGGTTACGTTTTGCAAGGCCGGTCTCCTGGCTTGCGGGTCTGTGCGACCATCCACCTTCCCGGCCCAAACGGGGCCAGTGGCATATTGGATGGCCGCTCTCCGCTGACAGTCGCGGGGGCGGCTGGGGTGGGGGCGCCTCGATTTGGTCCGCCCTTCCCCATTCCCGTTTCAGCCCCTCGCCAATGCGGGTTGGGACACCTTGATCACATCCTTGTGCGCCCAGTCGCAGCGCCGGTCAAGCACCGTTGCGACAGTCAAGAGGTGGCTTGCGCCATCTTTGTCAGGGCGCGGCAAGTGGTCCATACAGGATCAGCGCTGGCTGATCGCTGCGGTGCTGTGTCAGATGATCGGCCAAAGCCGCGATGGTCATACGGTGCAACGCCTGCGTGGGGTGGCCCACAGCTTCGGCCAGCAGGGCCGGGGTATCGGGCGACAGACCCTGCGCAATCAGTGTGTTTACCATCGCCGGAAACGTGCGTTTGCCCATGAACAGCACCGTGGTGCAGGCCGGATCCGCCAACGCCGCCCAGTTCAGGTCTTCGGGCAGGTCGCCGGTCACATCGGCCCCCGTGATGAATTGCACCCGTCGCGCTGTCAGACGGCGGGTCAGCGGAATTCCCGCTGCCGCCGCCGCCGCGCAGGCAGATGGAACACCGGGCACAATATCATAGGCGATGCCCGCCTCTTTCAGCGCAGTGATTTCTTCTTCAAGCCGGCCAAAAATTCCACTGTCCCCGGACTTCAGCCGCACAACCTGCACGCCGGTCAGCGCACAATCGACCAGCAGGCGGCTGACATGGTCCTGTTTGGGGGATGGGCGGCCGGCCCGTTTGCCCACCGCCACCAGCTCAGCCTTCGACCCGGCGAGTGCAAGGATCGGACCAGAGGCCAGATCATCAAACAGCACAATATCGGCCTCGGCCAATCGACGGACGGCCTTGACGGTCAGAAGATCGGGGTCGCCCGGTCCGGACGACACGAAGGACACAAATCCGGTCATGGCTGGGTCTCTTGGACAGAAGGGGCAATGAGATGGAAAAAGGTGCCACTGGTGCATCCACCGCCCGGTGCCTTGCGGAACGACCCGGTTTCGGCAACCGGCTGGCCCGTGGCATCGGTCACATGGGCCAGTGGGCTGTCTGGCTGGGCCAGAATGGTGGCGTAATGGAATTCATGCCCGCGCAAGGACTCGCTTTGGGCAAAACCCGGCAGCGGCTGATGCAAGTGGGCCAGCCGATAGCCCAGATGCATCCGCCGTTTGGCAAAGCTCGTCTCCAGCCCCAGAAGTCCAACCATGCGGTGGCGGTGGCCATCCGCTGCGACCAATCCCTGACCGAGCACCATGTAGCCACCACATTCTCCATGCACCGGGCGCGTTTGCGCAAAGGTCGTCAGTCCGCTGCGAAACGTCTCGCAGGCCGCAAGCCGGGGGGCGTGCAGTTCCGGATAGCCACCGGGAAGCCAACAGACCGTGGCAGATGGGTCCGGGGATTCGTCCGCCAGCGGCGAGAACGGCAGAATGGTTGCACCTTGTGCCCGCCAATCAGCCATAAGATGCGGATAGACAAAGGAAAACGCTGCGTCTCGTGCCAAGGCGATCCGATCGCCGGGTGCCGGCACTGGCGCAGCGCGCGCACCTTGCGTGTCGCCCTTGGCGGCGGCAAGGATGGCGTCCAGATCGCAATGCTCGGTCACGAAAGCAGCGGCGTCGGCCAGAATCGTGGTCAGACGGGGAAGTTCCTCGGCCTGCACCAAACCAAGATGGCGTTCGGGCAAGGCAATCGCGGGATTGCGCGGAAGTGCGCCCAGAACGGTCAGGCCGGCACTGGCCATTCCGGCACGCACCAAGGCCTCGTGCCGGGGCGAGGCAACCTTGTTCAGGATCACGCCTGCCACCTGCACATCGGGGCGAAATCGGGCCAGCCCTGCGGCCACCGCCGCCGCCGTCTGCGCCTGACCGGACACATCCAGCACGATGATCACAGGCCATCCCATCAGGGCAGCCACATCGGCACTGGCCCCGCTGCCCGTTTCGCCGGGAAGTGCCACGCCGTCAAACAGGCCCATCGACCCTTCGGCCACCACCAGATCGGCCCCATCGGCCACACCAGCCAGGGCCGCGATCCGATCACGGGACATGGCCCAACTGTCAAGGTTGACCGACGCCCGCCCTGCCGCCGCTGCGTGAAAAGCCGGGTCGATGTAATCCGGTCCACTTTTGAACGGTTGCACAACAAGCCCCCGATGGCGGAATGCCGCCAGCAGGCCCAGCGTGACCGTGGTTTTGCCGGTGCCCGACGCCGGGGCCGAGATAAGCAGTCCGCGCGGCATCATGCGCCTTCGGGAAAGCGCGGCGCGGTGCCGACCGGGCGATAGCGGCGGTCGTAATCCCCGGCATAGAGACGGCTTTCATCAAAATCTTCAGCACCAAGTGCATGCCCAACCAGAATCAGGGCCGTGCGCTCGCCTTCACCCATGGCGTGATCCAGCGTCGCCAATGTGGCGCGCACCACCCGCTGATCGTGCCAGCTTGCCCGGAACACCACGGCCACCGGGCAGTCGGAACCATAGTGTGGCATCAACCGGGCCACCACGTCGGCCAGCACATGCACTGACAGGTGAATCGCCAGCGTGGCGCCGGTGCGGGCAAAGTTCTCAAGGCTCTCGCCTTCGGGCATTGCAGAGGCGCGACCTGAAGTGCGAGTCAGCACCACCGATTGCGCGACACCCGGAAGGGTCAGTTCCGCGCCCAGAACCGCAGCAGCAGCGGCAAAGGACGGCACCCCCGGCGTCACATCATAGGGGATGTCCAGCGCGCGCAAACGCCGAAGCTGCTCGCCCATCGCCGACCAGACCGACAGATCGCCCGAATGAAGCCGCGCCACATCCTTGCCCACAGCATGGGCAGCAGAAATCTCGGTCATGATCTCATCTAGGTTGAGCGGGGCGGTATTGACGATCCGCGCCCCCGGCGGGCAATGGGTCAGAAGCGCCTCGGGCACCAGGGATCCGGCATAAAGACACACTGGCGAGGCAGCGATCAGGTCGCGTCCGCGCAGGGTGATAAGATCGGGAGCCCCCGGTCCGGCACCGATGAAATGGACAGTCATTCGCGGGTTCCTTCACATTCGGCCATCGCACAGGTGGCCATGGCATCTGACGCAACAACGCGCGCCACTGTAATTTTGGCAACCGGGCCAGCCGCTGCCAAAGCCGCCGCTTCGGCCACAGATCCTGTGCCATGCAGGGCCAGAACCCGGGCCGATTGTGTGGGTGTCAAGATGCCCGCGACACGGACGGCAAACACCCGCAAACCCCGTTCGGCGGCCAAGGCGCGCAGTGGCGGATCGTCGGCCTTGGATTGCGGCGTGGCAAGCGCGTCCGCAATGCCCCCCAACGCCTCGACCTGCGCCAGAGCGTCGCGCAACGATGCAAGCGGCGCACCGGTGCGAAACCCTATTCCCGCGATCTTCATGTCGTGACACTCCACTGCACCACGGGACGTGCGGCCTGCCAACCCCGGAAGGCCCCCAAAGGGCTGGCTTGCGCAATATCGATGCGCAACAGGGTGCCGCCGTGGCGGGCGTGAAACGCGGCGAGGGTGGCCTCGGCCTCCAAGGTCACGCCATTTGCGACCAACCGGATGCCAGTTGGCAGCATCGGCCAAAGCGTTTCGTAAAGGTTTGCATTTCCGCCACCGCCGACAAACACCGCATCCGGGGCGGGCATGGCAGTCAGACCTTCGGGCGCACGGGCTTCAACCACTGTCATCCGGTGTGACACGCCAAAGCGATCGCCGTTACTGCGAATATTGGCGGCACGGTCTGGCCGCGCTTCAATCGCAATTGCCCGACCGCCCGCAAGACACCACTCGACCGAGATCGACCCCGATCCGCCACCAATATCCCACAAGAGTTCCCCGGGACGCGGGCCAAGAGCAGACAGCGTCAGCGCCCGGATCGGGCGTTTGGTGATCTGGCCGTCATGGGTGAACAGATCATCCGGCAGACCCGAGCTGCGGGGCAACCCGGCCGAACGCGGCAGATCGGCACCATCCAGCGCCACCGCAACCGGGGCGGCGATGTCGGCCAAAGGCGCTTGGTCCTGCCGCCAATCGCGCAACCGTTCGCGCGGGCCACCCACCGCCTCGCAGACCGTCAGGCGGGTGGCGGCATAGCCGTTCCCAGCCAGCCAACTGGCCAGGTCAAGCACCGCACCGGCATCCCGCAGAGTGAAAATCACCCGCACGCCACGCACCAGAACCGGAACCAGCCGCGAAAAGGGGGCTGCGTGCAGGCCAAGGCACAGAACATCCTCCAACCGCCAGCCCATCCGGGCGGCAATCAGGGAAAATACGCCTGCAACCGGAAACGCCCGCCATTCGGCAGGCGACAGATGGGCTGCAACCGACCCACCCGCCCCAAACCAGAACGGATCGCCCGACACCAGCATCGCCACCTTTCGCCCGCGCAGCGCCAACAGCGGCGCAAGATCAAATGGAACCGGCCATTCCCTGCCGCGCTGTCCACTGCTGCACAGCGCCAGATGGCGGGGGGCACCGAACACCACCTCGGCCTGCGCCAGCGCGGCCCGGCTTGCATCCGACAGGCCTGCCGGTCCATCTTCACCCAGACCAATGATCGACAGCCAAGGGTCAGACATGACGCGCATCCTTCTTCTGGGCGGCACCACCGAGGCCAGCCTTCTGGCGCGGACGCTGGCAAATGCGGGCCACGACGCGGTCTTTTCCTATGCCGGACGCACGGCTGCCCCCCTGCCGCAACCCATCACGACCCGCGTCGGCGGGTTCGGAGGGGTGGACGGCTTGGCAACCTATCTGCGCGATATGCGGATCAGCCACGTCGTGGACGCCACGCACCCCTTTGCCGCCGGGATGAGCCGCAACGCCATTGTGGCCTGCAACCTTGCCGGCGTGCGCTTGATTGCCTTGGAGCGTCCCGCCTGGAGTGCCGTATCCGGGGACGACTGGACCCATGTAGCGGACGCAGACTCCGCCGTCGCAGTCTTGCCCGACCCGCCTGCCCGCGTGTTTCTGGCTATCGGCAAGCAGACCCTTGCCGCATTTGCCGCCAAGCCACAGCACCACTACCTGTTGCGCCTTGTCGACCCGCCCGCTGGCCCGCTGCCACTGCCGCGTGCCACTGCCGTGGTGGCACGCGGCCCGTTCGACCTTGACACCGATCTGGCGTTGCTGCGCGACCATGCGATAAGCCATGTCGTTGCCAAGAACGCCGGTGGTGTCGGGGCTGAGGCCAAGCTTGCTGCGGCACGGACCCTGCACTTGCCGGTGATCCTGATTGACAGGCCGTCGCTGCCACCACGCCGCACGGCGGCCACAGTGACCGAGGTGATGCAGTGGCTGGATCATTCCAGCACCGAACGTGGGGTGTAAAGCCACTTGCCCACTTTTCGGGTCTGGGCATTGCCGACAATGACCACCGTGCGCATGTCGGCCATCTCGGGGGTGGCTTCCGCCAAAGACACGATCGTCAACACTTCGTCCGGGGTGGAAACGGCGCGGGCAAACAAGATCAGCCGTCCGGCTTCACATTCTTCTCGCAATATCTCCAATGTGCGGGAGAACTGATGCGGGCGGGATTTTGAACGGGGGTTATAGAACGCCATCGCAAACCCGCCCCGCGCGGCATGGCGCAGACGGCGTTCGACCTCGGAAAACGGCTTGAGGTTGTCCGACAGGTTTATCGCACAGAAATCATGCCCCAAAGGCGCCCCGGCGCGGGCTGCTGCGGCCAGCATGGCAGTGATGCCGGGCAGAATGCGAATGTCGGGGACAGGACCGACGGGGCGTGCCTCAAGCGCTTCGAACAGGGCGCTGGCCATGGCAAACACCCCCGGATCGCCGGACGACACGATCACCACCCTGCGCCCCTGCGCCGCCATGTCCAAGGCAAGCGCGGCCCGGTCAAGCTCAACCCGGTTGTCGGACGGATGCAGTGTCAGCCCCGGTCGCGCGGGCACGCGGGCAACGTAGGGGATATAGCCCACCACATCGGTCGCCTCGGTCAGCGCCTGT
This sequence comes from Paracoccaceae bacterium, assembly GCA_046313895.1. Lineage (GTDB taxonomy): Bacteria > Pseudomonadota > Alphaproteobacteria > Rhodobacterales > Rhodobacteraceae > Pseudotabrizicola. The sequence goes on from JBKBWK010000002.1 coordinate 116,193, forward strand.
GTCACTTCGGGCGTGACCAGCGCCGCATCACCGGGACCAAGACCCGCGACGGCGACCCAGCCGGTCATTCATCGCCCCCTGCCACGGGCCGCCGCCCTTGGCCATGGACCAGCACAATGGCGAAATAGGGGCAATCGGCGGCGTCCACCTCGGCCAGACGCTGGATCCGCTGGCCCGGCATCGTGCCACGCTCGATCAGCCACGCCTCGTCCAGCCGGCCCGCTGTCGCAAGTGCGTTGCGCACACGGGGCAGGTTGCGCCCGGTTTTCATGATCACCATCGCATCAGAGCCCTGCATGTGGCGGACAAGATCCGCTTCCGGCAAGGTGCCCATAAGCACGGTCAGAACATCGTCGCCCCAGGTTATGGGCACGCCGGTTGCGTTCCAGCAACCCACCATGCCCGGGATACCGGGGATCACCTCGACCGGCACCTCATCCTTCAACCGGACATAAAGATGCATGAAAGAGCCATAGAAGAACGGATCCCCTTCGCACAGCACCACCACGTCCGCCCCGGTGGCGGCAAGATGTTTCAATCGCGCGGCCCAGTCATCATAAAACCCGGACAACAGGCGGTTGTACTCGGGGCTGTCGAACGGAATTTCGGTCGTGACCGGATATTCCATCGCATGTTCCTGCACCCCCGGCGCCAACATGCCATCGACGATCCGGCGGGCCTGCCCTTGCCGGCCTGCCTTGCGGAAATATGCGATATGATGCGCCGCCCGGATCACCCGGTCCGACCGGACCGAGATCAGGTCCGGATCGCCGGGGCCAAGACCTGCGCAGATGATGCGTCCCATGGTCATTCCTTGCGACTTGCCAAGGCGTTGACCGCCGCCACAGTGATGGCCGACCCGCCAAGTCTGCCTTCGACGATGACCGAAGGTACTGGCGGTGCTGCCATCAGGGCTGCCTTCGACTCGGCCGCGCCAATGAACCCGACCGGACAGCCGATGATCGCCGCTGGGCGCGGGCAATCAGGATCCTCCAGCATGTTCAGCAGATGGAACAGCGCCGTCGGGGCGTTGCCGATTGCCACCACCGCACCCGTCAGATGGGGCCGCCAAAGCTCGACCGCCGCTGCGGATCGGGTATTGCCCATCTGCGCGGCCAAAGCCGGTACGGACGGGTCGTGCAGGGTGCAGATCACGGCATTGCCCGCTGGCAGGCGCGGGCGGGTGATGCCCTCGCTGACCATCCGCGCATCGCACAGGATCGGGGCGCCGGATTCCAGCGCCGCCCGCGCGGCCAAAGCCATGCCGGGGGTAAAGCGCACAAAGGACTCCAACCCCACCATCCCAGCAGCGTGGATCATGCGCACCACCACCACTTCTTCTTCGGCGGTAAAGCGCGCCAGATCAGCCTCGGCCCTTATGGTGGCAAAGGATTGCAGATAGATCGCCGCACCATCGGTCTGATAGACATGAGGCATCAGAACAAGCCTTTCAGCTGGATATCAGGTTCGGGAAGGCCCACGGTTGCCGGAGTATCCTGCGCCCTGCCCAGAAGGATAAGATCAAAGCCTGACGGCGTGGCAACCAGCGTTACATCAGTCGCAGCCGGATGGGCACACCCTTTGGCACAACCCGTTATGTGCAGCATCCGGCCCTCGGGCACCTGCGGCGCAAGACGCCGCGCCAGCGCCCGCACAGGGCGATGCGCCTGCAGGCATCCGGGCGCACCGGTGCACGCGACGACCCGTCGGATGGGATCATCGGCATCAAGGATCATCCCGGGAAGATCGGGAAGGTGCCGCAGCCCTTCGATCAGCAACATCCGCCACGGGGTGACACGCAGATCACCCAGAGCTGCAAGGCGCGCAAGGCTTTCGGCGGGTAGCTGGCCGAACTCAAACCCGACCAGAACACCTTGCGGCACCAGACCCGGACCGGGCACCGCATCGGCCGGTGCAGGGGAGACCGTGGCCGCCAGTGCGCCGGTTGGCCTTTGCCCCCGGGCGATCAGCGCCGCCATGCGGCCCCGCCTGTCCGTCACGCCGCCGGCGTCCACGAACCATTGCGCCAGCGCGATCGCCGGCGCTGCAGCGTCGGGTTCGCGCAGCGGGGCGCCCAGCGCCAGACCGTCGCAGCGCAGCATCAGCCCACCGCGCGCGTCGCGTTCCAGCCGTATATCGGCCGATACCGCCTGCAAGACCGGCGCAGGCCCGGTATCAACGGCAAAGCCAAACTTGCCAGGCAGGTCCGGCGCATCCTGAAGCGCCGCAGCAACAGCGTGGGCCAGTGCATCGGTCGCCGCATCGGCAAAAGGTGTGACCAGAATGTTGCGCCGGGCTTCCGATACAGGGTCATCGTCGATCAGGCCCAGCGCCCGCAGTTCGTCGATCAATGCCGGGTGGCTGGCTTCGGTGACACCGCGCAACTGGACATTGCCGCGTGCGGACAGGTCGATCAGACCATTGCCATGACGCCGCGACGCATCGGCAAGACCGGCAGCTTGCGCCTGCGTCAGCCGACCGGCATCGGGGCGCACCCGCACCACAAGACCATCGCCCGACAGCATCGGGCGCAATGCGCCGGGACACCAGCCCTGCACCACAAAGCCCTGATCCGACATCGACGCCATCAGTCCGTCTCCATCGCCGCAGCAAGCGAATTGCGACGCGATACCCAAAGCCCTGCGTCCATCAGGCTGCGGAACATGGCGCGCAACGCCTCCAGCGCGGCCGGGTTTTCCCGCCCCATGAACGCCACCACGTCGTCGCGCCCCAAGGTAGCGTCGTGATACAGGTCGAACAGATGTGGCGGCACCACCTGGGCCAGATGGGCAAAGGCCGCCATGTGATCCAGTGTCGCGGCAATTTCAGCAGCCCCGCGAAAACCATGCGCCATCATGCCATCGGCCCAGGCAGGATTGGCCGCCCGCGCCCGCACCACACGGGCGATCTCTTCGGTCAGGCCACGGGCGCGCGGGCGGTCGGGCTGAGTCGCGTCCAGATGGTAAAGTGCAGGCTTGGCGGCCCCAAGCCGGGCAAGGGCGGCCGCAAAGCCAGCCTCGTGCGTGGCATAGTCGGCGGCTAGCAGTAGATCGCTTTCCGGCAGATCCTGTGTATGCACAAAACTATCTGCCGCACGCAGGCGTTGTTCAATGCCGGCACGGTCCTTGCGCGACTGGCCATCAGCCCCAATCGCCCAGCTTGACGCTGCGATCCACGCCTCGCCAGCCGCAGCCCGTGCCTCGGCCGAGAAATCATCCGTCACGCCGACCATGCCAAGGCCATATTGTCCGGGACGCGGGCCGTAGATTCGGGCAGCGCGGTCAAGATAGGGATTGTCGGTGATCGCTTCGTCGCGCGCGGCAAGCGCCCCTGCCCCGGTTTCGAACAGTGTCGCAAGGCCGGGGAACACGTCGCGGAACAGGCCAGAGACACGCAGCGTCACGTCGATACGCGGGCGGCCCAGCAGGGCAAGCGGCACCACCTCGACCCCCGATACCCGGCCCGACCCCGCATCCCATTGCGGCGCAAGGCCCGCCAGATGCAGCGCCATCGAAAATTCTTCGCCCGCCGTGCGCATGGTGGCGCTGCCCCACAGATCGACGACCAACCCACGCGGCCAGTCGCCGTGGTCCTGCAAATGCTTGCGCAACACCTCTTCGGCCAGCTTCACGCCCTGCGCGTGGGCGGCCCGGCTTGGCACCGCGCGTGGGTCCACGGCAAAAAGGTTGCGCCCGGTTGGCAGCACATCGGCCCTGCCCCGCGCGGGCGAACCCGATGGCCCCGGCGCCACACGCCGCCCGTCCAGCGCGGCCAGCATCCCGTCGCGTTCGGCATCGCCACACGCCCCCCGGCCAAGGATGTGCAGCCCTTCGCCATACTGGCTTTCCTTGATGTCACAGACAAAACGGTCGATCCGGGTGATGGCCTCGGCCATGCTGGCACCGGCGGACAACCCAAGATCATCCTCCAGTCCGGATACCTGCGCCTCGCCGCGGATTTCGGTCATCAACCGGTTGCGGCGCGCGGGGTCCAGCCCATCGGCGGTAGAGTATTCGTCCAGCAACCGCTCCAACCGCGTCATGCTTTCGGGCAGGATCGTTTGCGCCAAAGGCGGGGGAAGGTGGCCAAGCGTCAGCGCACCAATGCGGCGCTTGGCCTGCGCGGCTTCGCCCGGATCATTGACGATGAAGGGATAGATCACCGGCAGCGCCCCGATCAGCGCCTCGGGCCAGCAGGCGTTCGACAAGGCAACGGACTTGCCCGGCAACCATTCCAGCGTGCCATGCGCTCCCATATGGACCAGAGCATGCAGACCCTGCGCCCGCAGCCACAAATAGAACGCGACATAGGCATGGCGGGGCGTGCGCGACAGGTCATGATAGTCGCCGTCGCGGCTGACGACGTCGCCCCGTTCGGGTTGCAGCGCGACCAAGGCATGCCC
>JBKBWK010000003.1:0-49219 GCA_046313895.1 Paracoccaceae bacterium
GATCTTCTGGAAACCACCAACGACACCTTGCAACGTGGGCAGGTGATTGCCTGCACCCCGCGCAGTTGGGCGCGGGTCAGCGCTATTGTCGCCGCCGTGCCGGACCGTCGGATGTGCGATGTGATGGTCGCAGGCACGGTGGGCGAGGCTCCGGCCGCCGAATTCGCGCTGGTGCTTGCGGATATTTCCGCATCCCTGCGCGTGGACGACATGATCGCTGCCACCGCAGCGGATCGTTGGGCGCTTTACCCAACCTCGATGCACGGGTTGACGGCCTTGGCCTATGCTTTGGTCGGGGCGGCGGACGAGACAACGCTTGCACCGGTGATTGCGCTGATGGCCGGAATCGGCACGCTGCACAAACATCGCGATGACGCTGCCTTGCGCGCCTTGCCTCTGGCCGAGTTGTGCACCCACGGGTTCGAACTTTTGTTGCACAAGGCGCTGACCAACGGATGGGAAGCGGCCTTTGCCGCGTCACCTGACTGGATGTCTTATGCCAAGGCACGGGCCGAGGCGGGGTTGTGAAAGCACCTGCGGGCGTCCATTCGGACCGGGCGCGTCCTGCCTTGGTGCGGCTGGCCGCCGATGATCCGGCCTTGGGGGCTTTGGCCCTGTGGTGTTCGCATCGTGATACTTCTGACGGGCCAATGGCGCGGACCGATGGCACAACCATCTGGTATGGCCCCGGCTTTGACCTGATTGCCTTGCATGAACAGGCAGGGCTGGCCGCACATCACATCCTGCATGTCGCCCTGCGCCATGGTCCGCGGATGGGGGCGATGGCGCAGCGCCTGGGAGGTTCCTTTGACGAGACGCTGTATGGGCTGGCGGCAGACGCGCTTGTCAATCAATCGCTGCTGGCCGCACACTATGCCCTGCCACGCCCCGCCATCACCTTGCGCGATGTTCTGGAACGGGTGCTGGGCCTGCCATTCGGTCCCGACGCGCTGGCCGAATGGGATGTGGACCGGTTGTACCTGCGGCTGACCGAACCCGGTGACGCAAAGCGCAGCGGCAAGGGACCGTCGGGGGGCGACGGGCAAAGCGCAACCCTGTCGCCGTCTGAAAGCGCGCACAAACTGGCGGTCGACCTGGGGTTTTCACCGGACCTGCGTCGCGGCGCAGCCGACGACGAAAACCCCGAAGGCGCGGATGAGGCCGCGCAGTGGCGTCAGCACCTGAGCCGCGCGCTGGAGGCCGGACGCATCGCCGGGCGCGGGATCGGCCTGATCGGGCACCGTATTGCCGATATTCCGCAGCCGCGCACGCCGTGGGAACAGGTGTTGCGGCGTCTGTTGACCCGTGCCCTGTTGGCGGGCTCAATGCCGACGCATCGCCGCCCCGCCCGTGACTGGATCGCAGCCGAGGCATTGGCGCGTGGCACCGGCGGCCCGGTTCCCGCATTCCGGCCCGGAACACGCCGGTCGGTCGAGGTGCCGCGCGTGGCGCTGGCAGTGGATGCCTCCGGCTCGGTCGAAGGCAACCTGTTGCACCGCTTTCTGACCGAGGTCGCGGGGGTGGCGCGCAGGGTAAATGCCGAAATCCGTCTGATTGCCTTTGACGATGGCGTGCGCTGGCAGGTGACACTGGATCCTGTGCGCTGGGCACCGCAGATTGCCACTTTGGACTGGCCGCGGGGTGGGGGCACCGATTTTGCCCCCCCATTGCAGATGGCACAGGATATTGGGGCATCGGTGGCGGTGGTGCTGACCGATCTGGACGGCCCGTTTGGCGCGGCGCCGCGCGGGCTGCCGGTGATCTGGGCGGTCCGTGACCCCGCGGCTCCGCCCCCCTTTGGTCACGTGCTCTGGCTCGACCGGTAAGGGGTTCAGGCCACACCGGTCAGGGCGGCCATCCGGGCATGGGCCGGAATACTGCGCATCTCAAGGCTGATCGTGCTGACGGTATCCTTGCGGGCCAAGGTCAGGGTATGCATCATCCTTTCTGTCAAAGGCGGGGCAAACAGAGTCTCGTGGATCATGGCACAGTCTGCTTCGGTCAGATCAAGGATTGCCGGACCGTCGTCGCTTTGTATCGAAACAAAGGTCAGCGGTGCGACGCGCGCCAGTTCTGATTGTTCAATCACCAGATGCAACGCCCCCTGTGCCAGCCGCCGTCCGGACCCGATCCGGGTCAGGATCTGTCGCCCGCGTTCCGCCAGCAGGTCCGTCAGGCGGTCGCGCTCTGCCGGGGCAAGCAGCGCATCGCGCGCGGATCGCGACAGCCGCAGGAAGCGCATCTCTACGGCGTATATCACCAGCACCATCAGGGCAGGGGCCTGTGCGATGGCCAAGGCACTGTCGCGCCACGCCAGAGCCGAGACGGCAAACGGTGCCAAAGCCACCAGATAGCGCAACAGCTCGATCTCGAAGATTACCCGCAATTTCAGACGCCAGCCCCCTCCCTGCCGGGGCCAGACAAAGCTGCGCCCCAGAAACCGGCGCGGGATTTGCCGAAACTCAAGTGCGGCGCGGTTTGAGATGGTTTTGGGCGTTATGATGAACATGGGATGAGACTAGCGCATGTTGCGCGCCCGTCGAGCCGTCAGTCCGCAGGATCGGGTGCCGGACCTTGCGCTGGATCCGGGGCCCGCGTGCCGCTTTCCCGGATGATTTCGGCCACATGCACCAACTGGCTGGCCAGAGGGTTGGTCTTGCGCCAGACCAGACCGATCGTCCGTGACGGGCGCGGGGCGGGCAGTCGCGCCACCGAGACTGCGGCTGACCGGGTTTCAATCGCCACCGCCATCTGCGGGATCAAGGTGACGCCAATGCCCGCTCCGACCATCTGAACCAGGGTGGTCAGCGAACTGCCTTCCATCAGGTCGCGTGGCAGGGCAGAGGCCATCTTGCAAAACGAAATCGCCTGTTCGCGAAAGCAATGGCCTTCCTCCAGCAGCAAGAGCCGCATCTCGCGCAGAGTTTCCGGGTTCGGCACCGGCTTTGCCGCGTCCCATTCGGGTCGGACAAGGATGAATTCCTCGTCAAACAGCGGATATTCGGTCAGCGATGGTTCTGACATCGGCAGGGCCACGATCGCGGCATCCATCCGGCCTTCGTTCAGATCTTCGACCAACCGCTGCGTGATCGCCTCACGCGGGCGCAGATCAAGGTCAGGGTAGCGTTCGGTCAGATCCTTGATCACCCGAGGCAGCAGATAGGGCGCGACCGTGGGGATCACCCCGATCCGCAAGCGCCCGGTCAGCGGCCCAAAGGATGCGCGGACCAGATCACCCAATTCGTCCACCGCACGCAGGATATCGCGGATCCGCAGGGCAAACGCTTCGCCCAGCGGGGTCAGCCGGATCTGACGCGCGCCGCGTTCGATCAGCGGCGCGCCAAGGATATCTTCCAACTCTTTCATCTGGATGGACAGGGCGGGCTGCGAGATTGAACAGGCCTCGGCGGCACGGCCAAAATGCCGGTGCTGGGACAGGGCCTCGAAATACCGGATGTGCCGCATGGAAATCGCGTTCATAAGAAAAACATATCAAAGCGATTAGAAAATGCAAATTCTAATTATAGAATTGACGTGGTAACGTAAAAGCATTCGGGCAAAATCCCCGCGCACGGCGATTCGTCGTGCGGCTTGGTTTGGACAGCCCGACATCAGTAAGAAACAGCCATAAGCGGAGAGATGACATGGATGGAAACGACATCAAATCGGTTGGCAAGTGCCCGGTCATGCATGGCGGCAATACCACGACCGGCACCAGTGTCATGGACTGGTGGCCAAAGGCGCTGAATCTGGACATCCTGCATCAGCACGACAGCAAGACCAATCCGTTGCATGGCTTTACCTACAGCGAGGAAGTCAAGAAACTGGTCGTCCCCGCGCTCAAGGCTGATCTGCGTGCGCTGATGACCGAAAGTCAGGACTGGTGGCCGGCAGACTGGGGCCATTACGGTGGTCTGATGATCCGCATGGCTTGGCATTCCGCTGGATCCTACCGTCTGGCCGATGGCCGTGGTGGGGCAGGAACGGGCAACCTTCGCTTTGCCCCGCTGAACTCGTGGCCGGACAACGGCAACCTTGACAAGGCCCGCCGCCTGCTGTGGCCGATCAAGAGGAAATACGGCAACCGTCTGTCCTGGGCCGATCTGATGATCCTTGCCGGCAATGTGGCTTACGAGTCGATGGGCTTGAAAACGTTTGGCTTTTCGTTTGGCCGTGAAGACATCTGGCATCCCGAAAAGGACGTCTATTGGGGATCGGAAACCGAATGGCTGGCGCCGTCGGAAAATCGCTACAGCGATCTGAACGACGCCTCCACTTTGGAAAACCCACTGGCGGCCGTGCACATGGGGCTGATTTATGTGAACCCCGAGGGCGTGAACGGGCAACCGGACCCGCTGCGCACGGCACAGCATGTCCGTGAAACCTTTGCCCGTATGGCGATGGATGACGAAGAAACCGCCGCCCTGACCGCAGGCGGTCATACCGTCGGCAAGGCGCATGGCAATGGCAATGCCGAAATTCTGGGGCCAAGCCCGGAAGGTGCCGATGTTGTCGAAATGGGTCTGGGCTGGATCAACAATACCACGCGCGGTGTCGGCCGGGATGCGGTGACCAGCGGTATCGAAGGGGCATGGACCACGCGCCCGACCACATGGGACAACGGCTATTTTGACATGCTGTTCGGCCATGACTGGGAACTGACCAAATCGCCCGCCGGTGCCAACCAGTGGCGCCCGGTCAACATCCGTGAAGAAGACATGCCGGTGGATGTCGAAGACCCGCAGATCCGTGTCATGCCGATGATGACCGATGCCGACATGGCGATGAAGGTGGACCCGATCTACCGCGAAATCTGCGAACGTTTCGCCAAGGATCACGACTATTTCACCGACACCTTTGCCCGTGCCTGGTTCAAGCTGACCCACCGCGATCTGGGGCCAAAATCGCGCTATATCGGGCCAGAAGTGCCAGCCGAAGACCTGATCTGGCAAGATCCGGTTCCTGCGGGCAACACATCCTATGATGTGGCGGCGGTGAAGGCCAAGATTGCAGCCTCTGGCTTGTCGGTGTCGGATATGGTGGCGACGGCTTGGGATTCCGCGCGCACGTTCCGTGGGTCGGACATGAGGGGCGGGGCCAATGGGGCGCGGATCCGTCTGGCGCCGCAAAAGGACTGGGCAGGCAACGAGCCTTCGCGTCTGGCGCGGGTTCTGTCGGTGCTGGAAGGCATTGCCGCATCCTCGGGCGCAAGCGTTGCGGATGTGATCGTGCTTGCCGGCTCTTACGGTGTGGAACAGGCAGCCAAGGCTGCAGGCTTCGATGTCGAAGTGCCCTTTGCGCCGGGCCGCGGTGACGCGACCGCAGAACAGACCGATGCCGCATCCTTTGACGTGCTGGAACCGCTGGCCGATGGCTTCCGCAACTGGCTCAAAAAGGATTACGCAGTCAGCGCGGAAGAACTTCTTCTGGACCGGGCGCAACTGTTGCGTCTGACCGCCCCTGAAATGACGGCTCTTCTGGGCGGGATGCGGGTGATCGGGACCAACCACGGTAACACCGCGCATGGCGTGTTCACCGACCGTGTGGGCGCGCTGACCACCGATTTCTTTGTCAATCTGACCGACATGGCGTGGAAGTGGAAGCCCGCAGGCAACAACCTCTATCACATCACCGACCGCAAGACCGGTGCCGTGAAGTGGACGGCCACTCGGGTTGATCTGGTGTTCGGATCGAACTCGGTTCTGCGGGCCTATGCCGAGGTTTATGCTCAGGACGACAACAAGGAAAAATTCGTGCGCGACTTTGTGGCGGCATGGGTCAAGGTGATGAATGCCGACCGTTTCGATCTGGCGTGATCTGCTGACAAATTTCCACGCAGCCGACAGGCTGCGTGGAACCCTTGACCGCACGGACCAGTCCGACACCACTTTTCCATAGGACCGGGTGAATACTGTGCTTGCCGCAGGCAGCTGAGGGTGGCACGCATTGGTCAGGGATTGTGAGGGAGAAACGCATGCGGCTGGTCAACCGAACCTTCGACGAGCTGCGCCCCGGTGACCATGCCGAATTGAAGCGTCTGGTGACGCTGGACGATCTTTACATTTTTGCCGCGTCGTCAGGCAATTACAACCCGATGCACATGCCTGCAGGCGACATCGACGGCGATGGCCACCCCGAGCAGATTGCGGCGGGGATGTTCATCGCATCGTTGATTTCGGCCGTCCTGGGGACGCAGCTTCCCGGAGCGGGAACGCTGTTGCTCCGTCACGCGCTGGAGTTTCACGCCAACGCCGTTGCGGGCGACGAATTGCTTTGCCGGGTCGAGGTTCTGGAAAAACTGGCGGACGGGGCCGTGCGATTGTCCACCGATGTGCGCCGTCTTGCCGATGATGCACTGATCCTGAGCGGCGTGGCCGAAGTGCAGGCACCCCGGATCAAATTCGACCAAAGCAATCTGGAGGTGCCGGGCCTGATCGTGCAGCGCCATCGCCATTTCGAAGCGTATCTGGACCGGGCGCGTTCGCTTCCGGCATTGCCAACGGCTGTTGTCTGCCCCGATGACGCCAATTCCCTGAGCGGTGCCCTTCTGGCCGCCCGTGACAGCATCATCACGCCGATTCTGGTGGGCAATGCTGCTGCCATCCGGCAGGCGGCGCAGGAAATCGGCGCGGATCTGGGCGGGGTTGAGGTGATCGACGTTCCGGGCAAAGGGGCCGTTGCAGATATGGCGGCGTCGGCACTGGCTTGCCAGCTGGTCCACGACGGCCGGGCCGCAGCGGTGATGAAGGGGCATTTGCACACCGACGATCTGCTGCGCCCCATGGTGGACAAGGACAAAGGCCTGCGCATCGGCCGGCGCCTGACCCATGTCTTTTTGATGGATGTTCCGGGCCGCCCCGAACCGGTGATGGTCACTGACGCAGCGATCAACATCGCGCCCGATTTGCTGACCAAGGTGGATATCTGTCAAAATGCCATCGATCTTGCGCGGTCGTTGGGGATGAATCCGCGTGTCGGTGTTCTGTCGGCGGTGGAAACCGTCAACCCGGCGATCCAATCGTCCATCGACGCGGCCTTGTTGTCAAAAATGGCGGAGCGTGGCCAGATCACGGGGGGGCTGGTCGAAGGCCCGCTGGCGATGGACAATGCGGTGGATATGGCCGCCGCCCGCAGCAAGGGGTTGAACGGCGGTGTCGCGGGGCGGGCGAATATCCTTGTGGTGCCAGGCATAGACGCGGGCAACATGCTGGCCAAGCAATTGTCCTACATCTCGCATGCCGAAGGGGCAGGGCTGGTGCTGGGGGCCAAGGTTCCCATCATCCTGAATTCGCGATCAGATAGCCCGATGTCGCGGCTTGCGTCATGCGCGGTGGCGGCGTTGCATCACTTTGCCACGTTGGATGGTCAACGCTGATCCTGCGGCTCAGGCCGGCTGCGGGGTGAAATCAAAGGCCATCAAGTGCCGATAATGTCTGCCGGGGTCCAATCTGGATGACGGGAAATGCGGTCGATTGGGCGAATCCGGAAAGGTCTGGGTTTCGAGGGTGAAGCCACCGAAAGCTCCAATCGCGTGCCCATCCTTGCCCGCCGTACCCGCCCGCAGATAGCCGCCGGTATAAAGCTGCACGCCAGGTTCCGTTGTCCACACCTCCATCCTCCGACCAGAGGCCGGGTCCACCGCCTCGGCGCAAAAGCGCAGGTCTTCGCCCCATTTGCGGTGCAGTGGTCCTGACAGGCACAGGTTATGGTCAAATCCCATGTCCCCGGGCAAGGCTGCGGCAATGGCCCGCAAGGTTGTGAAATCAAATGGTGTCCCCGCCACTTTCAGGATTTCGCCCGTCGGGATCAGATCCGGGTCCACGGGGGTATAGTGGCTGGCCCCCACGCGCAGATGGTGCTGCATCACCGACCCCGCTTGATGCCCGGCCATGTTGAAATAGCTGTGATTGACCATATTCACCACCGTGGGCGCGGTGGTGTCTGCCTCCATCGCGATCCACAGCCGGTTGTCGGCGTCCAGCTCATAGCGCACCGACATCGTCAGCCGTCCCGGATAGCCCATTTCGCCATCCTCGGCACAGGCCGTCAACGTGACCGCGCGATCCGTTGCGTGGTCGATCTGCCAGTGCTTGCGATCAAAGCCGTGTTTGCCGCCGTGCAGATGCTTTGTCCCCTCATTGCGGTCCAGTTGCACCTCATGGTCGGGCAGAGAGAAGCGCCCGCCCGCAATCCGGTTGGCATAGCGCCCGCATGTCGCGCCGAGATAGGTTTTCGATGCCGCATAGCCTTCGGCGCTGTCATGGCCCAGCACGATGTCGGCAACCCTTCCGGTCCTGTCCGGCACACAGAGTTTCGCAAGGCGTGCGCCATAGGTGACAACGGTGGCCAGCGGCCCGCCGTCCCCCCCCAGCGTCACCGCCATTACGTCTTGGTCCTCAACCCGCCCGAAATGTTCCACCGTCGCCATGGTCGTCGGCCCTCCTGCCCAATGGATCGAAACATGCGTCGCACGGGCAAAAAGTGCAATCGCGAAGCCGTGCAAGAGCACACGAGGTTTGCGATGTAATGGCTTTGGATGGTTGGATTTTTTATCAAACGCTGGCTTTGGCACAGGTGCGCGCAACCAGAGCGATATTTCACTTCAATCAATTCCCGTGCGAATCGCGTATTTTTAGAGTAGCTTTTGTCAATTAAACGCAATTTTATTTCACAGGTGTGTCATGCGGCTGCACTCGCACTTTGTCGTCACCGGGCTTTTTGTTTCATGCCTTTCGCTTGCCCAAACCGGTTGGGCGCAAGATATTCCGGCGTCTCAGCCGTTGAAATGCGTTCCCGTGCATGATGTGGTGAACGTCGCCGATGCTGCCGCGGGCATCTTGAGCCAGCCCTACAAACGCACAATCTGCGCCGATGTAGCCGCGCTGGATCAGATGTTGGTCTATAACCGCTTTGGCAGCTTCAACCCGTTTGGCATGATCTACGCCCTGCGCCGTGATCTGGTTCCGGCCTCGCAAAAGCCCGCCCTTCTGACGGCCGATGAATGTGACGCCACGCTGGGCACGGAAACCCAGACCGGCCGCTTGTCACCGGGGGATGTGCGACTGAAGGATTGCAAGCGCCCTCGACCGCTGGTCTTGCGCGCCAATGTGGGCGACATCCTGCACGTGCGGATGGCCAATCTGCTGACAAAGGCGGCGCCCAACCTGTCCAGCGACTTTTGTGCTGCACCCGTCGATCGCGGGCAGGATTTTGGCGAAATCCGCAAGCGGGTGTCTCGGGGCGATGATCTGCAGGTCGGTCACGGGGAAAAGTTGTGCCAGAACGGCGTATCGTCGTCGTCGGACCCTGATGGCAACTGGCCCTCGGAACGCGGGTTGAACTTTGCCGTTCAGGGCATGTCGGTGTTTGGCATGGCCAATGGCGCGGTTGTCGCGCCGCATGACGCCTGCCTTGGGCTGGGGTCGGTGCCTTCGGGCGCAGCGGTGGACTGCTATTACCGGGTGGACCGCGAAGGCCCGTTCTTTCTGGCGTCAACGGCGGCACCGTCCGGCGGGCAGGGGGATGGCGGGTCGATCACGCACGGGTTGTTCGGCGCGGTCATGGTGCAAAACACCGATACCGAATGGTTCCGCAGTCAGGTGACGACCGGTGCCTTCCGCGCCGTCTGGCCTGAAGGAGAGTCGCGCCATTCCGTCAAGGATCTGCGCGGGCTGGATGCCTATCGTGATACCCTGAACTCCGACGCTCTGGCCGACCTGATCCGTCCGGCAGGGATAGACGCAAGCCGGATCGACGCCACCCATACCACGATCCGCGACCGCAACGCCGAAAAAACCCCGATCCTGAACATGCTGCGGCAGATCGGTGATCAGGCGTTCGATCTGGTCCACTCTGATCTGAATGCGATCATCTACACGCCGAAGACCGAAACCGCCGAGCCGACATCGTTCCGCGAATTCGGAGTGTTCTTTCATGACGAGATCAAGGCGTTCTACACCCGCAATTTTGATGAACTGGCGCAATACGACCAGCTGGCCGGTGCACGCGATGGCTTTGCCATCAACTACGGCGCCTCTGGCATGGGCACCATGCTGTTGGCCAACCGCAAGGGGATTGGTCCGGCCGCCAATTGCGCCGAATGTCTCTATGAAGAATTTTTCCTGACATCATGGGCGAATGGCGACCCGGCGCTGCTGGAACACTACCCCGACGATCCTTCAAACGTGCACCATTCCTATCTGAACGATGCGGTGGTCTATCGCAATTTCCATGCCGGGCCCAAGGAAACCCATGTGTTCCACCTTCATGCCCATCAGTGGTTTGCCGGCAACGATCAGGGCAAGGGTGCCTATCTTGACAGCCAGACCGTTGGCCCGCAGCAGGGTTTTTCCTATCACATCACCGGCGGCGGGTTGGAGGTGTATCACCCGTCCGGCACCCCCGGCTTGCCGGGGTGGTATGAAACACTTGGGTCGGGCAACCGCAACCGCACCGTTGGGGACTCGATCTTCCACTGCCATCTCTATCCCCATTTCGCCCAAGGCATGTGGGAGCTGTGGCGCGTGCACGACGTGCTGGAAGACGGCAGCCGCAAATTGCCGGATGGGCAGTGGACCCCCGGCTTTTCCATCGCGGAAACCCCGGATCGCGGCAAAAAGCGCCCCGGCTCGGTTGACCATGCCACGGGGCGGCTAATTGATGCGGCCCAAAGCGGGCTTGCGGGCAGTGCCATCGGCACTCCGGTGCCCGCCCTTGTGCCCCTGCCGACCGAAGCCTGGCCGCTGTTGCCCAGCTACCCCAAGGATGTGGCCGTGCTGGATGCCGCCGGCCTGGTCAAGGCCGATCCGGTGGACGAGGTCAACACCTTCCCCGGATACCCCTATTACATCGCTGCCAAACCGGGCCACCGCCCGCCGCAGGCCCCGATGGATATCGCCCGTGCGGTAGACGGCAAGGCGACGCCGGACGATGCCACGGATGATGTCGTGACCAACGACTATCTGGACGGCGGCCTGCCGCGCCATGTCTTGCTGGATGGCAGTATTCGCAAGACCCCGTTTTCAATCAACGCTGTGCAGGCAACGCTTGCCTCGGGCACGCAAGAGGCCAAGGAAACAGCGCTCGCGCAGGTGGTGGCCAAGGCACTGGCCTTGGGAGACATGACGATGTCGTTGGAATCGGTCGAAGTGGAACTGATCGACTATGACGGGTCGCCGCTTGAAAAGGCCGCGATGGCGTTTCATTCCGATGGTGCGGGGCTGAACTTGCGCGACGCGACTGGTGCTGTCGTCGGCCAGACGGCGGGCGAGGGCACCTATCCGTCTGTCGCATCCGGCAACAGCGCTGTGCCCTTTGCGGTCAATGGTGCGGCCCCCAAACCGGGGGCGCCGTTTGCCGACCCTTGCGGCGGGCCGAAACTCGCACTCAACGGTGGCAGTGGCGGGGGGCAGTTCGATCCCTTTGTGCAGACATCGCCCGGTCAGGGCACCTTCTTTCCCGATCCGGCGCTGTTTGGGTATCGCCGCTACGAAGGCTCGGCCGTGCAGCTTGACATGGTGACCAACCGGGCAGGCTGGCACGATCCGCAAGCGCGCATCAATGTGCTGACCCAGCAATCGGACGGCTATAAATCCGGGGGTGGCCGCTGGTCGCCCAAGGTTTCGGCCGATGAACAGCCATTCTTTTTCCGGGCCCTGTCGGGCGAATGCATCGAATTCCGTCACACCAACGAATTGCCGCACAAGCTGGAGCTGGACGATTTTCAGCTGCGCACCCCGACCGATACCATCGGTCAGCACATCCATCTGGTGAAATTCGACGTCACCGCGTCGGATGGGTCGGGCAATGGGTTCAACTATGAAGATGGCACCTTTGCCCCGGACGAAATCGCCCACCGGATCTGCGCCGCCAAAAATGTGGATACACACGGGCCTGCCGCGGTGCCGGTCGGCGATCTGATCACAGGCACGCGCACAAACGGTGCCCTTCAAATCCGCGAAGAAACCGGGCTTTGCAGCTTTCACGATGGGGCGTGGCACGTGTCTGACACGTTCTACAACAAGATCTGGCGGCTGCCATTGACCAAGCACCGGACCCTGTTTCAAACCACCACGCAACGTTGGTTTGCCGATCCGATCCTGTCGGATCTGCGAGGACCGGCGCAACCGGGGCCGACCGCTTCGGGTGATGCGCGCCACGACCGCACGCTGCGCACCGTGTTCAGCCATGATCACTTCGGGCCGTCCTCGATCCAGCAACACGGATTTTACACCGCTCTCGTGATTGAGCCACACAGTGCCGAGATCTGTGCGCCGGACAACCCGAACGATTGCACCGCAATTCGCGCAGACGACCGCCTGATCCTTGCCTCGGCCAAGGATGTTGGTGCCCGCAAGATCATTCGCGACAATCGCCCTGTAGAGTCTCATGATCAGGATGGTGTCCTCTCGCAGGATTTCCGTGAATTTGCACTGGCGGTCGCCGATTTCGCCTTGTTGTATGATCCGCGCAACACGGCACCTGTTGCCGCGGTTCTCGACAGCTTCGGCGCGGCAAGCGCAGGCACCTCGGACTTCGCAAAAGGCATGGGTACGCTGTATTGCGAAGGCCTCCATTCGCAAAATCCCGCCACGATGGAGGCCGTTTGCGGGTCAAACCTGACTCAGGCTTCGGGGCTTTGGTTCTCGGGTGGCAATGTGCCACCGGCCTGGACGGCGGCAGGGCGCCCCGGCGATTTGGGCACGCACAAAACCGATCTGGGGCAACCTTTGCTGGATGTCGCTGAGGTGGCAACGGCGCGCTATGACGATGGCACGGTCGATTTCAAGGAACTGACCCTGGGCGATCAGTTGGTCCGCTGGCGTCGGATGGCGGCGGGCTATGAAGGTCACGACCCCAAGGCACCGATGGCACGTCCGGTATCAGCCCCCCAGCGGCCGGAAAGCATTTCTGTCGATCATCACGATCCCTATCTGGTCAATTACCGAGGCGAGCCCCTGCCGTTGCGCCTTGGCGCCAACAGCAGCAACTCGCCCGATTGCGCCTTGCGCGATCCGTCCCATTGGGTTGCGGGCCTGCAAATCGGGGTCACCGAACGCTGCGAGATTTCAAAGGTCCGAACCGGCGGCATGGGCGACCCGGCGAATGTGTTCGTCTCGACCGCCACGGCAGACGGCACGTCACCCATGCACGGCGATCCTGCGGTCTTGCCGATCGTCACCAATGAAAACGACTCGGTGATGATCCGACTGATTCAAGGTGCGCAAGAGGTGCAACATACCTTCACCATCGAAGGCTACACTTGGCCGCGCAATCTGGACCAGTCCTTCCCGGCGGATCTGCCGCGCATGGACACCGGCATGCCCCGCTCCACCTTGGTGGCCGCCTGTCAGGACAGTCCGGCCTTGGCGGGCGGTCTGCCGATCGCCAGTGGCGGTCGGCCCGAGGAATACAAGACGTGGCTGAAGCAGGGTCTGGGCGCCTTTGCACCGGGCAGCGATGCGCTGGACTACTGGACAAAGTTCGAAGTGCTGCTGGCCAGTTGTTTCAACGCCGAAGGGCGTGTGGCCGCGCAGGAAATCGGCATTTCCGAACATTTCGAATTCAGCGCGGCCTATCTGCACGACAGCAATATCGAAGGCATCGGCGGCGGCAAGATCAAGGCTTTGGCCCGAATGAAGCGCAGTCCTGAAGACCGGGAAGAGGTGCGTCTGCGCCATGATATGCTTGAGACGCTGGCCAGTCTGAAGGACGTTCTGCGCAAGGCCGATCCGTCCGACAGTCTGGTACATTTCGGATCGACCGATGCGCTTTGGAACGGGGCATGGACGGTGCTGCGGGTGCATCCATCCGCGACACGCCGGTTCCGTCCAGACTATGTGGCCGACGTGCGCCGCGCAATTTCCGCTTTGGATCAGGCGCTTTCCCGCGACCTGTTCGACGAGGCACGGCTTGGGGATATGCAAATCGAGAACGGTGCGGAAACGGCCGACGTGCAAGAGCGGCAATTGGAGGAAGCCATTGATGCCCTGCGTCTTGGGCGGGACCTGCTGTTTTCCCCGACCTTTGCGCCAGAGCCCGGGCGGCAGATCGTGCCTCCGGTGTCGGACGCACCCTTGCCGATCCGCAGCCTTGATCTGCAACCGCCCGCTGTTTTGCGGTCCAATCCGCGCCCATTGCTCAACCCCTATCTGAACCAGAAGCGCCTGACAGAACTCTCGCGTCAAAGGCTGGCCGATACGGTGTTTGAACCGCAATTGCGGGCCCAATGCGACCCTTCGGCACCGCGGGTCTATACCGCCATCGTGGCCATCGAGGCGCGCAGCGTGTTTAAAGGCGAAACGAAATACTCGTCGGTCCTGCACGATCCTGATGGGCTGTTCTTTGCGATCGTGGACCCGCGCCAGCTGGTGAACAAGGCGGATCCCGAAGCAGTGACGCCGGCGATGCTTGATGATCCGGACAATTGGGAGACCATAGCGTTCCCGGATGTGGTCGCAGAAATCCAGCGCGTCTATGACCGGCCCGAACCCATGGCGCTGAACGTGAAGGCTGGTGATTGCGTGCATGCGGTCTGGCTTAATGCGCTGCGCGGGACCGGCAAACAGGGTCGGTTGCGCGATCTGGTCGGGGATGCCCCGATGCCGGGGATCACCTCGATCAACGTCGATGTGACCTGGTCGGGCGAGGACACTGAAAACCAACCCATTGACTTCACCGGGACGTCCCGGGCTGACGTTGCCCCGTCCAGCCGGCTGGCGGTCAGCTTTCCGCTGCCGCTGATGGACCGCGAAAGCAGCTATGCGCGCCCGTATGGAGTCAACCCGGTCTGGTCTCTTGCCAGTGTGGGGCCGGGCAATCCTGCCACCCTTAAACTGTCGATCAAGGACCGGGCCGACCGTGCCCACAATGAACGCCGCGCCCAGATCATGATGACGCAATTCTATGCGGGCCGGGCGATTGGCACGCCGGTGCGACGCTCGCCTTGGATGCTGCTGTCGTCGCTGTCTGTAACCGGCAACGACAGTGACCTTGGCCAGCTGCGCCAGCTCACACAACGCCAGCCTTTGGATCTTGAATCGCTTGATCTGGCACGGGTGACGTCGCTTGGCCTTAGCCCGTCGATGGTCAAGAACATAACCCGTCCCTTGCGTTCCGACCCTACCGTTGGCGGGCTTCTGACGCTGCTGGAAGGCTGGTCCATGGAACGGTCTGAAGTCCTGATTTCGGCTCAGGAGTCCATTCTGCGCGTGATGCAGTCCGACCGGAGATTGGCAGGGCACACTCTGACCTTGGGCGAGTCGGTTCCGGTCGCGGACCTGCTGCCGCCGATGGTCAGCACCGCAAGGACGTTGGCACGCGAAGATGCCGCCGCCGTCGGAAGCGTGGTGCGCGGGCGGTCCTTCCGCCAGGATCAGCTGTGGAGCCACCGTGTCACCCTGCGGGCCGATCTTGCCAAGCTGCTGGGATTTCCGGCCGTCACCGAAACGGTGGATGTCGCGCTGGTCGATCTGGAGTCCGCGCTTGCCGCCAGGTTGCCCGACAGAGAACGTGCGACACTCGCCAAGGTAATTGATGTGCTGGACATTGGGCTGAACGATCTGGAGGCGCGGCTGGACGGCCTGATCGCCGGCCTGCCGATCACGCAAGAAATCTTGCGGACCATCGCCGCGTTGGACGTTCACTTCATTCCATATGCCTTTGGCGCTTTGCCGGTGAAATCGACAGGGGATGTGATCGGGCATGGCGCGCACGGCCTGTTCGGGGCGATCACAGTTGTTCCAGCCGGTGCCACCCTATCCGAAACCCGTGTCCTCCGCCGACCGGTGCTTGCGCGGGGACGGGTGTTCTGCCTGTCGCCAAAGGCGTTGGTCGGACGGCTGGACGATATCGGGGCTGGCGCCCTTCGCACGTCTCCGTTCGTACAGCGGCCCGACATACTGCAGCCGGATTTCGAAAAAGTGCTGCCGATCGCAAACTGTCGGGATTTCGTGATGTCACCGGACCCCACGCGCAAATCGAACCTGCCGATGTGGACCGCGCAACTGACCACCCCGGCCGCAGACGGCACGATGCATCGCATCCGTCAGTTCACCCTGTTCTGGCAAGACGGGCTGAACCTGCGCGACGAGAAAACCGAAGACAAGCATCGGTTTGGAATGGCGCCGTCGATCATCCGCGCCCGCAAAGACCAGAAGCTGGTCACCGACTGCAAGATCTGCGACGACAGCTATGATCTTGGCGAAAAGGGCGTCAGCTACCGCAGCGAGCCGTTCCACATCCGGTTGCGCAGCGCGACGCAGAACCCGGAAAGCCATTACAACCTGAACGCCTATCCCTTCCCAAGCCCGTTTTTCCGGCTGAAAGCCAGTGAAACCGGATTGCCCTTCAATGCACCGATCCCGGTTCTGCGGGCCGAGGAAGGCGAAGAAATAACCGTGCATGTCGTCCATCCCGGCGGGCGGGCGCGGCAGCGGGCCTTTGTCACGATCGCGCAGGATTATGATGATCTGTTCCACGGGTTTGGCTTCCCGCGAGGGGCCCTGCTGGCACCGGGAAAGGCGATCACCGCACAGATGCTGCGTCATGCAGCGATCGGCTGTTACCTGTGGTTCGATGGTCCGGCGCAGACTCGGGCGGGCGGCACATGGGGCCTGATCGACGTTGTGGCAAGGGGCCAGATCCGCAATCCCAAGGTCACGAGTTGCGCCGCAGCCCGTCGGGGGATCAACCAATGACCTGCGGGTTTGCGGGTTGGACCTGTGCGGCAAGCGTTGTGACTCTTCTGTTCTTGGCACCACCATCGCAAGCGCAGGAGGAGGCGGCCTTGCGCGCGGACCTGACGCTGTCGGACCCCCAGTCGGGGCAGGTGGTCAACGCGCAAATGTTGCGTCCAGTGCGGCTCACCGTCAGTCTGACGGATGTGGTGACGGGGCAGCCGCCCAGGGGTCTGGTGCCCCGGTTCTTCGCCCGGCCCTTGGGGACGGGTGCACCGAATTGCGAACAGACCTCACGCGCCTTTCGCGCAACGGGGCGTGTTCCAGCCGGGGCGGTTGACTTTGGCACACCGCTTCTGGTGACCGAAACCGCTGATGGGGCCATTGGTGTCGCAGATCCGAAGCTGAACCTGCAAAGCGCCAACATGCTGGCCGCCTTTCGCCCCGACAGCCCAAGCAGGGGCCTTGCTGCGGACCCTGTGCGCGGACGCCTTGTCTTTGCGGAACCCGCATCCGGCACCGTTTCTGCGGTGCCGGTCACCGGCGGGGAAGCCGAGGTGCTGCTTTCCGGGCTCGATCGACCTCGCGATCCCGTTGTGTTGGACGATGTCCTGCACCTCGCGGTTGATGATGGTCTGGTGCGCCTGCCCTTGGCCGGTGGAGATCCCGAGATGATCCCCTTGGGGTCGGGCACAGTGACGCTGCGGTCCGATGGCGGCGGTGTGCTGGCGTTTTCAGGATCGGGGGCGATCTGGACTTCGGGCGCAACGATGGATCTTGCAGACCGGCTATCTGATGCCAGCCTTGCCGGGCCGGGTGCGGTGCTGTCGGTTTCAAGCGCAGGAATGGATGCCCGACTGACCTATCTCGATGCGCCGGACGCGCCGGTCATGATGCCGATGGGCCGTGCCTTTCAACGGATTTCTGCCGATCCGAAAGGACGGATAGCGGTCGGGTGGAGCCCCGGTGATGCCGCTTTCGCGCTGATGGATCTTGCCGTGGGGCAGACCGTTCAGGCCGGGGGGCTGGCGAACGGCACCATTGCCGAGGTGCGGATCTTTGACGATATGGCCTATCTTCTCAGCCTTGATGGCGGCTTCGTCGGCGTGATTGCCCTGTCTTCGGTGCGAACGGGCGAGCCGGTGGCGATGTCACGGGTACTGCTGGGGCCGACTTCGGCGCCTGTCTTGCCCATCGACCCCGAGGCCGAAGATCAGGTGCAGACCCGCCTTCTGGTGCCGATGGGGCGCTTCGGACCGATGATGGCCGTGGTGCCATCGGTGCAGACGGCATTTACACTGGATCCGGTGATGGCGTTGAACGGTCAACCCCCAATGGACGGCACCCGACTGCGCGGCGGGGTTCCCGTGCGGGTGATATCCTACGACCGGGGGTTTTCCGAAGTGGCCAGTGGTCGGTTTCAGGCGGCATGGGCGTTTTCGGCAGGCCCGTGGGAGTTGGTTGTCACCACCGGTCCTGCGGGGTTTTCGGCTTGCCTGCCCTTTGATGTGGACGGGCCACGACAAAATGCGGGTGAGGTCGCTGTGCGCCTGTCGGGTCATCCCCAACGCGTGACCGCAGGCCAGACGTCCAGCCTGTCCTTGCGCTTTGTCGATGATGACGGGGCACCGGTCCGGGTCGGGGCAGCCGATTTCATCGTTCCCGCACTCGGTTCTGGCTGGCGCGCAACATACCGCGCCGTGCCGCAGGGCGATGGGTCGCTGCGGCTTGACCTTACCTTGCCGCATGCCGGTCCTTTCGCGGTTCAGCCGATATCGCTGCCGC
Source organism: Paracoccaceae bacterium (assembly GCA_046313895.1). GTDB lineage: Bacteria > Pseudomonadota > Alphaproteobacteria > Rhodobacterales > Rhodobacteraceae > Pseudotabrizicola. The sequence goes on from JBKBWK010000003.1 coordinate 18,462, forward strand.
CCGGTCTGCGGCTGCGGTCGGCGCTTGTCATCGACGCCGAGGTGGCGCCGTGATGCGCCTGTCTGCTCTCCTCTGCCTTGCATTGCAGGTTGCCACCCCATGCCTCGCCGAGGACTTTTCTGACGGTCGCTTTCGCCCGCCGAATATCGTTTTGACGGACCAAACCCGTCAGCCGCAGGATCTGCGTCAGGTGTTTGCGGCCGGGCAAGTGGTGATGACCTTTGCCTATACCACCTGCGACACGATCTGCCCGCTGGGCAACGACGTGATGGCCGAGATCGACACGCTGGCCGCCGCCGATGTGACGCTTCTCACCGTGACCATCGACCCCGACACCGACACACCGGCGCGCATGGCCCGTGCCGCGCGCGAGATGGAGGCGTCGCCGCGTTGGCTTTGGCTGACGGGGGACCGCGCCGATATCCGCCGCCTGCTGGATGCGGTGGATGCGCCGAAAGGGCCGATCGAGTTGCATGACCCGATCTTTGTGGTGGCCGATCCTGATCGCCGGACCTACCGACGCAGTCTGTCCTTGCCTGTCGCCGCGGACATTCTGGCGCTTTTGGCCGGCGGATAGATGCGCAAGGGCGCCGTCCTCGCCTGTCTGGTGGCTTGGGCCACGGCGGCATCGGCAGATCCTGCCTTGGATGCCGGGCACGCCCTGTTCACCGGACAGGCCGGACCTGTGCAGGTTCAGGACTTTCCCTGTCATCGCTGCCATGGCCGCGACGGTCGCGGAGGTGTCGAAGGGGCGGTTCCCGACATTGCGGCCTTGGCGGTGCGCTATGATCCCGCAACCCTGCGCAGGGCCTTGGCGAACGGCATCGCTGCGGATGGTCGTGCCTTGTCGCGCTTGATGCCGCCCTATTCGATGGGCTCTGCGGAAACCGAGGCACTGCTTGGCTATCTGTTGGACCTGCCCCGGCGCCAAAGACGCGGTGTGTTGCCATCGACAGTGCGGTTTGCAGTCATGGCGGACGGGGACCCCGCCTATCCCGCACTGTTGCGTGCGGCCTTTCTGGCGCAGGTGCCGCAGGGACGGCTGCATGGACGCACAGTTGAATTTGTGCGCTTTGACAGCCTGACCTCTGCCGAAGCCGGGGCTTTGGCACTGGTTGGTCCTCCGTCCGGTGTGTCTGTATCGCAGGCCGCGAGCCTTGGGTTTCCGGTTCTGTTTCCGCGCCTTTGGTTGACGGGTTCCGAAGACGCGAGCCTTGTGCGCGGGCTGACAGCGACACGTCAGGACGTCGCTGCAGCCATTGCCGCCGATCTGCGCGCGCAGGGCCTGACGGGCTTCACCGCCACACCGGGGCTGAACGGCGATCTGCTGGAAGACCTGCAGCTGGATTTGGGCCCGAACCCCGATCCGCATGCGTGGGTTGTGTCCGACTTGGCCCCACCCGGACCCTTGCCCGACACCTCGACGGCAATGGCCTATTTTTTGCCACAGGCCATGGCGCAAGCGACGGCATGGCAGGCGGCGGGGTGGCAGGTGCAGCTGGTTCTGGATGCGCCGGGATTGGTTGACGCGATGATGACCAAAGGCATGACGCCGTCAGAGGCCCATGCCAGCCTGTCTGCCACGCTGTTGATGCGCGCCTTGCGCGGGGCAGGGCGCGATCTGACACGCAGGGGTCTGATGGATGCGTTTGCACGGACGGATCTGTCGGATCTGTCGTTGGACTATGCCGCCATCCCCCTGACAGGGACCGCCGAGGTGGCGATCCTGCCTTTGGACTGACACCCTGACCGTCAACCGGCCAGTGGACATCTGCATCCGGTTTTGTGCCGGATTTCCGCAGTCTGCTGTTGACCCCAACCGGGGCGTGATGTCCAATCCGGCCGGGCAATCACAGCCGCCCATTTGGGGGATTTGCGATGAAATACAGAACACTGGGCCGCTCGGGCCTGAAGGTTTCCGAAATTGCCATGGGCACGTTCACCTTTGGTGGCGTTGGCCCCTTTGGCCGCGTTGGAAATCAAGGCGTACCCGAAGCGCGGCGTCTGGTTGATCTGTGCATCGACCATGGCGTGAACGTGTTTGACTGCGCCAACATGTATTCCTCGGGCGTGGCTGAGGAAATTCTGGGCGAAGTGCTGGAAGGGCGTCGGGACAAAGTGCTTGTGACGTCGAAGGCGCGGATGAAGATCGGGGATGGTCCGAATGACGAAGGCACCAGCCGGTTTCACCTGATCCGCGAATGTGAACGCAGCCTCAAGCGTTTGCGCACAGATCATATCGACATCTACTACATGCACGAATGGGATGGCACGACCCCGGTCGAGGAAAAGATGGCTGCGCTGGATACCTTGGTCCAGCAGGGGAAAGTGCGCTATGTCGGGTGCTCGAACTACTCCGGCTGGCATGTGATGAAATCGCTGATGGCGTCGGATCGTGCGGGCCATGTGCGTTTTGTCACCCAACAGATCCACTACACGATCGAGGCCCGTGAGGCCGAATACGAGCTTCTTCCCATCGGGGTCGATCAGGGCTTGGGTGGGCTGATCTGGTCGCCGCTGGCCGCTGGACTGTTGACCGGCAAACACCGGCGCGGGCAACCCGTGCCCGAAGGATCACGTCAGGCGGCGGGCTGGACCGAGCCGCCGATCCGCGATGTGGAACGGCTGTACGATATCGTCGAAGTGTTGGTCAGTGTGGGGGATGCGCATGGCGTTTCCGCCGCACAGGTCGCCTTGGCATGGCTTCTGACACGACCCGGTGTATCGTCTCTGGTCGTGGGCGGGCGGACCGAGGCGCAATTCACCGACAACATTGCTGCCGTTGATCTGACCCTGACCGCAGACGATCTGGCGCGCCTGAACGATGTCAGCAAACCGCCGCTGATCTATCCCTACTGGCATCAGGGCCAGTTCGCACGGACACGGTTTTCCACCGCAGACTGGGCGCTGCATGACGGCAACGAACCGCCTGCGTGGTAGGTCAGGTCCGCCCGGCGATGGCCGCTGCAATCGCGGTCATCGCCATCATGCCGGGATCATCCATGCCGATGGTCTTTTCCCCGAAGATCCGCGCACGACCAATGGTGGCGATCTTGCCGCGCATCTCGGCCTGAGCCGCTTTTGCCGCATCGGCTGCGGCAGTTGCTACCGCACCCGGATCGCCAAGCCCTTCCGTCGCCCGCGCCATGGCATCAAGACTGTCCAGCACGGTCTTGCCACCCAGATCGGCTTTGCCACGCGCCTGCATCGCATCGCGCGCCCCGGCAATCAGCGCCGATACCTCTGCCGCCTCGACCCCGGTCTTGCCGCGCAGGGTTTTGGCCATCGACATCAAACCGGTTGCCATCAAGGTGCCGTAGGATGATCCCGATGTCTTGGTGAGCCCCTGCGCGCAAGCCAGAAGCGCCTGGCCAAGATCGTCGGGCAATCCGGGGGCAAGGTCCGAAATCGCCCGCATTCCGCGCGTCATCGTCACCCCCAGATCGCCATCGCCAAGCGCACCGTCGGCACTGTTCAGCGCGTCAAAGTCCCGCTCCATCGCGGCCGTCAGCCGTTCAATCGCGGCCCGCAGGTTATTGACCGTCAGCGTCATTTTACACTCCAGAACGCACAGTCGCAGGGCGCGGTCAGGAAGCCTTCGAGTTCGGAATCGAGCTTGCACAGGGTAAAGGACACGCCTGCCATTTCCATGCTGGTGGCATAGCGCCCGACCAGAGGCATCACGATCGACGCCCCCGCCGCATCCAGCCGCGCCTTGACGATACGGTACAGGATATACAATTCCTCTGGCGGAGTTGCGCCAAGGCTGTTGACCATGATCGACACCCGGTCGCCCTTGGCCAGTGGCATGTCGGCCAGCAGTCGGTCCATCATTTCCTCAGCGATGGCGTCAGCCGGACGCAACTTGTCGCGCCAGACGCCCGGCTCGCCATGGATGCCCATGCCCATTTCCATCTCGTCTTCCGCGATGTGGAAGGTGGGCTTGCCCGCCTGTGGCACAGTGCACGATGACAGGGCCGCACCCACCGACCGGCAGGCATCGGCTGCCTTGCCGGCCACCCGTGTCACCCCGTCCAGATCCAGCCCAGCCTCGGCGGCGGCACCTGCAATCTTGAAGGCATAGACCATGCCCGCAACACCGCGCCGCTTGGCCGCTTCGGCCGGAGGTGCGCTTGCCACGTCATCGGCCAGAACCACCGTGGTGCAGCGGATATCTTCAAATTCCACCAGATCGCCGGCCATGTCGAAGTTCATGATGTCGCCGCCGTAGTTGCCATACAGCCGCAACACCCCGGCGCCACTGTCGGCGGCCCGGATCGCATCCGCCATCTGTTCGGCAGAAGGCGAGGCGAAGACATCGCCAATCGCGCAGGCATCCAGAAGACCGGGGCCGACATACCCGGTGAACACCGGCAGATGGCCTGACCCACCGCCGGTCACAATACCCACCTTGCCGGGTTTGCCCGTCACCGCCCGCGCCACCACACGGCCCGAGTCGCCGGCCAGACGGTAGAATTCGGGATGCGCGGCGGTCAGGCCCGCCAGCATTTCGTCAACATAATCTACCGGATTGTTCAGGATCTTTTTCATTGGCATCTTCCCTTGTCAGCGGCGGGTCTTGGCCAGCCATGTGTTCACGATCATCACGAATATCAGCAGGGTGCCCCAGATCAGTTCGCGTGCAAAGTTCGACACGCCAACCATGTTCAGCCCCGACGACAGAAACTGCATCGACAGCACCGCCAGCACGACCCCGATCACCCGGCCATAGCCGCCGTAGGGGTTCACGCCTCCCAGAACCGCTATCAGCACGGCCAGCAGCAGATAGCTGGACCCGTAGTCGGCCTTGGCCGAATTGGCGCGGCTCATCACCACCATGCCTGCTATCGACGCCAAGGCCCCGGACAGCACATAGGTCTTGATCAGCATCGCGTCGATGTTGATGGCGGCAAAGCGGGCTGCAAGCGGGTTGGCCCCATACATCCGCAGTTTGACGCCAAAAGCTGTGCGCGTCAGCAACAACGATATCGCGACCGCCAGCACGCCAAACAGGATCAGCGGCGCCGGGATGCCCAGCACCTTGGCGTTGCCGATCCACGCGGTTGCTGGTGGAAAGCCCATCATGGCCGAGCCCCCGGTCAACGCAATCGCGATCCCGGTGAAAATCAACCCCGATCCCAGCGTCGCCAGAATGGCGGGCAACCCCAGCAAAGCCACCAGAACGCCGTTGAATACCCCGGCAATCATGCCGACGCACACCGCCGCCGCCATGGCCAGCATCAACACACCCACCCCGTCACCCGATCCGGTGACACGGGTCAGGATCGTCGCCGCAATGATGGCCGACAGGTTGGCGATACCCACAACAGAAAGGTCGATCCCGCCGGTCAGCATGGTCACGGTCATGGCAAGCGCCAGAATGGCAAATTCCGGAAACTGGAACGCCATCGAGGTCATGTTGTTCAGGCTGAGAAACTTGTCGGGCGACAGCGCGGACATCGCCAGAAACACCACCACCGTGATCACCGCCAAGCGCCCCTCGGGCGAGGCGAACAACCGGCGGACCGGGCCTTGTGTCTGTGTCATGCCGACCCCCATCATGCCGCTCTCGCCGCGGCGCGTTTGGCCTGCCATGCCGGAAGCCCGGTGCCGATCAGGATCAGGATGCCAATTGCGATTGATTGCCAGGTTGACGGAATTCCAAGCACGATCAGGCTGTTGCGCACCAGAACGATCAGAGTCACCCCCAGCACCGTCCCGGTCAGTGTGCCATAACCCCCTGCCAGCCGCGCCCCCCCCAACACCACGGCTGCGATGACCGAAAGCTCCAGCCCGACAAGGTCGAAAGGGTTGGCCACACGGGCCATGCTGGCATGGATCACCCCGGCCAGACCGGCAAGGATGCCGACATAGATGTAGATGAAGAACTGAACACCGCGCACCTTGATGCCGATCCGTCGCGCGCTTTCCACCGATCCGCCGATCGCAAAGATCTGACGCCCCAGCATGGTGCGGTGCAGGATGAACCATGTCAGCACGATCACCACCACCGTCACCGCAAAGGCGGCATGCAGGGTGTAGAATGACCCGTCGGCGTTTTCGCCGCGCAACAGCATCATGCGCCCGAATTCGCGCATGCCGGGCGGCAGGGTTGTGATCTGCTTCTGGCCGACAAAGGTCAGCATGAAGCCGCGAAAGATCGACAGCGTGCCCAAAGTCACGATCAGTGTCGGCAGGCCCATGAACGCAATCAGAACCCCGTTGATCGCTCCAAGACCGGCCCCCACCGTCATGCCAAAGGCCAATGCGCCCCACCACGGCATTGCCGGAAACACCGCGTTCAGCACCATGGCCGTCACATACATGGTGAAGGCGGCAACAGCAGTAAAGCTGACGTCGATCCCACCCGAGATCAGCACGATCAGCGCCCCGACCGCAAAAATGCCCAGCACAATGCCACCGCGCAACAGGTCGGTCAGGGTGGCAATCGACAGAAAGCCAGGGTCGGACAGGGCTGCAAGTGCGCAAAACCCAACGATCACAACCGCAACAAGGGTCTCATTCCGGGTCCAGTCGATCGTCATGATGCAAGCCTGTGTGCAAGGTCCGACTCTGTTGTCTCTATGCTTGCAAGTTCATCCACCATCTTGCCGGCTTTCATGACCAAGATCCGGTGGCAGGTGGACAGCACTTCGGGCAGGTCATCCGAAATCACGATGATCCCAAGCCCATGGGCGGCCAGATCGGCGATGATGCCGTGGATCTCGGCCTTCGACCCGACATCCACGCCCACACTGGGGCCATTCAGCACCAGAACCCGCGGAGATCGCGCCATCCAGCGTGCCAGAACCACGCGCTGCTGATTGCCGCCCGACAACGACCGCACCGGCAGATCCGGATTTGCGGTCTTGACCGACAGCCGCATCAGCCAGTCGCGCGCTTCGCCAAAAAGACCGGCCATGTCCAGCACGCCACCTGCGCGGGTGTGGGCATCCAGCCGCCCTATGGCAATGTTCTGCACAATGCTTTGGGTCAGGAACAGCCCCTCGGTCAAACGGTCCTCGGGGACATAGCCTATCCCGGCCACTGCTGCTGCCACCGGGTCGCCAAGCGCCACGTCCTGCCCGTCCAGCACAATCCGTCCACGGTCGGGGGCCACCAGCCCGAACAACGCCTTGGCCAGAGCCGTCCGGCCAGACCCAAGCAGGCCAGAGATGCCCAGAACCTCACCCGCATGAACCGAGAAACTTACGTCGTCAAACGCGCCAGCCTTGTGCAGTCCCTCGACGCGCATCAACAGCGGCGCATCCGCGGCCAAGGGGGCAGGGGGGTGAGCGGCGACATCGCGGCCGGTCATGTGCCGCGTCAGCTTGGCGCTGTCAAACTCGGTCGCGGGCCCTTCGGCCACCCTCTGGCCATTGCGCAGCACGACCACCTTTTCGCACACCTCCAGAACCTCGGCCAGTTTGTGACTGACAAACAGCACCGCGACACCATCGGACTTGAGCCTGCGGATGATGTCCAGCAGCACCCGAACCTCGCGTTCGGTCAGCGCGGTGGTGGGCTCGTCCATGATGATCAGACGCGCTTCGGTGGCCAGTGCGCGCGCAATGGCCACGAGCTGTTTGTGCGCCACCGACAGGGTTTCGACGGTCGCATCCAGCGGAATGTCTACGCCGATGCGTTTCAGAGTCGCCTGCGCCAGATCGCGCACATGCGACTTGCGCACCAGCCGCGACCCGGCACCGATTTCCGCCGAAAAGCCGATATTTTCGGCAACGCTCAGATTCGGGAACAGACTGAAATCCTGAAAGATCACCTTGATGCCCGCCTCGGCCGATGCGCGCGGCGTGAGCGCGCCCTGCGTGACGCCCGAAAAGGCAATGCGGCCCGAGTTGGGCTGTTCTACCCCGGCAAGGATCTTGATCAGCGTCGATTTGCCCGATCCGTTTTCACCCGCCAGACACACCGCCTCGCCCCGTGCGATCGTGAAACCCACACTGTCCAGCGCGGTGATCCCGGCATAGGTTTTGGTCACGCCCTCCAGCGCGACAAGTTCATCCGTCATATCCACCCTTCCTGACCTTCGGAAGTTGGGGCGGCCCGAAAGCCGCCCCGCACAAGACCCCGATCAGAAGGGATAGTCAGCCATGTTTTCCTTGTTCACGTTGACCCAAGCCTGACCGTAGATCACCTTGCCGTCCAGCTTGACAGCATTGTATCCCGCCAGCCCAAGGTCCATGCCGTCGGTCACGGCCTCTCCGTTCATCACCATGGTCGCTATCTTGTTCATGGCATAGCCCGCGACCGACGGATCCCAGAAGCCGATGCCATCCACGGCGCCGGTTTCCAGATATTGCCCGGCAATCGACGGAAGCGACGTGCCGAACACGCACGTCTTGTCGCCGACGCCGCGTTCTTCCACCGCAAGACCGATGCCTGCCACGTCGGTCGAGGCCGACCCTTGCAGACCTTTCACATTCGGGAAGGCGCGCAGAACTTCTTGTGCCTTTTCATAGGCTTTCTGCTGGTCGTCGAAGGTTTCGTTCTTGTCGCCGACCATAACCATGTTCGGGTATTTCTCTTTCTGGTAGACAATCGCGCCATCGACCCACTGGTTGTGGGTCTGGCTGGTCAACGATCCGACAAAGACGGCATATTCGCCTTCGCCGCCCATGCAGGTGGCCATCTGTTCCATCAGGTTGGCCCCGAAGTCTTCGTTCACGAAGGCTTCAAGGTCATAGCTGGTGTTTTGCTGACTGGCGGCTTCGTGGGTCACAACCGTAATGCCCGCATCCATCGCGCGCTTCAGCACCGGTTCCAACGCTTCGGGTGACATTGGCACGACCGCAAGCGCGTTCACTCCCTGCGCGATCATGTCTTCGATCAACGCGGCTTGCTGTTGTGGGTCGGCCTGCGCTGGCCCAACCTGGAACGCATCATTGCCGGTTTCGGCGGCGTATTGCTTGACGCCTTCTTCCATGCGGTTGAACCACTGAATGCCAGCAATCTTCACCACGGTGGCGATCTTCTTTGAGTCCTGCGCCATGGCGGGCATCGCCAGCATGGATGCGGTTGCGGCCAGGACGGCGAGTGTCTTTTTGGTCATCGTGTCTTTCCTCCCATTTGGTGCCCGTTCGGGGCGGTTCATTATCGACTACACATTATGCAGATTTCGCAGCCGTTCCAGAATTTTCCACACTGATCGCAAAACATTTCTTTTGTTATCAGTGCAGTAACTTGCGCGCTTTGCAATGAAAAAAACGTGCCGCATCCAGCGCAGAAAGCGTGGTTGCGGTCGGGCAGACGGGTGCGCGGTCAGGCTTTGGCAGCCCTCCTTTCATCGGGTTGACGGTGATGCGCCAGCCGCAGCAGCAGGTCCGGTGCGGCATGCTGGGGCAGGTGCCCGGCGCCGCGGATCAGGTGGATGGCAACCTGAGGTGGCAGGTTGGCCACATCGCGCCAGTCAAGGATCCGGTCAGAGGTGCCAAACAGGACCGTCACAGGGCAACTCAGTCGGGCCAGATCGCCGGTGATGTCGATCTGTTGCACGCCACCCTGCGCGACCGATGCCGCAAGCGGTGCCTGTGCGGCCCGTTGCAGGCGCAGACGGCCCAGTTCCTGCGTCAGCGCCGTGGCCGACAGTGGCCCTCCATCCAGCAGGGCAAGTGCCCGTGCCAAGGCGGCCGGTGTCTGCGCCTGTAGCATCCCGTCGGTAAAATCGGGGTTGATCCGCGCGCCGATCCCGGCTGGGGCACAAAGGATCGTCCCGACCACCCGTGTGCCCAGCCGCATTGCCAGCCGCACGGCCGCCGCCGCTCCCAGCGAATGTCCGATCAGGTGCAACGGGCCCACCGGAAGGACTGTCGCAATCTGGTCTGCCACCGCCTCCAGATCGTCGGCGCTTGCGGTGTTCGTGCCGTGGCCGGGAAGATCCAGCGCCAAGACAGTCTGGCCCGAGGCCGCCAGCCTGCGCGGCAGGTCGCGCCAGCCGCGGACGCTATCGAACAGACCATGCAGCAGAACCGTTGTCACCGCACCATCAGTGTTGCCGCCGACATCGGCGGCCGTGATCCGCCCGCGCCGTCCGCTGCCCTGCACCAACGACAGATCCACCCCCGCACGCCGCGCCGCTGCCCGCGCCGCCGGACTGGCGGCAGGGCGCGGTCCGACCACAACCGCCACCGTTGGTGCAGGCGCAACCTTGGGCGAAACCGGGGCTGTCTGCATGGGGGCGGTCACTTCGGAGGCGGACGACGAAACCGCGCCTTCAGCTTCGATTTCGGCAATCGGTTGATCCAGCGCCACCATATCACCGGGGCTGACCAGTTGCGCCGTCAGCACACCATCCAGCAGGGCCGGCACTTCGACCACTGTCTTGTCGGTTTCCACCTCCAGCAGCACATCGCCGCGCCGAAACGCTTTCCCGACCGAAACCAGCCAATCGGTGACGCGGGCTTCTTCCATCGTCTCGCCCAGACGGGGCAGGGTGATCGTCATGCGGCCCATTCGGGGGCCTTCCGGGTGACCAGCCAAAGGGCGGTGTCATGGATCAGGGTGGCCGACGGGATCGACCCGCGTTCCAGCGCCGGAGAGACGGGGATCGGAATATCCTCGCCGCCCACCCGCAGAATGGGCTCCTCCAGCCAGTCGAAACACATCTCGGACAGCCGCGCCGCCACGTCGGACGCGACCGATCCGGTAACCACCGCCTCTGTCACGACCATCGCCCGCCCGGTGCGCTTGACGGCCTCGATCAGCGGGGCTTCGTCCAGCGGGTTCAGGCAGCGCAGGTCGATCACTTCGGCCTCGATCCCGGAGTCGGACAGTCTTTCGGCGGCCGCCAGACTTTCGTGCAGCATCCGGCTGTAGGACAGGATCACCAGATCGCGGCCCTTGCGGCGCGTTACGGGTGCCCCCCATGGGCCATCCGGTGTCTCTGGGTCCAGCGTGCCTTTCATAGTGTAAAGACCCTTGTGTTCGATGAACACCACTGGGTCGGGCTGGGTCAACGCTTGGCGCAACAGATGATAGGCATCGTTCACTGTGGCGGGCATCACCAGTCGCAGGCCGGGCGTATGCAGCACCCACGCTTCAAGGCTTTGGCTGTGCTGCGCCGCCGCTGACCGGCCAGTACCACCTTGGGTCCGCAAGACCATCGGCACGCCGATCTGCCCGCCGAACATGTAGCGGCTTTTTGCGGCCTGATTGGCCAGTTGGTCCATCGTCATGCCGATGAAATCCACATACATAAGTTCGGCCACCGGGCGCAGGCCAGTCATCGCCGCCCCGACGGCAGCCCCCACGATGGCAGGTTCGGAAATGGGCGCATCAATCACCCGGTCCGCGCCAAACAGGTCGATCAAGCCTTTGGTCACGCCATAAGCGCCGCCATAGAGCCCGACTTCCTCGCCGATCAGAATCACCGACGGATCGGCCTGCATCGCATCCAGCAGGGCCTGACGGATGGCTTCGCGATAGGTTGTTTCGGTCATGCCCGTGATCCTTCTGCCAGAACGGCGGCCAATCTTTCGGCCTGCGGACGCGGCGCAGGGGTGCCTGCGGCATAGACATCCTCGAACATGGTCGAAAGCGCAGGGGCCGGTGTGCCGATCGCATGGGCCAGTGCCAGATCCATCTCGACCGCCGCATCTCCGTCGATGCCGCCCAACTCGGCTTCGGACGCCAGTCCCTCTGCGGCCAGACGGGCGCGTGCATTGGCCAGCGGGTCGCGGGCGCGGCCTTCGGCTTCTTCCTCGGGCGTGCGATAGGGGGATTTGTCCATCCGGGCGTGGCCAAAAAAGCGATAGGCGTCGATCTCCAGATAGCCCGGCCGCCCGTCGCGCGCCGCCTGTGCCAAGCCGCGCGCGGTATCATAGACCGCCTCGACATCGGCGCCATCGGCCCGTGCCGCGTTCAGGCCAAAGGCGGCTGCCCGGGCCGGAAAGTCGCGGTGGCCCGCCGACCGGTCCACCCGTGTGCCCATGCCATACTGGTTGTTGATACAGCAGAAAATGACCGGCAGCTTCCACAGAGCCGCCATGTTCATCGATTCGTACAAGATGCCTTGCGACATTGCGCCGTCACCGAAGAACGCCACCGAAATCTGGCCGGACCGGGTGTTGCGATAGGTGATGCCCGCGCCGACGATATGCGGGATGCCGCCGCCCACGATGGCATTGGCCCCCAGATGACCCAAAGCCCGGTCGGCGATGTGCATCGACCCCCCCTTGCCCCGGCAGTAGCCGTCCTCCTTGCCGGCAATCTCGGCCATCATCCGGGCGGGGTCGGCCCCGCGCCCCAGAAACACGCCATGCCCGCGGTGGTGCGTTGTGAAGGTGTCGCCCGGTTGCATCGCCTGCGTCATGCCGACCACGGCTTCCTCGCCGATCGACAGATGCAGCATGGACCCGGCACTTTCGCCCTTGAGGAACAATTCGCCCACTCGTTCCTCGAAAGACCGGATGCGCCGCATCATCCGGTAACGGTCCCGTGCGGCGGTGTTTGCGATGGTCATTCGGCTTCCCTGAGTGGTTTGAGCGCATGATAAGCGACGCGATAGCGGTCGTAGATCGGCCCATAGGCGGCATGCGCGGTCATGTCCGGCTCGACCCGCCGCGCGACCCGCACCATCGCGGTGCAGGCGTCGTCGATGGTGGGAAAGTGCCCGGCACCGTGGGCCGCCAGAATGGCCGACCCCAGGGCGCAGGCTTCGGTTTCCTCGGTCAACTCGAGGGCCACACCCAGCGTGTCGGCATGGACCTGCAACCAGAACGGCGACCGCGTCGCCCCACCAGCAACCACAATCCGGCGGGCGTGGAACGCATCGCCAAATGCATCAACAATTGCCCGCGTGCCAAAGCACACCGATTCCACCAGTGCGCGATAGACGTGTGCCGGGGTATGCTTCAACGAAAGACCCGTGATTGCTCCGCGGGCCAATGGGTCGGTATGAGGCGTGCGGTTGCCCTGAAAATGATCAACGGCCAGCAGGCCCTCGGCCCCCGGTGGCAAGGCTGCGGCCTGAACGTTCAGGGTGTCAAAGTCGATATTCTCGGCAAAGTTGCGCTTGAACCACGCGATCACCGACCCGGTCGAGGTCTGGCCGCCTTCGATGATCGGCCGCCCCGGATAGACGCAATCCATATAGGTGCCCCAGACCCCCGGCGTGTGAACGGTGCGATTGGCCACCCCAAGCTGAAGATGGCTTGACCCGGTGATCAACGCAAGATCTCCGGCTTGGGTCACGCCCAGCCCGATCATCCCGATGAACGCATCCGCGCCACCCTGCACCACGGGCGTTCCTGCGTTCAGGCCAAGATGCGTGGCGGCAGCATCGGTCAGCGGCCCGATCTGCTGACCCGGTGCCACGATCCGCGCGGGCCATTTGCCCAGAAGATCAGACAGGCCAAGTCGATCCAGCATGCTGACCGGCCAGCCGCCTTCTTGCGTCTGATAGTGCCAGCGCATGGTCACGTTGTTCAGGCTGCCAACCCATTGCCCAGTCAGGCGCAGGGTCAGAAAATCCTGATATTCGCCCACCATCGCCGCCCGGTTCCAAAGATCGGGCTGATGTCGCTTGATCCACAATGCTTTCGGCAGCATCCATTCCGGACTGACCGGCCCCGCACCACCGCCATTCAGCCGCAGGGCGGGGTCGCCACAGGCGGCAATCTCGGCGGCTTCACGGTGCGCGCGGACGTCCATCCACAACAGGCAGGGGCGAAGGGGATGGCCGTCGCCATCCAAAGCGACAACGGTGCAAGAGGTTGTGTCACAGCAGATCGCGCTGATCTGATCGGCGGGAACCTCGGCTGCGGCCAGCGCTTCGCGCACGGCAACACCCACCGCATGCCACCAGTCGTCAGGGTTCTGTTCGGCCTGTCCCGGTTCAGGAAACGCAGTGGCATAGGCGCATTTTCCGACACCGCGCGACCGGCCGGACAGGTCAAAAACATGAGCCCGCAGGCTTTCCGTTCCGCCGTCGATGCCGATCACATAGGCCATGCCGTTTGCCCCAATTGCTGCGCCCGCAATGCTGCACTTGCAACATTGTGCGGTCACTGCACAAATGTTGATACGCATTGACGACGCCCCCGGTCAAGGGTGTAGTTGTGCAAATCGAAGGGGTGAAAGGCATCGTGGATGCGGGACGGGCAGGAAGATCTGATTGAAGCGGCTTGGCTCTACCACATCGGGCAGATGAGCCAGGAAGAGGTCAGTCGTCGCATGGGGCTGTCGCGGTTCAAGGTTCTGCGCCTTTTGGCCGAGGCGCGCGATCTGGGACTGGTTCGAATCAGCATTGAACATGAAACCGCAACCACTCTGGCGCTGGCTGATCGTCTGACGGACCGCTTCGATCTGACCGAAGCCCAGATTGCCCCCGACGCGGGCGATGGCGATGCGGCCGTGCGCCGTGCTGTGGGGCAGGTTGCGGCCGGTTTTCTGGCCCGTATCGGGCGCGAAGGCCGGTTGACGGTTGGCGTCGGATGGGGGCGGACCGTTGCCGCGATGGCCGAGGCGCTGACCGGGCTGCGCAATCCCGACCTGTGTTTCGTGTCGCTGATGGGGTCGATGACCCATACGTCTGCCACCAGCCCGTTTGATGTCTGCGCCCGTCTGGCGGCGTTGACCGGGGGCAGGGCTGTGTTTCTGCCGGCCCCTTTCCTGGCCGATACGCCCGCCGATGCCGCCCGGATCATGGGCCAGCGTATGGTGCGGGCGGCGCTGGATGTGGCGCGGGAAGCGTCGCATATGGTGATCTCGGTCGGCGAGTGCACGTCCGACTCACTGTTGCAGGCCAGTGGCGTGTTACACAGCGACGAGATCGCGGCTTTGACGCGCGCGGGGGCCGTGGCCGATACGACTGGAAAATTCTTCCGTGCTGACGGACAGTTGGCCGACACCGACCTGACGGCACGGGCGCCGTCGATCGGAATGGACGATCTGCACCGTTCGGATGTTTTGCTGCTGGCGGCCGGCGCAGGAAAGATGCAGGCCACGCGCGCGGTGTTGCGGGCGGGCTTTGTGAACCGCCTGATCGTGGATCAGGCCCTGGCATTGGCCTTGCTGACCGAGGATCCGGCGTGACTGCGTTCGGCAGCGACCGGGTGATGCAGGGATCGGTCGGCTCTCGCTCGATGGCCGGGGTTTGCAAGGCGACAGCCGCACAGCGTGCCCATGCCCTTGCCACCCCGCGTGGCATGTGCCCAACCATTGGCACAGGATCGACCACGATATTCCCTGAAAGGACAGGATCATGACAGAAGCACAGCTTCGCGCAGAACTCGTCGTGCGCGCACAGGAACTGGACACCAGCGGCCTGAACCGGGGGTCATCCGGCAACCTGTCGGCACGGCTGGGGGATGCGGTCCTTGTCACCCCGTCCGGGGTGCCAGCCGGAAAACTGACCCCCGACATGCTGGCGAAAATGCCGCTCGACCGGAGCGACGGCACCTATGATGGTCCCTTGAAGCCATCGACCGAATGGCGCTTTCATTTGGACCTGATGCGGGCACGCCCGGATTTCAATGCCATCGTGCACACCCATGCGCCGTTCAGCACCATCCTTGCAATTGCCCGCAAACCCATTCCGGCGGTGCATTACATGATGGCGGCCTTTGGTGGCCCCGACATCCGCTGTTCTGGCTATGCGACCTATGGCACGGCAGAATTGTCCGCCGAAGTGCTGGGGGCGATCAAGGACCGCAACGGCTGCCTGATGGCCAACCATGGCATGATCGTCGGCGGTCCCAACCTGGCCCGGGCGACCTGGCTGGCGCATGAATTGGAGGCGTTGGCGCACCAATATTACCATGTGCTGCAGATCGGTGGCGGTCATATCCTGTCAGCAGAGCAACTTGCCGATACGGCCAAAGGGTTTGCCAGTTATGGTGTGCAGGACAGGCCCAAGGCCCAATCCCAGGACCAGATTCCGGCTCCACGCGCCTGACGTCAGTTTTCCGGCAATTCCGCCAGAAGGCGCGACAGATGGTGCGCCAAGTCGGTGACATTGGGCGGCTGCAGGATAGACAGGTGATCTCCCGGCACGTCGATCACCTCGAACCCGGCTTCGGCGACCGAGGCCCAGCCCAGCCCGTCGCGCGTGCTGTCGGGGCTGTCAAACACGTTCTCTTCGGCGCGGAAGATGGTCAATGGACGGCGGATCGGGCCGATCTCGTATTCCTGCACGGCAAGTTCGGCGGCAACCATGAAACTGTCCACGGTCATCGGTGCCTGATCCCCCGCGCGTTGCTTGAGGCGAAGCCGCAGCTTCTTCATCCGATAACACAGATCCGCCCAACGGTTCGTCAGGATGCCCGCCAGATGCGACGGGCCGCGTCGGCGCAACTGGCGCAAGTGCACGTCAAGGCGGGCCCGGCCTGTCAGGCGAGACCGGCCACCGGGGCCTGCACTGTCGAACATGGCGACGACCCGCACCTCGCGCCCGGCGCGGATCAATTGCTGCGCAAGCTCGTAGGCCACATAGCTGGCCAGTGACACGGCACCAAGACTGACCGGGCCGGTGGGAAAATGGCGCTGGATTTCGTCGGCATAGGCACGGGCGGTTTCGCGTACCCCGATCGGGGTGTCCTGCGCCAGTAATCCGACCGTCAGGCCATACACCGGTTGGTCAGGGCCAAGGGCTGCGGCCAGCGGGCGGAAGTGTTCTTCATTGCGGCCAAGCACATGCACGCCGAACAGTGGCGGGCGGCTGCCCTTGGGCTGGATCGGAATGATGTAGCGCGGCCCCGATTGCGCTGCGGCCAGCGCCCGAGCCAAGGCACGGGGCGTCGGACGGCGGTGCAGGTCGGCGACGCCAAGGCGGTGCCCCAGTTCAGCCTCGATCCGGCCAATCAACTGCACAGCCAACAAGGAATGGCCCCCCATATCATGGAAATCGTCATCCGCCCCGACCGATGCAAGCCCAAGGGTCTGCGCCATTAGATCAGCGATCCGCTGCGTCACCGGGTCATCAAATTGTCCGGTCGGGTCTGAGGTCGGCGTGGTGTCAGGGGCGGGCAGGGCTGACATGTCAATCTTGCCACCGGGGGTGCGCGGAAAATCCGGCACGGCGACGATGGCTGGCATCATATGCGGCGGCAGTTTGTCGGCCACGGCAGCGCGCAATGCGGCGGTGTCGGGCAAGGGTTGGCCGTCGGCACTGCTGACCCATGCCACAAGCCGCGCAGTCGGGGTTCCGGCACCCAGAATGCCGGCCAAAGCGCGTCCCACGCTGTTTTCGCGTTCGAGCACCTTTTCCACGTGGCGCAGGTCGATCCGGAAACCGCGCAGCTTGATCTGGCGATCCCGCCGGCCATGGAAGGCCAAGGCGCCATCAGGCCGCCACCGCGCCGTGTCGCCGGTGCAGTAGATGCGCCCTTCGCCCTGAAAGCGGTCGGGCTGGAATACCTCGGCCATTTGCGTCTCGTGTCCGATATAGCCGGCGCTGACCGCTGGCCCACCGATCCACAATTCGCCAACTGCTCCGGTGGGTGAAAGTGTTCCGTCCGGGGCCAGAACATAGGCGCGGGCATGGGCCGTGGGCCGACCGATCGGGATGTCGTCGTTGGACGTCTGCGGTCCCGGTTCGTGCAGGGTGCAGGTGATGGTCGTTTCTGTCGGCCCATAGCCGTTCAGCCAGCGTGGCGCCGGCGCAAGGCGTTGCCACGTCGCAAGGGCGCGTGGGCTCACCTGTTCGCCCCCCACAATCACCAGACGTACCGACGCGGGCAGGCGCAGGTCATTGCGCGCCATTTCATCGACCAGAACGTGCCAGAAGGCGGTTGGCAGGTTCAGGACGGTGATGCCCTGTTCGGCCACGCCCTCCAGAAATCGGCCGATCGAGGTGGCCATCTCGGCATCGCGCAACACCAACCTGGCGCCGGACAGAAGGGTGGGGATGACCTCTTCGATCGACACATCAAACGACAGGCTGGCAAATTGCAGCACCCGGTCTGCCGGGGTCAGACCGAAGGCCGCACCGACCGCACTTGCATGGGCCGACAACGCCCGCATCGGAACCTTCACCCCCTTCGGAACACCGGTCGATCCCGAGGTATAGATGACGTAGGCCAAACGGTCCGGGTCGGGGGGCAAAAGATCCGGGGCATCCGTCGTCACACCGTCGGGGGACAGGCATGCAACACCGTCGGGTGCTTGATGTCCGGGCACAGCCACCATCAGGCTCGTGCCGCTGTCGGCCAGCATATGTTCGATCAGGCCGGCAGGATAGGATGGGTCAAGAGGCAGAAAAGCGGCTCCGGTCCGCAGGACGGCCAGCATGGCCACGATGAAGTCCGGGCTGCGCGGCAGGCAAATCGCCACAATCTGCCCCGGGCCCGCCCCAGCCTGTGTCAGGCGCACCGCCAACCCTCCTGCCTGCGCGTCCAGAGTGGCAAAGTCCATCGCGCCGATCCCACCGACCGTTGCAAGGGCCGGCGATCCCGGCTGCCTTGCGGCGACATCTGCAAAACGCAGACTGATGCATGGGGCGGCGGCGGGCAGGGGGTGGTCCGGTCGCCCCAGGGCCAGAAGTGCAGCCTCTTCCTGTTCGGGCAGCATGGTCAATTGCGTCAGTGTCGTCGTGCCGCCCGACGCTGCAAGCGCGGCCAAAGCCTCGGCCAGGTGGGCCAGCATCGCTGCGGCTTTGGCCGGGCTGACGGCGGCGGGGTCGTGTTCCAGCACCAACAGAAGTTCGGCATCGCCATAGACCGCAAGGGTCAGCGGCAAAGCCCCTTCCTCGCGCAACTCCACCCGCCGTTTCGACCAGTCGGGCCCAAGTGCCCGCATGGTTTCATTCAGCGATCCGCGTTCGAACATCATCATGGACTCGAACAGCGACACTGTCCCCGGCACGCCAAGCCAGCGGCGGATATCTGTCAAGGACGCATGTTCATGCGCACGCATGCCAAGGGTATCCTTGCGCAATCCTGACAACAGTGCATCGGTTGCCAGCGGAGGGTTGATCTGCACCTTCACCGGCAAGGTATTCATCAGACACCCCACAGTGCGCGGCGTTCCCGGCACGATCGCCCGTCCGGCCCGGACAACGCCGAATACGGCATGGCTTCGCCCGCTCCACCGCGCCACGACCACCCCCCATGCCGCCTGAACCATGGTGGCAAGGGTCACGTCTGCGGCAGAGGCGCGCTCGGTCAACATTCTGGTCAGACCGGCATCAAGGCGGCGTTCCAACCGTTGTTTGCGCGTGGTCGAACGGTCGTCGGTGGTTTCGGCCAGCGCATTCGGCTGATCGAACCCGTCAAGGTAGTCGCGGAAAAACGGTTGCGCCTTAAGGCTGTCCTTGGCCATCAAGCCTTTGGCATAGGTCAGGAACCCGGCTTCCGGCGCGGGGGGAAGATGCCCCCCCCCGAGAGCGGTGAACACCTCGTCCAGAACAATCGCCATGCTGCGGCCATCCACCAGCGCGTGATGGACGGTCCAGACCATCACCGACCGTTTCGGTCCCAGATGCGCCAGCAACACCCGCCACGCCGGCGCGGCCTCCAGATCGACACCCTGTTCGCGGTCGGCCTCCAGATACTGCTCCAGCATGCCGTCGCGGCGGCGGCTTGGCAGGTTTGACCAATCTTCAACTGTCAGCGTCCCCTCTACGGCGTCGCGCAACACCTGCACGGGAACCACGCGCTTGCGCCACAGGATCGACAGGCGCAGGGCTTCGTGGCGTGCGGTCACTGTGGCCCAGGCATCGCGCAATGCGTCTGCGTCAATCACTTCGTCATCAAGGTGCACGACGATCTGTTCAAGGTTGACCCAAGGCTGTCCGGCCAGGGTGCTTTCATAGACCATGCCCAACTGCAGCGGTGTCAGGGTGTATTCTGTGGGGCCCGTCAGGGGCGTAACACCGGACGACAGGGTGTGAAGCGATCTTGTCATCCGCGCCCCCCGAACTGGGCCAGAAGGTCTGTGATCGGTCCGCTGTCAACGCTGATGGCTGCGGTGGCGATCAACACGCCTACTCCGGCAAAAATCAGATCATGCAGCCAGTCCCATGCCCCATGGCGTCGGGCAAGACGGATCAACAGCGGATAGACGGCCAGCGCCGCCAATGCCTGCCCGACCAACGCTCCGACCAGCCCCATCCATTCGGCCCCGATCAGCATCCCGGCGACCAGAAACACCGCCCGTGCTGCGGTCAAAAGAAAGTAGTTCTGGCTGTCGCCCGCCGCCAGGGCCGATTGGTCATAGGTCATGCCGATCACCGACGGGATCTGGATCACCGCGATCAGGACCAGAATGGCCCCCGCCGGTGCATATCGCGGGTCATAGAGCAGATCGACAAGCCATTCTCCGGCAAAGGCCATCACGGCCAGCAGGATGAAAACGCCGCCCGTCAGCGGAAACCGCATCCGTCTGAGCTTGGCGAAATTCTCGGGTGAGGCCGCCGGGGGGCGTTCGCGATAGAGCGGGATCAGGATCCTGCCGGTAATGGTCTGGCCCAGCAACATCGGGAACGAGGCCAGAAAAAAGCCGATGTTGTACAGACCAAGCTGTTCCAGCGTCAGGTATTTTCCCAAGATTGCCTTGTCGCCCTGCGCCACCAGAAAGCCGCAGGCGGTCGACAGGAACAACCAAAAGCCAAAGTGCAGCAATTCCCGAACTGCGGTCGGCTCCCAACTCAGCCGATTTGCCGGGCCGGGCAGAAACCGCACCACCAGAAGCAATCGTGTCAGTGACGACACGATCCATCCCGCCACCAGCGCCCAGACTGATTGCGTGGCCCATGCCAGCACCACCATCGACAGGATCCCCACCGCCTGTGCCAGCAGATCCAGCGCTGTCAACCGACCAAGACGCAGATGCCGCGCCGCGGTATCGACCTTTGTCGGCTCCAGCCCATGGATCAGCAGGGAAAACCCGGCGACCGGCAGGATCCACATCAAGTCAGGCTGCCCGTAAAAATGGGCAGCCGGATAGGCAATCGCGGCCGAAGCGATCCACAGCACCACGCCGCGCACAACCTGAATGGAATAGGCGGTGTTCAGGAAGGCCGGTTCGTCGCCACGTTTGTTTTGCAAAATGGCCGGATGGGTGCCCATGTCGGAAAACATGGTCAGCCCGACGATGAACACCGATACCAACGCCATCAAACCGAAGGCTTCGGGAAACAGCAACCGGGTCAAGATCAGGTTTGAGGCCAGACGCATCGCCTGACTTGCGCCATATCCAAGCGCCGTCCACGCCGACCCGCGCAGGACACGGGCAACAAGCCCTTCCCCGCGCAATCGTATGATGTCCGGGTTCATGTTCTGGCAAACCTTTGAAACTGTTCGTCGGCGCCCCAACTGCACGCACACACAACCGGGCGGGCACAACCTGCACCACAAGCGCACAAGGGTTCAAGCCCCGGATTTGGCAACGGTGTGGTGCCATGTGGAACCGTTGCTCCCCCTTTGCGTGTTCTGATCCGCTAGTATGCAACTATAGGAAGCATCCTGCCCCCGATGGGCTGTCAAGGCAAAGCATCGGTGCCCTTGCATCGGCCCAAGGGTGCCGACACAGTTCGGGCATGGATATGGGCGGCATTTCCTTCTGGTGGCAGCAGATCGGCCTGCCACCCCGGCGGGCATCGCTTTCGGGTGACAGTCAGGCGGATGTCTGCATCATCGGTGCGGGCTATACCGGGCTGTGGACGGCGCTTGCCCTGAAATCCGCGAGGCCCGATCTGGATATCCTGATCGTCGAGGCTGCGTTTGCCGGATTTGGCGCATCCGGCCGCAACGGAGGCTGGCTGACGGGCGGCTTTGCCTGGTCGCACGACCGCTATGCCAGATCTGCCGGACCCGCGCCGGTGCGCGCGATGGTCAGCGCCATGAACGACACGGTGGCCGAGGTCATCGCGCAGTGTGACAGGTTGGGGATCGACGCCGAGATCACCCCAACCGATGAGCTGCTCGTCGCCACCTCTCCGGCACAGTGGCACCGCTTGCAAGCCGAGTATCGGCATCGCAGCCATTGGGGCGAGGCGGATCGCCTGCGCCTGTTGTCCGCCGAAGAAACCCGGCAACGGATCGAGGTTCCAGGCACGGTGGGGGCCATGGTCGTGTCCGGTGTGGCCCGCATCCAGCCGGCAAAACTGGTGCAAGGGCTGGCGCGGGCGGCAGAGATGCAGGGTGTTCGGATCGTCGAAGGCACCCGCGTGACCGGTGTGGCACCGGGACGTGTGTCCACCGACCATGGCGACGTCTGTGCCGCGGTCATCCTGCGCTGCACCGAAGGCTTTACCGCCACCATTTCCGGGCATCGCCGCGATCTGCTGCCGCTGAACTCTGCCCAGATCATCACCGAGCCGCTGCCGCCCGGAACTTGGGCGAAGATCGGCTGGCAAGGGCATGAAATAATGGGGGATTTCGCGCACAGCTATTGCTATTGCCAACGCACGCCAGACGGGCGGATCGTGATGGGCGGGCGCGGGACGCCCTATCGCTATGGCTCGGCGCGGGATGAACAGGGACGGCCGGATCTGGCCACCATCGTCCAACTGACCGACCGGCTGCACAGGCTGTTTCCGGCGACACGGCCCCATGCCATTATGCACGCATGGTGTGGGGTTCTGGGGGTGCCCCGCGACTGGTGTGCCAATGTGGCCTTTGATCCGCGCACGGGCATCGGGCATGCGGGTGGCTATGTCGGGGTCGGGGTGGCCACGTCCAATCTTGCGGGGCGCACGCTTGCCGCTTTGGCGTTGGGGGCCGACGATCCGCTGACCCGCCTGCCATGGGTCAACCGCCCGTCGCGCAGATGGGAGCCAGAGCCGTTGCGATGGCTGGGCCTGCGCGGCATGTATGCGGCCTATGCCTTGGCAGACCGGGCGGAAGGACGGGGTGGCCCGCCGTCACGGCTGGCCGGTTTGGCCAACTGGCTGACCGGACGCTGAAGCCTGCGCACGGCGCGCGCACAGGCCCCGCAACCCTATCCCCGGCCTTTCCAGGGCACCAGCCGACGCTCGGCCATCCGCATCAGGATGTCGATGCCATAGCCGATGATCCCGATCAGGATGATCCCCATCACCACGATATCGGTCAGCTGGAATTTCGAGGCCGCGATGATCATCATCCCTGCGCCCTTTTGCGCGGCCACCAGTTCTGCGGCCACCACGGTGCCCCAGCACACCCCCATCGCCACCCGTGCGCCGGTAAAGATGTCGGGCAGGGAGTTCGGAATGATCACATGCCGCAATATCTGTGCCTTGCTGGCCCCCAGCGAATAGGCGGCGTGGATTTTTGACAGCTTCACCCCTGACACGCCGGACCGCGCCGCGATGGTCATGATCCACAGCGCCGCCAGAAACAGCAGCACCACCTTGCCGGTTTCCCAGATGCCGAACCAGATGATGACCAGCGGGATCAGCGCCAAGGGGGGCACCGGGCGCATGAATTCGACGATCGGGTCAAACCAGCCCCGGAACCATCCCGACAGCCCCATGGCATAGCCCAACGGGATGCCGACCAGAGAGCCCAGCACAAACCCGGCCATCACCCGCGCCAGCGACGCCCCCAGATGGCCCCAGAGCGAGGTGTTCTGATAGCCGTTGGTCGCAATCTCGGTAAAGCGTGCCACCACCGCCTCGGGCGAGGGCAGCCAGATCGGCTCCATCTGCCAACCCTTTGCTGCCTCGAAATTCAGCGATCCGCGCGCGGTCAGAGTGACTGTTCCGCCGGTGACGGACATGCGTTGATCGGTCACGATGGGCTGGCCGTTCACGGCCACCACCTGCGTGCCGTCGCCGTCATTTTCAACCGGTCGCAGCAAGACCGAACGCCATGCCGCAACGGTCGCCAAGTCAGGCTGGGCAAAGCCGTCGGACGGCGTCGGGATGGGGGCGTCGGGTTTGGTTGCCGGGTCATGCACCACCACGGTGACACGAGCATCCGCCTCGGCCCCGTCCGGCGTGCGGGCGGTATAGGTGAACCCGGCCTCTCCGATGAACGGCCCCGGCACATGCAGCGGCACGATCTTTGATCCGGTGAACGCACCCCAGATCAGGAACACCGACAGGATCGAGATCACACTGGCCACCCGGTCGGGCACGATGGCAGACTCGTCGCCAAAGGTCACGGTTTTCAACGATGTGAAATCGTGCCGGTGGCGGTGACGCTTGATCTGGCCCCAGACCAGCATGGAGACGATGAAGATCGCAAGGTAGAACACCAGAACCATCATGCGGCACCTTCTTTCTTGCCCATGATTTCCTCTTCCATACCCCAGATCATCGACAGGATTTCTTCGCGCGTGTCGGCAAAGCCTTCGGATTTCTTGACCTCGCGCAGATCCATGTCCACGCCGCGCTCGGCAAAGGGCAGGCGGTATTCGCGAAAGATCCGGCCCGGCCGGGGGGCCATCACCAGCAAGCGTTCCCCCAAAAGCAAGGCTTCTTCCACCGAATGGGTGATCAGGACAACGGTCTTGCCGGTTTCCTTCCACAGCTTCAGCACCAGACCCTGCATCTTTTCGCGGGTCAGCGCGTCCAGGGCACCAAGCGGTTCGTCCATCAAGATCACATCAGGGTCATTGGCCAGACACCGGGCAAGGGCCACGCGCTGCTGCATGCCGCCCGACAATTCATATACCGCCTTGTCGCCAAAATCGTGCAGGCCCACGGTTTCCAGCAGGTGATCGGTGATGCGGTCACGCTCGGGCTTGGCCATGCCCTTCATCCGGGGGCCAAAGTCGATGTTGTGGCGCACGTTCATCCACTCAAACAGTGCGCCTTGCTGGAACACCATGCCGCGTTCGGGGCCGGGGCCGGTCACGCGTTTGCCGCCCAGCACGATCTGGCCTTCGGTCGGGGCCAGAAACCCTGCAAGAATATTCAAAAGTGTGGTCTTGCCACAGCCCGACGGGCCAAGGACCGACAAAAGCTCACCCTGCTTCAGGTCGAGCGAGACGTTTTGCAACGCTTGGACCGCCAGACCATTGGGCAGGTCAAAGCGCATCGAGATGTTGTCGATGATCAGTCCGGACATATCCCCTCCGGCTAAAAGGCGGGCGGCCCGGTTGGGGCCGCCCATTTCGGGTTACATGCCGTTTGCGGCGGCCAGCGGGCCGGTATTCACCGTGCTGTCATAGCTGGGCAAGGCTGCCGGGATCGAGCCTGCGCCGACAAAGACTTCGGCCACACCTTTCATGAACTCCTGCGCGCCGCCGCCAAGCCATTTGGCGGACAACTGGTCGTCCACGGTCGGGAACACGAAGGTGGCGATTGTCTCGGCGGTGGCTTGTTCATCCATGCCCGAATCCGCGGCGATCACCGGCAGCATCGTGGCCTGATTGGCGCTGTCGGCCCACATGGCGTTGGCATCGGCGGTGACTTTCAGGAACTTCGCGACCAGATCGGGGTTTTCGGCGACAAAGGACGCCGGAGCCGAGGTCACATCGAACACCAGGATGCCCAACGCTTCTTTTTCGGCGCCGGTCAGCAGGACATTGCCGGCCTCTTTGGCACGCCGCAGGCTGCCGCCCCAGCCGCAGAACATATCTACCGATCCCTGGGTAAAGGCAGCAGCCCCATCCGGAGGGGCCATGTCCACCACGTCAAGGCTGGCCAGATCCACGCCAAAATGGCCCATCTGTTTCAGAAAGCCGTAGTGCGCGGCAGTTCCAAGCGGCACGGCAACCTTTTTGCCGGCCAGATCGGCGGCATTGTCCTTGTTGATCTCCAGCGCGTTCTGCACCACGCAATTGTCATTGTCGGCATAGGACACGGCCACGTCGAGGATCTGCAGATCCTGCCCGGCGCTGGTCGCAACCACAAACGGCGGCACGCCTTGCGACACG
Source organism: Paracoccaceae bacterium (assembly GCA_046313895.1). GTDB lineage: Bacteria > Pseudomonadota > Alphaproteobacteria > Rhodobacterales > Rhodobacteraceae > Pseudotabrizicola. The sequence continues at coordinate 44,223 of JBKBWK010000003.1, forward strand.
GCGAAATGCACGTCGCCCGCCGCCATGGCCGCCGACATGGCGGTGCCGGTATCAAAGGCCACCCAGTTCACCTTGACGCCCATTTCAGCATCATAGGTGCCCTGCACCTTGGCATATTGGAACGGCATCGGCCATTCCATGAAATAGGCAACGGTCACTTCGTCCAGCGCCATGGCGCTGGTGGTGCCTGCCAACAGGGCCGCAGTGGCGACCGCGCTCATCAGGGTTTTGCGAATTGTCATCCTTGGTTCTCCGTGTTGGGTTATGCTCTTGCCCTCATTGGTCGGGGCGGTTTTCGGTCTGTCCAGCGGCTTGACCGGGTTTCAGGAAAACGGAACGGGTGGTTCCACGCCCGGCAGGCCGTTGTCCTGTGATCTTTGCCCCGCTTTTCGCCTGCGCAAAACGATTCTGTATCTGGCCCTATCGGGGCGGTGTGTCTGGCCCTACGAATGCCTGTGGCAAAGGCGGATGCTGCGACAAAGGCAGATGTACAGGGGTGCCGCGATGGACGGATCGAACAGCAATGATATCTCGAAAGTGGTCGAAGCCGACCGCGCCCATGTCTGGCACCATCTGAGCCAGCACAAACCCTACGAAACGATCGACCCGCGCGTGATCATCGAAGGCAAGGGCATGCGGGTGTGGGATGCCAAGGGCAAAGAGCATCTGGACGCGGTGTCGGGTGGTGTCTGGACCGTGAACGTGGGCTATGGCCGGGAAAGCATAGCCAATGCGGTGCGCGACCAGCTGATCAAGATGAACTATTTCGCGGGGGCGGCCGGGTCGGTGCCCGGCGCGATGTTTGCCCAGCGGTTGATCGAAAAGATGCCGGGGCTGAGCCGGGTCTATTATTCGAACTCGGGGTCCGAGGCGAACGAGAAGGTGTACAAGATGGTGCGCCAGATCGCGCACAAGCACCATGGCGGCAAGAAGTGGAAGATCCTGTATCGCGAGCGCGATTATCACGGCACCACGATCGGCACGCTGGCCACCAGCGGGCAGGCGCAGCGCGCGGCGCAATACGGGCCATATCCGGATGGGTTCGTCATGGTTCCGCATTGTCTGGAATACCGCAAGCAATGGGATGTCGGGAATTACGGCGAGCGCGCGGCCGAGGCAATCGAAGAGGTGATCCTGCGCGAGGGCCCCGATAGCATCGGCTGTCTGGTGCTGGAGCCCGTGACCGCAGGGGGCGGCGTGATCGTGCCGCCAGAGGGGTATTGGGAAAAGGTGCAGGCGATCTGCGCCAAGTATGACATCTTGCTGCATATCGACGAGGTGGTGTGTGGTGTCGGCCGGACCGGAACATGGTTTGGCTATCAACACTATGGCATCAAACCCGATTTCGTGACCATGGCGAAGGGGGTCGCCTCTGGCTATGCCGCGATTTCCTGCACGGTGACCACCGAGCGCGTCTTTGAGATGTTCAAGGACGATCCATCAGACACCATGAGCTATTTCCGCGATATCTCGACCTTTGGTGGCTGCACCGCAGGGCCTGCGGCCGCGCTGGAAAACATGCGCATCATCGAGGACGAAGGCCTTTTGGCCAACACCACAGCCATGGGCGCGCGGCTGATGAACAATCTGCACGCCCTGATGGACAAACATGCCGTGATTGGGGATGTGCGCGGCAAGGGCTTGTTCTGCGGCGCCGAACTGGTGTCGGACCGAGGCACCAAAGAGGCGCTGGAGGAAAAGAAAGTGCAGGCTGTTGTGGCCGATTGCATGGCGCAAGGTGTGATCATCGGGGCAACAAACCGGTCAGTGCCGGGGCTGAACAACACCCTTTGCCTGAGCCCCGCCCTGATCGCGACACCTGATGACATCGACGAGATCACAGCGGCGATTGACGGGGCACTGACCCGGGTCTGCGGCTGAGACACGTCAGCCAAATTGAATCCTCTGCCCCGGAAAAGGGGCAGAGGATATTTTATTGTGTCGTCGTCGCGGGCCGCTCCTCCTCCAGTGGGCATGTGCTTGACCTGTCGGCGCGTCTGGCGTCATCTGGTCTTATTGCTCATAAGGCCAGACCATGCCCATTCCTGCCGAAGCCTTCTTTTTGCCACCGGGTGCCGCCGGGTCGCTGCAAAGCCGCATCCGGTCGATGGTGGTGCAGGGGGTTCTGTCGGGGCGCCTGCGTCCAGGCGACAAGATGCCATCGTCGCGCGGACTGGCGGGGCATCTGGGTGTCAGCCGGATCACCGTGACGCTGGCCTATGCCGATCTGGTCTCGTCCGATTACCTGTCGGCCAAGGGGCGGTCGGGATATTTCGTGTCGGACACGGCACCGCGCGCGCCCGAGTTTCCCAAAGCGCCCCAACGCGATGACGGGGTCGATTTCGCAGCGCTGACCGGGGCGCGGTTTTCCAGGCTCAGTCGATTGGCCAAGCCCGAGGATTGGGAACGCTACCCTTTTCCCTTCATCTACGGGCAGGCGGACCCGTCGCTGTTTGATCACCAGAACTGGCGGGCCTGTGCCTTGCGCGCCTTGGGGCGGCGGGATTTCGCGGCCCTGACCTCGGATTACTACGAGCGGGACGATCCTGTGCTGATCGAACATGTCCTGCGCAGCATCCTGCCGCGTCGGGGTATTGCCGCGCAGGCCGAGGAGGTTCTCCTGACGATGGGCGCACAAAATGCGCTGTGGATCGCGGCGCAGGTGTTGTTGGGGCCGGGAAAACGGGCGGTGGTCGAAAACCCCGGTTATCCGGGACTTCGCGCCATTCTGGAGCCGTCGGGAACCGAGGTTTTGCCGGTGGACGTCGATGAAGGTGGTCTTCCCCCTCAACGACTGCCGCCGGGGGTGGATGTGGTGTTCACCACCGCGTCGCACCAATGCCCGACCAATGCAACGATGCCGGTCGACCGACGCGTGGCACTGCTGAACGCTGCAACAGATCAAGGGTTCATCATTGTCGAGGACGATTACGAATTCGAGATGTCCTTCCTCAAGCCCGTATCTCCTGCCCTGAAATCGTTGGACCGGGATGGCCGGGTGATCTATGCCGGATCGTTTTCCAAATCGATCTTTCCCGGCTTGCGCTTGGGGTATCTGGTGGCATCCCCAAGTTTCATTGCCGAAGCGCGTGCCCTGCGCGCCATGGTGCTGCGCCATCCGCCGGGGCATATTCAGCGCACGGTCGCCTATTTTCTGGCCGATGGGCATTACGACGCCCTGATCAACCGGATGCGGGTTGCGTTCCGGCGCAGGCGGCAGGTGATGGAGGACGCCATCGCCGAACAGGGTCTGACCGTTGCAGGGCAGGGTGGCTTTGGCGGATCAAGCATCTGGATGCGGGCCCCAAAAGGGGTGGACACCGAAGCTCTGGCTGCACGTCTGCGCGGCGATGGCGTTCTGATCGAACCGGGGCGGCCATTCTTTCATCCGTTACGCGCCGATGATCAGCACTATCGTCTGGCCTATTCGTCGATTGCCCCGTCGCGGATCCCCGAAGGCATGGCGCGGATCGCAGCGGCCTTGGGGCGGACGTGACGCCTTTGGTCTTGCTGCATTTTACCTGCGCGCGGCGGGCTTTGCCGCCTTGGGCAAGCGGGTGCCGGTCTGGACTTAAATGCGCGCTGCCTCTGGCCCTAAGGGGGGGCTGGCTGCGCAGCTAAGGTGCAATCGTCACCCCGTCAGCCGGAGCCGTTCCCATGCGCATGACCACCGAAGAAGCCTTTGTCAAAACCCTGCAAATGCACGGGATCGAACATGCGTTCGGCATCATCGGGTCGGCGTTCATGCCCATCTCGGACCTGTTTCCGAAGGCCGGAATCCACTTTTGGGATTGTGCGCATGAGGGCAGCGGCGGGATGATGGCCGATGGCTTCACGCGGGCGTCTGGCAAGATGTGCATGATGATTGCGCAGAACGGGCCGGGGATCACCAACTTTGTGACGGCGGTCAAAACCGCATACTGGAACCACACACCCTTGCTGCTGGTGACGCCGCAGGCTGCCAACAAGACCATCGGCATGGGCGGGTTTCAGGAAGTGGAACAGATGGCGCTGTTCAAGGACATGGTTGCCTATCAGGAAGAGGTGCGCGATCCATCCCGCGTGGCCGAGGTGCTGAACCGGGTGATCGAGAACGCGCGCCGCCAGTCCGCGCCGGCGCAGATCAACATGCCGCGCGACTACTGGACCCAGGTCATCGACATCGACCTGCCGGTGCCGGTGGTGTTCGAGCGACCCTCGGGTGGCGAGGCGGCGATCGCGCAGGCGGCCGACCTGTTGTCGGGAGCAAAGTTTCCGGTCATTCTGAATGGTGCCGGCGTGGTTCTGGGCGGCGCGATTCCGGCCAGCATGGCGCTTGCTGAGCGGTTGGATGCGCCGGTCTGCGTGGGCTATCAGCACAATGACGCCTTCCCCGGCAGCCATCCACTGTTTGCCGGACCCTTGGGCTACAACGGCAGCAAGGCAGCAATGGAATTGATTTCCGGCGCAGATGTGGTACTGTGTTTGGGCACCCGGCTTAACCCCTTTTCAACGTTGCCGGGCTACGGGCTGGACTATTGGCCGCGTGGGGCCAAGATCATTCAAGTCGATATCAACCCGAACCGGATCGGGCTGACCAAGAAGGTTAGTGTAGGCATCGTCGGCGATTCCCGAAAGGTCGCCGAAGCGATTTTGGCGCGTTTGAGCGCTGCCGCAGGTGATGCGGACAGGGCCGGACGCAAAGCAAAGATCGCGCAGACCAAATCGGCTTGGGCGCAACAGCTTTCTTCGATGGATCACGAAGACGACGATCCGGGCACAAGCTGGAACCAGCGCGCGCGCGATGCCAAGCCCGAATGGATGAGCCCGCGCATGGCGTGGCGCGCGATCCAACAAGCCTTGCCGAAAGAGGCGATCATCTCAAGCGATATTGGCAACAACTGTGCCATAGGCAATGCCTATCCGACGTTCGAAGCAGGGCGCAAATATCTGGCGCCGGGGCTGTTCGGGCCCTGTGGGTATGGCCTGCCGTCGGTGATCGGGGCCAAGATTGCCTG
>JBKBWK010000003.1:49318-114860 GCA_046313895.1 Paracoccaceae bacterium
CCCGGACACGCCGGTGGTTGGCTTTGCGGGGGATGGGGCCTTTGGCATTGCGGTGACGGAACTGACCGCGATTGGCCGCCCGGAATGGCCCGCGATCACCATGGTGGTGTTCCGCAACTACCAGTGGGGGGCGGAAAAGCGCAATTCGACCCTGTGGTACGACGACAATTTCGTGGGAACCGAATTGGACGAAGGCGTGTCCTATGCCGCCGTTGCACGTGCCTGTGGCTTGCAAGGCGTGCAGGCGCGCACGATGGAGACGTTGCGCGATGCACTGACACAGGCGATTGCCGACCAGATAGCGGGCAAGACCACATTGATCGAGGCGATGATCAATCAGGAACTGGGCGAGCCGTTCCGCCGCGATGCGATGAAAAAGCCTGTGGCGGTGGCGGGAATTTCCAAGCTGGACATGCGGCCTCAGGTCGTATGATCCCCTTTGGTCTGACATTGGCAGAGGCTGCATTGGTGGCTGCCGGGATGGTCGTCGCGGGCTATGTGCGGGGCTATTCCGGTTTTGGCTTTGCCGCGCTGGTGATGTTGTTCGCCGCTTTGGTGACAGATCCGTTTCCGTTCGTGGCGGTGGTGATTCTGTCGGATGTTTTCATGACACTGGGGCAAGCGCGGGGGATCTGGGCGCATATCGACTGGCGGCGCGTGGCGGGGCTGTTTGCTGGCTGTCTGCTTGGGGTGCCACTGGGTGTGGCCGCACTCCAGTGGGCCGGGGTGGATCTGGGCCGTGCGGTGCTGTCGGGCTTTGTGTTGGTGATGTGCGCCATGTTGCTGGCGGGATGGCACATCGCGCGGCAAGGCGATGGCGCGCATGTCGGTGTCGGGGTGGTATCGGGATTTGCCAATGGCATGGCGGTGGGGGGGCTGCCCGTCGCGGTGTTCTTTGCCGCGCAGGGCGTGGCCCCGGTGGTGTTCCGCGCGACCGTGATTGCCTATTTTACCGCGCTGGATCTGTGGACGCTGCCGGTCTTGTGGCAGGCGGGGCAGATTACCCGCGACAGCTTCATCGGCACGGCGCTTGGTTTGCCGTTCATGCTGGCTGGGTTATGGCTGGGGGGGCGGCGCTTTGCCAAGGCCAGTCCGCAGGATTTCCGACGCTTTGCCATTCTGCTGCTGGCCGGGCTATCCTTGGCCGGGCTTTTCAAGTCGGTGATGTGATGCTGTTGGTTGTGAATTCTGGTTCGTCCTCGGTCAAGCTGGCGGTTTTTGAGTCGGACAGGCTGGTGGCCGACGCTCAGGTTGGCGAGATCGGAACCGGCGGGCCAGCCGATCACGATGCGGCCTTGCAGATCGGGCTGGCGCGGTTGAGCGTTCCTGCCGATGCCGTGCAGGCGGCAGCGCATCGGGTGGTGCATGGCGGGGTGCATCTGACGCGAACCTGCCGGATCACGCCCGAGGTTCTGCGCAAGATCGAGGTCTGTTCGGCACTGGCACCCTTGCACAACCCTCCAGCCTTGGCTGTGATCACGGCTGTTGCGCGTCTGCAGGCGAATCTTCCGCAATACGCTGCGTTCGACACGGCGTTCCATGCGACGAACCCAGACGTAGCGACGACGTACGCTTTGCCCTTGGCAGAGCGCGCGCGCGGTTTGCGGCGCTTTGGCTTTCATGGGCTATCCTATGCCGCCATTGTTCGAAATTTGCAAAAAAACGCCCAAAAACCCTTTCCCGAACGCCTACTTTCGTTTCATTTGGGAAATGGCGCCTCGGCCTGTGCGATCCTCAATGGGCGGTCAGTTGCGTCGAGCATGGGATTTTCACCTCTGGACGGGCTGACCATGGGCACCCGGCCCGGATCGCTTGATCCGGCCGTGGTTCTGGATCTGGCGGTGCGGTATGGCGTCGAGGGTGCAGGCGACCTGCTGAACCGGGCTTCGGGCCTGAAGGGGCTTGGCGGATCGAACGACATGCGCACCCTTCACCGGGCAGGCACCCCCGAAGCCGCGTTTGCCATTGACCACTTCTGCTATTGGGCGGCGCGGCATGGCGCGTCCTTGTGCGCCGCCATGGGCGGCGTCGATGCCATCACCTTTACCGGGGGCATCGGTGAGAATGACTGTATCGTTCGTTCCAAGATCATGAACGGGCTTGCCTTTCTGGGGGCAGTCATGGACGTTGGCGCCAATGAACGGGGCGACCAAGTCCTGCAGTCCACGGAGTCGTCTGTGATGATCCGGATCGTTCCCGCCGATGAGGAACGCCAGATCGCGCTGGAAACGTGGGCGTCCATGGCCCGGGGGGAGGGGCAGGGATGAATCAACCTTTGGTGAACACGTCACCGCAAGTCTCTGACGAGGTCCGCAAAACCACCTGTTACATGTGCGCCTGCCGCTGCGGGATCAATGTGCACCTGAAAAGCGGCAAGGTCAGCTATATCGAGGGCAACCGCGACCATCCGATCAACAAGGGTGTGCTGTGTGCCAAGGGTGCGTCGGGCATCATGCAGGTCACGGCGCCATCGCGCCTGCGCACGCCGCTGCGCCGGGTCGGGCCGCGCGGGTCCGGCGCGTTTGAGCCGATTTCCTGGGAAGAGGCATTGCAAACGGCAGTGGACTGGATGCAACCCCTGCGCGAAACCGCACCAGAGAAGCTTGCATTTTTCACCGGCCGCGATCAGTCGCAGTCTTTCACCGGCTGGTGGGCGCAGGCATTCGGCACGCCGAATTATGCAGCGCATGGCGGGTTTTGTTCGGTCAATATGGCGGCGGCAGGGATTTACACCCTTGGCGGCGCGTTCTGGGAATTTGGCGCCCCGGATTGGGAAAGGTCAAAGCTGTTCGTGCTGTTCGGCGTGGCCGAAGACCACGACAGCAACCCGATCAAGATCGGTATCGGCAAGCTGAAAGATCGTGGCGCGCGGGTGATCGGCGTCAACCCCATCCGCACCGGATACAACGCCGTGGCGGATGACTGGATCGGTATCACACCGGGCACCGACGGGCTGCTGATCCTGTCGCTGATCCATTGCCTGCTAGAGGCCGGAAAGATCGATCTGGACTATCTGGCCCGGTTCACCAACGCGGCTTTCCTGATCAACCAAACTGAAGGCCCGGAAAAGGGCCTGTTCGTGCGCAACGCCGAGGCGCAGCCCTTCGTGATCGACCGCCGAACCGGCACGCCCGCCCCGTGGGAGGCCAAGGGCGTGCAGCCCGATCTGGGGGCGGTCTGGCAGGGGCATCGCACGGTGTTTCAGCACATGGCGGAACGCTACCTTGCGCCGGAATACGCGCCCGAGGCGGTCGCCGCGCGCTGTGGTGTCAGCGCCCTGCGCATCCGGCAATTGGCGGCGGAACTGGCCGATGTGGCGTTCGGTCAAGCCATTGAAATCGCGCAGCCTTGGGTGGATTTCCGGGGTGATGCGCATGAGACGATGATCGGCCGCCCGGTCAGTTTCCACGCCATGCGCGGGATTTCGGCCCATTCCAATGGCTTTCAGACCGGGCGTGCGCTGCATCTGTTGCAGATCCTGCTGGGTGCGGTGGAAACGCCCGGAAGCTGGCGGATGAAGCCGCCCTATCCCAAACCGATGGAGGCGCATCCGACGCCGCATTTCGTGGCCACACCGGGTAAACCGCTGACCGGCCCGCATCTGGGCTATGTCCGGGGGCCAGATCAACTGGCCTTGATGCCCGATGGCAGCGCGGCCCGGATCGACAAGGCCTTTACATGGGAAAATCCGTTCTCGGCACATGGGCTGATGCACATGGTCATTCCCAATGCGGTGGCGGGCGACCCGTATCGCATTGACACGCTGTTCCTGTACATGGCGAACATGGCGTGGAACTCGTCGATGAACACTGCGCAGGTCATGGGGATGCTGACTGCGCAAGAGGCGGATGGCAGCTACACCATCCCGCGCATCATCTATTCCGATGCCTATGCGTCGGAAATGGTGGCTTACGCCGACCTGATCCTGCCCGACACCACCTACCTTGAGCGGCACGATTGCATCTCGATGCTGGATCGTCCGGTGAGCGAGCCGGACGCCGCAGGCGATTCCATCCGCTGGCCGGTGGTGGAACCCGACCGCGATGTGCGTGGGTTCCAGTCGGTGCTGTTGGATCTGGGCGTGCGCATGGGCCTGCCGGGGATGGTCAACGAGGACGGCACGCCGAAATTCCGCGACTATGCCGACTATATCGTGAACCATATCCGCCGACCCGGTGTGGGGCCGTTGATCGGATTTCGCGGCAATGGCGATCAGGAAGGCCGGGGGGCGGCCAACCCCGACCAGATGCAACGCTATATCGACAACGGTGGCTTTTATCAGGTGCATGTGCCTGAGGAAGCAGCATTTTTCAAACCCTGGAACATGGCCTATCAGGATTGGGCGGTGAAGGTGGGGCTGTTTGATACGCCCCAGCCCTACCTGTTCAACATCTGGTCCGAACCGATGCGGCGGTTCCAACTGGCCGCCGAAGGCTTTGGGGCGCAGCAGCCGCCTGACCATCTGCGCGACCGCCTGAAGCTGGCCATGGATCCACTGCCGGTCTGGTATGCGCCCTATGGTGATGCGGCCGAGCCATTTGGCTTTGACGTTCACGCGCTGACCCAACGCCCTATGGACATGTATCACTCCTGGGGCAGCCAGAACGCGTGGCTGCGGCAGATCCGGGGTCACAACCCGTTGTTTGTGCCAACAAAAATATGGCAGCAGCATGGGTTTTCCAAGGGCGACTGGGCACGGGTCACCTCGCCTTCCGGGCAGATTACGGTGCCTGTCGTGCATATGGCTGCGTTGAATGAGAACACCGTCTGGACGTGGAATGCGATCGGAAAACGAAAGGGAGCCTGGGCGCTGAATGAGCGTGCGCCTGAGGCCACGAAGGGGTTCTTGCTGAACCATCTGATTTCAGAACTTCTGCCCGTGAAAGGCGATGGGATGCGCTATTCCAATTCCGACCCGGTCACGGGACAGGCGGCGTGGTTCGACCTTCGGGTGCGGATCGAACGGGCCGAACCGCCGCCAGATGGCGAAAGCCTGCCCAACTTTGGTGCGATCCCGCGCGTGGTGCCGGAAGGGGACAAGCGATGACCTGTCTGCCGGGAAAGACTGACAAGGCGTTGGGGTTGGTGATTGATCTGGACACCTGCGTGGGTTGTCAGGCGTGCGTGACCGCCTGCAAGGGGTGGAACGATCAGGGCTATGGCGTGCCATTGTCGGATCAAAACCCTTTTGGATCAGATTCTTCTGGGGTGTTCTTCAACCGGGTGCACAGCTATCAGGTGCAGCCACAGGATGCCGCGCCGATGATCGTGAATTTTCCGCGATCCTGTCTGCATTGCGCCGATGCGCCTTGCGTCACCGTCTGCCCGACCGGGGCCAGCTACAAGCGGGTCGAGGACGGCATCGTGCTGGTGAATGAAGATGCCTGCATCGGCTGCGGACTGTGTGCATGGGCCTGCCCGTATGGCGCGCGCGAGATGGATGCCGATGCCGGGGTGATGAAGAAATGCACGCTTTGTGTGGACCGGATCTATAACGAAAATCTGCCCGAGATCGACCGCGAGCCGGCTTGCGTGCGCACCTGCCCGACCGGGGCGCGTCACTTTGGCGATCTGGCAGATCCGCATAGTGAAGTCAGCCAACTGGTCGCCGCCCGAGGCGGCTTTGATCTGATGCCGGAACAAGGCACCCGGCCCACCAACAAATATCTGCCGCCCCGCAAAAAGGACCGGCCCGATCAGGCCAGCCTGCTGGCACCGCTTCTGGACATTCAGGCGACTGGCTTTGCCGGCTGGCTGGACCGGGTTCTGGGGAAGATCTGAATGCATCCCGCACCTTCTGTCATTGTCTTCACCGTGCTGTCGGGCATGGGGTTTGGCTATCTGGCGCTGCTTGCCGTTGTGAAGGATTACTCTGGGGTGGCGGCGTTCTGGCATTGGTTTGTCGGCTATGCGCTTGCATCGGCCGGGCTTGCAGCGTCGGCCTTTCACCTTGGCAATCCTGCCCGCGCGTGGCGGGCTTTTACGCAGTGGCGGTCAAGCTGGCTGAGCCGCGAGGCGTGGGGTGCCGTACTGACGCTGCTTGCCCTTGCACCGGTTGCGCTGTCGGATTGGCTTGGCCTTGGACTGCCGCGTGCCTTTGGCGCGGTTGGGGCGCTGCTGGCCCTTGCCACGATTGGCGCCACGGGCATGATCTATGCCCAGATCCGCGCCGTGCCGCGCTGGAATCACTGGACGGTGCCGGCGCTGTTTGTGGCCTTTGCCTTCGCCGGTGGCTTCCTGCTGACGGGTGCGCGCGGCCCTTCGGTCACGGCACTGCTGGTGTTGGGCGGGATGGTGGTTTTACACTGGCGGGTGGGTGACGGGGCCTTCGCGCGCGCGGGAAGTTCGATGGGCTCGGCCACCGGGCTGGGGGCCTTGAGGGGGGTGCAGGTCTTTGAGCCCGCGCACACCGCCGGAAACTACCTTCTGCGCGAAATGATCTTTGTCGTGGGGCGCCGCCATGCCCAGAAGCTGCGCGTGCTGGCCCTGCTGTTCGCTGTGGCCTTGCCGCTGGTGGCCATGGTGCTGTTGCCGGGCAGACTTGCACCCTTTGTGGCGGTGCCGCTGCATCTGCTGGGGGCCTTTGCGCAGCGCTGGCTGTTCTTTGCCGAGGCCGAGCATGTGGTTGGCCTGTATTACGGGCAGCGCTAGGGCGGGTTCACGCTTGCGCCACGCGACGGCTTCGCCCATGCTGCAACCGGGAAGTGTGGTCTGGCGGAGGAGTGTCTCTGAGCGCGTTTGACCTGAACAGGCAGGCAATGCCGGGTGACGAGGCGCTGCTGCTTGCCGCGGCACTTTCGATTGCGGAAATTGCGTCCAAAGGCATTCCACATGCGCTGGAGCGGCTGGCCCTGGCCTTTGGCGTTCCGGTCAGGTTGACCATCGCAGACATGCGGTGGCAGACCGGGCGCGATCAGGCTCGGGTTTGTCAGGCTGGCGGCATCTTGCAGCATGGCGCGGCCCTGTTGGACGGACTGCCGCAAGCGCGTTCGCCGGTTGTCGATGCGGCGCTGACTGCTTTCCTTGCGACGGCCTTGGCGCATCAGTCCGCTCAAGCCGTGGAGCGCGCGCGCGAGCGTGCGGCGACAGATCTTTTGTTCGAGGTCACGGGCGATGGCTGCGACGTGGGCTGGTGTTCGGCAGGGGCCAGGGCATTGTTCGACCGGCAGCCTTTGGCACGGGCAGATCTGGAACCCGCTGTTCTGCAGGCCATTGCGAACCCTGCTGACACCGGGGTTGAGGCGACGACAGACTCCGCGGGCCGGACGCTGAAGTTCCGTGTCACGGCGCACCCATCCGGAACCGAAGGCCGCTGGCTGATCCGGCTGGTGGACCGGACCGAGGCGGACCGGGCGCGGGCCAAGATCGACCGCCGCGATCAGTTGCTGCGCCGTCTGTTTGATTTGTCCCCCGTCGGGGTTGTGCTGATCGACTTTGAAAGCCGCCAGATTCAAGAAGCCAACACCGCTTTCATCGGCTTTGGCAGTTGGGCGCGTGACGCATTGATCGGGGTTCCCATCGACTCGCTTTTGTCGCCCGACCAGATCGAGGTGATCGAAAGAGCCCGGTTGGATCTGCTCGAACACGGGCGTTTCGGCCCCTATGAACAGACCTTGCTGCGGCCAGACGGAACCGGGTTTCCGGCCGTGCTGCGGGGACTTCAACTTACGGGGGGCGACGGGGCGCAGATCATCTGGGTGTTGGTCGAGGATGTAAGCGAACAGCGCCGTCATCTGGACGAGGTTCAGTCGGTGCGCGACGAGGCGGTGCGGGCGCGGGCCGAATTGCGCACGGCCGTGCAGGCGTTGCCGCATGGCTTCGTGCTGTTCGATGCCGACGACCGGGTCGTGATGGTGAATGACCAGATGGCGACCGTCTGCCCCAACCTTGCGCGCGAGATGGTGCCGGGGCGCACTTATGAAGAAGTCTTGCGGTCTGGCGTCGCCTCGGGAACCTTTCCCGAAGCGGTCGGGCGGGAACAGGACTTTGTGGCGGAAATCCTGCAGGATCGTCGCCAGCCTGTGTTCGAGCGGATCACGGAACTGGCCGATGGCCGGGTGATGCGGGTGCTGGAACGCGCAACGCCTTCGGGGGGGCGGGTCGGCTTGCGGATCGACGTCACGTCGGAACGCGACAGCGAGCAACGCCTGTCGCAGGTGATCAACGGATCGCAGGCCGGCACATGGGAGGCGGATTTCACCACCGGCGAGAACCGGGTCAATGAGCGTTGGGCCCAGATGCTGGGATGGTCCCTGGCCGAACTGGAGCCCGTGACGCTGACGACATGGCAGGGGTTGATGCATCCCGACGATCTGGAACCAAGTCTTGCCACCGTTGCGCGCGTGTTGAACCGCGAGGAAGATTTTTTCGATTTTACCTTCCGGCTGCGCCATCGTGACGGCCACTGGGTCTGGGTGCAGTCGCGGGGCCATGTCTCGGTTCGGGATGTGCATGGCATGACGATGCGGATGTCGGGGGTGCATGTCGATGTCTCGGCGCTCAAGGCGGCCGAGCAGCGTCTGGAACAGATCATCGAAGGCGCCGAAGCGGGAACGTGGCACCGCGACGTTGGCAGCGGCGTCAGTCATGTGAATGACCTTTGGGTTGGCATGCTGGGCTACACCAAGGAAGAGCTGTGCCCGGTTACCGATGCGGTGTGGACCGGCCTGTTGCACCCCGAGGATGCTACACGGCTGTCACAGGCAATGGCGATGCGCTTTGCCTCTGGCGAAAGCCAGTTTCAGGACGAATTGCGGCTGCGTCACAAGGATGGGCATTGGGTCTGGGTGCTGTCGCGCGGACGGGTGACCGAACGGGACGCGACAGGCCATCCGGTGTCGTTGTCCGGCGTGCATCTTGACATCAGCGCGCGAAAACGTCTTGAGGGCGATCTGGAGGTCGAGCGTGATTTCCTGGTCACGATGATGGAAACCTCGATTTCCGGCATCATGGCGGTAGATGAAAACGCTCGGATGGTGTTCTTCAACCGCGAGATCCAGCGCATCTTCGAGTTGCCCCACGAGGCACTGCTCAATCAGGTCTGCGACCCCGTGGCGCTGGGCCTGACCGATCTTGATGGCGAGCCTCTGCCCTTCGCCAACCTTCCCTGCCAATTGGCCTTGGCGCGCGGGCAATTCATCCGTGACATGCGCTTGCGGATGACGATGCAGGACGGCCGGGTCAAGGTGGTGTCGGTCAATGCCGCAGTGCTGCCTGATCCGGGGATGGTGGCGCGGGTGGTCTGCACGGTGACCGATGTCAGCGCCACCGCGCTGGCCGAGGATGCGTTGCGTGCCGCCATCGATCGCGCCGAAGCCGCAAACCGCGCAAAATCGCAGTTCCTTGCCAATATGAGCCATGAATTGCGCACGCCGTTGAACGGTGTGCTGGGCATGGTGGATCTGCTGGCCGAAGGGGCACTGGACCCGGCGCAGCGCTGCATGCTGGACACCATCCGCGAATCCGGCATGCATCTGTTGTCGATCGTCAACGACCTTCTGGATATTGCCAAAATCGAAAGCGGCAAGTTGGACCTTGATCTGGCGCCACTTCGTTTGGCGGATCTGGCCGCGCGGATCGAGGCGATGCACGGGCTGGCGGCGCGGCGCAAGGGGGTTTCCCTGCGTATCGGCTTTGGGCTTGGGGCAGACAGGATGCGTTTGGGCGATCCGACGCGCGTGTTGCAAATCCTGCACAATCTGGTGGGCAATGCGGTCAAGTTCACCGAAGCCGGTTCGGTGGATGTTGAAGTCCGCGAAGATACTCAGGACGGGAATCGAGTGGTCATCGTGGTGACCGATACCGGGATCGGCATGAGCGACGACCAGACCGCGTTTGTGTTCGAGGAATTCATCCAAGGTGACGGGTCAATCACCCGACGCTTTGGCGGCACCGGGCTGGGGTTGCCCATCGTGCGTCGGTTGGTCGAGCTTATGGACGGCGAAATTGTCCTGCTCAGCACGCTTGGCGCGGGCACCACGGTCACGGTGACCTTGCCAATGGCAGCTTGCGCAGTGCCGGATGCGGAGTTGCCACAGCCGCCGCCGATGCCGCAATTCCGCGGGCAGCGGGC
The DNA here is from genome assembly GCA_046313895.1 of Paracoccaceae bacterium. Lineage (GTDB taxonomy): Bacteria > Pseudomonadota > Alphaproteobacteria > Rhodobacterales > Rhodobacteraceae > Pseudotabrizicola. The sequence continues at coordinate 59,391 of JBKBWK010000003.1, forward strand.
CCTGCTGGCCGAAGACAATGCGACCAACCGCATGATCCTGCGCGCGATGCTGACCCGGCTGGGATACAGTGTGACCTTGGCGCAGGACGGCGACGAAGCCGTGGCGGAATGGGCCCCGGACCGCTTTGATCTGGTGCTGCTGGATATCTCGATGCCGCGCAAGGACGGGCTGACGGCGTTGCAAGAGTTGGTGCGAAAGGCAAATGGGGCACCGCTTCCTCCGGTGCTTGCCGTCACGGCCAATGCCATGGCGCAGCACCTGCAAGATTACCGCGATGCGGGCTTTTCCGAAGTGGTGACCAAGCCGGTGACGATTGAGGTTTTGGCGGGGGCGATCTTGCGGGCGCAGCACCATTTTGCGGCGATGCCTGATCCGTGGGCAATCACCCGTCAATAGCGGCAAACCATGCTTATTCCTCGGGCAGTCGCCCGGACGGCAAGCTTTGCTTGTGGCGAATCGGAAATGGGTTTTACCGTATGGTCAAACAATGACCAAAAACAGCAGGGGATAACGGATATGATCGGTTTGAAGGGGTGCGTCTCGCGGCGCGGCATGATCCTTGGGGGCGGCGCGTTGGGTCTGGGGGCCGCGTTCCTGCCGCGCACCGCATTGGCGCAAGAGGCGCTGAAGGTGGCAGGCATCTATACAGTGCCTGTCGAACAGCAATGGGTCAGCCGGATCCACAAGGCCGCCGAGGCCGCAAAGGCGGCGGGGCTGGTCGATTACAGCTATACCGAAAACGTGGCCAACACTGACTATCCGCGTGTGATGCGCGAATATGCCGAAAGCGGCGTCAAGCTGATTGTGGGCGAGATTTTCGGGGCCGAGGCCGAAGCGCGCGAAGTGGCGGCGGAATATCCCGAGGTTGCCTTTCTGATGGGGTCGTCCTTTCTGCCCGACGCAGCGGCGAACCCCAACCTCGCCGTGTTCGACAACTACATTCAGGATGCCAGCTATCTGTCGGGCATCATCGCGGGGGCGATGACCACCAGTGGCAAGATCGGCATGGTAGGCGGTTTCCCGATCCCGGAAGTGAACCGGTTGATGAACGCCTTCATGGCGGGCGTGCGCGAGACACGGGCCGATGCAACCTTTCAAGTCAGCTTTATCGGTTCGTGGTTCGACCCGCCAAAGGCCAAGGAAACCGCCTTTGCAATGATCGAGGCCGGGGCAGACCTGCTCTATGCGGAACGCTTCGGGGTCAGTGATGCGGCCAAGGAAAAGGGCGTTCTGGCGATTGGCAACGTGATCGACACGCAGGCCGACTATCCGGATACGGTCGTGGCCTCGGCCTTGTGGCATTTCGAGCCGACCTTTGACGCGGCGGTGGCGGCGGTGACGGCGGGCAGCTTTGCCGCCGACAATTACGGCACCTACAGCTTCATGAAGGCAGGCGGCTGTTCTCTGGCACCTTTGGGAACGTTCGAAGGCAAGGTGCCCGCCGCTGCGATGGAATTGGTCGCGGCACGGCAGGCGGCGATCATGGACGGCAGCTTCACCGTGGTCATCGACGACAGCGAGCCTAAATCGTCGTGAGCCCCAAAGACAACGGGGCGGAGGTTGTCCTTTGCCTTGATGGCATAACCAAACGCTTTGGCAAGCTGGTGGCGAATGATGCCATCAGCCTGTCCCTTCATCGGGGCGAGGTTCTGGCGCTTCTGGGGGAAAACGGCGCGGGCAAGACCACGCTGATGAACATCCTGTTCGGGCATTATCTGGCCGACGCAGGCAGCGTGACGGCATTTGGCCGTCTGCTGCCGCCCGGACAGCCAAAAGCCGCCCTTGCGGCAGGCATCGGCATGGTGCACCAGCATTTCACGCTGGCCGACCATCTGACGGTGCTGGACAACATCACCCTGGGCACCGAACGCCTGTGGAGCCTTGGCCGGGGCAGGTCAGCGGCTTTGGCGAAGGTGCAGGCGTTGAGCGCCGACTTCGGGCTGGTGGTTGATCCGATGTCGCGGGTGGCCGATCTGTCGGTGGGCGAACGGCAAAGGGTGGAAATCCTCAAGGCGCTGTATCGGGATGCACGGGTGCTGATCCTTGACGAGCCGACTGCGGTGCTGACCCCGCAAGAGGCGGAGGCGCTGTTCCAGACCCTGCGGCTCGCGACGGCGCGCGGGCTGTCGGTGATCTTCATCAGCCACAAGCTGCACGAGGTGATGGGTCATTCCGATACCTGTGTGGTGCTGCGCCACGGAAAGGTTGTGGGGCAGGTGGCCACGCGCGACACTGACCGGCACGCCTTGGCCACGATGATGGTGGGGGCCGAAATGGCCGAAGCCTCGGTCGTTCCGGGGGTTGCGGGGCCGGTGCGGCTGTCGTTGCGCGGGGTGCCCGCGGGGTTAGTGCAGGATGTCTCACTGGAACTGCGCGGCGGCATGATCACCGGGCTTGCGGGCGTGTCGGGCAATGGGCAGGCCGCACTGGCCGATCTGATCGGTGGCGGCCTGGTGCCCGAGGCGGGCGAAATGCTGGTGGATGGCCGTCCCATTGCGCAGTGGACGCCGCGCGCGGCCATTGCGGCGGGGGTAGGGCGCATCCCCGAAGACCGTCACAAGACCGGGACTGTGGCCGATTTCACCCTGGCCGAAAACGCGGTGCTGGAAACCTATGCCACCCGGTTTGCCAAGCTGGGCTTTGTTGATTGGGCAAAGGTCCGGGCGCATACCGAAGCTTTGATCGCGCGCTACGACGTGCGCTGTCCCGGGCCAGAGGCGCGGATCCGGCTGCTTTCGGGCGGCAATATGCAAAAGCTGATCCTTGGCCGGGTGCTGGAAGAAGCGCCCGGAATCGTGATTGCCAATCAGCCGGTCCGGGGGCTTGATGTCGGGGCCATTGCCTATGTGCATTCGCGGCTGGTGGCGGCGCGTGATGCGGGGGCGGCGGTGTTGTTGATTTCCGAGGATCTGGACGAGGTGATGGGGCTGTCGGATGTGATCCATGTGATCAGCGCGGGGCGGCTGTCGCCGGCCTTTGCGCGCGGGGCGCTGACCCAAGGTGAGTTGGGGCTGTGGATGGCAGGGCAGGGGTTTGGGCCGGGAGTCGGTCATGCGGCTTGAACCTGTCGCCAATCCGACCCTGTTGCGGCAACTGGGCCTGCCGGTGCTGGCGCTGATGGCGACGGTCGTGGCCGCGATGGGGCTTGCGCTGCTGGCCGGGGCCAATCCGCTTGCGGTGCTGGGGCAGATCGTGGTCGGGGCGGTGGGATCGAAGTTCGCGGCGCTGGAGACGCTGAACCGGGCGACACCGCTGATCTTTACCGGGCTGGCCGTCGCAGTCGCGTTCCGGGCAAAACTGTGGAACATCGGGGCCGAGGCGCAGCTTTACGCCGGTGCGATCATGGCTGTCCTGTTGGGCACCGGGGCGTTGGGCGCACCCTTTGTGCTGCCTGTGACGGCGGTGGTGGCGCTGCTGGCGGGGGCGCTGTTGCTGCTGGTGCCGGTCCTGCTGAAGGTTCGGCTGGGGGTGGACGAGGTTGTGACCACGCTGTTGCTGAACTTCATCATGGTGCTGTTTGTCAGCTATCTGCTGGAAGGGCCGATGAAGGACCCGATGGGGATGGGCTGGCCGAAGTCTGCCGCCCTGATCAAGGACGCGCGGCTGCCACGGATCGTCGATGGCCTGCGGCTGCACTGGGGTTTTGGGTTGGCACTGATTTCTGCGGTGATTGTCTGGGTGATCCAGACCCGCACCACACTGGGTTTTGAGATGCGGGCGGTGGGGGCAAATATCCGGGCGGCGCGCTTTGCGGGCATGCCGGTGACAGCGGTGCTGGTGAAAACGGCGTTGCTGTCAGGGGGGCTTGCGGCACTGGCCGGGTGGTCCGAGGTCGCCGGGCTCAAGGGGCATCTGTCCCTGGATCTGAGTCCCGGATTTGGCTACACCGGGATCATTGTCGCCATGCTGGCCTTGCTGCATCCTTTGGGGGTGGTGGTCACGGCGCTGTTTGTTGCCGGTGTCTTCGTCGGTGCCGATGCCATGAGCCGTACCGCCGGGGTGCCGACCTATATCGCCGACATGCTGCTGGCGACCGCGCTGTTGTTCATGGTGCTGGCGATTGCGCTGACCAAGGTCAGGGTGGTGCGGGGATGAGCCAACGGGCGGTGGTTTTACGGCCAATGCCGGGGGGCTTTGCGCCCCCCGGACCCCCCGCAGGATATTTATCAACAGATGAAAGGGGTGGGCGTGATTGATATCCTGATCTCGGCCAGCTTCTGGGCGGCGGTGCTGCGGATTGCTTCGCCGTTGATCTTTGCCACCATGGGAGAATTGATTTGCGAACGGGCCGGGGTTTTGAACCTTGGGATCGAGGGGATCATGGTGATCGGGGCTTTTGCCGGCTGGATGGCGGTGTATCAGGGAATGCCGTTATGGGGCGGCGTGGCGGTTGCCTTTGGCGCGGGCGCGGCCTTTGGGCTGATCCATGCCGTTCTGGTGGTGCCGTTCGGGTTGAGCCAGCATGTGGTGGGGTTGGGGATCACGCTTTTGGCCACGTCCTCGGCGTATTTCGCCTATCGGCTGGCCTTGCCACAGGTCACCAGCCCGCCCAAGATCGAGCCGTTTCAGGTCTGGGAGGTGCCGGTGCTGTCGGATATCCCCCTTTTGGGTCCGGCCCTGTTTGCCCAGACCCCGCTGACCTATGCCGCGTTCGCCTGTGCGGGGCTGGTGGCCCTTGTGCTCTATCGCACCCCATTGGGACTGGCGCTGCGGGCGGTGGGCGAAAACCCCGCAGCGGTCGAGGCGCAGGGCATGTCGGTGACGGGTCTGCGGATGGGGGCGGTGGTTGTCGGGTCTGGTCTGATGGCGGTTGGGGGTAGTTTCCTGACCTTGTCCGCGTTCTCGTCGTTCTTTTTCGAGATGGTCAACGGACGTGGCTGGATCTGCATCGCGCTGGTGGTGTTCGGGGCGTGGCGCCCCGGCAAGGCGGTGCTGGGGGCGCTTTTGTTTGCCGGGTTCGACGCGCTTCAGATCCGGTTGCAGCAGACGCCTGTGGGTGCGGTGGTGCCGTATCAGCTGTTCTTGATGCTGCCGTATGTGTTTTCCATTCTGGCGCTGGTGGTGATGTCGCGGCGGGCCGAGGTGCCGGCGGCATTGATGGTGCCCTACAACAAAGGAGAGCGGTGATGTTTGATCTGATCGTGCGGGGTGGCACGCTGCCCGACGGCGATGTGGTCGATATCGGCATCCGGGGTGACCGGATTGTCGAGGTCGGGCCAATTGCTGCCGATGTCGTGGCCCGGCGGGTGATCGACGCCCGTGGCGATCTGGTCGCGCCGCCCTTTGTTGACCCACATTTCCATATGGATGCAGTGCTGTCTTACGGGCTGCCACGGGTAAACGGCTCGGGCACTCTGCTTGAGGGGATCGGATTGTGGGGCGAGTTGCGGGCAGTCGCCAGTGTGGACGATATGGTCGCCCGTGCGCTGCGCTATTGCGACTGGGCTGTCAGCATGGGGCTTCTGGCCATCCGCACCCATGTGGACACCACCCCCGACCATCTGCGCGGGGTCGAGGCGATGCTGGAGGTCAAGCGTCAGGTGGCCGGTTATCTTGACCTGCAATTGGTCGCTTTCCCTCAGGACGGGTTGTATCGCAGCCCGACGGGGCGGCCGAATGTGCTGCGGGCGTTGGACATGGGCGTGGAGGTGGTCGGCGGAATCCCGCATTTCGAGCGCACGATGGACGAGGGAGCCGAAAGCCTGCGCGATCTGGCGCGGATTGCCGCCGAGCGTGGTCTGATGTGGGATGTGCATTGCGACGAAACCGACGATCCGATGAGCCGCCATGTCGAAACCATGGCGCGTGAGGTGACACGGCACGGCTTGGGTGCACGCGCGGCGGGGTCGCATCTGACATCGATGCATTCGATGGACAACTACTACGTCTCGAAGCTGATCCCGCTGATTGCCGAAAGCGGCATGACCGCCATTTCCAATCCGCTGATCAACATCACGTTGCAAGGGCGGCATGACACCTACCCTAAACGCCGCGGGCTGACGCGGGTTCGGGAGATGCAGGCGGCAGGTGTCACTGTGGGCTGGGGGCAGGATTGTGTGCTTGACCCTTGGTATTCGCTGGGCACGGGCGACATGCTGGATGTGGCCTTCATGGGGCTGCATGTCGCACAGATGACCCACCCCGAGGAAATGGCGCGCTGTTTCCGGATGGTGACGGAAGACAATGCCGCCATCATGGGGCTGCACGACTACGGGCTGCATCCCGGCGGGCAGGCCTCACTTGTGGTGCTGGACGCAGGCTCCCCGGTCGAAGCATTGCGGCTGCGGCCGGATCGGTTGACTGTAGTGGCCAAGGGGCGCGTGGTGTCGGAAAAGCCGCGAAACGACGCACGGCTGGCGCTGCCCGGGCGGCCCGGCACGGTGCGGCGCCGGCATTAGGTGGCGGATCGGCTGCGCGCAGTCGTGTTGCGTCTCAGTGATTTGGGGCGGTGTGTTGCCCCTGAAGGCTGCGATGATCCTACAGGAAGTCTGCCGGTTTCAACGCCCCCGCACGCAAAAGGTGCTGCAGGACAGTCGCAATTGACAGGGCATCGTCCAGCGCGTCATGCGCGCGCAAGGGTGGGTGGGGCAGGTGGTAGTAGTCGGCCAAGCCGCTGCTGCGGGTCCGGGTTACATCGCCCAAGGGCATGCCGGCCTGCAAAAGCAAGGTCGTCGCATTGCCGAATTGCGTGACGGGCAGGGGCGGCGTGATGTTTTCAACGTAACAACTGATCGCCATGAGATTGAATTCATCCTTGCCCCAAGACCAAAGCTTTGTGCCCTGCGCAAAGGCGCACAGCCGTGTCAGCGCCTGTTCCAGAGGCTGTCCCTCGCGGCCAAGATCCTGCGCTGAAATACCAGTCAGTGCCGTGAAATAAGGATCAAGCCCGCACGGCTGACCGCAGCGATCCTTCGGGGTGATGTAAAGTCGGATCTGGTCGATGACAGGGAAAGACCCGGAAAGGCTGATCCGAACGGCACCAATTTGGGCCACGACCGGGTCGGGATCGTGCGGACCACCCCAAAAGCGCGTTTGCGCGCCTTCGGTCGTCAGAAACTCACAGTCGAACACGATGGCGCTTTCCATGGTTCCGCTCCCTTTCAGGCGGACACAGGACGCCATCGGGCGCAGAAGCGCAAGGCTGTCGCTGTCCTCGGGTCTGTCCGCCAAGGCGACTTTGGCATCAGAGATTGCGCGCAGTGTCGACTAAGCCAAAGTGTCGGGCGTTGTGTCTCCAGCGCGGCTCTCCGGACTGCAAGGCCGTACCAGGCGCGCCATCGGGAAAGCCGATAAAATGCGGTCTGTTTTGACGCAGGATTAAACGGTTCCTTCAGTCTTTTCCCGATACCCATGAGCCATTAGTGGGTCGCAGCCGACCCTCTTGGACGGATCAGAGGGTCTTTGACAGATGCGCACGATCGAACTTGTCGCAAGGGTTACACCGGATTCGGCACAAGCCCTTTGGTATGAACTGGAAAGTGCCTTTGACGCCGCAGGTGCCAAGCCCCGGTTGACGCTTGACGCCTCGGCCGTCCGGCATCTCAGCGCGGCTGCGGTACAGGTGTTGTTGGTTGCCCGCAACAGGGCGCGTCGCGAAGGCGGCACGGTGCTGATTTCAACCCCATCACCTGAATTCCGGGAATGTCTGCGCGTCATGGGGGCAGGTGTTCTGGTCGCGGAGGATATGGCATGAGCTTGCGTATTCTGGCCGTCGATGACTCGCTGACCATGCGCGAGATGCTGCGACAAACGCTCACAGAAGCTGGGTTTCAGGTGGTGCTTGCCGAAGACGGGCTTGATGCGCTGGACAAGTTGCCCGCCGCTGACCCCGACCTGATCCTGAGCGATCTGAACATGCCGAAGATGGATGGCTTCGGTCTTATTGATGCGGTGCGCAAGGGCAACGTGTCCTCGCGTGTGCCGATCCTCGTTCTGACAACCGAAAGTGCCGCCACCCTGAAAGACCGCGCGCGGGATGCCGGGGCAACCGGTTGGATCACGAAGCCATTTGACGAGACCTCTTTGGTGTCGACCATCCGTCGCGTTGCGGCGATGTGAGGCTGATATGGCAGGACCGATTGACCTGAAGGATATCTTTTTTGTCGAGGCAGATGAGTTATTGTCTGCATTGGAAGAAGGACTGCGTGCCATTCAGACCGGGGCGCAGGAAAGTGATACCGTCAACGCGGTGTTTCGCGCCGTTCATTCGATCAAGGGCGGTGCCGGGGCTTTTGACCTGAAGGCGCTGGTTGGATTCGCACATCGATTTGAAACGGTTCTGGATGAGTTGCGCACCGGACGACTGCAACCGGAAGCCGCCCTTCTTGGTGCCTTGTTGCATGCAAGCGATCATTTGGCCGATATGATTGCAGCCTCTCGCACGGGGACGAATACAGACCCCGAAGCGGATGAACGGGTGATTGCGGCGCTGGAGGCGCAAGCTGGCGGCGCGCCGGCCGGCGAAGAAGAGGCGTTCAACTTCGAACCCCTGGCCTTGGCCGGGCTGATCGGTCTTGACTTTGCGCCTTTGCCACTCGCCTTGGGCCGTCGGACGGTAACGGTGACGTTCCGTCCGCATGCGGGCGCCTTTGCATCGGGACACGACCCTGCGCTTTTGTTACGCGATTTATGCGCGCTGGACGAGGTCGAGATCAGTCTGGAACAAGAAAGACTTCCCGATACAGCGACCTTTGATCCTGGACAATCTTATCTTGGCTGGACAGTGACCTTGCAGACAGAACGGTCTGACAGTGATCTGCTTTCCATCTTCGAGTTCATCGAAGGCAGTTGCGAGCTGACCGTCGATTCCGCGATACCGGCATGCCAAGACAACGCACCTTTCCCACCCGTCCGTGAAGTCGCACCCGGACCAAACCTTGGGGAACAGGGCAGCCGCGCGCTCCCCACGCCTGGTCCCATCATCCCGACCGTTCCGGCGGCGGTGGCGCCGCCCGCTCAAGCGGCACATGCTGGTCCACGCCCGACGATACGCGTCGATATCGACCGGGTGGACAGGTTGGTGGATATTCTGGGCGAACTGGTCATTCATCAGGCTATGTTGACCGAGGCCATCGAACAATCGCCCGGCTTTGGATCGGTGGAGGTGGATCGCAGTCTCGATCAGTTGCGACAACTGTCCCGACAGATTCAGGAATCGGTGATGGCGATCCGCGCGCAGCCGGTAAAGCCTTTGTTCGACCGGATGCATCGCATCGTGCGCGAGGTGTCGACAGCGGCAGGCAAAGCCGCCCGTCTGGTGACCGAAGGCGAAGGCACCGAAGTTGACAAGACAATCATCGAGCGACTTGCAGACCCGCTGACCCACATGATCCGCAATGCTGTGGATCACGGGCTCGAGAAGCCCGGCAAACGCGATGAGATCGGCAAACCGAACGAAGGGGTGATCAAACTGTCTGCCGCCCACCGGTCGGGCCGGATTTTGATCACCGTTCAGGACGATGGTGCCGGGATCGACCGTGAAAAAGTGCGACAGATTGCGGTGGATAAGGGACTTGTCTCGGCCAGTGCCGAGCTTTCTGCGCAGGAAATCGATGCATTGCTCTTCCTGCCGGGCTTTTCCACCGCGACCGAGGTCTCTGCTCTCTCGGGACGTGGGGTCGGAATGGATGTGGTCCGGTCCGAGATCGCCGGATTGGGCGGCCGGGTCGGCATTGCCTCGGTGCGCGGGCAGGGGACGACGCTGACCATCAGCTTGCCGCTGACCCTGGCGGTCCTTGACGGAATGGTGTTCGAAGCTGCCGGTCAAACGTTGGTCTTGCCGGTGTCTAGCATCATTGAAACCCTGCGTCCTGATGCAGCAATGCGCCATTATCTTGGTCAAACGGATTCAGTGCTTGATGTCAGAGGCAGATGCTTGCCCTTGATCGACGTTGGCTCAGCCTTGGGATTTCGGCGCCATGTCGGACCGGGCGAAGGCGAAATCGTCGTGGTTGTCGAACATGGTGATGACGGCGCCATCGCGCTGATGGTCGATGGCATCCGTGATCAACGGCAGGTTGTGATCAAGGGGTTGGAGGCAAACTATGGCCAAATCCCCGGCATCGCGGCTGCAACCGTTTTGGGCGATGGATCAGTCGCCCTGATCCTCGACCCTGCCGATCTGGCGTCCTCCAACCCCGTTCTTCCCCGTTCCTATCTCACACTCGCAGCGGAATAAGTTCATGCGCTCCACAGGTTATGCCACAGATCCCGACATTCGCGAACTCGTTGCCTTCCGAACTGCGGGACAGGACTTCTGCATTGATATCCTTTCCGTGCGGGAAATCCGCGGCTGGAGCCGACCCGCATTGCTGCCCCATGCGCCGGGCTATGTCCAGGGTGTCATCAACTTGCGGGGGGCTGTGGTGCCCATCCTTGATTTGGCCCGCAGGTTGGGGTTGGACCCGATCGAGACGACCGATCGCAATGTCATCATCGTGGCTGCGATCCAGAACCGCACGGTCGGTCTATTGGTGGAGGCGGTCACCGATATACTGGGCGTCCCGGCGTCCGGTGTGCAGCCGACGCCCGATTTGGCTTCTGAAGCCACCCGCAACATGCTGCGCGGCGTTGTGGTGCAAGACGGTCGGCTGATCCGGCTTCTGGATGTTGGCCAATTGCTTCCTCAACTTGACGACGCCGTCGCCTGAGATGGGGAGCCACACCTCGATTCAAGCAAAAGATGTTGAACTGAGCAACCGGGATTTTTCCCGCATTTCCAAACTTGTGCATGACATCGCGGGCATTGTGTTGGTTGAGGCCAAGCGCCCCTTGGTTCATTCGCGGCTCATGCGTCGTTTGCGCGCTCTGGGTTTGCCAGACTTTGCATCGTACGCCGACTTCATTTGTGGAAGCGGCAGCGATGACGAGCGGCGTGAGCTGATATCGGCAGTCACCACCAACGTGACGGCGTTCTATCGAGAACAGCATCATTTCGATAAATTGGCACAGACGATCCTGCCGCCGTTGATCGCGCGTGCGAAAAGCGGTGGACGTGTTCGGATCTGGTCGGCCGGATGTTCCAGTGGTGAGGAACCGTACAGCATTGCGGCCACCGTATTGGCGGCGTTTTCAGACGCGAGGCGCCACGACGTTCGCATCTTGGCAACCGATATCGACCAGAGGATGGTCGGAAGGACACGGCAAGCGGAGTATCCGATCGAAGCAGGTGCGGAACTTGCGCACGAACGGGCACGACTGCTTTTTGCCGATCCGCGCGCGCGGGACGGATTGCGGATCAGCCCTGCCGCAAGAGAGTTGGTGATCTGCAACGCCCTCAACTTGCAAGACACTTGGCCGATGAAAGGTCAGTTCGATGTGATCTTCTGCCGAAACGTTGTGATTTATTTTGACAAAGCCACGCAGGAAAGCCTTTGGCAACGATTTGCGCTGGCCCTGAGCCCCGGTGGCTATTTGATGATTGGCCATTCCGAACGCGTGACCGGTCCGGCTTTGTCCGACTTCGAGGTTGACGGAATTACCACCTACAAACGTCGCTGAACGGCGGCGTTGAACATATCTGGCGTGAGGAATGGGAATGAAGCGGGAAGATCTGAGAATCATGGTTGTGGATGATACAGCCGTCAGTCGCGGGCTGATCACGCAAGCGCTGGACTGGATGCAGGTCGAAGGATACCGGACCTGTGCCGATGGAGATGAGGCCCTGCGGTCACTTGTGCAAAAGCCCGTCCATCTGGTGATTTCCGACTATCATATGCCGGGATTGGATGGACTGGGGCTGCTGGAAAGAATCCGCCGAACACGCGGTATCGAACGGACCGGGTTTATCCTGGTGACCGGTCGGGCCGACGCAACTGTTGTGGCGAAGGGCCGCGCTCTGGGAATGAACAACATGATCACCAAGCCGTTCAGCCGAGAAGGCATGCGCGATTGCATTGAACGTGTGGTGGGGCCGATTTGATGACCGGGATATCAGTTGCGATTTTGCATCAAGGTTTCTTCGCCGCCGCGACAGACCAGGTTCTGAGCGGAAGGTTGGTCGTTTTGCGCAGTGGCGAGCATCTCGCTCTTATTGCGTCGCGCCTGCGCGACTTGGAAGCACTGATGCTTGGGGCCTCGCGAGGGTCGTCGATGGCATCCGAGACCGGGGGGGCGTCAACCCTAGCCCGCCTTCAGTCGCTTGATCTGATGATTCAGGAATTGTCCGGCCTGTCCGATATCCTGATCGGGGCGGCCTCGCACCTGCCTGATGTTCCCGACGACACGGTCGATGCATTGGTTGATATGCCCCGTCTGCAAAGTCTGTCCCGCGCTTTGCGAAATCTTGCGGAACATCCCATCACCCCCGAGGTCGTCATTTTCTGACAGGTTTGCGACCTGTAGGCGGCGGAGGTCAGAACAGCACGATGTCGTCGCGAGGCGCGGGTTTACGAAACTCTTCCCGCACTTCTGTTGCGGGGAGTTTCATCTGCTGCACCTGCCCCGAAACCGGCCAGACGCGGATCTTGCGGCCGTGGTCGCCACCCAGACTGCCGCCAAGGTAACGGATGCCTTCGCGGCGCAGAAAGTCTTCGGCGAAGCGGCCATTTGCGGCCCCGATATCGGTCAGTCCTGGAACCATCCGTCCGCCGCCGAACAGTTTGGCCTCCAGTCTGTCGCGGCGTGCCCCGGCCTGGGTCAGACTGTTGATCAGCAGTTCCATGGCGTTCAGCCCATATTTCATCGTATGGCGGTCTGTCGGGTCGTTCCCGGGCAGCAGAAAATGGTTCAACCCTCCAACACCTGCCACCGGATCGCGCAGGAAGGCCGCAACGCAAGAGCCCAGGATCGTGGACAAAACCTCATGACGGTCAGACGAAATCAGATATTCTCCCTGAATGACCACCTTCAACCGGTCGCCTGCCTGCATCATCTGTAGCGCCTTTCAAGATCCAGCGGTTGACCTTGGCCGATTGCCCGCAGCAGTGCCGGTGCGATGGCGTCGATGGGAAGAATCTGGATGGCAGCGCCCAGTTCCCGTGCCGCACGTGGCATGCCGTAAACGACGGAACTGGCTTCGTCCTGCGCAATGGTATGCCCGCCTGCGCGACGAATGGACAAAAGACCGTCTGCACCGTCGCGCCCCATTCCGGTCAGTAGTGCCGCGGCGGGGGGAAGACGCAGCCGCGCGGCCGACAGAAAAAGCCTGTTCACCGATGGCCGATGGCCCTCGACCAGCGCAGTGGCTTCCAGACGCATGGTGATCCCGGCATGGGGGGTAAGCGTAAGGTGCCTGTCCCCTGCCGGGGCAACATAAATACAACCGGGCCGGGCAATCTGTCGGTCCTCCGCCAGCAGCACCTGTGCCTGACAGACGCGGTTCAATCCGGCGACAAAGCTTTCGACAAATCCGGGACGGATGTGTTGCACAATAAAAGTTGGCGGACATGTGGCGGGCAGTGCAGACAGCAGTGAATAGAGGGCTTCAACCCCGCCGGTGGAGGCACCGATCACGATAGCGCGCATGGCGGGACTGTCGCAACCGTTTGCGGATGTCATTCGGGTTGGTTCAAATGGCACGCCAAACAACCCCGCGCTTGGCGACCGGGCCAACAGAAAGACTGGCACGTTGGCGCGTCGATACATCCGGGGTTCGGGTTGGATCCTGCCACTCGGCAATTGACCCAGCGACCCACTTGGTCCTATTCCGAAAGAACCGGTTCTGCGGTGGTGCGCTGGATAGGCCACTTGGCGAGACGCATCTGGCATCCCTATCCGCGTTGTGACGGCTCTGACTGGGTAAAATGGCGCACTTCATTGAACGGCTCCGAACACAGGGACGTGCACCGAACTTGCGGGGCGCGCGTTTTACTGTGCGCCAGAGTGGGGCAGGGATCCTAACCTCCCCCTAACAGGGAAAAGATTCTATCGGGTCTTCGGCTGGACCAGCGCAAGGGCGACTTCGGCAATGGCCTTGGCCGAAGGCAGCGTCGCGGCATATGCGGGGCCGGTGGCAATGAAGCTGTCATCCGCTGTCACCCGTGCGACGGTTGGGTGATCCTTGAGCAAGGTCATCACTGCCTCTGAGATATTGCCGGACCGGCGACATTCATCGACAATCAAAATGGCTTGCGCCCCTGCAACAGCGGCCAGAAGCGACGCTTCGGGCACAGGTGAAAGCCACCGCAAATCAACGATCTTGCAAGATACACCCGAGGAGGCCAGCACGGCGCGCGCCTGATGCGACAGCATCACGCCATTGCCATAGGTCACGATGGCCAGCGTCGTGGCACTGCCATCCACCCCCACCTCGCCAAAGCCGATGCGACGGTCTGGATCGGGATAGGGCGTCATCCAAAGCCCGTCGCCGCCGATGTGCAGATCGCGGGCCGGATACAGGGCGATGGGTTCGACGAACACCACCACGCGTTGCTCCTCGGCCGCGAGTCGGGCACATTCGCGCAGCATCATAGCGGCCTCATCGCCGCGCGACGGGCATGCAACGATCAGGCCGGGAATGTCGCGCAGGACCGCCAGCGAGTTGTCGTTATGAAAGTGGCCGCCAAAGCCTTTCTGATAGCCAAGCCCGGCGATGCGCAGCACCATCGGGTTGGTGAATTGCCCGTTCGAAAAGAATGGCAGGGTGGCAGCCTCGCCGCGGATCTGGTCTTCGGCATTGTGCAGATAGGCAAGGAACTGTATCTCGGGGATCGGCAGAAAGCCATTCTGGCCCAGACCGATGGCAAGGCCAAGAATGGACTGTTCATCAAGCAGCGTGTCGATCACACGTCCCGCACCAAACCGGGCTTGCAGCTTTTGTGTGACCCCGTAAACGCCTCCCTTGCGACCGACATCTTCGCCCATCAACAGGGTTTCGGGCCGGTCCAGCATCAGGTCGGTCAGCGCCCAATTGATCTGGCGGCTCATCGGTTGCGGGTCCGCCATGGCTTTCATGTCGGCGCCAAATACCCCTGCGCGGGCGTCCGGGCTGGGGCCATTGCGGGGCGCGATCGGGCGGGGCGGCGGCACGATGCTGGCCATCACCTCGGCCGCGCTGTGCAGACGGGGGCGGGCAACGGCCTCGGCCGCCCGCTGCGCAACCTCTGACGCGGCTGCGGTGTAAAGGCCAAGCGCCTGATCGGGTGACATCACGCCGGCCTGATCCAGCTGCCGCACGGCATGCAGCAGCGGATCATTGGCCTCATCCGCCTCGACCTCGGCGCGCGACAGATAGGTGGTGGGCACATCGGCCCCGGCATGGCCATAAAGTCGGACAGTGCGCAAATGCAGGATGGCCGGCTTTTTCGAACGGCGGATGTCGTCCACTGCGGCGCGGGTCACGGCATAGGTATCGTAGAGATCAAGCCCGTCGGCCTTGTGATACGTCAATCCGGGGCGCGCGCGAAGCACGGCCTCGATCCAACCGGGCGGGGACTTGGTCGAGATGCCGATGCCATTGTCTTCGCAGACAAACAACAGTGGCATCGGTGCGCCCTGCCAAGCGGCCCAGCCTGCGGCGTTCAGCGCGCCCTGGGCTGTCGAGTGGTTCAGCGACGCATCGCCAAAGCTGCACATGACCACCGAGCTTTCGTCCATGATCGCATGATCCGGGCGGTGCTTGCGCATCAGGCCCAGAGAATAAGCCGCCCCCACGGCCTTGGGCAGATGGCTGGCGATGGTCGAGGTTTGCGGCGGGATCATCAGGGCGCGCGACCCCAGCACCTTGTGCCGCCCGCCCGAGATCGGATCCTCGCTGGAGGCGGCAAATGACAGCAGCATGTCCCAGACCGGGTCTTGCCCCGGAACAGTCAGCGCGCGGGCGATCTGAAATGCCGCGTCGCGGTAGTGCAACAGCGCCATGTCCCCGGCACGCAGGGCCAAGGCGACGGCGGCCATGCCTTCGTGCCCGGACGAGCCTATGGTATAGAACCCTTGACCCGCGCGTTGCATTACACGCGCCTGCCGATCCAGCGCACGGCTGAGGCAGGCCGCGCGAAAGGCGGTGATCGCAAGATCCGGCGTCAGCGGACCAGACGGCGCAGCCCCGGACGGCAGATCACGCGCAGCAACCCGGCGCAGGAAAGAGTCGTGAACGATATCGGCGCGGTCCATCTGTCAGGCCCCCTGGCGGCAAAACGCGGCCCCGCCGGGACCGCGCAAAGTGGTGGAAGTCTGGGATCTGCGGTGAGTCCGTCAGAAGAACGCCTGCAAGCCGGTGATGGCGCGGCCAAGGATCAGGGCGTGCACATCATGGGTGCCCTCGTAGGTGTTGACCGTTTCCAGGTTCACCATGTGCCGCATGATCTGGTAGTCTTCCTGAATACCATTGCCGCCGTGCATGTCGCGTGCCATCCGGGCGGCATCCAAAGCCTTGCCACAGTTGTTGCGCTTGATGATGGAAATCATCTCGGGCGCGGCGTTGGCCTGATCCAAAAGCCGCCCCACCTGCAAGCAGCCTTGCAAACCAAGGCTGATTTCGGTCAGCATGTTGGCCAGCTTGAGCTGGAACAATTGCGTCTGCGCCAAGGGTTTGCCGAATTGCTTGCGGTCCAGACCGTATTGGCGCGCCGCGTGCAGGCAGAATTCTGCGGACCCCATCACGCCCCAGGCAATACCATAGCGCGCCCGGTTGAGGCAGCCGAACGGCCCTTTCAGACCTTCGACATGGGGCAGCAGCGCATCTTCGCCAACCTCAACATCCTTCAGGACGATTTCGCCGGTTATGCTGGCACGCAGGCTGAGCTTGCCGCCGATCTTGGGGGCCGACAGCCCCTTGGTGCCCTTGTCGAGCACGAAACCCTTGATCTTGCCGCCGTGCGCTTCAGATTTGGCCCAGACCACGAATACATCGGCTATGGGGGCGTTTGAGATCCACATTTTTGCGCCGTTCAGCACGTAGCCTTCGGCAGTCTTTTTCGCGACAGTCTTCATGCCCGCCGGGTCGCTGCCGGCATCGGGTTCGGTCAGACCAAAGCAGCCAATCCATTCACCCGAGGACAGTTTCGGCAAATACTTCTGTCGTTGGGCTTCGGTGCCATAGGCATAAATCGGATACATCACCAAGGATGATTGCACGCTCATCATGCTGCGATAGCCGCTGTCCACCCGTTCCACTTCGCGCGCGATCAGTCCATAGGCCACATAAGATGCGCCCAGCCCACCGTATTCTTCCGGGATGGTCGCCCCCAACAACCCCATCTCGCCCATTTCACGGAAGATGGCCGGGTCGGTGGATTCTTCGCGATACGCGGCGATCACGCGCGGTTGAAGTTTTTCCTGTGCGTATGACCGGGCGGCATCGCGCAACATGCGTTCTTCTTCGGTCAACTGATCGTTCAGCCGAAACGGGTCTTCCCAATCGAAGCGACCCAGATCGGGGGCATCCTTGGCTTTCAGTTTGGGGGCATCAGGGCGCATGGCATCCTCCGGTTGCGTTCAGTGTGCCATGGGCGGAGCAGGGGCGAAAGATATCGCTTTCTTGCATGATCCATGGGGTGCTATGTGCCATTATTGTGCAATAAACTTGGGAATGATATCGAAGTCTTCTCACAAGTTCATGAGAAAAACGCATGATTGGTCCGCGCCGCCTGTTGCCTTCCATGCCCGCCTTGCTGGCGCTGGAAGCTGTGGACCGGCTTGGCACCGTCAGTGCGGCGGCCGCCGAGTTGTCGTTGACCCAAGGGGCGGTCAGCCGGGCATTGCAAGGGCTTGAGGGTCAACTGGGGGTAGAGTTGTTCATCCGTGAACGGCAACGTTTGCGGCTGACGCCTGCCGCGCAAGACTATGTGCGTCAGGTGCGGGCGCATCTGTCCGGTTTGTCGCAAGCGGCGCTGCGGCTCCGGGTCAATCCGGGCGGGGGCGGGCTGTCACTGGCGATCTTGCCGGCGTTTGGCGTGCAGTGGCTGGCGCCGCGCCTGCCCGATTTTGCGCGGGCGCATCCGGGGATAACGGTGAACCTGTCCACCCGCCTGCGTCCGTTCGACTTCGCCAGCGACGGTTTTGATGCCGCCATCCACTTTGGCCGTGCCGACTGGCCGGGGGCAGACCATCTGTTGCTGATGGACGAAGAGGTTCTGCCGGTTTGCGCCCCTGCGGTGCTGCCGGTGCCGCTGACCGCGGCCGAGGGTCTGTTGGAATTGCCCCTGCTGCAACTGGAAAGCCGTCCCGGCGCATGGGGGCGGTATCTTGCGCAACAGGGCATCCCGGGGCAGCGTCCGGCTGGCATGCTGTTTGATCAATTCGCAACCATGACCCAAGCCGCCATCCACGGGCTTGGCGTGGCGCTTTTGCCACTGTTCCTGATCGAGGACGCGTTGCGCGACGGGCGTCTGATCTCGGCCTGGCCGGTGCGGGGGCATGGCATGGGCAGTTACTTTCTGGTCTGGCCCCGCGACGCACCGCCCCGTGCGCCGCTGATCGCGTTTCGCGGCTGGATCGCAGGTCAGGTGCAGTCCTGATTGGTGCAAAATTGCACAATTTTGGTTCTAAAATTGGGGTTTTGCGCGACCACGTTATGCCTATCTTGGTCGTAACGCCTCACTCCGGGGCAGCAGGAGCGCAAGATGACCACCATTCCCGGTATCCATCACGTCACCGCCATTTCTGGCGCACCGCAACCGAATGTCGATTTTTTTACAGGCACACTCGGTCAGAAACTGGTCAAGCGAACCGTCAACTTCGATGATCCCGGCACGTATCATCTTTACTATGGCGACGCTGTCGGAAGTCCGGGCACGATCCTGACCTTCTTTCCATTTGCGGATGCTGCGCCGGGTCGGGCGGGGCCCGGCATGGCCTCGGCCTATGCCTACGCCGTCCCCACGGTCGATTTCAACCGGATCATCGATGATCTGGCTGCGCGTGGCATTGCGTCGGCAGGCCAAGGCCTGCGCTTTGGCGAACGGGTGGTGACGCTGCGCGATCCTGACGGCGCCCCGGTAGAACTGATCGAAAGTCCAGACGCGCTGGACGCGCATGGCTTTCATTCGGTCACACTGTGGGAACGCGATCCCGATCGCACTCTGCGCGTGTTGACCGATGTGTTCGGATATCAGGCCAAGGGTGTGGAACACGATGGCGCGACCGAGCGGCATCGCCTGATCGCGCCCGGCACCGAACGGGGTCGGATTGTGGACGTGATCCGCGTGTCGGGTGCCGCTGCCGGTCGTCCCGGTGCGGGCACCATTCACCACATCGCCTTTCGCACCAAGGATGACGCCGAACAGGCGATTTGGATGGACCGACTGGCAGCGGCAGGGCATCGCTCGACCGATGTGAAAGACCGGCAGTATTTCAATGCAATCTACTTTCGCGAACCGGGGGGCGTCTTGTTTGAAATCGCCACGGATCCTCCCGGCTTTGCCATCGACGAGCCAACCCACGCTTTGGGTCAAGCGTTGAAACTGCCGCCGCAATACGAACAGATGCGGGCACGGATCGAATGGGTCTTGCCGCCGCTGCATGTGCGGGCATGATCTCTCGTCTGCCAAAGGGTGCCTTGACCGGTGTGGTCCTGCTGCACGGTCGCGGCGGATCGGGGGGCGATATCCTGTCGCTTCTCGACCATGCGGGTTTGCCCGAAGTGGCGGCCGTGGCCCCCGAAGCCGTCGCAAACAGCTGGTGGCCTAGCAGTTTTCTGGCCCCCTCCGCGCAGATGCAGCCATTCGTGGAACGTGGGATATCCGCGGTCGACAAGGCTGTGACGGAGCTGGAGGCTTCGGGCGTTCCCCGCTCGAAGGTCTGGCTGTGCGGGTTTAGTCAAGGCGCCTGTCTGGCCTTGGAATCCTATGCCCGTAAGGGTGAGGGTCTTGCCGGCGTTCTGGGCCTGTCTGGCGGCCTTGTCGGTATGGGGGATCAAGGCGGCGCCACCCCCGCTCTTTATGGCCACGCCGACAAGCATCTGGACTATCCCGGCCGCCGGACCGGACGGGTGTGGGTCTCGGTGCATGAACGCGACCCGCATATCCCGTTGAAACGGGTGCAGGACAGCGTGGTGGCGCTTCGCGCGATGGGGGCCACTGTCACCGAGCATGTCTATCCGGGGGCCGGACACACGGTCATGCAAGACGACATTGCCGCCTTGCGTCGTTTCCTGACCACGGATTAGCCGCATCAGCCTCTTTGTGCCGTGTGATTTTCGCCCTATCTGTTGAAGGCGCCCGCAACCTGCTACAATTGTGGGTAACACCGTTGAAGGATCGTGCCATGGCCGAGCGTAAACTGAAACTGTCGCCCCTCGATCCGGTCTGGTCGCGGGTCTGTGACGAGGCTGAAGCCGCGATCAAGGAAGATCCGCTTCTTGGGGCCATGATCCATTCGTCCCTGCTGCACCACGCGACCATGGAACAGGCCTTGGCCTATCGGTTTTCGTTCAAGCTCGCCTCGGCCGAGATGGGCGAGCAGATCTTGCGCGAAATCGCGGATCAAGCCTATCAGGACGACCCCAATCTGGGGGCGGCGGCGCGCGCCGATCTGATGGCGGTGGTTGATCGTGACCCAGCCTGCCACCGGTATTTGCAGCCGATTTTGTTCTTCAAAGGTTTTCAGGCGGTGCAGGCGTACCGGATTGGCCATTGGCTCTGGACTCACGGTCGGCGTGATCTGTCGTATTTCGTACAGATGCGCGTGTCAGAAGTCTTTGGTGTCGATATTCACCCTGCGGCGCGTGTCGGGCGGGGTATCATGATTGACCATGCCCATTCCATCGTGATCGGAGAAACCGCCGTGGTGGGTGACAATGTGTCTATGCTGCATTCCGTCACTCTTGGCGGCACCGGCAAGGAAGACGGCGACCGGCATCCAAAGATCGGGGATGGCGTGCTGATCGGGGCCGGGGCGAAGGTGCTGGGCAATATCACCATCGGACATTGCACCCGCATTGCTGCCGGGTCTGTGGTGCTTCAGGATGTGCCACCGTGCAAGACCGTGGCCGGAGTCCCCGCCCGCGTCGTGGGCGAAGCGGGCTGTTCGCAACCTTCCGTCACCATGGATCAGGTGATTTCGGGCCAATAGGATCTGGTCACGGTGAAAAAAGGCCCGCAGGATTTCTCCTGCGGGCCTTTTTTCTTTGCAACACAGCGGCGTCAGGCCAGCATCGACATCGGGTTTTCCAGCGCCTCGATCACCGCTTTCAGGAACGCAGCCCCAAGCGCTCCGTCGATCACCCGGTGATCGACCGACAGGGTCATCGACATCACATTGGCCACGCCAATGGTGCCATCAGCCTTGACCACCGGCGTTTTGATGCCCGCACCGACCGCAAGGATGGATCCATGCGGCGGGTTGATGACGGCGTCGAAATTCTCGACCCCCATCATCCCGAGGTTGGAAATCGCAAAACTTCCGCCCTGATATTCATGCGGGGCCAGTTTCTTGGTCTTGGCCCGCGCTGCCAGATCTTTCATTTCGGCCGAAAGCGCCGACAGGGATTTCTTGTCGGCGTCCCGCAGTACCGGCGTGAACAGGCCACCTTCGACCGCCACTGCGACCGCCACATCCGATGGCTTCAGCTTCAGGATCCGATCACCCGCCCAGACCGCATTGCAATCGGGCACGGCCTGCAGGGCCTGTGCGCAGGCCTTGATGATGAAGTCATTGACCGACAGCTTCACCCCGCGCGACGAAAGCGACGCATTCAGTGTCTCGCGGAAGGCCATCAAGGCGTCAAGCTGCACCGAGCGGCGCAGATAGAAATGCGGGATGGTCTGCTTGGCCTCGGTCAGGCGGGCCGCGATGGTGCGGCGCATCCCGTCCAGCAGCACCTCGGTAAAGGTGCGGTCGGCGTACATTTTCAGCACGGTTTCTGCCGCCATCCCTGTGGGCATCGCAGATTTTGCCGGTGCGGGGGCAGCAGCGGCGACAGCGGGAGCCGCAGCAGTGGGTGCTGCGGCCTTGGGGGCTGCTTGCGCACCCTCTACATCCGCACGCACGATGCGGCCGTGCGGCCCGGAACCTTGTACCGCGTTCAGGTCCAGACCTTTTTCCTTGGCAATGCGGCGTGCAAGCGGCGAGGCAAAGACCCGCGCGCCAGAGCCTGCCACAGGGGCCGCTTGTGTCGGGGCCGACACGGCCGGTGCCACAGCCGCAACCACAGGCGTGGCAGCGGCAGGGGCAGCAGCAGCGGCGGCTGGCTTGACATCAGACAGGCTTTCGCCGTCCTCCAGCAGCACCGCGATGGGGGCATTCACCTTCACCCCAGCCGTGCCTTCGGCAACAAGGATCTTGCCGATGGTGCCTTCGTCGGTGGCCTCGAATTCCATCGTGGCCTTGTCGGTTTCAATCTCGGCCAGGATCTGGCCGGATTTGACGGTATCGCCCTCTTTCACCAGCCATTTCGCCAATGTGCCCTCTTCCATCGTGGGCGAGAGCGCGGGCATCAATATTTCGGTCGCCATGGCGTCCCCCTTAGCGATAGCAGACGGATTTCACCGCGGTGGCGATTTCCACCGGAGTGATCAGTGCGAATTTTTCAAGGTTCGCGGCATAGGGCATCGGCACATCCTTGCCGGTGCAGGTGACAACAGGGGCGTCCAGATAGTCGAACGCGCGCTGCATGATCGTGGCGGCCAGATGGTCGCCGATCGACCCTACAGGAAAGCCTTCCTCGACCGTGATGCACCGGTTGGTTTTCTGCACCGAAGCGATGACCGTATCGTAATCAATCGGGCGCAGGGTGCGCAGGTTGATGATTTCGGCATCAATCCCGTCCTTTGCCAGCGCCTCGGCCGCGACCAAGGCGTGCGCAACGCCGATCCCGAAGCTGACGATTGTCACATCCGTGCCTTCGCGGATGATGGATGCCTTGCCGAAGGGAATGGTGAAATCCGGATCGGTCGGCACATCGAAGCTGCGGCCGTAGAGGATTTCGTTTTCAAGGAAGATCACCGGGTTAGGGTCGCGGATTGCGGTCTTCAGCAAACCCTTGGCATCTGCCGCCGAATAGGGAATGCAGACCTTCAACCCCGGAATGGCGGCATACCAGGCCGAATAGTCCTGCGAATGCTGCGCACCTACGCGGGCAGCGGCACCGTTCGGGCCACGGAACACCATCGGGCTGCCCATCTGGCCACCCGACATATACAGCGTCTTGGCGGCCGAGTTGATGATATGGTCAATCGCCTGCATCGCGAAGTTGAAGGTCATGAATTCAACAATCGGTCGAAGCCCGCCCCAGCTTGCGCCGACCGCAATTCCGGCAAAGCCGTGTTCGGTGATCGGGGTATCGACCACACGCTTGGCACCGAATTCGTCAAGCAAGCCCTGACTGATCTTGTAGGCACCCTGGTATTCGCCGACCTCTTCCCCCATCAGAAAGACGTTGGGATCACGGCGCATTTCTTCTGCCATCGCTTCGCGCAAGGCTTCGCGCACCGTCATGGTTTTGGTTGGGCCTTCCGGCAGGTCGGCATGCGGCCAACCCTTGGCGGCAACCACCGGGGCAGGGGCGGGGGCCGCCGCCTGTGCCGGCACCGAGGCTGGGGCTTCCGCTGCGGTGGCTACGGCAGCGGCCACTTTTGGCGCGGGCGTGTCGCTGACGCTTTCGCCCTCTTCCAACATGATCGCAATCGCCGTGTTCACCTTCACGCCCGCCGTGCCTTCGGCCACCAGCAGCTTGCCGACGATCCCCTCATCGGTCGCCTCGAATTCCATCGTGGCCTTGTCGGTTTCGATCTCGGCCAGAATCTGGCCAGACTTCACCACGTCGCCTTCTTTCACCAGCCATTTGGCCAGTGTGCCCTCTTCCATCGTCGGGGAAAGCGCGGGCATCAATATTTCGGTTGCCATGTGTCGTTCCCCCTCAGGCGTAGATATCGGTCCAGAGTTCCTCGACCGGAGGCTCTGGGCTGTCTTTCGAGAATTCGGCAGCGTCGTTGACCCTTGCCTTGATCTCTTTGTCGATGGCTTTCAGGTCTTCGTCGCTGGCATGCCCCCCCTGCAACAACAGGTCGCGGACATGTTCGATGGCGTCCTTTTCACTGCGCATTTTTTCCACCTCTTCGCGGGTGCGATACTTGGCCGGGTCCGACATCGAATGGCCGCGATAGCGATAGGTCATCATTTCCAGAATGTAGGGGCCCTGACCCGCACGGCAGGCGGCAACCGCCTTTTCGCCCGCAGCCTTCACTGCCAGCACATCCATGCCATCTACCGCTTCGCCTTTTATGCCATACGCGGCCCCGCGCTCCCACAGGGACGGAGACTTGGTGGAGCGCTTGACAGAGGTTCCCATGGCGTAGCCGTTGTTTTCAATCACGAAAACCACCGGAAGGTTCCACAGCTCGGCCATATTGTAGGCCTCGTAAACCTGGCCCTGATTGGCTGCGCCATCGCCGAAGTAGGTGAAGGTCACATTGTCATTGCCCAGATACTTGTCGGCAAAGGCCAGACCCGCGCCAAGCGGCACCTGCGCGCCCACAATCCCGTGGCCGCCGTAGAAATGCTTCTCTTTCGAGAACATGTGCATCGAGCCGCCTTTCCCCTTGGAATAGCCACCAATGCGCCCGGTGAGTTCGGCCATCACGCCCTTGGGGTCCATGCCGCAGGCCAGCATGTGGCCGTGGTCGCGGTAACTGGTTACGCGCTTGTCGCCGTCCTTGGTCGCGGCTTCAAGGCCGACAACCACCGCTTCCTGCCCGATATAGAGGTGACAAAAGCCACCGATCAGGCCCATGCCATACAACTGGCCCGCCTTTTCCTCAAACCGGCGGATCAGTAGCATCTCGCGGTAATATTTCAGCAACTCGTCCTTCGAGGCATTCGGCCTCTCGGCTGGTTTCTTGGCGGCCATATGCGGCATCCTCCCGTCAGTGGCATAGATAGTTCAGTGTTAAACTATCCATAGCGTATCGGGTTTTGTTGGGCAAAACAAAAAATGCGCAAAACTGCAGCCACGTGGACATCAAAAAGGCCCCGCCAGCGACGGGGCAACCATGCGGTGAACAAAAAGGGTTAGCGGATCACGATCTCGTCGGCGCGAACGTACCCCAGCACGTCCCGGACACGTTCATCCAGAAGGTCAACATCCAGATAGCGGTCTGACAGGCGCGCGGTCAGGTTGCTGATTTTACCGAGATCCTGGTACAGCCGGTCACGCTCTATCCGCAACGCCTCGGCTTCGGCGCGGATCTGGACCTGACGAAACACCCCATACTCGCCCTGCACGGCGGCAAAGGTGAAATAGGCCCCAAGCGTGAAAGCCACGACCAAATAAAGAATACCGCCAATCGCGGGGCGGGCGCCCTGTACCGTCATCTGCTTGCCTCTGCCGGTCTTGATTTTCAGACCTTCCCACGACAATCGCATATCTGATTCGCGAAGGGAATCCCCTAATCGGGACTTCCCTTCACATTCAGGCGTGCTACCCGGCGATGGACGCCGCATGGATGCTGTCGATGGCATCGGAAAGGACGGCGTTGAATTCGGCATCCGATTGTTTGGCTGACAGACCTTCGGTCAACGCGCGGCTGAAGCTGGCGATCACGCCGCGGTTGCGCGCAAGAATGGCGTTGGCGTCGGTGCGGCTGTGCCCACCTGACAGGGCCACCACCTTCAGCACCCGTGGGTGGTCGACCAGAGGCGCATAGAAGTTGTCCACGGTCGGCAACGACAGCTTCAACATCACCTGCCGGCCTTCGGGCAGTGATTCCAGACCTTTCAGAAGTTCGGCCAGCAGGATCGTTTCTGCTTCGGCCTTGTCGGCGATGGAAATCGTGACCTCGGGCTCCAGGATCGGCATCATGCCATGGGCAGCCACCTGCGCACCAATGGCAAACTGCTGTGCCACGATGGCGGCGATTCCCTTGGCATTGGCGGCATTGATCACCGAACGTTCCTTGGTGCCGAACACGCCCGCTTTCACTGCACGGGCCAACAGGGTGTCAAGGTCGGGCATCGGTTTCATCAGCTGCACGCCGTCGGACTCGGGCTCCAGCCCCTTGTCGATCTTCAGGAAGGGCACCACGCCGCGGTTGTCCCACAGATACGTCGCGGTAGGGATCCCGTCGATGTCGCGGTCCATGGTCTGTTCAAACAGGATCGCGCCCACCACCTTGTCACCGGTAAAGGCGGGTGCGGTGATGATACGAGACCGCATGGCGTGGATCATGTCATACATTGCGGTCTCGCCTGAATACGCATCCTCGGGCACGCCATAAAGCCGCAGGGCCTTTGGCGTCGATCCGCCCGACTGGTCGAGAGCCGCGATAAAGCCGTTGCCCTTGCCGATCTGTTCGACCGCTTGCGCGAAATCCATCTGAATGATCCTTTGAAAAACCCGTTGTCCGGCTCTTGGATAGCCCTGTGGACCGCGGGTCGCAATCATGGTGACGCTAACGGCCTTGCGAAAAGATCCGCGTGGCTACCAGCGGCGCTTGAACACCTGTCCGGTGATCCAGGTCGTGACCCGGCGCGGCATCAGGCGGGGGGCAAAGGCAAAGACCTTGGTCAGCCAGCCCGTAACCACCACGCGTCGGCCTTTTTCCAGCCCTGCCCAACCGGTGACGGCAACCGACTCGGCCGAGGCCATGGGCAGAATGCGGGTCAGCAGCGTGGCTTTTTCGGCCCCATCGGCGGTGAAAAAACCGCTGGTCGTGGCCCCGGGGCAGAGTGCTGTGATGAACACCGCATCCTTGGCCGCTTCTTCGGCCACAGCTTCGGACAACGACAGCAGATAGGCCTTGGTGGCGCCATAGACGGCCATGTTCGGACCCGGCATGAACCCGGCAGCAGATGCCACATTCAGGATCCGTCCGCCACCATTCGCCGCCATATGTGCCAGAGCGCGCTTCATCAGGATCGTGGCCGAGATCACGTTGACAAGGATCGATTCCGACTCGCGCAGCCAGCCTTCGGGGTCAAGAAACGCGCCATTGCGCACAAGTCCCGCAGCATTGACCAGAACAGCAATCCGTCCGGCCTGTACCGACTCGGTCCACAGCGCCTCTGCGGCGTCAGGGTCCGACAAATCGGCGGTTATGCAGATTGTTGCCACGAAATACGCCCGGCGGAGGGTTTCGGCGTGCGAGTCCAACCTGTCCGCACGACGCCCGGTCAGGATGACGTTGTAGCCCGCCTTTGCCGCCTCGGTGGCCAGGGCGCGACCGATGCCGTCGGACGCGCCCGTGATCAGAGCCCAGTCTGCCTTGCGGTAGTCAGATGCAAGGGCGGTATCGGTCATGCGTTAAGCGCGGCCACGCCGGGCAGTTCCTTGCCTTCCATCCATTCCAGAAAGGCCCCGCCAGCGGTCGAGATGAAGGTGAAATCACCCGCCGCCCCAGCCTGATTCAAGGCCGAGACGGTATCGCCGCCGCCGGCGACGGAAATCAGTTTTCCCTCGCGCGTCAGTGCCGCGGCCGATTTCGCCGCCGCATTTGTCGCGGCGTCAAACGGTGTCAACTCGAACGCACCCAGCGGGCCGTTCCAGATCAGCGTCTGACTGGATTCGAACACCTTGACGATGGCCGCCACGCTCATCGGGCCGGCATCAAGGATCATGGCATCGGCCGGGCAGTCTGTCGCAGCCACCACATCATGCGGGGCATTGGCCTTGAACTCGCGCGCGACGACCACATCGACGGGCAGGTGAATGGTGCAGCCTGCCGTCTTGGCCTTGGTCAGGATTTCCCGCGCGGTGTCTGCCATGTCGCGTTCGGCCAGCGACTTGCCAACCTCGATCCCTTGGGCCACAAGGAAGGTGTTGGCCATGCCGCCGCCGATAACCAGGTGGTCAACCTTGGTGACCAGATTGCCCAGCAGGTCAAGCTTGGTTGAAACCTTCGCCCCACCCACAACCGCCACAACGGGGCGTTTTGGTGTGCCAAGCGCTGCTTCAAGGGCGAGCAGTTCCGCCTCCATCAGGCGTCCGGCTGCGGCGGGCAAGAGCCGTGCCAGACCTTCCGTCGAGGCATGCGCCCGGTGGGCCGCGGAAAAGGCATCGTTCACGAAGATATCGCCCAGCTTTGCCATCTCGGCGGCAAGGGCGGGGTCGTTCTTTTCCTCGCCGGGGTGGAAACGGGTATTTTCCAAAAGCACCACGTCGCCGGGCGCGGCTGTCGCCAGAGCGTCCTGCGCGGCCTGACCGACGCAATCTGTCCCGAACACCACCTTGCGCCCGAGGCTCGCCTCCAGCGCGCCCACAACATGCGACAGGCTCATTTCGGGCACAACCTTGCCCTTGGGCCGGTCAAAATGCGCCAGCAGGACAACCCGCCCCCCGCGCGCAATGACATCCTCAACCGTGGGTTTGATCTTGTCGATCCGGGTGGAGTCGGTCACGCGACCAGCCTCCATCGGCACGTTGATATCAACGCGGACCAATACGGTCTTGCCCGCAAGACCGATGTCGTCGAGTGTCTTCCAGCCCATGGCGGACTCCTGATGTCGAATTACCGCACCCTGTTTCGGCCGGAATGCCGCTCAGGTCAACCAATCTGCACAGGCCCCCCCTTTCCTTGTGCGGGCTTGGTGATTAGGTTTCCCGCCAGATAATGGAAGGACCCTGTCAAGATGGCCGAGATCAAAGACCCCGAAAACACCATCATCGTGACGCTGAAAGACGGCGAAGTGGTGATCGAACTGTTGGCCGACGTGGCCCCAAAGCACAGCGCGCGGATGAAAGACCTTGCCCGCGCCAAAGCCTATGACAACGTCTGCTTTCACCGCGTCATCAACGGTTTCATGGCGCAGACCGGCGACGTGGAAAACGGCAACATGGAAAACAACTTCAACCTGCGTCGCGCGGGCACGGGCGGATCAGATCTGCCGGACCTGCCGGCGGAGTTTTCGAAGCTGCCCCATGATCGCGGCACATTGGGTGCGGCACGGTCGCAGAATCCGGACAGTGCCAACAGCCAGTTTTTCATCAATTTCGCCGACAATCACTTCCTGAATGGTCAATATACCGTCTATGGCCGGGTGATTGCGGGAATGGAGCATGTTGACAAGATCACCCGTGGCGAACCACCAGCCAACCCCGACCGGATGATCACAGTGCGGGTGGCTGCCGATGTCGCGTGACACCTTCATTGCGGGCGGGGTGTTTGCGCTTGGTCTGGCGATTGTCGGGGGCTACGCGATCAGCCAGATGGCAACCCCGGTGATGGCGCAGGCCGACGATGGCCCCGGCCCCAACCTTGTGATCGAGGTGGCGGGCGAGGCGACGGGCCAGATCGTCATCGACATGTTGCCCGATGTCGCCCCAAAGCATGTGGCGCAGATCACCGCATTGGCCAAAGACGGCCAATATGACGGTGTGGTGTTTCACCGGGTCATCGACGGCTTCATGGCGCAGACCGGTGATGTGGCCTTTGGCAAGGCCAGCGGCGATACGTCGCGGGCGGGCATGGGGGGGTCTTCCCTGCCGGACTTGCCAGCCGAGTTCTCGCAGATCAGTTTCGAGCGCGGCGTGGTCGGCATGGCGCGCAGCCAGGACCCCAACAGCGCCAACAGCCAGTTCTTCATCATGTTCGCGCCGGGCGACTTTCTGAACGGCCAATACACCGTGGTCGGCCGGGTGATTTCCGGGATGGAGGTAGTTGATGCCATCAAGAAGGGCGCGGGCCGCAATGGCGAAGTGACCGATCCGGACCGGATGGCCAAAGTCACCGTCGCGGAATAGCGCAAAGAATGGGGGGCCGGATGGCCCCCTTTTCAGGTCCATCCCTTGTCATTTCCCGGTCGCTGTCAGATGATTGGGATTGCAAGATCAAAGGGGTAGGGGATGGACACCGATATGCAACACCGCTTGGCCGGGCTTTTGCATCACCGCAGTGCCGGACTGCAGAAGGGCGATCCGGTGTCGCTGCCTCTGACCACTTCCACCAGTTATCACCTGCCCGATGTGCAGGGCGCACCATATATCTATGCCCGCAACGGCACCCCGACGTGGGAGGCGGTCGAGGCACAGTTGTCGCTGCTGGAAGATGCCGAAACGGTCACGTTCCCAAGCGGCATGGGCGCGATTTCGGCCGCACTTTTTGCGACGCTGAAGGCTGGAGACCGGGTGGTTCTTCCCTCGGACGGTTATTATGTGACGCGCGTCCTGTCGCAAGGCTTTCTGGCCCCCCTTGGCGTTGATGTGGTGCAGATCCCCACGCTTGACTATGCCACGGCAGATTTCACCGGGTCCGCAGTGGTTTATCTGGAAACGCCGTCCAACCCCGGTCTGGATGTGGTGGATATCGCCGATGTGGCCGCGCGCGCACACGCGGCGGGGGCAGTGGTGATTGTGGACAACACCACAATGACGCCGCTGATGCAGCGCCCGTTGGACCTTGGCGCTGATCTGGTGGTGGCCGCGGATACCAAGGCGCCTGCGGGTCATTCTGACGCCCTTTTCGGCCATGTGGCAGGGCGCGATCCTGCCCGGATGGCGCGGGTGCGCGACTGGCGACGTTTGTCCGGGGCTGTGCCGGGCTCGATGGAGGCGTGGCTGGTGCATCGCGGTCTCGAGACGCTCGAGGTGCGTCTTGAAAGGATGTGCAAGACCGCCGGTGTGATCGCGGCGCGGCTTGCCGAGCATCCGGCCGTCCTGCGCCTGCGCTATCCGGGGTTGCCAGACGACCCGTCGCATGCCTTGTCGGTGCAGCAGATGGCGGGGTTCGGGTTTCTGATCGGGGTGACGCTGAAAGACGCGACTGTGGCCGAGGCCTTTTTGGAACGCTGTCCCTATCTTGTGCGCTCGACCAGCTTTGGCGGCACCCATTCCGCCGGTGAGCGCCGTGCGCGCTGGGGCGATGCGGTGCCCGAGGGGTTCATCCGGCTGTCGATCGGCGTGGAACCCACCGAGGCCCTGTGGGAGGCGATGGCAGAGGCGCTTAGATAAGGTAGATCAGGCGTGCGGCCTCGTCCCTTGGGGTGGCAAGGGGGCTGCGATCCTCGCCGGGGAAGAAACGGGCACGCACCGCTGTGGCCATCGGGCGTGGCGTTTCCACAAGTACGCGTGGGCCAATGCGCTGTCCTTCGGCCTGCCAGTTGCGTGCCAGGGTGATCTGACCTGCCTTGCTGGCCCCGTAGGCCGCGCCGAATTTCTGCGTGGCAACCGGGTCGTCAAAAAACATCGCGGTGCCCTGACCCGCGCGCAGCAAGGGATCTACCATGGTGATCAGAAACGCCGCTGCCCGCAGATTGGCTGCAATGGATTTGTCCAGATCCTTCATGTCGATCGAGGGGGCCGGCGACAAGGCTGTTGCGTGCACCGCAGTGTGCGCCCAGAATTGCAGGCCGCCCCAGCGATCATGAATAGACCGGCACAAATGGCGCATCGCATCTTCGTTGAGGATGTCCATCGGCGCGAGGGTCAGGGAGCCCGCGCCCGGAAGACCGGCCGCCTTTACCCGATCATCCAGATCCTCGAGCCCGCCGACGGTGCGCGCAACCGCCACCACATGCCAGCCGCGCAGGGCCAGTTGTTCGGCCAACGCCGCGCCAAGCCCGCGCGAGGCGCCGGTGATGAGAGCGGTTTTTTGGGTCATGGTCTGCTCCGGTGGCTGGCGGTGAACCGGGGGTTTCACACCCCCGGACCCCCGTGGGATATTTGTGCCAAGATAAAGGGCTGGGGGTTATTCTGCAGCTTTCATCTCGAAGCCTTCTGCGATCTTGTCCGATGGGGTGACAGGGTAGTCGCCTGAAAAGCAGGCATCACAGAAGCGGGGTGCTGCGGCGTCCCGGCCTGAGGCTTCTCCTGCGGCGCGATAGAGGCCGTCGAGCGAGATGAACTTGAGGCTGTCGACGCCGATCCATTCGCGCATTTCCTCCTCGGACATGGTGGCGGCGAGGAGTTTTGAGCGTTCGGGCGTATCGACCCCGTAAAAGCATGGCCAGGCGGTCGGCGGCGAGGCGATGCGGAAGTGCACCTCGGCGGCACCAGCCTCAAGGATCATGTCCTTGATCTTGCGCGAGGTAGTGCCACGCACCACTGAGTCGTCAACAAGGATCACCCGTTTGCCCTTTATCAGCGCGCGATTGACATTGAGTTTGAGACGCACACCCATGTTGCGGATCGACTCGGTCGGTTCGATGAAGGTCCGGCCCATGTATTGGTTGCGGATGATGCCCATGGCATAGGGGATGCCCGACTCCTGACTGTAGCCGATGGCGGCGGGGGTGCCGCTGTCGGGGACAGGACAAACCAGATCGCCTTCGACCGGCGCTTCGCGGGCCAGCTCGACACCGATCTGACGTCGCGTTTCATAAACTGACCTGCCGCCTATGATACTGTCGGGGCGAGAAAAATAGACCTGTTCGAAGATGCAAAAGCGCGATGGGGCCGGGTTGAACGGCCGGGTCGAGATCACCTTGTTGCCTTCGATCACAACCATTTCGCCAGGGTCGATCTCGCGCACGAAATCGGCGCCGATGATGTCGAGTGCACAGGTTTCGGATGACAGCGCCCAACCGCTGTCGCCAATGCGACCGAGCACCAGAGGGCGGACGCCGAGACTGTCGCGCACGCCGATCAGTTTGGTGCGGGTCATGGCGACGACGGAGAAAGCCCCTTCGCAGGCACGCAGGGCATCCTTGATGCGTTCGCTGAGGTTCTTCTGGATTGAGCGCGCCATCAGATGGATGATGCATTCGCTGTCCGACGAGGACTGGAAGATCGAGCCGCGTTCGATCAGCTCTTTGCGCAGGGCGGTCGCATTGGTCAGGTTGCCGTTGTGGGCGATGGCGCAACCACCCATCGAGAATTCGCCGAAGAAAGGCTGCACGTCGCGGATTGCCGTCGCCCCCTTGGAGCCGGCGGTGGAATAGCGCACATGGCCAATGGCAAGCTGGCCGGGCAGGGTGTCCATCACATCGGCCTTGGTGAAGTTGTCACGCACATAGCCAAAGCGCCGGGCCGAGTTGAAGCCCTGATCGGGGTGATAGCTGACGATGCCACCCGCCTCTTGCCCGCGATGTTGCAGCGCGTGCAGGCCAAGGGCCACGAAATTTGCGGCATCAGTGACGCCGATGACACCGAAAATACCACATTCCTCCTTCAACTTATCATCATCAAAGGGATGGGACAGGAACGGGCGCATCGGGCGACTCCATTTATGGCGGATGGCCACCGTTTACGGTATGGTTACGCCAGTGTCACGCACCGAAAGGCACATCCGGTGCGCCTATTTGCTGCGGCGCGGCAGATCAGTTCCCGGCGGGCGCTGTTTCAGCGGGCGTTGCCGGGGCAGAGCAAGCGGTGGTCAGCTCATTGTAGCGCGAGACGATCCAGCCCGGTGCATCTTGCGGTATGCTTTCGTCGATATTGGCCTGAAAGCTGGCAAAAACCTTGGCCGAACGCGAGTTGTCGACCATCGGTATCGTGTTGGCGGCCACGGCGCGGTCATAGACAATGAAGGCAACGGCGACCAGAATCACACCGCGGGCCACGCCGAACAGGAATCCGAGTGCCTGGTCAATGCCGCCAATGGCGGAGCGTTGCACGAAGCTGGAAAACAAGGGCGTGAACAGGGCGGCGATGACGAGGCCGATGGCGAAGACGGCGGCGAAGGCGCCGATGATCGACAATTCGCAGCTATCGCCGAGGAAGTCGCCAACAACGGGCAGTTCCTTGATCAGCGGCTGGGCGGCGGGGGCGAAGATGAAGGCCAGAACGGCGGCCCCGATCCAGCCAGCGATGGCCATCGCCTCGCGCACGAGGCCACGCGAATAGGCAAGGATCGCGGACAGCACGATAACGCCCGCCACGAGTCCGTCAACCAAAGTAAAGCCTTCCATCTACTGCTCCTTTTTGGCGCGTCATCCCGCGCCGAACATCTCGCCGACGAACGCGGTCAGATCGGGCATGTCGCGCAACCGCATTCCTGTTCCGCCCGTGGTCTTTGATCCCGTGGGCAGGGTGGCCTGCTGAAAACCAAGTTTCGACGCTTCTTTCAACCTGTTTTCGGTCTGACCCACAGGGCGTAACGCACCAGAGAGCGAGATTTCCCCGAAAAGCACCATGTCTGGCGGAATTGCCACATCCTCGCGCGCGGAAAGCAGCGCACCGGCAACGGCCAGATCGGCGGCAGGTTCATTGACGCGCAATCCGCCTGCCACGTTCAAGAACACGTCCAGCCCGGCAAAGGGGATCCCACAGCGCGCCTCGAGGACCGCCAGAATGGTGGACAGACGCCCCGAATCAAGGCCGACCACTGTGCGGCGCGGCGTGCCGAGCGTCGATGGGGCGACCAGAGCCTGAATCTCGGTCAGCACCGGGCGGGTGCCTTCGATGCCGGCAAACACCACCGATCCGGGTGCCGGCCGGTCGCGGTCCGACAGGAACAGCGCCGAAGGGTTGGTCACTTGTGCCAGACCGTTGCCGGTCATCTCGAACACGCCAATTTCATCGGCTGGACCGAAGCGGTTCTTTACTGCGCGCAGGATTCGGAACTGATGGCCGCGTTCACCCTCGAAATACAGAACGGTATCGACCATGTGTTCGACAACGCGCGGACCGGCAATCTGGCCATCCTTTGTGACATGCCCGACCAGAATGACGGCAACCCCCCGCTTTTTGGCAAAAGTTACCAGTTCGTGCGCTGCTGCGCGCACTTGGGATACGCTGCCGGGGGCGGCTTCGACGGTGTCAAGCCACATGGTCTGGATCGAATCGATAATGGCCAAAGCGGGACGTTCTGCGTCCAGAGTGGTCAGGATGTCGCGAAGATTGGTTTCTGTGCCCAGACTTACGGGTGCATCCTGCAGGCCAAGCCGTTGGGCGCGCATCCGCACCTGAGCCGAGGCTTCTTCGCCGGAAATATAGAGTATTTTCAGACCAGTGCGGGCAAAACTTGCAGCAGCCTGCAACAGCAGTGTCGATTTTCCGATGCCCGGATCGCCGCCGACCAGTATGGCTGATGCCGGCACCAGGCCCCCGCCAAGGACGCGGTCCAGCTCGTCTATGCCTGAACTGGCACGCGGCGGTGGGTCTTCCGCAGTGGCAAGATCCGACAGCGCTATGGTCCGGCCCTTTGCGCCAAGCGACTTTGGTCCCGACGACAGTGGTGCTTCTTCGACTATGGAATTCCATGCGCCGCAGCCATCGCAGCGGCCCTGCCATTTCTTGTGCACGGCACCGCAGGAGGTGCAGGTAAAGGCGGAGGAGGCTTTGCTCATGCCCAAGCCCTAGCGCGGACGGGTGCGGGCTTCAACCCCGCTGCCCGGTGCGCGCAGACAAGATCAGGCTCAGCAGAATACAGGCGGTAAAAACATAAAGCCCCCAAGCGATCTGAACCGTCGCAAGCCCGATGCCTTTGACCACCACGATGTAGAGGGCAATCAGGAATACGTCTGCCATCGCCAGTTTTCCCAGAATATGCAAGGCAGGCATGACGCGCGGCGACAGCAAGCCGAAATCCAGCAGCGCCAGACCAACCGTCTTGGCCATGGGCGCCAGAACCACCATCACGGTCACGATCAGTGCCAGCACCAGATCGCTCGCCCAGAGCGATTGCAGGCCGGTCATGACCGAAATCTCCTCCAGCCCGAACAGAGGTAGCACTCCGGCGCGCATCAGCGGAGCAAACCACGACAGCGGGAACAGAATCAGCAGCGACAGGTTCAGCCATTTCATGCTTAGGTTCCTGTCCGGCCTGATGGCTTCACGCTGAGTGAAAGGGGGATTATTCGCACTTCGGCGGTTCTTACCTAAATTGTTTCGTTTTGCGAAACAGTTGGAGTCAGCCCGTCATATCCCAGCCCATGAGATCACGCACGGTTGCGACACCCGTGGTCAGGATCAGCGCAATCATGAACGCAACCACAATACTGTTCGACACCAAAAGCAATGGCTCATGCCATTTGACCCGACGGGCCCATGCCCCGATCAGCCAGAACCAACCAATCACCGAAATCACGCGGGCGGGAAGCACGAATTCAGGTGCAAACGGTTGTGGCCACAGCATCCACATCAGATACACGACCACCCAGAAGATCAGCGAGAGCCCCCCCCGGTCTTCGACGCGCCATGCAGCGAACCCCGACAGCGCAATGGCAAGCGGCGTTGTGACAATCAGGGTTTGCACCAGACTGCGCCAGACGGACGGCTGCTCGAACAGAAAAGTCAGATCCGCCTGAAACACTTCGTCCATCCTGCGCGCCTAGCGGATTGCGTTGATCGGGCCCTTGGCACGACCGTGAATGAACTGCTGCACATAAGGGTCTGAACAGGCGTCCAATTCAGAAACCGGGCCTGTCCATTTGATCGTGCCTTCGTGCAGCATGGCGACGTCATCCGCGATGGCACGAACCGACGTCATGTCATGCGTGATGGTCATCGCGGTTGCCCCCATCTCGACCACGATCTCGCGGATCAATTCATTGATGACGCCCGCCATGATCGGGTCAAGCCCGGTGGTGGGTTCATCGAAAAAGATGATTTCGGGTTCGGCGGCGATGGCGCGGGCGAGGCCGACGCGTTTTTGCATGCCCCCTGACAATTCGGCTGGATACAGATCGGCAACCTCTGGGCCAAGGCCGACGCGCCGCAGCTTTTCCAGGGCAATCTCGCGCGCCTCGTCCTTGGGGCGGCGGGTCGCGCCCCGCATCAGACGAAAGGCCACGTTTTCCCAGACACGCAGCGAATCAAACAGCGCTCCGCCCTGAAACAACATCCCGAACCGGGCCAGAAAAGCATCACGCTCTGCCGTGCGCACGTTCTGACCATCCAGCGAAATCGTGCCGCTGTCGTGTTGCACCAGCCCCAGAATGCATTTGAGCAGAACCGATTTTCCCGTGCCGGAGCCGCCGATGATAACCATGCTCTTACCAGACGGGATCACCATATCCACGCCCCGCAGTACATGGTTAGATCCGAAAGCCTTGGTGACGGCGCTAAGGGTAATCATGGGTGCTCGCGGCTGGATGGGTCGGATGCAGAGGGCGCCGTCGGGAGCATATGGTCAAGCCTTTGCGCCAGCACAGATGTCACGCGCGGTTCGTCCCAAGGTTCGTCCAGAAAATCGAACAGCGACCGGAACAAAGTCTTATCTGCCATGTAGTCATCATAGTGAAGGTGCACAGCACAGTCCCGGTTCTTGTCGTGCCATGCCAACATGGTCTTTTCAACCTTTGACAGATGGTCCACCACATCCCGATGGTCCTGTTGCGCCCACCAGCCGGACCGCGCCACCTGGTCAAGATTGCGGGTGTTGATGATGAAGCGCGCATTGGGAAAAAAGCGCTTCATGAAATCAAGAGGCATGTGAAGCCGGTCGCCCTGTTCGCCCCAGCGAACCTCCTTGAAGCCGATGACCCGGGTTCTGGCCGGCGGTTTCAGGATGTGCGAAACGAAACCCTGTATTAGCTCTGCACCGTAGGCTTCGACGTCCATCTGTTCGACCCCATACCAGGGATCATGCGGCAAGGTCGGCGTGTTGACTGCGGATCGTGTGCGGATTTCCTGGCTCGTGGAGGCCCGGAGCCAGCTGTAGGCCAGAGGTATGATGAGATTGTCATTCTCGCCCCGTATGCAGTAGCCGTCGATGGTGTTCAGCAGGTTTTGCAGCAACGTGGACCCCGAGCGGCCGTAGGTCACCACGAACACTGACTTTTCAAACGGCATCCTGATTTCGGCTTGGCTCGTCATCAAAGAGGGATCCTTGC
Organism: Paracoccaceae bacterium; assembly: GCA_046313895.1. Classification (GTDB taxonomy): domain Bacteria; phylum Pseudomonadota; class Alphaproteobacteria; order Rhodobacterales; family Rhodobacteraceae; genus Pseudotabrizicola. Next base: position 96,913 of record JBKBWK010000003.1, read on the forward strand.
GGTCGTCTGTGCCTTGAAAGCGTGGTTCAGAGTGAAGCGTGATCGCGGACATGTTGCCTGAGGGCTCACCCGACGGTCAGGAGGTGAAAAACATTTCGGTCAGCAGGTAGTTGGCGGCAAGGATCATCACACTGGCGGCAACCACGGCGGATTTTGTTGCCTTGCCCACACCTTGCGCGCCGCGCCCCGAATTCATTCCGTGATAGCACCCCATCAGTGCCACGATGAAACCAAAGGCAGCGCCTTTGACAAGCCCGGACCCGACATCCCAAACTTCGAGGAAGTCGATGGTGTTTTTCAGATACGTCACCGAATTGAAGTCAAGACGTGTGATCCCCACAAGCCAGCCGCCCATGATGCCAATGGCATCGCCAACACCCACAAGGACCGGCACTGCCAGAGTTGCCGCCAGAACGCGCGGCACCACGAGGTATTTCATCGGGTTGGTGGACAGGGTTGTCAGCGCATCAATCTGCTCGGTCACTTTCATGGTGCCCAATTCGGCGGCGATGGAAGAGGCCACCCGGGCAGCCACCATCAACCCGCCCAGAACCGGGCCAAGCTCACGCACCATGCCAATGGCGACGATGGACGGCACCACCGATTCCGCATTGAACCGCGCGCCGCCCGAATAGATCTGAAGTGCCAGGGCCCCGCCGGTAAACAAGGCGGTCAATCCGACCACAGGCAGGCTGAACCAGCCGACCTGAAGAACCTGCGCCCCGAACTCGCGCAGATAGAACGGAGGCCGGAACAGATGACCCACAACCGCTGCTGCAAACAGGGCGATACGCCCGATTGCGGCCAGCGCCTCGATGGCCGGGCGTCCGACACCACGCAACACATGTGCAGGCGTCACGCGCCGCCCTCCTGATATCGGCGGGTATAGCGTGGGCCCAGCGATGTCAGGATCTCATATCCTATCGTTCCGGCGATATCGGCCAGATCGTCCACGGTCTGATGCGGGCCAAGAATATCAAGGGTGCGTGGGACATAGGACAGATGGCTGATATCAACCGTGATCAGGTCCATCGACACCCGACCGACCAGAGGGCAGGGCGTATCGCCATCCCACAAAACGGCCGCATTGGACAATCCGCGCAACATACCGTCGGCATAGCCACCCGAGACAGTGGCGATCATGCTGGGGGCCTCGGCCGTCCAGGTGCAGGAATATCCGACCGCTTCGCCCGGTTGCACGATGCGGGTCTGGATCACCGGCAGGCCCAAGCCGACAACACGGGTTGCGCCTTCGTAGGGGCGCCCACCATACAGACCGATTCCCGGACGGGTCAGGTCGAAGTGATATTTGGACCCCAGAAGGATCCCCCCCGTTGCCGCCAACGATCTGGGCACGCCGGTGCCATCGGTCATGGCGTGAAAGGTCGTCAGTTGCAGGTCATTCAAAGCGTGATCGGGGTCGTCGGCACAGGCCAGATGGGACATGATAAGTTCCGGTCCGGCTTCCAGCACGAAAGGAGCCACGGCTTCCCATTCCGCCTCCTCCATGCCCAAGCGGTTCATCCCGGTATCAAGCTGAACCCCGAACGGCAGGCCGGGCAGCGATTCCAAGTGGCGCGTGACCTGATCAATGCTGTTCAGCATTGGCGTCAGGTCAAGGTCATGCACCATTTCGGTATCGCCCGCCATATGGCCGGACAGGATGCAGATCTGCGGTCCCGGCCCGATGGCCTGACGCAAGGCGGCCCCCTCTTCGGCGAAGGCCACGAAAAACCGGCGCGCACCCGCCTGTGCCAGCGTGCGGGCTACACGGGTGATGCCAAGCCCATAGGCATCGGCCTTCACCACGGCGGCGGTTTGCACACCCGATGAGGATGCACGGTCCAAGGCGCGCCAATTGGCGGCGATGGCGTCAAGGTCGATGGAAAGGGTCGCTGTTGCCATGGGGGTTTGTTGTCGGATCAGGGGGCGTGGTCAAGCAGAAAAGGCGGCATCGGTGAAACGGTGGCGGACTTGGGGGGCATCGAGCCCCCCGCGACCGCGCTGCCGCGGTCTGCGGCCGGGTCTGTGCAATTAGTACCCCGAATCTTCGCCCTGCCAGGGCTTTGCAAGGTTGCCAAAGCGGGTGAATCGGCCTTCGAAGCTAAGGTCAACGCTGCCGATGGGACCATGGCGCTGTTTGCCGATGATCACCTCGGCCTTGCCATGGACCTGTTCCATGATCTGCTGCCACGCGGCCATTTTTTCCAGCTCGTGGTCGCCAGGCTTTTCGCGTTCCTTGTAGTATTCGTCACGGTAGACGAACATCACCACGTCAGCGTCCTGTTCGATCGAGCCGGATTCGCGCAGGTCGGACAGTTGCGGGCGCTTGTCTTCCCGGCTTTCGACCTGACGCGACAACTGCGACAACGCGACGACAGGAATGTTCAACTCTTTCGCGATGGCTTTCAGTCCCTGGGTGATCTCGGACACCTCTTGCACCCGGTTGGCTTCCGAACTTTTGGCCGAGCCTTTCAGAAGTTGCAGGTAGTCGATCATCAGCACATCAAGCCCATGCGTCCGCTTGAGCCTGCGTGCGCGGGCCGCGACCTGACTGATCGGCAAGGCAGGCGTGTCGTCGATATAAAGCGGGCAGGATTCAAGTTGCTTGGCGGCCTCGACAAAGCGGCGGAATTCCGTTTCGGTCATGTCGCCGCGGCGGATCTGCTCGGACGGGACTTCGGACGCCTCGGACAGGATCCGGGCGGCAAGTTGTTCGGCACTCATCTCAAGGCTGAAAAAGCCAACCACACCACCTTCGACCGCCCCTTCGGAGCCATCGGGTTTGCGGCCGCGTTTGTAGGCTTTGGCGATGTTGAAGGCGATGTTGGTGGCCAACGATGTCTTGCCCATCGACGGACGACCCGCAAGAATCAGCAGGTCGGATTCGTGCAATCCGCCCAGCTTCTTGTCCAGATCCACCAAACCGGTCGAGATCCCCGCAAGGCCACCACCGCGTTGATAGGCCGCGTTCGCCACATTCACTGCGTCGGTTACGGCCTTGAGAAACGACTGGAACCCCCGCTCGGCCACGCCCTGTTCACCCAGTTTGTAAAGCCGCTGCTCGGCCTCGACAATCTGGTCGCGCGGTTCGGACGCGATATCGACCTTGGCGGCCCGGCTGCTGATGTCGCGGCCAAGGGCGATCAATTCGCGACGCACGGCCAGGTCATAGATCATCTGCGCATAGTCACGGGCGGCATAGGCGCTGATCGCGGCCCCAGCCAGTCGGACCAGATAGGCCGGTCCCCCCAATTCGCGCAAGGCTTCGTCGTCCTCGAAAAACGGCTTCAGCGTGACCGGGCTGGCCAGCGCATTCTTCTGGATGCGGGCGGCCGATTTTTCAAAGATGCGCTGGTGCACGGGTTCATAGAAATGCACGGATTTCACCGTGCTTGCGATCCGGTCATACACATCGTTGTTGGTCAGGATGGCACCCAGCAATTGCTGTTCTGCCTCGGTGTTGTGGGGCAGGCTGTCGAGGTCGGTGAAGGCTCCGGGCACATTGCCCCCGATCTTTGCGAGTTCGCTCATGTCCTGCCTCTGCCCCTGTTGTTGATACTCGGCTTAGCCTGTGACGGGGCTCAAGGGCAATCCCGGCACAACCCTGTTCATAACCCTGTGTATGACGTCTCGTGCGCACAACTTATAGATGGTGCGGCCTGGTTTGCTACAGGATCTGGATGGCCTGTGGGGCGGTTTGGCACAGGTTGCGATTCGAATGAAGACTTATGCGCGTTCTGTCCCCAGCCTTATCCCCAAACCATTTCACCGGTGGCGGGAACGTGCCGGATCATGCGTCAGACGTCTTGCGGGCCTCTTGCCAAGCGCGGGGTGCCTTCAGGAACGACTCCACTTCGGACAGGGTGGCCGCATCGAACGCACCTTGCGCGCGGGCCTCGGCCAGAACATCCCACCAGGTGCAGAGATGGTGCAATGTCACGCCATGGTCGGCCAAACGTTCTTCGGTGCCGGTAAAAATCCCGTAGTAAAAGATCACTGCCGTATGCGCGCAGGTGGCCCCGGTGTCCCGGATGGCATCGACAAATGACAGCTTGGACCCGCCATCGGTGGTCAGATCCTCGACCAGAAGCACCCGTTGGCCTTCTGTCATCGACCCTTCGATCCGCGCATTGCGCCCGTAACCCTTGGGCTTCTTGCGGACATAGGTCATTGGCAGCGCCAGACGCTCGGCCACAAGCGCGGCAAAGGGAATACCTGCCGTTTCGCCCCCGGCAATGTTGTCGAACGCCTCGAACCCGGCGTCACGCATCACCGTGACAGCCATGAAATCCATCAGCATCGACCGTATGCGCGGGTAGGAGATCAGTTTGCGGCAATCGATATAGGTCGGAGATGGCAGACCCGACGCAAGCGTGAACGGGGTCTCGGCGTTGAAATGCACGGCCTTGATCTCCAGCAGCGCGCGCGCGGTCAGTCGGGCGATCTCGTCGCGCGGAGGAAAGCTGGTGGGGATCATCGGATCATCCTTTCGTCAAGATGATGTCAGGCCTCGACGGACCAATGGACCGGATAGCCGGGGTTGAAAACGGTGACGGGGCCAGCCTCGGTAAAGATCTTGTCGGGCCAGGTCTGCGGGGTGTCGTGTCTGACAAGGCGCAAGCGTGTTTCGTTGACGGGCAGCCGGTAAAACGCAGGGCCATTCAGACTGGCGAACGCCTCCAGCCGGTCAAGGGCGCCGTCTTCATCGAACACATGCGCCAGCAGGGGCATGGTGTTGGTTGCGGTAAAGCACCCCGCACAGCCGCAGGCATGCTCTTTCATGGCGTCCACATGGGGGGCAGAATCGGTGCCAAGGAAAAACCGCCCTTCGCCCGAAGTGGCGGCCGCGCGCAGCGCGAGCCGATGCTTTTCCCGCTTGGCGACCGGCAGGCAGTAGTAATGCGGCTTGATCCCACCGACCAGAATATGGTTGCGGTTTATGATCAGATGATGCGTCGTGATTGTGGCCCCCAGATCGGGACCAGCCGCGCGCGCATAGGCCACGCCTTCGTCCGTGGTGATATGTTCCATCACCACGCGCAGTCCGGGCACCCGACGCCGCAGGGGATCAAGCACGGTGTCGATGAACACGGCCTCGCGGTCGAAGATATCCACCTCGGGTGTCGTCACCTCGCCATGCACGCAGAGCGGCAGGCCGATTTCGGCCATTTTCTCCAACACCGGCATGACTGTATCCATATTCCGAACCCCGCCGTGCGAATTGGTGGTGGCCCCCGCAGGATATAGCTTCACCGCCTTGACCAGACCCGAGGCATGGGCGGCACACATGTCTGCCGGATCCGTGCCTTCGGTCAGATACAGCGTCATCAGGGGCTCGAACACCGCACCTTCGGGCAGGGCGGACAGGATCCGGTCGCGGTAGGCCGCCGCCTGTTCGCCGGTGACCACGTGGGGCACCAGATTTGGCATGATGATGGCCCGCGCGAAATGACGCGCCGTTTCGGGCAGCACGCCTTGCAGCATGGCGCCATCGCGCAGATGGAGATGCCAGTCATCGGGACGGCGAAGGGTGATCTCTTTGGTCATCGCATCCGGTTAGCGCAAAGGCGCTTTGGTTTCCAGTGGGCAGATGCAGGGGCACGACAAGAGTTCGGGGGAGGGGATGTCGACGTCAGCGTCGGCCAAAATCCGTGGCGCTTTCGCTGCGCAATGCCGTCCATGCGGTGAACGGTTGCAAATTCCCATAGCACCCGCCATGCAAGGGCATGACAGTGCGCACAGACATGCCGTTTCCCACGCTCGCCAGCCTTGGCTGGTCGGCGTTCTTTGCCGATCAGTTGATCCCGTCGGACGTGGGACTTGTGCCGGTGCGGATCGCGGTCGTGCATCGATCGCGCCTGATGGCGGAAACCGGCACGGGTCAGATCCGGTTGGACCTGCTGGGCAGCACGATGGATTTCGCCGTCGGGGATTGGGTTCTGATGGACCCCGCCCGCCAGATGTTTGTGCGACGGTTGGCCCGCAACACGTTGTTGCGCCGCCGGGTTGAGAGCGCGCATGTGCCGCAACTTATCGCCGCCAACGTCGATACATTGTTCATCGTGACGTCGTGCAATGACGATTTCAATCCGGCCCGACTGGAGCGCTACCTGGCGCTTGCCAATGAGGCGGGCACCCGACCGGTGATCGTGCTGACAAAGATTGACCAAGTGGACGATCCCGCCGCATGGCGCGACAGGGCCAAAGCGTTGCAACGCGATCTCAGCGTTGTTCTTGTCAATGCCAGAACGGCTGATGCAGTGACAGCTTTGGCCCCATGGTGCGGGCCGGGACAGACCGTTGCCCTTGTCGGGTCGTCGGGTGTTGGCAAGTCAACGCTGCTGAATACGCTGGCCGACAAAAGCCCCGACGAGGCCCAGCCGACCGGCGATATCCGCGCGCAGGATGCAAAAGGCCGCCACACCACGACGGCGCGTTCCTTGCACGCCATCGACGGCGGTGGCTGGGTGATCGACACGCCGGGGATGCGGACGCTGCATGTCGGTGACGTGGCAGGTGGACTTGACCTTCTGTTTGCCGAGATCACCGAACTGGCCCCGCAATGCCGTTTTCGCGATTGCACGCATGCGCACGAACCGGGCTGTGCGGTTCAGGCAGCCGTCTCGGATGGCCGCCTGTCTGGCGACCGACTGGAGCGCTGGCGCAAGCTGACCGATGAAAACCGCGCCAACACGCCGGTGCAGTCAGGCCCGCGCGGCAACAAGACCGAAACCGTGCGCGGCAAGCGTCGTTAAGACGCGGTCGTCAGACCAGACGCTCGACGTCCTTGGCGGCCCGGATGAAATCGGCAAACAGCGGGTGCGGGGCAAAGGGTTTCGATTTCAGCTCGGGGTGGAACTGCACGCCGATGAACCACGGGTGATCCTTGACCTCGACGATCTCGGGCAGTTTGCCGTCTGGTGACATTCCCGAAAAAATCAGCCCGCAGGCTTCAAGCTTGTCGCGGTATTGGATATCCACCTCATACCGGTGGCGGTGACGTTCTTCGATGACCGTGCTGCCATAGACAGATGCCACCCGCGATCCGGCTTTCAGGTTCGCGGTATAAGCCCCCAGGCGCATCGTGCCGCCCTTGGCATCGTCGGCTTTCCGCCGCACCGTGTGGTTGCCTTGAACCCATTCCTTCAGGTGATAGACCACGGGCGTAAACCTTTTTTCGCCGGATTCGTGGTCGAATTCCTCGGACCCGGCATTGACGACACCAGCCAGATTGCGCGCCGCTTCGATCACCGCCATCTGCATGCCAAGGCAAATCCCCAGATAGGGGATATTCTTTTCGCGGGCAAATTGCGCGGCCTTGATCTTGCCTTCGGTGCCGCGCTCGCCAAAGCCGCCCGGCACAAGAATGGCGTGGAAGTTCTGCAGATAAGGCGCTGGATCTTCACGCTCAAAGATTTCCGCGTCGATCCATTCAGCCTTGACCCGTGTTCGGTTCGCCATGCCGCCATGGGTCAGGGCTTCGGCAATGGATTTGTAGGCGTCTTCCAGTTGGGTGTATTTTCCGACAATCGCCACCCGGACAGTGCCTTCGGCATTTGTCAGACGGTCCATCACGTCTTCCCAACGGGTCAGGTTCGGCTTGGGTGCGGGTGCGATGCCAAAGGCATCCAGCACAGCCTGATCCAGACCGGCACGGTGATAGGCCAGCGGGGCCTCATAAATGGTTTTCAGATCGTAGGCAGGAATGACATGTTCTTTGCGCACATTGCAGAACAACGCTATCTTTTCGCGCTCTTTGTCCGGGATCGGGTGTTCCGACCGGCAGACCAGGACATCGGGGGCCAGGCCGATGGATTGCAGTTCCTTGACCGAGTGTTGCGTCGGCTTGGTTTTCAGCTCTCCGCTTGCCGCAAGGTAGGGCAACAGCGTCAGGTGCATCAGGATGGACTGGCCGCGCGGGCGTTCGTGTATGAATTGCCGGATCGCTTCAAAGAATGGCAGGCCTTCGATATCGCCCACCGTGCCGCCGATTTCACACAACATGAAATCAACTTCATCGCCGCCAATGCGAAGGAAGTCCTTGATTTCATTGGTGACATGGGGGATGACCTGAATGGTCTTACCCAGATAATCGCCGCGACGTTCCTTTTCCAGAACGTTGGAGTAGATCCGGCCCGAAGAAATGCTGTCGGTGGCGCGGGCATGCACACCGGTGAACCGTTCATAGTGGCCAAGGTCAAGATCGGTTTCGGCACCATCATCGGTGACGAACACCTCGCCATGTTCGAAGGGCGACATGGTGCCGGGATCGACATTCAGGTAGGGGTCCAGCTTTCGCAGGCGCACCGTGTATCCGCGCGCCTGCAACAGGGCGCCAAGGGCCGCCGATGCAAGGCCCTTGCCAAGCGAGGACACAACGCCGCCGGTGATGAAAATGTAGCGCGCCATGCAAGGCCCCCGTGTTGATCGTCGCGATTCGATGGGTGGGAATCGCTGCACCACGGGACCCATGCCTTATCTTAGGCAAGGAGCCTTTGCAACAGCACCGCTAGATGCTGTTTTCCATGCGGAAGCTGCGACAAGCTATGGTATCAGTTTTCCGCTTTTGGCGGCGTCAACGGTGCGTTGGTGGGGGCCGGTGGCAACAAGTCACCTCCTGCTGGTGCTGTCGGCACCACAGGGGCCCGCGCCGGTGCGCCGATCTGATCGATCACCGACGACGATCCGGCCTTCTGTGCAGCCAGAATGGTCAGCGTGATCGACGTGCCGATGAACAGGATGGCAAACAGCCACGTCAGCTTTCCCAGTGCGGTCGCTGCCGCCCGGCCTGACATCGCGCCGCCGCCACCACCCATGCCCAGACCACCACCTTCGGATCGCTGAAGCAGCACCACGCCTATCAGAAGAAGGGCGAGGATCAGATGGACGGTAAGGACGACGTTTTCCATGGGTAGGGTAACCTGTCAGGTGCGGACACGGTTATCTAGGCCCTCTGCCCCTTGGGCGCAACCCTCGACTTGGCGGGCAGTCCGCAGCGATATGAACGGCGCAGTGTTGCAAGGGCGAAAATGCCGGCAAGCAAAAGCGGAAGGCCAGCGGGCAGTGGAATCGGCGCAACAGGCTGCAGGAAGCCGCGAATTTCCCCCGCCGGAAAGGCTGAGGTGTGAATGTTGACATAGGCCCTGCCGGTCTTCATCGCGTCCAGCAAGGCCGCCTCGGCGCCCGGCAGGGTGCCTGCGCCGAACGTGGTCACGAAGCTTGCAGAGTAAGTGGTTGGCGAAAGTGTGTCAAAGAGGCCGGAATAGGCGCCGGATGTGACCCCGGTTGGAAAACCGGAAAGCGAAGGCGGCTGGACCGCGACGCCGACGTTGCCTGCCAGCGGAAAGGCCGTTGCCGCGTGGATATGGGCAACCGTCACAGGGGCGGTCAGGTCGGCAAAGGTGATCTCGATGCTCAGAAGATGCGCCAGAGTGTCGAAAATGACCGTGGCAAAACCCGTGCCGGTCGAGACTGCCACCGGTTCTTCGTTTGCACCGGACAAAGTGGCGGTGAACGTGACGGTCGCGGCACTGGCCCTGTCCGCGGGGGCAAGGGCAAGGACGACCAGCATGAAAAGAGGGGTCAAGAAACGCAGCAACATGGCAGCTTCCTTTCTAATGATACGTCAGACTATCATGTTTTGCGGGAATTCCGGACTCTTTTCGCCGACGCAGGCTGCGCGCACGCACGCAACAAAACGAACGCAGACTGCGCGCCGCCGCATTTCGGTGTTTCCCTCTTGCGCGGCTGCGTCTATAGCACAGACGGTTTTGAAGCCGAGGAGATCAGCATGGCCAACGTGGTTGTCGTGGGCGCCCAGTGGGGCGACGAAGGCAAAGGCAAGATCGTGGACTGGCTGTCTGAGCGCGCCGACATCGTCGCGCGCTTTCAGGGCGGTCACAACGCGGGCCATACGCTGGTAATTGATGGAAAAGTATACAAACTGTCATTGCTTCCTTCCGGCATCGTGCGTGGCGGAAAACTATCTGTCATCGGCAACGGTGTTGTGCTGGATCCGTGGCATCTGGTGACTGAAATCGCCAAATTGCGCGATCAGGGGGTCGAAATTTCGCCCGCAAATCTGCTGGTTGCGGAAAACGCACCGCTGATTCTGCCGTTGCATGGTGAGTTGGACCGCGCGCGCGAGGGCAGCATGGCGGTGGCCAAGATCGGCACCACTGGCCGTGGGATCGGTCCGGCCTATGAAGACAAGGTAGGCCGTCGTGCCATCCGTGTGGCCGATCTGGCCGACGCGGCCACGCTGGAATTGCGGGTGGACCGGCTGCTGGCTCATCACGATGCGTTGCGTCGCGGTCTGGGAATGGACCCGGTGGACCGGGCCGCCCTGCTGGCGCTGCTGCACGAGATCGCGCCGCAGGTGTTGCCATACGCTGCACCTGTCTGGAAGGTCATGAACGAATCCCGCCGAGCTGGGAAGCGCATCCTGTTTGAAGGGGCGCAGGGCAGCCTGCTGGACATTGATTTCGGCACCTATCCCTTTGTCACATCGTCGAACGTGATCGCGGGGCAAGCCGCGACCGGTGTGGGTCTTGGGCCGACCGCGATTGATTTCGTGCTTGGCATTGTCAAAGCCTATACCACCCGTGTCGGCGAAGGCCCGTTTCCGGCCGAATTGTTCGACGCCGATGGTGACCGTCTGGGCGAACGTGGGCACGAATTCGGCACCGTAACCGGCCGCAAACGGCGCTGCGGTTGGTTTGATGCGGTTCTGGTGCGCCAGACCTGCGCCACGAGTGGCGTGTCGGGCATTGCTCTGACCAAGCTGGATGTGCTGGACGGGTTCAAGACACTGAAAATCTGTGTCGGCTATGATCTTGACGGCATCCGGTTGGATTACTTGCCGACTGCCGCAGACCAACAGGCCCGCTGCACGCCGATTTTTGAGGAACTGGAAGGCTGGTCTGACTCGACAGCCGGGGCGCGGTCCTGGGCCGAGCTGCCGGGGGCGGCGATCAAATATGTGCGCCGGATCGAGGAATTGATCCAGTGCCCGGTCGCTCTACTTTCCACCTCACCTGAAAGGGACGACACCATTCTGGTGACCGACCCCTTTGCGGATTGATCGGGACCAGGTCCCGAACCGAATGAGGATCGTATGGCGTTAAGCTACAAAGCACGGCGGCGCTGGTCGCTTGTGGTTCTTCTGGTTGGGTTGCCAATGTATGTCGTGGCGGCCGTCAGTTTGGTGAATTGGCTTGACCGCCCGTCCCTCTGGGTGGAGTTCGCGGTTTATGTCGGACTTGGTCTGGTGTGGATCCTGCCTCTGCGCCCGATCTTCCTTGGTGTCGGGCAACCCGACCCAGATGACCCAACGTCAACGACCAATCATTCTGGTCCTGAACAGTGATACAGGCGGAATGATGGTTTCATTCCGCCTGTCGCCCGGGTCTTGATGGCAGCATCAGCCCCGTGTGCCATAACGCCGATCTGGCTATCAGCCGGCTATCTTTTTCGCCTCTGAAAGCAATGTCGAAGTTGCGCTGATGGCGAACTGACCGCGGCGGCTGCGCTCGATCACACCCTCGCGCAACAGGGTGCCAAAACTGCGCAGACTGTCTTCGCGCGACAGAGTGTCGGTCGCGGCAGCAATGTAGCGCATCAGTTGTGGACGGGTAAAGCTGTCACGGCCTTCAACGCAAGCGATATAGGCCGCTGCGGCCTCAAGCAGATCGCGTAATTCCGTGGCGCCAAGACGCTCGGCGAACTCTGGAAATCCGGTTTCGGATTCAAAGATATTTCCGGCTTCTTCGTCCAGATCGAAATCGTCGTCCATTTCCATTTCGGCAGCGATCGCCGTGGCTGCCTGCGAAAGCGGGCGGAGCGGGCGCACAGGTTGTACGGGTGCGACGGCAGACGGATGCACTGAAGACGCGACAGGCCGATCAATACGCTGCTCTGACACCAGAACCAAAGGTGCGGGTCGTTCCGCAGGGGCGAGCGGGGTGGACGCGGACGGACGAACCGTCCTCGCCAGATCGTCGCGATACGCCCCCATCCTTTCGCTGTTGTCGCTGGCAAGCGTGCTGCCGGTCGCTCGGCGCTCAGCGATGGTCGCGGCAACGGCGGCTTTGAGGTGTGCGATGGCCGACATCCGACGCTTGGTGTCGGGCACTTCCATCTGTGTGCCGGCTTCATCCATCAGCCGATTGACCGCGGCATCTTCAGCGGTGGGGCCCAGCCGTTGTGCCAAGCCTGCATCGGATTTTGGCGCATCCTGTTCAACGGCCGCCAACTCGGCGGCCAAGGCGGCTTCGGCTTCGTCCGACAGCACAGCAGGTGCCGGTGCAGAATCTGCGATCTCTGTGTCGGTGGTCGCGGATGCCGAAGCGTCTGCCCGACGGATCTTGATCACGCGGGCGCGGGCGCGTTGAAGCTTTTCAACGCTGATGGGGGTACGGGATTCGTTTTCGGATGTCTTCGCCCAACCTTCGGTCGCGCGTGCGGGTGCAGCAGCCAGAGGCACCGACGGGCTTTCCGCCAAAGTCACGCTTTCAGTGAGGGTCGGACGAATGGTGCGAACGGGACGGGTGGGGCGAACCGGAGCGACCGGTTGCTGTTCCATTTCCACATCTGGGACACCATCCGCTGACGCTTGCGGCTCGAATGCAGCCTCTGCGGTATCGAAATCTTCTGGCGCGGCAGCAACCACCGCGCCTTCGGGGGCGTCGGTCAACTGATCGGACGTATCCGCGGTCTTGCCGTGATCTGAAGTGGTCACCGTTTCGATCGTGGTTCCTGTTTCGATATCATCCGCAACGGCAGCCGCAACTGTGTCGATGTCAATTTCGAGGTCATCGCTCTGCGTATCGGACGCCAGTTCCTGCGTTGATCCGAACTGATCTTCAGGGTCGATCATCGACCCAAGGCTGGCAAGCAGAGCATCATCGGATGACGCGTCTTGCGGTTCGTCCATCTCTGGTGTGGCGGTTTCGGCGGCGATGCTGGCCAGAAGGCTGTCGTCGGCATCCTGCCACGCTGTCCGTTCCACCTGATCGTCAGCATCATCGGCGACGACTTGAGCGTGGCTTTCGGCGCTGACCACCGCGGTCGCTGCCAAAGGCTCATCGCCTGCGACCGATGGTTCGGCCTCCTGCTCAGGTGCGTCATCACTCGCGCCGTCCACCCGCATCAGATCGGCCAGATCCTCGGCGTCAGGGATGTGGTCTGCCAGATCATCGGCCGCCGTCTGCTGCTCGGGAACAATGTCTTCGCGCACTACCTCTTCGGCTGATGCGGCAAGGACTTCCGGGAAATCTTCTTCGGTGTCTGCCACATGGGATGGCAGATCGATGTGATCGTCGGTGTCGGCAGCTGCCGTTGTGTTTGCCAACGGTTGGGCGTTCTGGACGTCGATGTCATCTTCATCATAGTCCGCAAACAGCGCTGTCGAGGTTGTCAGCACAGCATCGGTTGCCACGCTGTCCTGATGCAGAGACGCGGCTTTGCGCAGGCGTGACAGCTTTGCGGCAACACTTTCAGTCCCGGACTCGCCAAGAGTGACAGTCGGCGTGGGCTTCGCGACCGGTGTGGCCGCACGGGCCGGCATCTCCACCATGGGCGCGTGGGGGACGGCCTCTTGGCTGGACGGGGCTGCAGTCACCTTGGCGGCAATCGCACCATGGTCCTCAGCGCGCAGAATGACGCCGTTTTCCTGTATTTTCGCCTCGACCCGCCGTTGGATCTCGCGCTCGGCGATCCGGTGCAACATGGCGGCATCGGGCTGAGGGGGTTCAGCACCGAAATACCTGTCTTCGGCAGCAAGATCACGGAAGTATTCTGCAATCGCCTTCATTGTATTGAATGGGTCGTCAAACCCCTCCAATGTACAGGAGAAGGTTCCGTAGGAAACTGTAAGGATCTTACTCGCACCGTTCATCGGATGCCCGCTTTCTGCAAAACTCGATACGTCTTATTCATCCATCACCTGTTCGAATCCATGGACAGATCAGGGTAATTTGAAGGATTGATTGTGGCCCCGGACCCGGCGTTTTGCCTCAATTCGAAAGACAGTATCGGCATGAATCAGGTCATTGTGCAATCCTCGGGCGGTATCACGCTTGTTGGAGGGGCGCCATTTTCCGCGTCATTGTTTCGAATTGCGCTGCAAAAGGCCCCCATTCTGGTCGCCGCAGACGGGGGGGCCGACCGGTGCCTTGCGCTTGGGCACCTGCCATCGGCCGTGATCGGAGACATGGATTCGATCTCGGATCATGCACGGGATGCGGTCGGAGCCGACCGTTTGCATCTGATTGCCGAACAAGAGACGACCGATTTCGACAAGGCCCTGCGCTCGGTTGATGCAGGTTTTGTGATAGCACTCGGGTTCATGGGCGCGCGGGTTGATCATGGTCTGGCGGTGTTCAACAGTCTTGTGCAAAGCCATGCTGCCTGCGTTTTGCTTGGCGCGCAGGACGTGGTGTTTCATGCCCCCGTCAACTTGGACATCGCCTTGCGCAAGGGCGACCGTTTCAGCTTGTTCCCGATGATGACGATTACCGGCACAAGTTCCGGTCTGGACTGGCCTCTGGACGGTTTGACGCTGGCACCAGATGGCAGAGTCGGCACGTCTAACCGGGTCAGTACAGGTCAAGTGCAGCTGAACCTGTCTAGCCCCGGTATGCTGTGCATTGTGCCGCGCATCCGGCTGGATCAGGTGCTGGCGGCCTTAACCCGCCCAACCCGTGCCGACAGCCGTTCGCGGTAGATGACATAAAGCCCGGACGACGTGATCACCGCGATCCCGGCCCAGGTCAGCGCGTTGGGGAAATCGCCGAAAATCCAGTATCCTAGGGCGACCGCTGCCACGATCTCCAGATAGTGCAGGGGCGCAAGCGTCGCGGACGGCGCGAATTTCAGCGCATAGGTCATGCACATGTGGCTGAGTGCGGCCCAGAACCCGACGCCGAACAACCACAGCCACGCCAACCCCATCGGCATCACCGGATCAAAATGCTGCCAACCGGTGCCGTCCGTCAGGATCATGATCGGCAGACACATCACCAGACCGGTCCATGAGGTGTGGAATTGCATGGCGACCGGATGCATGAATCCAGCCACTTGCCGGGTGGACAGCATATAAAAGGCAAAAAAGAATGCGGTTCCCAGCGGCCACAGCGCCACAAGGCCAAAGGCCGCCAGCGAGGGCTGGATCACCAGAAGCGCCCCCAGAAATCCGACACAAGAGGCCGCAATCCGACGCGGCCCCACCTCATCCCCGAACAAGAGCCGACCGAGGATCAGCAGGATGAAAGGCTCGACAAAGGCGATGGCGAGTGCGTCTGCCACCGGCATCACCGAAATCGCGGCGACAAAGCTGAAGGTGGACAGGATCAGGAAAAGAGCCCGCAGACAGATCAGCCAGAACGCACGGCCGGCAAGGCGCAGCGTGATCCCCATCAGCAGGATGACCGGAAGCATCAGCGCACCCTGCACCACGAATCGCGCCGTCACGATCTGTGCGACCGGAATGGTGGCCGAGGCCAGCTTGGCCGAAACGTCCAGCAAAGGTGCCAACACACAGAAGGCAAGCATCAAGACGACGCCGGGAAGAATGCGGTCAGGTTGGCGGATCATGCTGTCAGCCGTAGCGTGGCACTGCCGACTGGTCCATCGCAAAAACGACACGCTGCGCCGCGATTGTCAGCGCCGCTCTTGCCGATCCTTGCGCCCCGGCTTTAGCGTTGTCGGGTGGCATGAAGAACAGGGGTCAAGAGTGCTGGTTCTGAAAAAGGCACGGCTGGTGTTTCTGGCCAATCCCAAAACGGCGACACAATCCTTGCGCGCGGTGTTGGCCCCCTATGCCAAGGCCACGCCGGCAGATACCGGCGACAAGCACATCAATGCCCAGATCTATGGCCGCAAATGGGCCCGGCGGATCACCGCCCGCATCGGATCACCGCCGGAAACCTTTGCCGTCATGCGTGAACCACTGGAACATCTGGGAAGCTGGTTCCGCTATCGCCAGCGTGAGGCGTTGCGGGGGCACGAAAACTCGACCCATGGCATGACATTTGCCGAATTCGTCGCGGCGCGGTTGTCTGACGATCCGCCGCCGTTTGCGCGGATCGGTCGGCAGGACCGGTTCCTTGGTTTTCTGAACAGCGGCCCTCCGGTCAACCACATCTTCGATTATGCGGCCCTCGACCAGCTGCTGTCGTTCCTGTCGATGCGGCTTGGCGCTGAGTTGCGGCTTCCAGTGCGCAACGTGTCCCCGAAGGCCCCGTCCGAGGCCCTGATTTTACCCGCCGATCTGCTGTCCCGGCTACACGACGCCCATGCGGCAGAGTTCGCCCTGTATGACCGGGTGAGTGCAGCCGGGGTTCTGTGCACCCCTGCCGATGATCCGCAGCTTGAAGTGGCGGTCAGCAGTTCGGCACGTTGACGGCCAGCCCGCCGAGCGACGTTTCCTTGTATTTCTCGTGCATGTCGCGCCCGGTCTGGCGCATCGTCTCGATACAGGCGTCAAGGCTGACCAGATGGTGCCCGTCACCACGCAGCGACAGTGACGCCGCCGATACTGCCTTGATCGCGCCCAGACCATTTCGTTCAATGCAAGGCACCTGAACCAGCCCCTTCACCGGGTCGCAGGTCATGCCAAGGTGATGCTCCAGCGCAATTTCGGCCGCGTTCTCAACCTGCTCGGGTGTGCCGCCCAACACGGCGCAGAGGCCTGCGGCAGCCATGGCGGCGGCGCTTCCGACTTCGGCCTGACAACCACATTCCGCACCCGAGATACTGGCATTGTGTTTGCACAAGCCCCCGATGGCCGATGCCGTCAACAGGAAGTCCCCGATTCGCGACGGGGACGCCCCCGGCACATGATCCAGCCAATAGCGGATCACGGCCGGAACCACACCGGCAGCACCATTGGTGGGGGCGGTCACGACCTGTCCACCCGCAGCGTTTTCCTCGTTCACCGCCATGGCATACAGGCTCATCCAGTCGTTGATCGTATGCGGCGCCTGCATGTTCAGCCCGCGTTCGGCCATCAGTTGATCGTGGATGCCTTTTGCACGCCTGCGCACCTTCAGCCCGCCGGGCAGGATACCAGAGCCGGCGATGCCGCGGTCAATACAGGCAGACATCACCTCCCAGATCCGGGCCATGCCGCGATCAAGGTCCATGGCAGAACGGAAGCGCACCTCGTTTGCCCGCTTCATCGCCGCGATGGACAGGCCGCTGTCGCGCGCCATGGTCAGCATCTCGGCGGCAGTTTCGAACGGATAGGGCACGTCGGCGCGGGCCTTTGTCTTGTCGCTTGTGGTGGCGGCAAGCTCGGCCGCCGTCAGGACAAAGCCGCCTCCGATGGAATAATAGGTTTGATCAAGAATGACGTCGCCTTGCGCATCCGTTGCCCGCAGGATCATGCCATTGGCATGGCCGGGCAGGGCAGGGCCGTAGTCAAAGGCCAGATCCCGCTCGGGGTCGAAGTGCAGATCGGGCAGGCCGGGTGGGCTGATCCTGCGCGTCTGGCGGATCAGGTGCAGCGCCGCATCCGCCTGCGCTGCGTCATAGGTGTCTGGCGCAAACCCCGCCAGTCCAAGGATCGTGGCCCGATCGGTCGCATGCCCCACGCCGGTAAAGGCCAAAGACCCGTGCAACGAGGCTTTCAGCCCCTGCGCCTGAAAGGGTGATGCGCGCAACTGGTCCAGAAATCGTGCGGCGGCCACCATCGGCCCCATTGTGTGGCTGGATGACGGACCGATCCCGACCTTGAACATATCGAATACAGACAAGAACATGCCGCTTCCCCTTGGTATTGTGGCCACAGTCTGCGTCAGATTGCCCGGCTGTCGCCAGACGAAAGCGACATTGCGCGGGTGAAAGCGGCTTGGGCCTCGGGTGGCCGATCCCTTAGGTGGATCGGGACAGTCCGGTGCGACCCTTGTGGCACGTCGGGCGCTGACCGCAACCAGAGGGATGGG
>JBKBWK010000004.1:0-114770 GCA_046313895.1 Paracoccaceae bacterium
CAGGCGCAGGGCCGCCGGGTCGCCGCCGACTGGCGCTGGATCGTGCCGCCGCAGGCCGGGGCGGGCTGCGAGGTGTTCCACCTGCGGATGCGCAATTTCCATCCGGTGCCGAACTTCTACCGCGATCGTGGCAGCGATGGCCTGCGGCTGATGCCCTGGTATGGTGACCGCACCCAGTCACGGGTGGCGATGTGGTCCGACCGCCTGACCCGGCGCTGGAAGCTCTGGAAGCGCATGCCATGGTGATGCCGGACTCGCTTGCTGCCGGGGATGGCCCGGTGCTGCGCCGCGAACTGGCGCTGCGCATCCTGTTGCAGAACCTGCTGCTGATCCTGTCGCTGGCACTGTTCACAGCCTTTGCCATTCTGGCGCTGAGCTTGCCCGAAACCGCCTGGGCAGCGGCGGCGGCGCAGGGCGCGGTCAGCCTTGGTGCGGCGCTGCAATGGTGCCATCACGGCATCCGCACCCGGCAAATCAAGCAGTACCTGCTGACCATCGACCACGGTCAGAGTGATGGCTGGGAACGCTGGCTACCGGACAACCGCCCGCGCAGCCTGCTGGGATCGCGCTGGATGATCTCGACCAAGGGGGTGTTTCTCGGCCTGCAGCTGGCGATGATCGGGTTCGCTTGGCGGAAAGCGCCAGTGGCAGACCGTATTTTTATTTCAGTTTTCGCGGTTTTTCGTTTCCGGTCAGCGCCAGATCTTTGCTTAGCAATCCAAAGTAAAAGGGGGAACGAAACTTTGGATTTAGCCGGTAACATCGTTTCATTTCAACAAAACCCGTTGGTATTTCTGCTGGTTGCGGTGCGCAGACGAGTAAACAATCAGATCTGGACGGGTTTCCCCCGCGGAAAACCGAACATCTCTTCTGCAGCACTCAGAATCTCCACTGCAGCATTGGAGGAATGCTCCTTTTGACAACTGGAGTAGATTGGCACGGCCCATTGCTAATTGTCGGAGCGTCACGCTCAGGCTCCGTCATGTTGCACTCTATTCTTAATAATTCACGCCGAATAAACTTGGCCGGGGAAACGCACTACTTCGATGACCTGCGACCAAGAGTTAATGGAAAGCGCTTGCACGACATGTCGGAAGCCAAGCGCAACTTTTGCCTAGATTATTTTCGGTCACTGGATGTCCGACCTTATGGAATGGCTGGCGATCCTAATCAAAGCTCGTTGTCACGCCACGAGCTCCTGAAAGAGGCAAGTAATCTGGGCGGTGGAGTCGACTGTCTTTTTCAGGCCTACTGCCAATGGCGAACCAGAGAGCACGGCACAATATGGGGCGAAAAGACACCCCGCCATGTGTTCCGGATAAATGAGATCCTTGATGCATTTCCGGCAGCGCGGATCATTTGCATCCTTCGTGATCCAAGAGGAGTAGTTGCATCGTATCGAGATTGGACTTATCAAGGCGGGCTGCCAACTGATGGCAATCCCGACTACGAACGGGCAATCAATCAAGATCATGCCCGGATAGGGGCGTCATACAACATCGTTATTGCGTCGATTATGTGGCGGGCTGCCGCTAATTCAGCACATGCGGCGCTACAAAAACATGGGTCAGATCGGGTCCGGATCGTAAAGTATGAGCATGTGATTGAAGATCCAATGCGCGTCGTTGCTGCACTGTTCTCGTGGTTAGGTGTCGATTTTTCGGAAGAGATGTTAAATATTCCTATCCACAACAGTGCTACCACACCGTATTTAACCTCTGCGGGACTAAAAAAATCTATTTCGATGCGCTGGCGTACCGCCCTCAATGATCAGGAAATTTATATAATACAAAAGGTTACTCAGAAGGCTATGAAGAAGTTCGCCTATGAACCCTTGTCGGTTAAAGTAGATACTCTAACTCTACCCAAAGCTTATTTAACCGTTCCTTCTGCTGTCATCCGGGCCATAGGTGCAAATCGTTCGCGACAAAACACGCTTTGGGATTACATTCTGCGTCGATTGAAGGCAGCACTCATGTAAGCGGCCCAAAAAAGTATAAACGGTGACATATCTTCCAAGGCTCAGTTGATCGCGTGGATACCCCCTCCTAACGGCATCGAAATGTGCCAATGTGATGAATGTTGAAGCCGTCACAGAAAGAGAGGACATTCATGTCGGAAGTTTTCATCATCGGCATTGACCTTGCAAAGCGCGTTTTCCACTTGCATAGCGCGTGTGGCGACGGGTCAGTTGTGTTTCGCAAAAAGCTTTCCCGGGGCCAGGTGCAGGCGTTTTTTGCCCAGCAACCGATCTGCGTTTTTGTTTGCGACCGCTCCCAGTCGCGGGTGTCGATGTGGGCTGACCACCTGACCAAGCATTGGAAGATCTCGAAGTGCATGCCATGGTGACCCAGGTTTCTCTTGCTGCCGGTGACGGCCCGGTGCTTCGCCGCGAACTGGCGTTGCGCATCCTTTTGCAGAATCTTCTGCTGATCCTATCGCTGGCACCATTCACCGCCTTTGCGCTTTTGGCACTCGCACGGCCTGAAGCCGCTTGGGGCGCTGCAGCAGGACAGGGCGCAGCTGGTCTTGGCGTGGCACTGCAATGGTGTCATCACGGCATCCGGACAAAGCAGATAAAGGACTATCTGCTGACCATTGACAGTGCACAGGCCGATGGTTGGGAACGCTGGCTGCCTGCAAACCGCCCTCGTACGCTGCTCGGATCGCGCTGGATGATTTCGACCAAGGGCGTGTTTCTTGGGCTGCAGCTGGCGATGATCGTGCTGGCCTTTCGCATGGCATCCGAGCCCGATATATTTTTCATTTCAGTTGCGGCGGTTTTGCTGCTGGTCAGTGCAGGATTTCTTCTAACCAATCCAAAAGAGTAGGCGGCCTATCATGACACCGGCCTATGGCATGATTGTTCCACTGCGCAACGAAGCCACCGTGTTACCGGTGGTGGTGCCGAAACTGCTGGAAGCGACCAAAGGCGATAGGGTGCGGGTCGTCTGGGTATGCAATGGCTGTACCACTGGCAGTGCCGCCCAGATCCGCGGTACTGCCGGGCTGGGGGCCAAGGTGATCGATTTGAACCGTCCCGGCATGACCGCTGCCCTGCAGGCTGGCGTCGATGAGCCGGAAGACCTGTGTCCGCGGTTCTATCTCGGCGCTGGCACTTGGCTACGGCCTGGCGATCCCGCCCACCTTATGCAGCCGCGGTTTTCTGGCACAGCCGATCTGGTAGCCCCGAGGCTCCGTTTCGACACCACTGTGGCTTCGATGTTATCAGGCCGGATCGGGGCTTGCTGGCTGACTTTGCACCATGGGCAGACATCGGCCTTCTCCAACGCCATCGGTCTGTCGGCCGCGGCCTGAGCTTTGTGGGAACGCAGGTCACTTCGGAAGACGGTGTTCGAGATTTTTCAAGACATCGACAGTGGTTTTTCATCAAGGTGACCTGAGCAAACAACACATGCGACAAACCACGACTCAAGGATGTTTCAGACGCAGGATCAAAAGTTGTTCCTACGAGCGCCAATGTCCGCTTGACCCTATCGCCTTGGCAAATCCGCAGCCTTGCCAATGTCCGCTTGCCTCCCTTCTAACCTTCCTAGGGATTACCCGATCACTCCCCTTAAACCCGCCTCGAACTCTGACGCCGGGGCAGTGAGGTCGATGGTTTTGAACCGCATGCGATGGCCCTGCATGGACATCGCCTCGTCCACGGCACCGCCGATCTGGGGGTGGAGGAGAAGACCTTCGGTTGTCAGGGCGTCCGGATCGTCGGGTCGTTCCTGGCTGCGCAGGTAGGTATAGAGCTGGTAGAGATACCCGCTTTTCAGGATCTGGTCGCGATAGTTTGAGGAAGTCAGGATCGCCGTGAATTTAGTGTCGATGACGATCCGCCGCCGGATCGCAGGTTGCGTCAGTTCGATATCTGTCTGCATCCCGGGCAAGATATCGGCCATGCCTGCTGTCATTTCCCGTGCGGGCCAGGAGAGCCGTCGGCCTTGCACGACTTTCCAGCCTAGGGGATGCAGCGTCAGGCGCAGGGCGTTGCCCACGGCTTTTTCGAACAGGCGCCGCACCAAATGGTCCGTCGGATCTGCCTGCGCGCCGCGTGTGGGCCCCGCATCTTCAGACAGGATGAGGCTGTCGAACACCATCCCTGCCAGCGCCACCATAAAGCGGTCCGCGCATTCATTGCGCCCGATCTGATCCTGCGCCATTTCTGCCCGCGATGGGCGGACACCAATCACGCCCATGCGAGAGAAATCGCCCGAAAGTTGGCGGCAGCGATGCGCCACAAGATCATCTGCCACCCGCGTTCCCAGCCGATCGAGCGCCGCGCGCACAAGGCGATTGCGCATCGTGTCCATCGTCTGCTCCTCGAACCGGCAGGCCACGCGACCACGTTCCATCAGCGATCCGGTGGACGTGGCAAGCATGTCTATGCGCCCGCGCACGCGCGACAGGATTTCCGCCTGAGGGCGGTATCCACGTGACAGGTTTCGTCTCAGACGTTCCTCGACCACATGGGTCAAAACACGCGCGACCATATCTGGTAAATCGCGCGCCGCCTCAACCTGATTGTCGAACCGATCCCGATACTCGACCAGATCAGCAGCATATAGAAACAACACCCAGATGTTTCGCAGCGGAATAGGTTCCGCCATCAAAGGCCCGCGCGTAAGGCCGTCACAGCCGTTTGGGCACGGTCAGGAGCATCAAACCAATATTCATCCAAAAGTGGCGCTATTTCAGTCGCGATCACTTCGGCAAACCAGACCCGGGGATCGGGGATCTCCTCTTCGCCCGGCGTGACATAAGAATGCCCGACCCTGAATTGCGGCCCCAATGCGCGGTCCTGAGCGATCATATCATTCAGGGCAGTCATCCTTTCGCAGATCAAGGTAATAACATCCTCGGGGAAGTCCCGGTCACGGCACCATTCTGCCCATGCCCCGTTCAACAAAGGGTCCAAGGTCACGAAAGCGAACCGGCGCCGCAGTGCCAGGTCCACCAGCGCCAGCGACCGATCCGCGATATTCATGGTGCCGATGATGTGCAGGTTTTCGGGGATATGAACCTTCTCACCCGGGACCTTGCGATAGGCCAGTTCCATCGCATCGGCACGGCTGCGCTTCGTGTTTTCCAGCAGAGTCAGCATTTCGCCAAAGACCTGCGCCGGGTTGCCCCGGTTGATCTCTTCAATGATCAGCACGTGCACCAAATCAGGCCGCGCGCGCGCGGCCTCAACCACCTGGAGGAAGATGCCATCCGTCAGGACCAGGCCAGCGCCTGACGGCCGATAGCCTCGCACAAAATCCTCATAGGACAGTGACGGGTGGAATTGAACCGACCGCAGTTGATCGGGCTCTGGATGGCGCCGTCCAATCAGTGCGCGCGCAAGGCGCTTTGCAAGCCAAGTTTTCCCTGTTCCGGGCGGTCCCTGCAAGATCAAGTTTTTCTTGATGGCCAGCCGGTCAACCAGGGTGCTCAGGGCTTCCCGCCCCAGAAATCCACCCTCCAAAACGATATCTTCCACGCCATAGGTTGGAACATTCTGCTCAGGAGCCACTTCGCCCTCGGCAGTTTCCTCCGCCTCTCGCGCACTAAGGGGGTCAACCTCAGGGGCAAAACGCGATGCCCAATAAGGATTCGACAAGAAATGCCCATAATCCTGCGCCTGCCCTTCAAATGCGAAGGCGACCAGACGCCGGGCCATATCATCATCTTCTACCCGCGCGCGGGCGACGGTTGTGCGGTAGGTGTAGAAATACCAATCCCTCGATGGGTCAAGCTCTTGCCAGTCCACGTCGACGGTCAGGCCATCGCCACGGTTGGCGGTGATCGTGCCAATGGCCTTTACGCGCATCACACTCGCAACCCTGCCATGGTTTTCGAATGGAACATCGTTCTTGCGCGTGAAGGATGCCTTGATCGCAATTCGATCTCCGGGTCCCATCTGCCTGATAAGCTTTGAGAATTTGTCTTCGTGTTTGTTCTGCCAGACACCTTCTTTCAAAAAACGCGCGAACTGGTCTCCTTCGGACCATGTCGCACCAACAAACCAATAGTTCGTTCCAGATGGGACAACCTCATCTGGCGGAGCAGTTTGTTCATCAACATCGACAGGCAGGTTTTCTCGGCCTGCATGAAACATCTCGGTTGCCCAATCCTGTGACAGGGCAACCTTCCAGCCCTGTTCGGTCAAGGCCCAAACCCCGCGCCGCGGAGAGGTCAGCATCCCGGCCTTGAACAAATAAAAGCGCGCGAAATGAACCCGGTTCTCAAACTTCGACCCACCATTCGTGTTGGTACGGGCGAGAAACTCCTCGGGGATGGCATGACGTTTGATCAATTCATCGAAGACT
This sequence comes from Paracoccaceae bacterium, assembly GCA_046313895.1. Lineage (GTDB taxonomy): Bacteria > Pseudomonadota > Alphaproteobacteria > Rhodobacterales > Rhodobacteraceae > Pseudotabrizicola. The sequence continues at coordinate 6,321 of JBKBWK010000004.1, forward strand.
TGCCGCGGCCGCGCCTCTCCCCCCATATCCCGCAGGATCTCGACTACCGGGACGAAATAACTGACGAACTGTGGAACCCCGTCGATCTTGTCATCATGCAAACCCACTATGTCAAACCTCTCCAATATTGCCGGCCCAAGAATGGCAGTACAACCGTGGTAGGCCAAGGCAATATCGCGGGGCTGTTCAGGATCGCGGTTCCCGTATTGCGGGGACTGCAGCTGGGATAGCATGGAGCACCGTACTGATCACCAGCAGCAACCAAACCATTTTATCGGACTCCCGTCGGGAGTTGACAAGAGCACTGGTTGCGAATGCCGAAGGCCGACCAGAAGAGACCGCCATTTCCGACGCACCCGGCCCCATTCCGGCCATTGACCTCATCGTTGAGCGTTGCGGTGCAGAGGCGACACAGTGAACCAGCCCTTCAGCGTGTTCCGAAGTTGATAGGGGCGCGGGATGTGCGGTTCTGGATTTCCGCGATGGCCTGGCTCAGTGCGTTGGCAAAGTTCTCGTCTCGCTTGGCAAAGACGCCGGTGCGCTGCGCAAGCTGGTCGAGGGCGTGGGCCTTGTCGGCCATTTTGTATTCGATGCCGTGCTGCGTCTGCTTGACCCCCAGGAACAGTTCCCGCTCTGCCGGGTCCATGTCGCGGGTGTCGGCAAAGATCAAATAGGGCTTGCCCAGCCCTTCGCAGTCAGGACAGTCGGGGTTTGGTCGCCGGGTCTGCCTGTAGCCATAGCCGCCTTCCATTTCTGGCGGCAGATGGTTGGCGCAATAGGCTTCGCCTTTGAGCATGTGGAGTTCGACGGCTTCGGAAAACTCGCGCGGTGTGCGCCACTGGTAATGATGTTCGATCCCCCAGCAGTAGCGACATGCTCCGATGTGGTGGCCGGTCAGCTTTGCCGGATCTGCGGTGGCGATCAGTTCCAGCTTGGCAACGATATCGTCAGCGGTGAGGGACAGCTTTTCGAGCAGCTTCCCCTGACCTTCCGCGACTGCGGCCGCGATGCGAACATTTGCCAGCAATCTTGGTCCACACACGTTGGCGTCTTTCGCGGCATATCCGGCCTTGCGATAGGCATCGGAAGCGTTGCGCGACACCAGATAATGGGCCACGAACGCCTGCTGTCGATCGCTGAGGAGCTTTTCTTTGGCCACGTCTGCTTCCTGTTGTTGTGCAGCAGAATGTGCAGCAAAACGGTGATCCGCGCAAGCTCGGCACAAGATGGTGTGGTTTCGGGGTGGAATGCCCCATGCTATTGTGGGGGTGCTGACTGTGTCAATATGCTACATTTGTCGTCTTATGATACGTTTTGAGGCGCTGGCGGTCTTTTTTTCGCGTGTTGCACCACCTCGATTATCAGGCCTGCGAACTCGCGGTAGGTTCTGGTGCTGCCGCCCATGATCATGCCGACCAAAGCATTGACCTGCCAACAGTCGCCTTCTGAGGCCGCGTAGTAGCTATGATCCGCAATGCAGATTGCGTCCCGCCCATGGCCAAGTGCTCCTGGCGACTTTCCTTCAGGCGGGCCTTAATGTGAGCGCCTTTCAGCAGGCGATGTGCTTTATCTGGTCCCGGGCCCAGCGTGCACCTTGGCGAACAAGATGCCGAGGAACATGCGTAGCCTTACTATTGCTTACCTACGGGACCCCACTCTGTCGCTTGCGGTACAGAGCCCATCGTAGCCGCTGCGCGTCACCCACGCGCTGTTTTCCAGCAAGTGTCGTTGGCCCGGTAGATTTGCCGCCATGCAGGCGGCATTTGTGCTTGCCTGGAACGACACGGTTTTGGCAGATCGCTCCTATGCGCGTCATAGCCCCGCAGATTGGCCGATCATTGAACGCAAGTGGCAACCGATTGTCATCTAACCCTCGTTCAGCAAGCCGAGAACAGGTCTTGCCCAAGCAATCCTCGCATGTGCGCCTGTAGTCCGGATGCAGATGCTCAGTGGCAGGGCACAGCCTGTATCGGCTAAGAATTTCGTCCCGCAGCTTCTGCATCTCCATTTCATGAAGGGCGAGAGCTGTGGAAAGGCGTGAGGTTCTTCGTTTCATGCTGTAATGCTATCTTTTACCAACATAATTTTAAGACCCCTTGTAGGTTGTTCGTTTTGACGTTTGCCTTAACCGCTGACTTTGCTTTTGCAGCTCAAAGTCATCGCGCCATGCCCGCCCTTTTTTATGTGCCGGGCTCACCAGAAATAACTGTGGCGACCTTCTGCCTTGCGGGTGTCCCGCGCATTCACAATGGACTTAGCTTGGCATGCTGCCACCAACCCTCTTACCGGTTGTCAGGTCATAAACTGGCAGGCCCCATTCCACACTGATCAGAGCGGATTTAACGATGGCGCGCCCATGGCTATGGGTTTCCCAAAGCACGCATTCCGCCCCGCTGCCCACGGCAGACACAAAATACACCCGCTGCCCAGCATCTGGCCCTTTGGCGATTGTGCCGCCGTCAATCTCGATTCTGTCTTTCACGTCAGTCTCCATTTTCTGGATGGGCATTTTTCAGAGTAGCATTCGGTCCCGGTTCCGGTTGTGCCAAGGTCTTCACCTCCATCGGTCTGAAGTTCACCAGCGACCTAGCCTGCGTCATCTTGGTTCCAACATGCCTGCGCTTTACAACTGCCACCCTGCGCCACCCAAGCGCAACACAGCCCGCACCAGAGGCGTCCGGCTGGACCTTCCCGTTCCCAGTCGGAAAGCCGCCGCCATTCATCCAGTACGACAACCTTACCCGTCCAAGTGCGGGGCCTGCCCGTGAAGTCGCAGACGCCATGCGGGAAGGTTATGCCGCGCGCGCTTGGCTGGGGAATTGCGACACTCGGGGCGCAGCGGTCTGCGACAGCCCTTTCACCTCCGGACAAAACTGACTTAACCGACAAAACTGGTTCCGGGCGAGGTTCTGTCAGTTCTGTCGGTTTTGTCCCGGCGTCGGTCGCGCTTTTCGCCGCTTGCAGCCATCGCGTCATATCAGGCCCCTATGAACAGCAGGGTTCACCAGAAACAGTCGTTGCGGCCGCCCGCCCTGTGAGTTCGTGGGCGGTTCAATCGGTCGGATGCAGTCGCCCTCTGTCAGCAGCGACAACGCTGGGTCAAGTTCGGCCTTGCTGCCCAGACCAGCCCGGTCGAGCCGCAACATATCGCGCGATGTGAAGCGCCTCCAGCCTTTCTCCCGAATGATGCCGACCAGCCGCCGCGCAGCGCGTTCGGGCTTGGGCGTAGCAGCATCGGCATAGGCCCGCCGCGCCATCGGCAAAAGATAGGCTTCCACTAGGTGCGCCGCGCGCCCGAAGTGCTCCACCGTAATTTCCTGCGGTTGCACCGCCCCATCGGCGGCCCAGTCGAGAAGGCCCAGCACCAGCGCCAGCCGCGCCGCCATCCCTGGAAGCTTGCCCACAAAGGATAACATCAGCCCTTCGGACCCGGCTTCCCATCCGCGCGCCGCATTGCGGAAGTCATCCATAAGGTTCCGTGCATCTTCAGTGAAGGGAATAAAGGCCGGGAGGGCTTCGCCAGCATCATTGGTCACAAGGTCGAGCGTCAAAAGCCGTTCCAGCGCCGTTTCCATCAAGGATTCGTCGGCCCAAACCTGCGGGCGTTTAAGTGAAGCCGGTTCCGGCCAGATGGGAAGAAAGCGCGCCAGAAGACCGTCATCGTCAGACTTAAACAACAGGCTTTTCAAGCGGTCGGGCTGGATCCCGCCCAGCACCCCGATTGTCAGCCGATCGATTGTCAGAGGTTCACGGCCCATCCGTTCTACAGTGAAGCCCCGGCCGCCGAAAGCTTCCAGCCAGAACGGGCGGTCAGAGCCGCCGCCAGAATAGCGCGCCATGCCTTCCAGCCATCCGGCCAATTCATCCCGCATTTGCAATGTGCCGCGCGGTTGCCTGGCAAGTATCGCGCCAAGCCGCTCGATTGTGCCATCATTCACCACCAGCCGGGGGATATGCGGCGCAGGCCCGGCATCGCAACTGTTCGGTCTGTCAGGGGGCGTTTCCCCGGCCTTGATTGCCGCCTTTGCGGCTTCTTTCCACGATTGTTCTGCTAGCTTAGCGAGTTCGGCCTTTTCGCCCCATGCTTTCATCTCGGCCTCTGCCGCTTCGCGCAGCGGGCGTTCGGCCTTCCGCAAGGGTTGCAGCGCCGCATCAATGGCAGGGCTTTTGCCCGCGCTGGGCAGGCCGATGCACATGGCCCAGATGACAGGCGGTTCGATCCATCCCCGCCACGGGGATGCCCAGCGCGCGTTGCCAATGGTCGCGCCCGCCACCGCCAGCATCGCCCCGAAGGTGTAATCAGCGGGAGCGCCTTTGGCTTCGGCTGCATCTGCCACCCATTGTGCCAGACGTGGCCCCAGCACATCGCCCAAATGCAGTTTCGGGGCCGCGGGCAGTTCGGTCCGCAGAAAGCGCGGCGCGGGGTCAGGCCAGGTGGACTTGAATGGTGTTTCTTTAGCCTTCGCTTGCGCAGTCATGCCGCCACCCCCTTACCGGTCAAAATATCATTGAAGTCGGTCCCGTTGCCGGGGTCGAGGATTGAGACTTGCCACCCCAGCGCGTGCGCCCGTTCGGCCAGAGCATGCCCCGCTGCCCGGCCCGGCACGTCGCCGTCGACTGCGATGGAAAGCCGCCCCGGTTGCGCCGGAAGGTGCAGCCCGCGAAGGCCAGAAGTCGAAAGCCCGGCCCATACCTTTGCGGGCGCGTCCAGAAGGCCGCACAGCAGAGACAAGCCGCTTTCGATTCCCTCAGCCACCACAAGGCGCGAAGCTCCTTCACAGAGCCGCACAGCGCCGCCAGAGACAGCCCCCAACATCATCTTGTCGGGGTCGATTGCGGCTTTCCCCGTGCCATCCGCGCGCAGGTATGTGCGATGCACCGCAGGCAAGCCCGCGCCTTGCACCGCCGCCACCATTGCCGGATAGCTGCGGGCAGTCGGCCCGTGCCACGCTTTCGGGTGAAAGCGCAGCGTTGGGGGCGGTTCGCAGATGATGCCGCGCCCGCGCAGATACGTTTCGGCCAGCGTGCCCGCGATGGGCTGGGCTTCGTGCCACAGCCGCTTGGCTTGTGCCGCCCGCTTTTCCGCTTCGGCCTTGGCTTCGCGTTCGCGCTGGGCAACGGTTGCCGCATCCGGGGGCGTGTAGTCGCCCGTGCGCAAGCCAGCCGCCGCCAGAATGTCGAGAAAGGCACAGCCGCTTTTCTTGCAATGCAGTACCAGCCGCTCGTTGTGCCCATCCGCCACCGTCAAGGCGTTTTGACCCTTTCGTCGTTCGGGCTGGCATACAGGGCAAGCGCAGGTCCCGTAGCGGCCATGCCAATCGCCCATCAACAACTGCACAAAGTGACGGGCGCTTTTCATGACTGGCCACCCTTGCAGGGATCAACCCGGCTGGCCTCGGCCCAAGCATTCAGATCCGCTCCGCGGTAGATGATCTTGCGGCCAAGGCGGTAGTAGGCGGGGCCCATGCCCTTGTGGCGCCACTGAGCCAGTTTGTCCCGGTCACCAATGATGTCGAGCTCGGGGTCGCCAAGGACGTAATTTCGGTTGGTGTCGAATAGGCTGATCATCTGCTTGGTCCTTTTCACTCTGTTTCTGCAGAGTTAGGACAGCTTCAGTTTAGCTGGAATGACGTGGGAAAACACTTTGAGCCCCACGCAAAAGCCCTTTGGTCAACTACCTTTTTTTGACAAAGCCGCAGTCTTTTCTTGCACAAGCGGATCTACCTTCCTCGGGGGTGCACCCAGCATATACGGATCTCCCTGACAGTCGTCCTCGGTCAGTTGCTCAATTGCCCATACGGCGGACCCCCTGATGTGGGTCGCAATTTCCAGAACTTCAAAAACTTCTTCCAGGGCCCGCCCGAAAACTGTTGAAGGATGACCTCCATCCCTCGACGTACCGAACGTAGGACGCTTCCCTTTCTGGCGAGCAAACAGGCGCGCAAACCGCAACGCAATTGTTCTTGCAAAATAGTCCGGCGCTCGGTTTGGTACGTTCCAGAACTCCTTTTCCTGGTCTCTCAGCTCGTCAAGTCTTTGATTATAAGCAAAAATCATGTCAGAAAGCATATCGTTTGAATTTGTAAAAAAGCCCGTGTCGCGGAAGTTCTGCGTTACGAGATCGTTCGCAGTCGCGCCTGTCAGTTTCTTCCTTCGGACGTTCTGGCGAATTGAGTTGTCAACCGCAGCTTGTATCCGGCTGATCATGGCATCCTTGGACGGATCAGCCGTTTCAGGCGTAATCTGCAGCTCTACCAACACGCCATGCAGATGCCCCACAATCGCTGCAACTGTCCGCAACTCATCGGTGAACTCCTTTTTACTATGATGCAGGTTCACAGGCTTGATATCAAATGGCGGTTTATCCCTGCCAGCATAGCTGGGCTCCATCCAGCTAAAGAGCCGGTCTGCAAGCTCGTTAAGGCGCTGAATCTTCTCTTCTTCTGTCATTAAGCCCCCCCCACAGGACTCTTTTAGTATTACAACGCATCCGGACGGAAGCGCAGGCAGACACATAAGGGTCTCGAAGCCTAGCCTTTCGGTCTTACCTTTCAGCCACAAGTTCGTTGCCAAAGGCAACTTAAACAACGTAAGCGTCAGCCCCAGTTACAAATCCCGACCAGCGCACCATCAGCGCCCGTCGCTTCTCCAGCAAATCCGACCGCGCATAGGCCCTTTCCACTGCAGACCCCACCTTGTGCGACAAGCTCATTTCTATAACTTCCCTCGGAAAGTCCGTGTTCTCCGATGCCCAGTCTCTGAACGTGGACCGGAACCCATGAATTGTGACGCTTTCAGCCTGCATTCGGCGAAGCAGCATTAGCATGGCCATGTTCGACAATGGTGTATGCCGCTTTTGCCCTTCAAACACATAGTCCGACTGCATCGCGCGTAGAGGTTCGACAATCGCCAGCATTTCGTCGGTTAAAGGCACCCGGTGCACCACACCACCTTTCATCCGATCCGCCGGGCAGGTCCAAAGCCGTGCTTCAAAGTCAAACTCACTCCATTGGGCATTTAGAACCTCGCCAGTGCGTGATCCGGACAGACACGCGAACATCAGAGCTTTGGCTGACATAGCATTGCGCGTCTGCAAATCGGCATAGAAGGCTGGCGCCGCCTGCCACGCCATTGCCTTATGATGCTTCACCTTGACTTTCACCTTCGGCAAAACTTGCGCGTCGTGGATCGCGGTGACGGGATTCTCGCCTGAACGAAAGCCTTTCGACTTTGCCACGTCCAACACGATCTTGATCCGCTGCGCCAATCGCCGTGCAGTCTCGTGTTTTTCTGTCCAGATCGGGGAAAGGCACATCAACACTTCTGGTTGGCCTATGCTATCAATCGGCATACGACCGATTTTGGGGAAGGCATAGTCGCGCAGGGTGTTGATCCACTGCGTGCCATGTTTGGCGTTCTTCCAAGTTGGCATTCGATCGACATGAACCTGCCCTGCGATTTCTTCAAAACAGGGTATCTCACGCTTGGCGTTGAAGCGGGGATTTAGCCCTGACTTGGCCATCCGCCGGTATTCCAGCGCCCGATCCCGCGCTTGGTTCAGCGTGACCACATCCGCACCACCCAAGCCGAAGTCGGTCCGAAGTGGCGATCCCCTCAGGTTGCGCTGGCCTTTGACCACTACGCGCACAATCCAGCGCCGCGCCCCGGAAGGGTCAACCACTAAGTAAAGTCCGCCACCATCACCGTGGCGACCTGCACCCAGATTCTCCACCAGCTTCTTGGTTAGCTTACCAGATAGTGCCACGATTCATACCACAATCTATACCACTCAAGAAAAACATATAGGCACAATCGAAAGAAATCCAGCGCAAACGGAAGCGACATAAAATTCCAGTAATATAAAGAAAAAAGACCGCCTAAGGCGATCCGTTCAAACTGGAAAAAGCTGGGGATTGGCGGATGGGGTGGGATTCGAACCCACGGTACGGTTCCCCGCACGCTAGTTTTCAAGACTAGAGCCTTAAACCACTCGGCCACCCATCCCGCGTGGTTCGCATAGCCGGGGAGTTGGGAGAATTCAAGCCGGTGTGTGCGGTTTGGTCAACTGTGCGTGTCGATCTGTGCCGATCAACTCACGCGCCCTTTCCTCATGCGCCCGGTGGGGCTATGGTGTCACGGCAGATCAGCGTTCGCTGTGGGCATCGGCCATACGAGCAAGACGCTGTTGAGGGTAAAAAAGCGCGGGATAAACCTGCGCCCATCGGGGGCTCGAAATGGCACAGGCAAGGATCAGGGCGCTCATCCTGATAGCATTGGCAAGCACGGCAATGGCCGGGTGCGTTCAGAACGGAAATCCATTCAAGCGCGGTGACAAGGCGGAGCAAGCACCGTCGCAGGCTGCTTCTTCGACATCAACCCGCTTGGTGGATCGTGACGTCGAAGCGCCCGAAGTGTTCCAAACCAAGGACAAGGCGCTTTGGGATGGCAGGCCGTCGTTGGGGGGCGTCTGGGTGGCATCGCCCGACGCGAAGGATCCCGAGCGGGTGATCATCCGCAATACTGCCAACGGAAAATTCGTGATCGGTGCCCTGTTCCGCCGCGAAATCGAAAACCCCGGTCCCAAGCTGCAAATTTCGTCTGACGCCGCCGCAGCCTTGGGCGTTCTGGCAGGCCAGCCTGCGGACGTCAGTGTGATAGCTCTGCGTCGCGAAGAGGAAAAGGTTCAGACCGACGCGACCAAGCCGATTTTGGATTCCTCCGAAACCGTGGAAACACAGTCTCTGGATCCGATCGCAGGGGCTGCTGCGGCGCTTGATCGGGCCGATGGCAAGTCTACCACTCCTGCGGCTCCGGTCGTGGGCGCTGCTCCAGCACCTGCTGCGGCGCCAGCCGTTGCCCCAACGACAACTCCCCCTGCGGCAACAGCAGGCGCGCGCACAATACAGATCGGGATTTTTTCGGTTGAAGCAAATGCCAAGCGTGCTGTGGATACACTGAAAAATGCCGGTTTGAGCGGCGATCTGCGCCGCGAGGAAAGCCAGGGCAAGGCACTTTGGTCGGTGACCACACGCGGTGACGCGGCAACCATGACAACGGTCAAGGGGCTTGGCTTCCCCGATGCCTATTTCCTGAAAAATTAACGCGCCGGAGGTCCAATGCCAGCCCTGCTTCGCCCTGTTCTGACCCTGATCCTGCTGCTTGCCGCCTCTGTCGTGCAGGCATTCGAGACGCGCGCCACGGCCGCTTGGGTCTATGACGTGTCGACGCAGACTGTGCTGATGGACAAGAACGCCGACCAACCCCTGCCCCCAGCCAGCATGTCCAAGCTGATGACGATCAACATGCTGTTCGAAGCGCTGCGCGATGGGCGCGTCACGATGGATACGGCCTTTCCCGTGTCCAGCCGTGCCAAGGCGATGGGCGGATCGACGATGTTCTTGCAGGAATCCGACCGGCCAACGGTGAATGATCTGATCCACGGCATGATCGTGAATTCCGGCAACGACGCCTGTGTTGTCGTGGCCGAAGGTCTGGCGGGTACGGAAGACGCCTTTGCCCAGCAGATGACCCAACGCGCCCGTGCCCTCGGCATGCAGAACACGGTCTTGAAGAACGCCTCGGGCTGGCCGGCCGCAGGACATTTGATGTCGATGCGTGATCTCGGGATTCTTGCCAAACGGCTGATCGTGGACTTTCCCGAGTTTTACCCGATCTTTGCCGAGACGACGTTCAACTACAAAGACCGTGCGCCAGCAAATGCGAACAACCGCAATCCACTACTGGCTTTGGGAGTCGGAGCGGACGGATTGAAAACCGGTCACACCACCGAGGCAGGCTATGGCCTCGTCGGTTCGGCAGCACAGGGCAATCGACGCGTGATTTTTGTGATTACCGGGTTGGTGAGCGAAAAAGACCGCGCTGAAGAAGCCGAACGTATCGTATCTTGGGCGTTTCGTCAGTTTGCCGAAAAGACCCTTGTCAAAGCCGGACAACGCGTTGCCGAGGCTCCGGTCTGGATGGGGGCTGCGGATACTGTCGGGCTTGTGTCGGCCGTTGACGTGCGGCTGCTTGTCCCCGCCCTTGTGCAGGAAGGCGCAACAGCCGAAGTGGTTTATACCGGGCCACTGAAGGCCCCGCTGACCGCAGGAACGACCGTGGCAGAGATGGTCATTCAAATCCCTGATCTGCCCGATGCCCGCGTGCCTTTGGTGGCCGAGGCGGATGTTGCCAAAGGCGGCTTTGGCAAGCGCCTGATGACGGCAGTCGGTGCCCTGCGCGCGCGCTATCTCGACGGGACGCCTGCCTCCTGATAAGCGGGGGCATGGCAGGATTGTTCATCAGTTTCGAAGGGATCGACGGGTCGGGCAAATCCACCCAAGCCCGTCTCTTGGCCGCCGCCTTGCGTGATGCCGGCTTTGGTGTGACCCTGACCCGCGAACCGGGCGGCAGCGCCGGGGCCGAGGAAATTCGGCGTCTGGTGCTGGAAGGTGCCACTGACCGCTGGTCGGCGGAAACCGAAATCCTTTTGTTCACCGCCGCACGCCGCGACCATCTGGAAAAGACCATCCGTCCGGCTTTGATACAAGGTGACGTGGTTATTACCGACCGTTTCGCCGATTCCACCCGCATCTTTCAGGGCATAACGCGGGGCGATCTGACCGAAACCGTCGATGCGTTGCACGATCTGATGATCGGGATCGAACCTGACCTGACGCTTTTGGTAGACCTTGATCCTGCCGAGGGTCTGGCACGCGCCAGCGCCCGCGCTGGGGCTGAAATGCGGTTCGAAGATATGGGACTTGCGTTCCAAACGCGCGCCCGTGCCGGTTTTCTGGACCTTGCAGCGCGACATCCCCGCTTTCGCGTGATCGACGGTGCCCGTCCGTCGGACCAAGTGGCGACCGACATACTTGCCGCCGCTCTGGCTGCGTTGGGGCACCGCTGATGGTTGTTGCAGACCTGCCGGACCCCGACCGGATCGAAGGAGCGCCACACCCGCGCGAAACCCAGCACCTGTTCGGGCACGACGCCGCCGAAGCTGCTTTTCTGGACGCCTACAGGTCCGGACGGCTGCATCATGGCTGGTTGATCACCGGGGCAAAAGGGGTGGGAAAAGCAACCCTTGCGTGGCGTATCGCCCGTTTTCTGCTGGCTACCCCGCCCGAGGATGGCGGCATGTTCGCGCCCCCCCCGCCCACATCTCTGGATATTGCGCCAGACAGCCCCGTTGCGCGCCGGATGTTGCAGTTGTCCGAGCCGCGCCTGTTTCTGTTGCGCCGAGGGGCAAATGACAAGGAAACGGCCCTGTCTGCCGAAATCCGGGTGGATGAAGTGCGGAAGATGAAATCCTTCTTCGCGCTGTCAGCCGCAGATGGCGGGCGACGCGTGGCAATCATCGATTCTGCAGATGAGCTGAACACGGGCGCGGCCAATGCGCTGTTGAAACTGCTGGAAGAACCGCCGTCGGATGTGACCTTTCTGGTCATTTCGCATCAGCCACACCGGCTGTTGCCGACCATCCGGTCACGCTGTCGCGCCTTGCGGCTGACCGCGCTGCCACCGGCACCCTTGGCGCAGGCATTAGAGCAGGCGGGCGGTGCGGTTGACCCCGCTGATGTCGTGGCTTTGGGCGAACTGGCGGGCGGGTCGGTGGGAGAGGCGTTCCGGCTGACCAATCTGGACGGGCTGAAAACCTATGCGGCCCTGATCCGGCTGTTCGGGTCCCTGCCCCGGCTTGACCGTCCCCAGGCTCTGGCCTTGGCAGAACTGGGTGCGGGCAAGGGATCAGAGGACCGGTTTGATCTGATCGTCACGCTGCTTGATCTGTTCCTTGCGCGCTTGTCGCGCGCGGGCACCCTGCGCCAACTGCCGCCCGAAGCGGCGAAAGGTGAAGGCGATCTCTTTGCCCGCCTTGCTCCCAGCGAAGCTGCTGCGCGGATTTGGGCGGATCTGGCACAAACCCTGTCGTTGCGGGCCCGACGGGGCAAGGCGGTCAACCTTGACCCTGCCGCACTTCTGATGGATAGCTTGCTGAAAATCGACGATACGGCGGCACAGCTCGCCCAGAGGTGAGTGTGGTGACAGCCCCCGAAATAGTTGACAGCCATTGCCATCTGGATTTCCCCGATTTCGAAGGGGAGGTGGATCAGATCATCGCCCGCGCCCAAGCCGCCGGGGTGACGCGCATGGTCACGATCTGCACCCGAATGGAAAACGAACCCAAGGTTCGCGCCTTGGCCGAGGCCAATCCAAGCGTGTTTTACGCCGCAGGCACCCACCCGATGCGCGCACATGAAGACCCACTTGTAACCGTCGATCAGCTGGTCGCCCTTGCCCGCCACCCCAAATTCGTAGGCATTGGCGAAACCGGGCTGGATTATCACTATACAGCCGACAGCAAGGCCATTCAGCAACAAAGCCTGCGTCTGCACATCGCCGCTGCACAGGAAACCGAGTTGCCGCTGATCATCCACGCCCGCGCGGCTGATGAGGATATGGCCACGATCCTGACGGACGCCTACATGAGCCGCCCCTACAGGTGCGTCATGCATTGCTTTTCCAGCGGCGAACGTCTGGCCATGACGGCGCTTGATCTTGGGTTCTACCTGTCGATGTCAGGCATCGCTGCCTTTCCCAAAAGCAAGGATCTGCGCGATATCTTTGCCGCCTGCCCGGTGGACCGGATCCTTCTGGAAACCGACAGCCCCTATCTGGCCCCACCGCCCCATCGCGGGCGCCGGAATGAACCAGCCTATACCGCCTTTACCGCAAAGGTCGGGGCCGGCCTTTTTGGCTTGACCGAGGCCGAGTTCGCCGCCCGGACCACGGCAAATTTTGACCGCCTGTTCACCAAGGCCATCCTTTCGGCGCAGGTGGCATGATGGACCATTTGCGCTTTACCATCCTTGGGTGCGGGTCGTCGGGTGGGGTGCCGCGCCTTGGGGCCGAAAGTCCGGATTGGGGCGCCTGCGATCCGGCCAACCCAAAGAACCGCCGCCGCCGCTGTTCGCTGTTGGTCGAACGGATCGGCGCAGCCGGTGTTACCCGCGTTCTGATCGACACCACGCCCGACATGCATGCGCAGTTGCTCGATGCGGGAATTGGTGTGCTGGATGCCGCAGTCTATACCCATGCCCACGCCGACCATACGCATGGGCTGGATGATCTGCGGCAGGTGGTGTTCAACATCCACCGCCGCCTTCCGGTCTGGGCAGACGGGCCTACTCAGGATGCGCTGATCTCGCGGTTCGGCTATGCCTTCGTGCAACCCGGTGACAGCCCCTACCCGCCCATTCTTGATCTGAACACGATCGATGGCCCGGTCACGATCAACGGCGCCGGTGGTGACATCACGTTGACCCCGTTCCTGTGCGATCATGGCAGCATGGATGCGCTTGGCTTTCGCATCGGCGGACTTGCCTATCTGCCGGATGCCGTGGCCATCCCCGAAGAGCACTGGGCGATCCTGACCGGGCTTGAGGTGTGGGTGGTTGATGCGCTGCGCCGCAAACCGCATCCGACCCATGCGCATCTTGAGATGACCCTTGGCTGGATTGCCCGCGCGCAACCGCGCCATGCCGTGCTGACCAACATGCACAACGATCTGGACTATGTCACCTTGTCGCTGGAATTGCCGTCGCATATCCGCCCGGCCTTTGATGGAATGGTGATCGAGCTACCGGCATGACCGCCCTTCTGGACGTTATCCTGCCGGTGTTCATGGTGATCGGGTTTGGCTACGCCGCCGCCCGCGCCGGACTCTTTTCGGATGCCTCGGTCGATGGGTTGATGCGCTTTGCGCAAAACTTCGCCGTGCCCTGCCTGTTGTTCAAATCCATTGCGACACTTGATCTTTCGGGGGCCTATAACGCCGGTTTGCTGGTCTCGTTCTATGTCGGGGCGTTCAGTGGTTTTGCCTTGTGCTTTACCGGAGCACGATATGTGTTCAAGCGGCCTTTGACCGATAGCGTCGCCATTGGCTTTGCCGGACTGTTTTCCAACTCATTGCTTCTTGGCCTGCCGATCACCGAACGCGCCTATGGGGTGGATGCGTTGCAAGGCAACTTTGCGATCATCTCAATCCATTCACCCCTGCTGTATGGCTTCGGCATCAGTCTGATGGAATGGGCGCGGACACGCGGACAGGGGCTTTCGGGATCCGCGCTGTCGCGTCAGGTGGTGCGCGCCATCTTGATGCAGCCTTTGGTGATCGGCATCGCGCTTGGGTTTTTCGTCAACCTGACGGGCCTGCTGCTGCCCGGCGCGGTCTGGTCCGGGGTTGAACTGATGACCCGTGCCGCCATTCCTGCCGCCCTGTTCGGGTTGGGCGGTGTGCTGCTGCGCTACAAGCCCGAGGGCGACAAGGCCACTATCGCCATGGTCTGCGCAGCCTCGTTGATCGTGCATCCGGGCGTGACATGGCTTTTGGCGACGCAGGTGTTTTCGCTCGACACCAATTCCCTGCGATCCGCAGTCTTGACCGGCGCGATGGCGCCGGGTGTCAACGCCTATCTGTTTGCCCACATGTACGGCGTGGCAAAGCGCGTGAACGCCTCGGCGGTCCTGATCAGCACGGCGCTGTCGATCGGCACGGTGTGGCTGTGGCTGGCCATATTGCCCTAGGCCGGTGTCACACCGCGCAACCGTTCTGACCGACGACGCAACAGCTCCAATGTGGCCAGCAACACAACCGAGATGACGACAAGGATCGTTGCAACCGCCAAAATCGCCGGGCTGATCTGTTCGCGGATCCCGTTCCACATCTGGCGCGGGATGGTCTGCTGATCATGTGCGGCCACAAAAAGCACCACCACCACCTCGTCAAACGAGGTGACAAAGGCAAACAGCGCGCCCGAGATCACCCCCGGAAGGATCAGCGGCATGGTGATCTTGAAAAACGTTGTCGTGGGCGGAGCTCCAAGGCTGGAGGCCGCGCGGGTCAGGGATTGGTCGAACCCGATCAGCGTGGCCGTCACGGTGATGATCACAAACGGGATCCCCAGCGTGGCATGCGCCAGAACGACGCCAAGATAGGTGCCCGCCAGCCGCCCGCATTGATCGGCAAGACCGGTCCAATTCAGCAACGCGCACGGGTTGGAATAGAAAAAGAACAATCCGGTCGCGGTGATGATGATCGGCACGATCATCGGGGAAATCAGGATCGCCATCACCAGACGGCGATACGGCATTTCCGGACGCGACAGGCCAAGGGCGGCAATGGTTCCAAGGACCGTCGCCACGATGGTCGAGAAAAAGCCGATGATGACCGAATTCTTGGCAGCCCGCACCCATGCGCTTTCCTTCCAGACCTGCGCCCACCACGCACCATCACGCGGCACATCCGACGGGATCGAAGGTTGCGTCAGCAGCATGTCATACCAGCGCAGGCTGTAGCCCTCGGGATCAAAGGTCAGCATCTTTTCGGTAAAGGTGAAATACGGCTCGGCGTTGAACGACAGCGGGATCACGATCAGGATCGGGGCGATCAGGAACAGGAAGATCAGCGCACAAATCACCAGGTAGGTGTAGTGCCAGATCCGTTCGAGGGGGGACGCGTAGACGGGAAGTGCCATGTCGATTACCCCAGCTTGAGATTGTCGATGCCAACAAGACGGTCATAGATCCAATACAGGACCAGCACCGCCCCCAAGAGCAGCGCCGCAAGGGCCGAGGCCAGCGACCAGTTCAGACTGTCTTGCATGTGGAAGGCGATCAGGTTCGAGATCAATTGGCCCGATGCGCCACCGACCAAAGCCGGGGTGATGTAATAGCCCACGGCCAGAATGAACACCAACAGCGACCCTGCCCCGATACCCGGAAGCGTTTGTGGCAAATACACCCGTCGAAACGCCGTCCAGCTTGTCGCGCCCAACGACCGTGCCGCCCGCACATAGGATGGCGGGATCGGGCGCATGACGGAATACAGCGGCAAAATCATGAACGGCAGCAGGATATGCGTCATCGCGATGATGGTGCCAGTCTGGTTGTAAATCATCTGCAACCGGCTTTCGTTGCCGATCAGACCGGTTGCCACCAGCGTATTGTTCACCACACCTTGTTGTTGCAAAAGAACCATCCAGCTTGTGGTTCGCACCAGAAGCGAGGTCCAGAACGGCAACAGGACAAGGATCATCAAAAGGTTGGACCAACGCATGGGCAAGGTCGCCAGAAGATGCGCGATTGGAAAGCCCAACAAAAAGCAGGTGAATGTGATCAGGCCCGCCAGCAGGAACGTCTTGATGAACAGGCTGACGTAGATCTGCCGGTCTTTTGGCATGGGCACGATCTTGCCGTTGACATCACGGGTCATATCCAGGGCGGCCAGAAAGAAATTGGCGCTGTAGGCGTCGGACACCTGTCGCATCGTGCCCCACAGGACGGGATCTTCCCACTTGGCATCGGCCGCCAGCAACGCGTCACGATAGGGCGCTGCGAAATCGTTTGCCTTGCGCGCGGTTGACGTGAACAGCGACCTTGTTCCCGACATTTCATAGTTCACACGGGTTCCAACCACGCCCACTGTCCGTGCGGCGGCAGCGTCCCTCAGGTCAAGCGCCAGCGCCTCATACCCCATCTCATCGGGCGGGGTACCTGCCGGGTTTGCCTCGAACCAGTCGGTCATGCGCGGCATGTTGGCGGCAAAACCATCGTTGTAGATGGCTTGATGCATCAATTGGCCAATGGGCACGATGAAGGTGATGACGATGAAGGCCAACAGCGGCAGCACCAACAAAAAGGCGCGGCGCTTGGCACGCTGTTGCGCCGTTGCGAGCGCAGTTTTCAGCGGGCGGCCATCGGCGGTGGTCAGTCCCCCATCAGATGCAGAAATATCAGCCATCAAAGCCCCCTCGGAACGAGTCGGGGCGGCGGTCAGACCGCCGCCCCGGTCCACATCAGTTTGACGCCAGCCAGGCGTTGAAACGCTCGTTCAACTCTGAATCGCGGTCCACCCAGAATTCATAGGACGACGGCAGCGCGTTGGTCAGGTTTTCTGCAGCTGTGGGCATGAAGGCACCCATCTCGGTCTTGCCGTCCATGAACAGGCCGACCAGAGGACCGGACGATTTACGCGCCGGACCATAAGAAATCCACTTGGCCTGATCGGCAAGCTGTTGCGTGCCGGTGGAATACGCCAGGAACTTCTTGGCAGCTTCCAGGTTTGGTGCGCCTTTCGGAATGGCGTAGCCGTCGTATTCATAGACTTGGCCATCGAACACTTGCTTGAACGGTTTGCCTTCGGTCACGGCTGCGGCAAAGAAACGACCGTTATAGCCGGTGGTCATGGCAACTTCGCCGTCGGCCAGAAGTTGCGGCGGCTGCGCGCCGGCTTCCCACCAGATCACATCCTTCTTGATCGTGCCGAGCTTGGCAAAGGCCCGCTCGACGCCTTCCGGTGTTTCCAGCAAGGCATAGACTTCGCCCGCGGGCACGCCATCAGCCATCAAAGCCATCTCGAGGTTGACCTTGGCACCTTTGCGCATGCCACGCTTGCCCGGATACTTCGCGGTGTCGAAGAAATCAGCGATCGTGCTGGGCGGCGTGTCAGTGAATTTGCTTTCGTCATAGGCATAAAGCGTCGAGAACACGATGGTCGCAACGAAGCAATCCGTGACCGCTCCGGGCAGGAAGTCATCCAGTGCTGCGGTGCCATCGGCGCCCGGTGACAGAATGGCCGGATCGATCTGCTCCAGCAAACCTTCGTCACACAGACGCACGGCATCGGCATATTCCACGTCAACGACATCGATCGACACGTTGCCAGCCTCGACCTGTGCCTTGATCGGGGCAGCCGGGTTGTCGGCGTCAACGCTGACAACGGTGATACCGGTCTCGGCGGTAAACGGTTTGTGGTAGGCCTCGATCTGGCTGGTGGCATAGGCACCACCCCAGGACATGACCGCAATCTGTTCGGCAGACGCAGTGAAGGCAAAGCCCGAAAGGGCCGTCGTCAAGACAAGAAGTTTTTTCATCGGCAAGCTCCCATATTGGATTTCGGCGGTTCTTTGGCCGCGCCGGGCGGCACTCCCCTTGTCACCGGGGAATCTTTCAAATGGGGTCCAGCGCCCGCGCGTCTTGCGGATGCCAACCCACTTTGATGTGCTGACCGGGCCTGAGATGGGTCTGGGACAGCGTGTTGCGCATTTTCATCACAAAATCGTCGGATCCCGAGACCCGCAGCCGTGCTCGCAGGATATCACCCATATAAATGACCTCAAGCACCTCGGCGCCAATCATGTTGGCGCCGGCTGGCATCATCTCGGGTTTGAATTCCACGCGTTCCGGGCGAATGGACACCAGTGTTTGCTGGCCCTTTTGCGTGACGTTGACCGGTGTTGCATCAATCAATTCGCCAGTCACAAGGCGCACAAGGGCCTTGTCACCAGACAATTCTTCCAACGTGCCGGGCAGCTTGTTATTTTCGCCGATAAAGCCGGCCACAAAGCTGTTGTCGGGACGTTCATACAGATCGGACGGCGGGGCAAGCTGCTGGATACGGCCATCGTTGAACACAGCAATGCGGTCAGACATGGTCAGCGCTTCGCCCTGATCATGGGTCACATAAACCACGGTTATGCCAAGACTGTCATGCAAATGCTTGATTTCAAACTGCATATGTTCGCGCAGCTGTTTGTCCAGCGCGCCAAGCGGTTCGTCCATAAGAACCAACTTCGGGTCAAACACCAGCGCCCGCGCCAGCGCGATGCGCTGCTGCTGCCCGCCCGACAATTGGGCCGGGCGACGGTTGGCGAAGGCCCCCATCTGAACCATGTCCAACGCACGTTGCACCTTTGCATCGCGGTCAGATTTGCCCATCCCCCGGACTTCCAGCGGGAAGGCAAGGTTTTCCCCCACTGTCATGTGCGGGAACAGAGCGTAGTTCTGAAACACCATACCAATGCCGCGCTTGTGCGGAGGCACCTGATTGATCGGTCGGCCATCAAGCCGGATCTCGCCATTGGTGGCGGTTTCGAACCCGGCAAGCATCATCAGACAGGTCGTCTTGCCAGACCCCGATGGGCCAAGCATTGTCAGGAATTCACCTTTTGAAATGCTCAGGTTAAGGTCTTTGACGACAAGGCTGACGCCATCGTAACTTTTCTGAACATGCTCAAAGGCAACAAAGGCGTCCGTGTCGCTTTCGCTCACCGCGCTGGTCTCCCCATTTGGTCCGGCAGGTGTCCTGCACTTGTTGAGTTGACTAAAGCCAATGCAGCCCCTTATTGCAACCGGCTTGTCACAAAATCGGGAATTGCACGGCGAATGCGGGAAAATCAGTCATTTTGCGCCGCTTTCGCCGTCTGTTGCGGCATATGCGGGTTTAGCAGGCAGGCGAATTGCCTGCCATGCGGTCTGGGCGTTCTGGCAGTTCAGGCCGCATCAATCCTGCGAAGGGTCGCAGCCGGCAGCGAAGCAAGGCGTCGGGTCTGCAGCGCACTGGCCACTTCGGCCCTTGTCAACAACCGGCGCACGCGCGGGCCATAAAGCATGACCAGTGTACCAATGCCGAACGGCGGCAGGTCCGCACAGCCGCGCAAGGCCAAAATGGTTGCCGCAACTTCAATCTGTGCGCTTGCCGGAAACGACGACAGGGCGCATCGCCCCGGATACAGGCTTTCCATCGGCGCATCCGCAGCGTTGAGGATCGCATGGCGCGGCAACAACAGGTGGTGGTAGGCAACCTGACCTACCCCCCGTGCGACGCGAAACCCACCATGCGCAAACTCGGCAAGATGCGCGGCGCGGACCAGCACTTCCTCGTGGCGGTCAAGCAGCATCAGAACGGCATGCTGCGGCGACACCAGCAAGGTGCTGCGGTTGCCAAGCGTGCCTTTGGCGATCCGCACCGGCAAAAATCGGTGCTGCCCACGCAACGCTTCAGCCCCCAGCAGCCTTTTACCCGCCCACAGGACCGGCAGAACCGCGCCATCATGTGTCAGAACCGGGTCCCCCGCCCCAAGGGTTTCCACCTTGCGCCAGCCTTCCGGGGTCAGAAGGGGCGTGCCTGCGGTGAAACAGGGGATACCCATGGCGGCCATGTTCTGCTTGCCCGACGCCTCGTCGGGTGACACACCCTCCATCACCACGCTTTCGCCGTTGGGGAAGGTCAGCACTGCGTCGCCGCTGCCATCGCCATTGGTGTCGGTCACCGTGACATCGCGCCATGTGACCGGACCGCCACTGGCATTGGTCAGGTCCGACACATCGAACTGATCGGCGGTCTTGCCATCCAGTTGTGTCATGTCAAAGTCGGTAACCCGGTCAGCGCCGCCCGCACTTTCCAGCACCACGACATCGGACCCATCCCCCGTGGTCAGGGTGTCGCTGCCCGCGCCGCCTGCCAAGCTGTCGTTGCCCGTGCCACCGAACAAGAGGTCGTCACCCGCACCGGCCACCAATTCGTCAGTGCCAGCACCGCCAAAAAGGGTGTCATTTCCGTCGCGCCCGTTTGCATAGTCGTCGCCGTCATCGCCGTAGACCAGATCATCGCCGATCCCCGACTCGATCGTGTCGTTGCCGGCACCACCGTACAGCGTGTCATTGCCGTTATTGCCATCGATCGAATCGTTGCCCTCACCCCCGTAAACTTCGTCCGACCCGTCGCCGCCTTCCAGCGTATCCGCGGCAGCCCCCCCGAACAGCACATCATTGCCGCCGTCGCCGCGAAGCAAGTCGTCGCCGTCTTCGCCGATCAGGGTATCGTCTCCGTCGCCACCATCCAACGTGTCAACGCCAGCACCGCCAAAAATCACGTCGCTGGTCGGATGCCCGCCGCCCCAGTCATTGCCATCATGGGCGATGATCAGGCTGGGCGTACCGTCATTCGGCCCCTGCAAGGTGGTGTTTGACCCATCATCGCCCGTGACAAGGTGATAGGTCTTGCCACCAAACTCGACATACTCAAACCCCGTGAGCGTGTCTGACCCATCACGGTCGGCCACCAGGTCAGTGACGATCAGTTCGCCGGCGGGACCGTACTCGAAACTGTACTCGGTCACCGCACCCTGAAAGATCGCGGTGTTGCTGCCAGCGCCACCGTCCAGACGATCATCGCCCGCGCCGCCACGCAGCCGGTCGCTGCCCGCCCCGCCGAACAACGTGTCGTTGCCGGCGCCGGCGGACAGACTGTCGCCCCCGTCACCGCCCGACAACAGATCGTCACCACTGCCGGCCGTAACCGTATCCTGCCCTGCGCCGCCGTAGAAATTGATACCAGACGCACTGTTTGACCACTGCCAGGTTTCGCCCATGTCCGATGTGCGGATTTCTTCGATGTCGTAGTAGGTGACAGATCCGGTCGTGGTCAGACCGGTCTGGTCCAGAATGTCATAGCCGGCGCCGCCAAAAAGGGTGTCTGCACCGTAATTGTCTGAAAAGTCGAACAGATCATTTCCCGACCCGCCATACAGAACATCGTTGCCCGTACCGCCATCCAGCGTATCGTCGCCCTGACCGCCATCCAGCGTGTCATTGCCCGCCCCACCATCAAGCGAGTCGTTGCCGCTGCCGCCAAGGATGACATCATCACCGCTGTTTCCAAACAATGTAACCGCGCCGCTGTAGGCACTGGCATCAAGCGTATCCGCGTAATCTGTGCCGGCAACCCGTTCGACCGACACGAATTCGCCATAGCCGTCGCTGCCGACAAAGTCATAGCTGCCGACCCCTGCCGGGGTGAAGGTGACAACAACTCCTTGCTGGGTCAGATAGTTGCCGGTGTAAATGACGTCTGTTCCAGCACCACCATCGATATAGTCATACTGGTGGTCGTCGGTGATCAGAAAGACGTCATCCCCGTCGCCGCCATACATGCTGTCAATGCCAATGCCCGCCGACAGGGTGTCATTTCCGGTGCCGCCGTAAACAAGGTCATCCTCGCCCCCCGCGATGATGTAGTCGTTGCCACCACCGCCATAAACAGTGTCGTTGCCGCCTTCATCGTTGAAGTTGCCAAAGCTGTCGTTGCCGTCGCCCAGTTCGACGTAGTCGTTCCCAATCCCGCCAAACACGGTGTCATTGCCAACGCCCGCGTAGATGCTGTCATTGTCTGCACCGCCATAGATCAGGTCGTTGCCAAGGTCGCCATAGATCAAGTCGGCGCCGTCGTCGCCAAAGATGGTGTCGTCAAAGCTGGAATCGACCGTGTAAGTCGTATTGCCGGAGTTCAGGGCCACATCGAGAATATTGGAGGTGCCCGCCTCGTATATCGCCCAGTTTCGCCCGTCGTAGGTTGTCTGAACAAGGGTTTGCCCCGGTTGAACCGTCGCCGCGTACACCGGCGTACCCTGACTGTCGATCCAATACAGGTCCACCGCCACAGGTGATGTGTTTACGACGGTCCAGTTTTGTTGCGCCCCGGGTGATCCAGAGGCGATATTTGTCAGCGGGATGCCAACGAAATAGTCGCCGCGCAGCGTGTCGTTGCCACTGCCGCCGTAGATGAGGTCGGCCCCGGTGTTGCCCATGACCAAGTCGTTGTCATCGCCGCCATACAGGCTGTCGGCCCCGGCGTTGCCGGACATCAGGTCTGCCCCCCAACCACCATAGACCTGATCCTGACCGTCTTCGCCAATCAGGGTGTCATTGCCATCTTCGCCATTCAGCGTGTCATTGCCGGTGCCCCCAAAGGCCAGATCGGCACCGCCCCCCATGCTCATGGAGTCGTTCCCGGATTCACCCCACGCCCAATCCGCATCAGCATTGCCGGCCCGAATGGTGTCATCCCCGGCACCACCATAGAAATCGTCGTAGCCATCATCGGCGCCGATCAGGGAATCGTTCCCGTCCCCGCCATACATGACGTCATTTCCAGAATTTCCGATGACCGTATCATTTCCGGCGTCACCCTTGAGTTCGTCGTTCCCCTTGCCGCCGTCCAGCGAGTCGTTGCCGGTGCCGCCATACAGGAAATCGGTGTCATCTCCACCGCGGAGCGTATCCCTTCCGTCACCCCCATAAACAACATCGACGCCCGACCCTGCCTCGACGCTGTCATCGCCGGATCCGCCGTAGACACTGTCATTGCCAGCGTCTGCCTTGACAGTGTCGTTGCCCCCACCCGCATAAAAGACATCGCTGCCTGTGGTGCCGGTCTGCGAGTCATTTCCGTCTGATCCAGTATAAGTCGTCATCGCCTGCTTCCCCCACCCGGGTTTCATGCCCCGCCTTGCAGGCAGACCGGACAAGCCTACGGTAACGGTGCTAATGGCACGTTAAATCGCATAGCCTTGTTCAAACGGCCTGGGACTTGGGTGAAGCGCGGGCATCGTCGAATTGCGCACGGGAACTCGACGACGAAACGGAGCTTGCCCGTGCGGGGCAGAGGCTTGCCGAGCTCTGCGCCAAAAACGGTTGAACGGAGAAAAGTTGCCGCGAGTGCGGCCCACACGCACTTGTGGAAAACCGCAAAAAGCAGATGCAGGGCGCCATGGCCTGCTGCTGAATGGATGCTCGCCCCCTCTCATGGTTTGCAGGCAAACCATTGCCGGGCAACGGACCGGGGCTATGACGCCGACTGTTTCCGGGAAGCGTTGAAAAACAAGGGGTAATGCCCGTTCATGACTGATTTGATCCACTGGATAAAATCTGATCGTCCTTCACCCCCGGCCGAAAGTCGCGCGGCAGGGCAGTCCGCTACGACATACGACGTTACCGGCGCAGCAACCGGATCGAGATCATGTCCGGCCGATTGAAGGACTGGCTGATCGTCGGAAAAACAGTCCCCGGACTGTCTTCTGACCCCCCTCATACATCGCAACCCGCCATGACAGGCGCGCAAACACCTTCCCCTCCGCCGTGGCCCCCGCCGCTATCGTCATCTTCTGCCTTTGACGATCAATGAATCTGGACCCTATCACGGCAGCCACTTTGACACCCAAAAGTCCACGGCACTCGAAATGGTCGGCCGTTTTGCACAAAGAAAACTCCCCACGGCGGCCCCGGGGCAGGATTTTATTGTCACATGGATGGTCAGCAACACCGTGTTCATGGACAACTCAGCCGCCCGGATATTTGCCCATAAAATATTTAGGATTGCACTACAGATAGTTACGCCATGTCACATAGAGAAAATTGGTCACTGTGTCGTGGGTCCGAGACCTTTTCATTCGGAATGCAAAGGTTATACATCGGCAAGTCACCCCAAACAGAATGTGCGCCATTGCCATGCAATATTCGGTTCCAGTCATCACGATAGGCCTGCTTTTGGCATCAAACATATTCATGACCTTTGCGTGGTACGGGCACCTGAAGTTCAAGGAAACCTCGTTGATCGCTGTGATCCTGATCAGTTGGGGGATCGCCTTTTTCGAATACGTCCTTCAGGTGCCAGCCAACCGGATCGGCCACGGGCATTTCAGCGCCGCAGAACTCAAGACCATACAGGAAGTCATAACACTTTCGGTTTTTGCAGTCTTTTCCGTTTTCTATCTGAAGGAACCATTGTCATGGCACCACTTTGTCGGCTTTGCGTTCATCGGTTTGGGGGCCTTCTTCATCTTCCACAAATGGGCATAAGCGCACAGATAGCCCTGCCCGAACGGCGTGGACTTTGGCAACCAGCGGGCATAGCAACAGCTGATGGCCGATAGCATCTTTCTTGATCGCAGGACCCCGCCGCATATTGCGACGCTTATCCTGCTTGCCGGGCTTTCCGCCCTGACCATGAATATCTTTCTGCCATCGCTGCCGGGCATGGCAGCGTGGTTCGATGTTCCCTACGCGCTGATGCAACTTTCCGTTGCGCTTTATTTGGCGCTGTCGGCGGTGCTGCAGATTCTGATTGGTCCGATTTCCGACCGCTATGGGCGGCGCAAGGTTCTGCTTTTCTCGCTGGTGCTGTTCCTGCTCGCCACCTTGGGCACACTTCTCGCCCCTAATGCGACGGTATTTCTGATCTTCCGTATGGCGCAGGCGGTGATCGCAGCGGGTATGGTGTTGAGCCGTGCCGTGGTGCGCGACATGGTTCCCGATGCGCAGGCTGCAAGCATGATCGGCTATGTCACAATGGGCATGAGCATCGTGCCGATGATCGGCCCGGTCATTGGCGGCGTTTTGGAAGAAGCAATCGGTTGGCAGGCGAATTTTGGTCTGCTGTTGGTTCTTGGGCTTGCAACGCTGTGGTTGACATGGGCCGATCTGGGCGAAACCGCGACGATCCGACCGGTGACCTTGCGCGAACAGGCGCGCCAATACCCGCAATTGCTGCGGTCACAGCGGTTTTGGGGCTATGCGCTGTGTGCGGCCTTTGCCTCGGGGTCTTTCTTTGCCTATCTCGGCGGTGCGCCGTATGTCGGCACCGAAGTGTTCAATCTTTCGGCCTCGGGTGTCGGGGCTTTGTTCGCGCTTACCGCTGTTGGCTACGCCGCGGGAAATTTCGTTGCCGGGCGGTTTTCGGTGCGGGTTGGAATGAACCGGATGGTGTTCATTGGAACCATTGTTACCGTGGCCGGGCTGGGAACCCTGGCCATACTGACACTGGCTGGCGTTCATTCCGCTTTTGTCTTCTTCGGCTTCACAACCTTTGTCGGTTTTGGCAATGGCATGACGCTGCCCAACGCCAATGCCGGTATGCTGTCGATCAAGCCGGAACTGGCGGGCACCGCGTCGGGCCTTGGTGGCGCGATCATGATCGGTGGTGGTGCGGGGCTGGCGGCCCTGGCCGGCGCGCTGTTGGGACCGGATGCGACTGAAACCCCCCTCGTTCTGTTGATGCTGGCCTCGGCGCTTGGGTCGCTGGTGTCCATCCTGTGGGTGCTTCGACGCGCGCGAGCCCTGGGTCTGCGCTCTTGACGGATGTTTTGCAAAGACGATAGTAAATTTGCAAAATTGGAGGCTGCATGGCAACTCAGAAGCTCTATGCAGGGGCAAAACTGCGGGAGATGCGAACGCGCCTCGGGCTGACGCAAAAGGTCTTTGCCGATAAACTTTCAGTGTCGCTTCCCTATCTGAACCAGATGGAGAATAACCACCGCCCGGTGTCGGCCGGGGTGGTTCTGGCATTGGCGCAGGAATTCGGACTGGACGTCACTGAACTGACGGTGGGCGAAAGCGAGCGTCTGGTCAGCGATATGAAAGAGGCACTTGCCGACCCTGTGTTCGGTGCCGCTGCTCCGCCTTTGGCAGACTTGCGGCTGGCGGCCTCAAACGCCCCAGCCCTTGCCCGCTCTTTTCTGGATCTGCACCGGGCCTATCGTCAGACGCATGAACGGCTGGCCTCTCTGGACGAGGCGCTTGGGCGTGAAGATGCAGCATTGCGGCCAAGTCCATGGGAAGAAGTCCGCGATTTCTTTCACTATTGCGACAATTACATCGATGCGGTTGACCGCGCGGCCGAATATTTCGGCGCCACGGCCCAAGGCCCCCGCGATGTAATGCCGTGCGCGCGCGACGCATTGGAACGGCGCGGGATCAGCCTGCATTTCACCGATTCTTCGGCCATGCGCCGCTATGATCCTGCGGCGAAGCGTCTGGACATATCCGCCCGGGCAGCCGCTCCAACCCAACGCTTTCAACTGTTGCATCAAGTCGCCCTGATCACCCAGAACGAACTGCTCGAGGCGACGCTCGACCTGGCACGATTTCACACGCCAGAAGCGCGCGAGATCGCAAAGATCGGGCTTGCCAATTACTTTGCAGGTGCGGCCTTGCTGCCTTATCGCGCCTTCATGGATGCCGCGAGCAGCACCCGCCACGATCTTGAACGGCTGTCCGACATGTTCGGGGCCAGCATTGAACAGGTCGCACATCGGCTGTCTACTTTGCAAAGGTCAGGGGCAAAGGGAATTCCGTTTTTCTTTGTGCGGGTCGATCAGGCAGGCACCATCACCAAGCGCCATTCGGCAACCCGGTTGCAATTCGCCCGCTTTGGCGGGGCCTGCCCGTTGTGGAACGTCCACCGGGCCTTTGAAACGCCGGGTCGTTTTTTGCGGCAGCTGGCGGAAACACCGGACGGGGTGCGGTATCTTTGTCTGTCGCGCGACGTGTCGAAACCCGGCGGATCCTTCCATGCTCCGACCCGGCGCTATGCGATTGGTCTGGGGTGCGAAGTGCAGCACGCTGCGGCGTTGGTCTACTCCGATGGGCTTGATCTGAAAGGCCGCTTTGAACCTATCGGAATATCGTGCCGGATCTGCGAGCGCCCCGACTGCCACCAACGGTCGGTGCCGCCGTTGGAAAGACGCCTACGCGTGAATCCTGATCGTCGCGATGTCCTGCCCTATGAAATCGCACCTTGAACACAGGTCTGCATCCATCTGTACAAACCCCATGCCCACAGCTGGATGCACGGGGGCCGCATCTGCGTTTGGCCCCCGGCATATTGCACATGCCGCAGTAAAGTTCAGTGGCTGGCACCATGCGCCAGATGGTGCGAAATATGATCCTTCAGGTGCGCCCGTTGACGCCGAAGCGCTGTCTCTGCCTCGTCCGTCATGACGTCGACGCGGGTTTCTGCGCGATGCACGGCCCGGTTCACCTCATTGTATTGCTCCAGCAACTTGGCGAAATGCGCGTCAGCCAGTTTCATCGCGTGGATTTTGTCAGCCTGACCAGGAAATTCTTCGGCCAGATCGTGCGGTGTGTTGGACATCTGCGTCTCCTATTTCGATTGCCTTGCAAGGATAGGGTCTATTTGTCGGCCCTGCCTTGACCCGGATCAAACTACCGCCGTGCCGGACGAAAACCTGCAGCCACTGCATCATTTTCCGTACAAAACCACGCCTCGCCTTTCGACGGATCTATCCGCGTGGCAGCGTAGTCCCTCTGACCGGGACGGTGGTAGATCCGGTTTGACCCGTTGATGTTGCCCTTTAACAGACAGTCGGCCGGCGCGATTTGCACGGTGGCCTTGCCGGTGTGACGGTATGCTTCTGGCGTGACCATGCGCCCGGCCCATATGCCAACGGCCCCCGCCCTTGCGGCTTGTTCCGCGGGAACATACCGATCAGAATAGCGGCGATAGGCTTGTGCCGCACCGGCTTGGATTTGAAGAAGCGACAGATCTTGTCCCGCTGCGGTGCAGGTCGCCACGATCCGGTTCCGGTGCATGCTTTCCTTGATGCAAGTGACCGCACCCGATTGCACGGCACGGGACAGCATGGTGGCAGACCACGCACCGCAGTCCCAGCTTTGGCCATTGCGGTCGCAGGTCTGGCGTTTTTCGGGGGCGTCGATCCCGAAGAGGCGCACGCGCTTGCCCTGCCAGTCCAGCGTATCCCCATCTATCACCCGCACGGATCCATCTCGCGTCAGCGCGATGGAAAAGGGGGCCGCGAGCAGCAGCACAACGAGAACGAGGAGGGAACGAACAGTTAACATGCCTCCAGAAATCGGGCGACGCAGCCCGTTTCGCAAGTGCAAAAGTTAACGAATGGTTAATTTTCGTTAACCGCACCCGCCAATTCCGACTATCGCTGTGCTGTCTGCCAGTTCGGATTGATCCATGGTCCAAGGTTCATCGGGGCCAATGGCGCGCGGCCAAGGATATGGTCAGCCGCCTTTTCGCCCACCATGATCGACGGCGCATTCAGATTGCCGTTGGTCACCTGCGGGAACACCGAACTGTCGGCAAGCCGCAACCCATCCACCCCGATCACCCGGCACTCCGGGTCCACCACCGCCATCGGATCGTTGCGCCGCCCCATCCGCGCCGTGCCGCAGGGATGATACGCTGACTCGACATGCTCGCGCAGGAAGGCGTCAATCTCGTCATCCGTCTGAACGTCCAAACCCGGTTGGATTTCGCTTTTGACATAGGGCGCCATGGCGGGCTGGGCAAAAACCTCACGCGTCAGCCGGATGGCAGCACGGAACTCGGCCCAGTCGTCGGGGTGCGACATATAGTTGAACCGGATGACAGGGTTGTCCTTCGGATCGGATGACCGCAGCGTGACCGACCCACGCGATTTGGACCGCATCGGGCCGACATGAGCCTGGAACCCATGCCCGCCTGCGGCAGCCCGACCGTCGTAACGCACCGCGATCGGCAGGAAGTGATATTGAATGTCAGGATAATCGATTCCAACGCTTGACCGGATGAAGGCGCAGGCCTCGAACTGGTTGGAGGCCCCAAGGCCCTTGCCCGTGAACAGCCACTGAGCCCCGATCATCGCCTTTCCCCACAGGTTCCAGTATTTGTACAGCGTCACCGGCTGGGCGGCAGCGAACTGGAAATAGATCTCCAGATGATCCTGAAGATTGGCCCCGACGCCGGGGCGGTCTGCCACCAGAGGGATGCCGTGCCGGCCCAGCTCCGCTGCCGGGCCAACTCCGGACAACATCAGCAGTTTCGGGCTGTTGAGCGATGAGGCTGCGATGATCACCTCGCGCCCGGCCCGTACCACGAAAGGATCGCCGCCCTGATCGACCTCGACCCCTGTGGCACGACCATTTTCGATCACCACACGCCGGGCGTTGCCGCGCAACAGGTGGACGTTGCCACCTGCCATGGCCGGTTTAAGATAGGCATTTGCCGCAGACCAGCGCCGACCCTTCCAGATTGTGGCCTCCATTGGGCCGAAGCCTTCCTGTTGCGCGCCGTTATAGTCTTGCGTAACCGGATAACCGGCCTGTTCCCCTGCGGCTATGAAGGCGTTGAACAATGGGTTGCTGCGCGGGCCACGGGTGATGTGCAACGGTCCGTCCGTGCCGCGATAGTCGGCCCCAGATCCCCCGTGCGAAGATTCCATCCGCCGGAAATACGGCAAGACATCGGCATAACCCCAGCCATCAGCCCCCATCTCGGCCCAGGTGTCGAAATCACGGGCATGGCCACGAACATAGACCATGCCATTGATGCTGCTCGAACCACCAATCACTTTGCCCCGCGGAGTGGCAAGCCGGCGACCGCCAAGATGCGGTTCAGGTTCAGATTGGAGACGCCAGTCGTAAATCCCCATGTTCATCGGATAGGACAGCGCGGCCGGCATCTGAATGAACGGGCCGGCATCTGACCCACCGGCCTCGATCACCGTGACCCGCCGTCCAGCTTCGGCCAACCGATATGCCATGGCACATCCGGCAGACCCCGCCCCGATGATCACATAGTCTGCATGCATCTTTTTGACTTCGCTTGATTTTTAGTGAAAGGGACCCTAATAGGGCGCGTCCACCGGCCCCAAACCGACATAGACCGACTTGATCTGTGTGTAATGCGCCACCGCTGCATGGCCATTTTCGCGTCCGACACCCGAAGCCTTCACACCCCCAAAGGGCGCTTCCACCGGGGTCAGATTATAGGCGTTGATCCAACATGTTCCGGCCTGCAACTGCCCGATCACACGATGCCCACGTGTCAGATCAGCTGTGAACACGCCGGCAGCAAGCCCGAATTCGGTCGCGTTGGCGCGCGCGATGACATCGGATTCGTCGGTGAAATCAAGCACGGCCATGACCGGACCGAACACCTCTTCGCGGGCGATGGTCATGTCGTCTGTGACATCGGCAAAAACCGTGGGCTGGACGTAATAGCCCGTATTCGGACTGGCCGGTGCCCCCCCCGTGATCAGACGCGCACCCTCAGATTTGGCCGTCTCGATATAGGCCAGAACCTTGTCGCGCTGCGTGGCACTGACCAGTGGCCCCATCTGGGTCGCATCGTCCCTGGGGTCGCCCAGACGGATGGTTTGCGTCCGCGCCTTCAGGCGGGCAAGAAATGCGGCCTTGATGCCCTTTTGTACGAAAACCCGCGTGCCGTTGCTGCAAACCTGCCCGGCCGAGTAGAAGTTGCCCAACATGGCGGCTCCTACGGCATCTTCCAGGCTGGCATCGTCAAACACGATCAGCGGGGATTTGCCGCCCAACTCCATCGTTACATGCCGCACCCCTTCGGCGGCAGCAGCATAGACCTTGCGGCCCGTGGGCACCGACCCAGTCAGTGACACCTTGGCCACGCGTGGGTCGGTGACAAGCGCTGCCCCCACATCGCCCCGACCCTGAACCACATTGAACAATCCGGCTGGCAAGCCCGCCGCCACAAGAATCTCGGCCAGTTTCAATGCGCCAAGCGGGGTTACTTCTGACGGCTTGAACACCATCGCATTGCCCAATGCCAAAGCGGGGGCCGATTTCCAGCATGCGATCTGGCTGGGATAATTCCACGCACCAATCCCGACACAAACGCCAAGCGGTTCGCGAATGGTATAGACAAAATCGCGACCCAGGGGGATGGTTTCGCCGGTGACTGTCGGGGCAAGGCCCGCGAAATATTCGATTGCATCCGCACCGGACGGCCAATCCGCGACCCGGGTTTCCTGAATCGGCTTGCCGGTATCCAGAGTCTCCAGTTGCGCCAGTTCCTCTCCCTGATCGCGGATCATGTCGGCGGCACGGCGCAGGATGCGGGCCCGATCCACCGGGCGCATCCCTGCCCATTCGATTTGCGCGCGGGCAGCACTCGCCACGGCACGGTTCACCAACGCGGGTGTGGCTTCGTGCAGACGGGCGATCACCTCGCCTGTGGCGGGATAGATCACCTCGATCACCGCGCCGGTTGCATCCTCGACATAGGCACCGTCGATGAAGTGGCTGGCAGTTGGCTGCGCTTTCATGCGTCGTCCCCAGAGATTTGTGAATTCAGATAATTGAGTGCCGTCGTCACCGCGGCCACACCATCGGGCGGGCCGGATTTCAGCACTTCGCGCAGGTATAGACCGTCGATCAAGGCCCCCAGACCATCAGCGAGCGCCGCCGCCCTTGATCCTGCAAGCGGTCGCAGGCAGGACAACAGGTTTGACCGCAACCGCCTTTGATAGACCGCAAGCAACCGCCGGGCTTCGGGCACGGTCTGGGACAGAACCCAGAAGTTCAGCCACGCCCCCACCGCCTCGCGGCGGAAGTTGCCGGGGCTGAAACTGGCGTAAAGGATCGCTTGCAACCGGGCCTCTGGCCCTCTTGCCGCAGCCAGTGCACCACGCACTTCCGCTCCGTACAGCGTCAGGACATGGCGCATGGCGGCCAGGAACATGTCTTCCTTTGACCCGAAATAATGGTGCGCTAACGCAGGCGACATACCCGCCCGCTTTGCAATCTGCGACACCGTCACGTCGAGAGAGCCCGCCCGCCCTATTTCGGTGATCGTGGCTTTGACCAGCGCTGCCTTTCGGATAGGCTCCATCCCAAGCTTCGGCATTTCGGTGTAACCTTGCGAAAAAAACTTGCCAAACCGAATAAGCGTGAAGTTTATTGACTCGTCAATCAACAAAAAACACAGGGAGCTACCATGACCCTTCGTTCCGCCCTTCTGGCAACCACAGTCACATTTGCCTTTTCTGGCAGCGCCTTTGCCGCTGGCTGCGACAAGGTGATCTTTTCGGATGTCGGTTGGACCGACATCACCGCCACCACAGCCGCTGCTGCTTTGGTTATGGAAGCATTGGGATATCAGACGGAAACCAAGCTTCTGTCGGTTCCGGTCACCTATACCGGTCTGGCGCAGGGCGATATCGATGTCTTTCTGGGCAACTGGATGCCCACGATGGAAGGCGATATCGCGGCCTACCGCGAAGCAGGCACCGTCGAGACCGTGACGGAAAACCTGAAGGGAACCAAATATACGCTTGCCACCAACGCCGCCGGCGCTGCTTTGGGCATCAAAAGCTTCGCCGACCTTGCGGCCCAAAAGGACGCTTTGGAGGGAAAGATTTACGGAATCGAGCCTGGCAATGACGGCAACCGCCTGATTCTGGAACGGATCGAAGCGAATGACTTCGGCATGGGCGCGCTTGAACTGGTGGAAAGCAGCGAACAGGGGATGCTGTCGCAGGCCATGCGGCTGGATGCGCAAGGCAAACCCGTGGTGTTTCTGGGCTGGGAACCGCACCCGATGAACGCCGCAATCCAGATGACCTATCTGACCGGCGGGGAAGAATGGTTCGGGGCAGAAGGCTCGGTGTTCACCAACACCCGCAAAGGCTATGTCGCCGAGTGCCCGAACACCGGCAAGCTTTTGCAGAACATGTCTTTCACATTGGCCATGGAGAACGAAATCATGGGCGCCATTCTGAATGACGGGGCCGATGCGAGTGCTGCGGCCAAAGCCTGGCTTGCCGCAAATCCGACCACCTGGGAAGCCTGGCTGGACGGTGTCACCACCAAGGACGGCGGCGACGCCAAGACCGCTGTGGCAGCGGCTTTGCAATAAGCGGCGCAGTGGCGCAGCCATCAGGACCGGGGGTTTCACACCCCCGGACCCCCGTGGGATATTTGTGAACAGATGAATGGGCGCGGCGGGTATGAACTGGTTGACGGACTACAAAATTCCCGTCGGGCGTAGCGCGAAAGCGGTTTTTGACTGGATGAACGCCCATATGAGTGGGCTTTTTGACGCGATTTCGACGGCGATGGAGGCGATGATCGGGGCAATCTTGTGGTGCCTGACCGCGCCGCACCCGATGGTGGTAGTCGCCGCGTTTGTCGCGCTGACCTATGGCTTGCAACGGCGCTGGACAGTGGCGCTGGGTGTGTTGCTGGGGTTCCTGTTTATCTTGAACCAAGGATATTGGAACGCGACCATGGAAAGCCTGACGCTGATCCTGTCCGCCTGCGTGGTTTGCATGGGTGTGGGGGTTCCGATCGGCATTGCCACGGCACATCGCCCCAACCTTTATGCAACGCTTTCGCCCGTGCTTGACCTGATGCAGACGCTGCCGACCTTTGTCTATTTGATCCCGGCCATCGTTTTCTTCGGACTGGGGATGGTGCCGGGACTGATTGCGACGGTGATCTTCGTTTTGCCCGCGCCCATACGCCTGACGCATCTGGGGGTAAGCTCGACCCCCACTGCCTTGCTGGAGGCCGCGACGGCCTTTGGCGCGACGCCAAGCCAACGGCTGTGGAAGGTGGAACTGCCCTATGCCCTGCCGCAAATCATGGCAGGGCTGAACCAGACCATCATGCTGTCCTTGTCCATGGTGGTGATCGCAGCTTTGGTCGGGGCCAACGGTTTGGGCGTGCCGGTCGTTCGGGCGCTGAACAGCGTCAACTCGGCGCTTGGGTTTGAGTCGGGGTTCATCATTGTGGTGGTGGCGATCATGCTGGACCGGATGTTGCGGGTGAAGCGATGACAGCTGTTGAGTTCGACTCTGTGTCGATCGTGTTCGGGGACCACCCCGAGCGCGCCTTGCCCTTGATGGACCAAGGCCTGTCGCGCGCCGAGGTGCAAACCCGGACAGGGCAGATTCTGGGTGTGCATGATTGTTCGCTGACCGTCGCCGAAGGCGAAATCCTTGTCCTGATGGGGCTGTCGGGGTCGGGGAAGTCCACACTTTTGCGCGGCGTTAACGCCCTTAATCCGGTTGTGCGGGGCGAGGTGCGGGTCAATGATGGCACCGGCATGGTGTCGGTCACGCGGGCCGCACCCGAAGCGCTGCGCAAGCTGCGGCTATCGCGCATTGCCATGGTGTTTCAACAGTTTGGCCTGCTTCCCTGGCGCACGGTGCGCGAAAACGTGGGCTTGGGGCTGGAACTTGCGGGTCTGTCAGCCGATGACCGGCGTCGGCGGGTGGACAAGCAATTAGAGTTGGTGAACCTGAGCCAATGGGCGGACCGCAAGGTGGGGGATTTGTCGGGCGGGATGCAGCAACGCGTGGGTCTGGCGCGCGCTTTTGTCACCGAGGCCCCGATCCTGTTGATGGATGAGCCGTTTTCAGCTTTGGACCCGCTGATCCGCGCCAAGTTGCAGGATGAACTTCTGGACCTGCAGGCCACGTTGCGGCGCACCATCATCTTCGTCAGCCATGATCTGGACGAGGCCTTCAAGATCGGCAACCGGATTGCCCTGATGGAAGGCGGGCGCATCGTGCAATGCGGCACGGCCCGCGAGATCATCGCCAATCCGGTGAATGACTATGTGCAGGATTTCGTGGCCCACATGAACCCTCTGTCGGTTCTGACCGCACGCGATGTGATGGTTGCAGGCGACACAGCAGCCTTGCAATCGGTCGGGGCGGAAACGCCGGTCAAGGATATCATGGCCGCGATGCGTGATGGCGCGGGCGAAATCGCCGTCGTGGAAAACGGCGCGCGAATCGGGGTGCTGCGCGCCGGTGCCTTGATGGGGCGGTTGATCAACCCACGCGGCGATTGAGCCTTATTGCGCCGCCTTTTTCGCTGGGGCTTTCTTGGCAGTGGATTTCTTGGCAGGGGCTTTTTTCGATGTGGCTTCCTTTGCCGCAGGTTTTGCCGCTGCTGGTTTGGTCTTTTTGGCGGCAGCCTTCTTCTTCCCCGGCGATTTGGCGGCCTTTTCTGCGATCAGTTCCAGTGCCTGATCCAGCGTCACGTCTTCGGGCGTGATCTCTTTCGGCAAGGTCGCGTTGATCTTTTCCCATTTGATATAGGGGCCATAGCGCCCCGGCATGACCTGAATGGCACCACCATCGGGATGGTCGCCCAAGGATTTGATCGGCTCGGCCGGGGCCGTTGCCCCGCGCCCCCGAGTGGCCTTTTGCGCCAGCACTTCCATCGCGCGGTTCATACCGATGGTAAAGACTTCCTCCACATCGGCCACATTGGCGTAAGTTGTGTTGTGCTTGATAAAGGGGCCATAGCGACCGATCCCAGCCTCGACCGGCTGGCTGTCATCCGGGTGCAGGCCAACGAGGCGCGGCAATGACAACAGATCCAGTGCTCGTTCCAGCGTCAGGCTGTCGGCGGACCAGCCTTTTGGCAGGCTGGCGCGGTCGGGCTTGGGTTGATCTTCGGTCGCCTCGCCGCGCTGAACGTAAGGACCAAAGCGGCCTGCACGCAGTGATATGGGCAGGCCATTCTCGTCATTTCCCAGAATCCGTCCGTCAGCAGAGCCTGCGTTCTCGCCACCCGAAATCGGACGCGTGTAGCGACATTCAGGATAGTTCTTGCAGCCGATGAAGGCAGACCCGGACCGCGCCGTTTTCAGATGCAGCCGACCCGTGCCGCAGGTCGGGCAGATGCGTGGATCCGACCCGTCGGCGCGGAGGGGATAGAGGTGCGGTGCCAGAAAGTCGTCGATCTTTTCCAGAACCTCCCCGATCCGAAGATCGGCTGTTTCCGCCACGGCGGCCGAAAAATCGCGCCAGAACCGTTCCAGCACATCCTTGTAATCGCGCGATCCGGCCGAGACGTCATCCAGTTCGTTTTCCAGATCGGCGGTAAAATCGTATTCGACGTAGCGGCGGAAATAATTGGTCAGGAAGGCAGTCACCAACCGACCCTTGTCCTCGGGGATCAGGCGGTTCTTGTCCTTGCGGACATATTCGCGGTCCTGGATCGTGGACAGGACCGAAGCATAGGTTGATGGTCGCCCGATCCCAAGCTCTTCCATCCGCTTGACCAAGGTCGCCTCGGTATAGCGCGGCGGGGGTTGGGTGAAGTGCTGTTCGGGTGCCACGCTGCGCTTGTCCGCAGGCTCGCCCTGCATGATCTGCGGCAAACGCCCACCTTCTTCATCCTCGTCATCACGGCCTTCATCATAGACCTTGAGAAAGCCGTCGAACTGCACCACCTGCCCCGTTGCGCGCAACGTCACCTGACCATCGGGACTGCCGACATCAACTGTGGTGCGTTCCAGCCGGGCGGCGGCCATCTGGCTGGCGATGGTACGTTTCCAGATCAGGTCGTACAGATTGGCCTGATCCTTTTCGGCAAAACGCAGTTTTTCCGGGGCAGCCGCCATATCCGTCGGTCGGATACATTCATGCGCTTCCTGCGCATTCTTGGCCTTGTTCTTGTACATGCGGGGCGAGTCCGGCACATAAGGCGCGCCGAACCGGCCCTTGATGACATCACGCGCCGACATCACCGCTTCGGGGGCCATGTCGATGCCATCAGTCCGCATGTAGGTGATGTGGCCCGCCTCGTACAAACGCTGAGCCGTGGACATGCACTGCTTGGCGCCCATTCCCAACTTGCGGCTGGCTTCTTGTTGCAGGGTCGAGGTCATGAACGGCGGATAGGGGTTCCGGATCGCCGGCTTGGCCTCGACGCTTTGCACGGTCAGGGTTCGCGATGTGACAGCCTGAACCGCCAATTCGGCAGCTTCTGCGGTCGGAATGTCGAATTTATCCAACTTCTTGCCACCCAACACCGTCAGGCGGGCTTCGAATTCCTGCCCGCGGGGGGTAACAAGGGTGGCCGTCACCGACCAGTATTCGCGGGCGCGGAAGGCCTCGATCTCCATCTCGCGCTCGACGATTAGCCGCAGGCAAACCGATTGCACCCGCCCCGCACTGCGCGAACCGGGCAGCTTGCGCCACAGCACCGGCGACAGGGTAAAGCCCACCAGATAGTCAAGCGCGCGCCGGGCCAGATACGCTTCGACCAGCGGCGTATCGATTTCGCGCGGGTTCTTCATGGCCTGTGTCACGGCGTCTTTGGTGATCGCGTTGAAGGTCACGCGCGACACCTTCTTGCCCTTCTTCAGGCTGCCCGCCAAAGCTTCTTTCAGGTGCCACGAAATCGCCTCGCCTTCCCTGTCAGGGTCAGTGGCAAGGATCAAGGTGTCGTCGGTTTTCAACGCTTCGGTGATGGCGCGGATATGTTTCTTCGAATCCGCCGCGATTTCCCAAGTCATGTCAAAATCGTGCTCTGGGTCCACCGACCCGTCCTTGGCCGGCAGGTCGCGAACGTGCCCATATGAGGCAAGAACCGTGAAGTCCGACCCAAGATATTTGTTAATTGTCTTGGCCTTGGCAGGAGATTCGACAACGACAACGGCCATGAAATACCCTTTTTGCACGGAAGCCCCAAGAGGCGCGGCAAGATGTGGGCGAAGCGGCCGGAATGTCAATGCAACAATCTGCCCGACCGAAAGGAGCCAGCCGTCTGCCCCGCCCCTAGTCTGCCCGGCTGAGCAGTCCGCCCGGTGCGCGGTGGACCCGGCCATCCAGTTCAAGGGTTAGCAGGTGTTGGGCCACCGTAGCGGGCGGCAGCGAAAGATCGCGGATCAACTGGTCTTCGGCCAGGGGACTGGGGCCAAGCCGGGCCAATATCTGGCTGTGCACGGCAGAGATATCGGCCAGCGGCCGCCGGGCCGGCGCCGGGCCGGGCAATGGCGGATCCTCTGGAACAGCATCAGCGGTGGGGGTTGGAAAGGCCACCACTTCTGCACCGATCGCTTCCAGCACATCGGCAGGACCACGCACCAGCGTCGCCCCATCGCGCAACAGCATGTTGCAACCAGATGCACGGGCATCGAACGGGTGCCCAGGCACGGCCAGCACATCGCGCCCTTGATCCAGCGCCGTCCGCGCGGTGATCAGACTGCCCGACCGGGCCGCCGCCTCGACGACCACCACCGCCCGCGACAGGCCCGACACAATCCGGTTGCGGAGGGGAAAATGTCGCGCTTGCGGCTGCAGGCCCATGGATTGTTCCGACACAAGGCAGCCCTGTTCGGCAATCTGCGCCATCAGCCGCGCGTTTTCTTCAGGATAGGTGACATCAACGCCACCCGCCTGCACCGCCACCGTGCCGGTCGCAAGTGTTGCCTCGTGCACCATGGCATCGACGCCCCGCGCCAGCCCCGAAACCGTGACCAGACCTGCCTGCCCCACGCCTTCGGCAAGACGTCGTGCCATGCGCAGCCCAAGCGAGGACGCATTGCGGGCGCCGACCATGGCAATCATCGGGCGTTGCAACAGCGCGGCATCGCCTTTCACCCAGAGAATCGGCGGCGCATCGGGCAGGTCCATAAGGGCAACCGGGTATTCCGCACTTCCCCAGACAATCATCCGGGCGCCCGCCACACGGCCCTGCACCAGTTCGTGACGTGCCACCTCGACCGGGCAGACGGCATAGTTTTCAACGCCCGCCGCACGGGCCAAATCGGGCAAAACCGACAACGCCGCGGCTGCCGACCCATGTTCGGCCATCAGCCGGTACCAAGTGACCGGACCAACCCTGCGGGAGCGAATGAGACGCAGGCAATCCACCGGGTCATCGTCCAGGGGTGTGGGGTGGGGTGTGGGTTTGGATGTCAGTCCCATGTCCGCCTCGCCTCATTCGCTTGATCACCCTGCACCGCTCAAAGTTAACAAGAGGTGAATCGGTAAACGGCGTTTCAAAAGAATCTGGGGCAGCTGGCGAAAACATATCAGACTGCGTCGGTAAGGCGATTGCCGGAGCCTTAAAAGTTTGATCAAATATGGCCAAAGGCCCACGTCGGGCCGTATGGGAGCCCAGAGCCATGCTGAACGCCGAAGTTGCCCGCCGCCGGGATGATGCCATTTCCCGTGGAGTCGGGATGATGACCCAGATCTATGCCGACCGCGCCTTGAACGCAGAGGTCTGGGATATCGAAGGCAACCGATACATCGATTTTGCCGCCGGAATTGCAGTGGTCAACACCGGCCACTGCCACCCGCGCGTAATGGCCGCCGTGACCGAACAGATGAGCCGCTTCACCCACACCTGCCATCAGGTGATGCCCTATGAAAACTATATCCGTCTGGCCGAACGGCTGAACGCCAAGGTGCCGGGCGATTTCCAGAAGAAAACCATCTTTGTCACCACTGGGGCCGAGGCCTGCGAGAATGCGGTGAAAATTGCCCGCATTGCCACCGGGCGCAACGCGGTGATTGCTTTTGGCGGTGGATTTCATGGCCGGACGTTCATGGGCATGTCGCTGACCGGCAAAGTGGAGCCTTACAAGAAGGGCTTTGGCGCCATGATGCCGGACGTGTTTCATGTGCCCTTCCCGATGGATGTGCACGGCATTTCGACCAAGGACTCGATGGCGGGTATTGAGAAACTGTTCAAATCCGATCTGGACCCGGCCCGCGTGGCCGCCATCATCTTTGAACCCGTGCAAGGCGAGGGCGGCTTTTACCCCGCACCCGCCGATCTGGTCAAAGCCATCCGTGCGCTGTGTGACAAGCATGGCATCGTGATGATCGCCGATGAGGTGCAGACCGGCTTTGCCCGCACTGGCAATCTTTTCGCGATGGATGCCTATGGCGTGGCGGCCGACCTGACCACCATGGCCAAGGGTCTGGCGGGCGGCTTGCCCTTGGCTGCCGTGACCGGAAAAGCCGAGCTGATGGATGCGGCAAACCCCGGCGGTCTGGGCGGCACCTATGCTGGAAATCCTTTGGGGATTGCCGCTGCCAACGCCGTTCTGGACGTGATCGAGGACGAAGACCTGTGCGCGCGTGCCAACGAATTGGGTAGCCGTCTGAAACAACGTCTGGAAGCCATCCGGTCCACGGCACCCGAAATCGTCGATATCCGCGGTCCAGGGTTCATGGTGGCCTGTGAATTCGCAAATCCTGCGACCCATGAACCCGACGCAGGCTTTACGGGCCGTGTGCGGGCCGAGGCGCAAAAGCGCGGGCTGATCCTGCTGACCTGCGGTGTTTACGGCAACGTCGTGCGCTTTCTTGCACCGATCACCATTCCGGATGCGCATTTCGCCGAGGCGATGGATATTCTGGAAGCGTCGGTCGCTGCAGCGCGTCAGAATTAACTTCGTCGGATCCGCTAGGTCCAAACGCTCTCGCAGTGGTGCTGCGGGGGCGTCTTTTGCCGAATAATCAGGCTAAGTGCCGAAAGTGGCGCCTTTCTGCCGAGTAACAAAATCCTGACTGGAACTAAAACGCGGTCTGGCGCGTTGTATGGGGATAGATAACCCCAACGAGGTCATTATGAAAAAGCTTGCCCTGATTCTTCCCCTTCTCGCGTTGCCGCTTGCAGCCTGCCAGACCGCTGACCAGAACGCGGTTCTGGGCGGTGTGACCGGTGCGGCGCTCGGCGCCGCCGTGTCGTCGCCGTCTGACCGCACTCAGGGCGCACTGATTGGTGCTGCCGTGGGCGTTGCTGCCTCGACCCTGATCGGTCCGGCCCCGCAGCGCGGCCAGTGCTACTACCGCGATGCGAACGGCAACCGGTTCATCGCAGCCTGCTGATCAGCAGTACGCGTGACCTGCAGGGCGGCCCCGGACCATCGGGGCCGCCCTTTTTTGTTTGCGGCCTGCGTGGCCTTTTCACCCCGGCCATCACCCGGTAAGAGCAGGGCCAGCAGCAACCAAGGCCCCTTGCATGACCCAACCCGATCCCGCAGCGACTGATGGCATCCTGCTGACCGATGCCTGCGTCACGCTGACCGGACGGCCAGTCTTACGCGATCTGACCTTGGACCTGACGGAACAGCGGATCGGCATCATCGGCCGCAATGGTTCGGGCAAGTCAACATTGCTGCGCCTGATGGCAGGGCTGATCGCGCCAGACCGGGGACAGGTGCGGGTGGATGGGATCGACCCGGCGCGGAACCGCAAGGCGATGTTGTCGCGGCTGGGAATCCTGTTTCAGAACCCGGATCACCAGATCCTGTTCCCCACAGTTGACGAAGAACTGGCCTTTGGACTGGTGCAGATGGGGCAGACCAAGGCGCAAGCCACGGCTCAGGTCGCGACCCATCTGGCCGCGCTCGGGCGTGGACACTGGCTGGGTGTCTCGGTTGCAACCCTGTCGCAAGGGCAACGGCACTGGCTTTGCCTGCAGTCTGTCCTGTTGATGCAGCCGCGGACCATATTGCTGGACGAACCCCTTGCCGGGCTGGACATCCCCACCCAGACGCGGCTGGCGCGGGCCTTTGCAGCCCTGCCCCAGCGCCTGATCACCATCACGCACGAGCCGGCCAGCCTGTCGACCTGTGACCGAGTGATCTGGCTGGAGGCGGGCACAGTTGCCGCCGATGGCTCACCGTCTGCCGTTCTTGCGCTGTTCAATGCCGAGATGAACCGTCTGGGGGGGCTGGATGCTGACACTGACCTCGCCGGTTGAGACCCCTTTGCACCGGTTGCCTTCTGGGGGCAAACTTGCCACGCTTGCGGCGTTTACGTTTGCGCTGTTCCTGACAAATTCCATCTGGCTGCTGTCGTTGTCCCTGCTGGCGGTCGGGGCCCTGCATCTGACCGGGGGGATGACCTTTGCGCGCCATGGGCTGCGCATGCTGCGCCCGCTTTGGCCTTTTGTCGTGGTGGTGGGCCTTTGGCACCTTTGGTTGTCCGAGGCAGGCACCGGCAGCGCAATCATTCTTCGGATGGTCGCTGCCGTCGCCGCCGCCAATCTTGTCACCATGACCACGCGGCTGTCCGACATGATCGTGGTTTTGGAATGGCTGGCGCGACCACTGGCCCCGATCTTGCCCCCTCGCCGTCTGGCTTTGGCCATTGCGCTGGTGATCCGGTTCATCCCAGTGTTGTCCGAGCGCGCCGCCCTTTTGACGCAAGCCTGGCGTGCCCGCAGCGGGCGAAAGCCGGGATGGCGTCTGATCGGGCCTGTCGCGCTGGCCGCTCTCGACGATGCCGAAAACGTTGCGGCCGCCTTGCGTGCGCGCGGCGGAGCAGGCTAAAGATGCGCAAAAGGAGCCACCCATGGAACGCAGTCTGACGCATATCGCCCTGTTCGCCGCCCTGATCGCTGTGCTGGGCCTGGTGCCGCGCGTTGACCTTGCCGCCGGAGTGCCGATCACCGCGCAATCGCTGGGGATCATGTTGTGCGGTACAGTCCTCGGGGCAAGGCGCGGTGCGCTTGCAGTGCTGTTGTTCCTGCTGCTGGTGGCGCTTGGCCTGCCGCTGTTGTCGGGCGGGCGTGGGGGCCTTGGGGTATTTGTTGGCCCCTCGGTCGGGTTTTTGGTAGGCTTCCCGGTCGCGGCCTTTGTCGCGGGATGGATAATGGAACGCACGACCCTGTCGCCGTTCTGGGCGGCAGCGTCCGGTGCCGTGATCGGCGGGATCGGCGTGCTGTATGTCTTTGGCATCAGCGGCATGGCCATTGTCTTGGACAAGACCCTGCCTGAAGCAGCGCTTCTGGTCCTTGGTTTCCTGCCGGGCGATGTAATCAAGGCCGTGCTGGCAGGGTTTGTCACGCAAGCCATCGCCCGCGCGCGGCCCGGTGCGCTTTTGTCACGCGCCTGACCGGGTGAACAAAACCGCCGTGCCAATTCCCCCTGCCGAAGCGATGGCGGCAAGACCAACGCCATCGCGCAGAGCGTGAAACAGATGCACAGCAAGAATGGCGCCGGACGCCCCGATGGGATGCCCGCGCGCCAAGGCCCCACCCTGTAGATTGACCCGTGCGGGGTCCAGCCCGGCGCCCGTCACACAGGCCATGGCCTGCGTGGCATACGCCTCCATAACTTCGGCCTGCGTGACCGATCCCACCGTCAGGCCCGCCGCCCGCAGCGCCGCCGCAATCGCCGGGATCGGCGCCAACCCCGGCTGCTCTGGGTCCGCCCCAATCGTCCGTCCCCCCAGAATGCGCATCGCCGCCGGACCGGCGAACCGATCTGCTGCAACAAGGCAAAATGCCGCCCCGTCCGCCGCGACCGCCGCCGTCGCCCGCGTGATAGAGCCTGCCACCACCGGTGCGCGGGCCAGCAGCGCCGGGGTCAAGCGCCGCGCAAAGGCATCGCGCGCCAGTCCAGCCATCGGGACAATCTCGGGCAGGTCAGCTGCCGCCAGCGCCTTGGCATGGCTGTCCATCGCCCATGCTTCTTGCGCGGCGCGATCAAACCCCCACGCCTTTGCCAAATCCGCTGCGGCATCGGCCATTGCGGGGTTGCGCCCCGGCCAGGGCGTAAAGGGCGCTTCGTCATAGGGCTCGGGCGCGCCGCCATCCGGGTCGGTTGCATACCGAAGGGGACGACGGGAATAGCTTTCCACACCGCCCGCCAGAACCAGATCGGACTGACCTGAGTCGACCAGAGCCGCAGCCAACAGCAACGCATCCAGCCCCCCGGCACATTGCCGGTCAATGGTAAGACCGGCCACAGCGTCGGGCAGCCCCGCAGCCAAGACCAACCGGCGCGCCGGGTTTCCCCCCGGCCCGATCGCATTGGCACAGATCACTTCGTCCACCGCAGCCAGCCCGGCATCGGTCAGACAGGCCCGCAAGACCGGCACCGCCATATCTTCAAGCGACAAGCGCGCAAAGGCCCCGCCTTTGGGAACAACCGCCGTGCGTCGCGCAGACAGGATCACAGCCATGGCGTTGCCTCGGCCTGCAGCGCCTGCAGATCGGTCTTTCCCGACGCCAGCAGTGGCCAATCCTGCCGCCAGATCACACGGCGCGGCGCAACCATCGGCCCCAGTTTCGCCCGCGCAGCGATCAGGATCGCCTGCTCGCGCGTGGCGTCCCCCATCAAGACAGCGTGCAGAACATGGCCCCGCCGGTCGTCGGCACATGAAAGAACCGCAGCCCGTTCCACACCATCAAGGCCCAGCATGAACCGTTCGATTTCTTCGGGAAAAACATTCTGCCCGGCGATTGTCACCATTCGCCCCGCGCGTCCGCGCAACACCAGACCCGCGGGTGTCATGGCCCCCACCTCCCCCACCGACAGCCAGCCGTTGCGCCAGCGCGCCGTTCCCGGATCCGCTCCGGCATAGCCAAGGAACAGATAGGGGCTGCGCACCCAGACCTCACCCGGTTCACCCCCAGGCAGGCCAGAACCGCCCGCATCACAAATCTGCACCTCGACCCCCGGATAGGGCAGGCCCACCGTATCGGTGCCATCCTCCGGCCCGGACAGCGTGATGAAACTGGCCTCTGCCGCGCCGTAAAACTCGCGCACCACCGCCAAAGGGGCCGCCATCGCCAAGGCGCGCCGCAACCCGGTTTCCAACTTTGCCCCGCCGACCAGAACCAACCGCAGGTTGGGCCAAGCAACCCCGCAGGCCAGCATCTGCGCCAGATGCACCGGGGTTGCGTAGATCACCTCCGCCCGCCGTGCCGCCACCGCCGTGGCCATCCGGTCGGGGCGAAGGCCGTCCAGCAGATGCACCTCTGCCCCCAGACACAGCCCCTCCAGCGTGGCGTAAAGCGCCAGCGACTGCGACAGCCGCCCCGGCACGGCCACCCGCACGCCGGGACCGATGCCGAACAGGCGCGCATTCACCGCAAAACTGGCCAGCCATGATGCCTGTG
Organism: Paracoccaceae bacterium; assembly: GCA_046313895.1. Classification (GTDB taxonomy): domain Bacteria; phylum Pseudomonadota; class Alphaproteobacteria; order Rhodobacterales; family Rhodobacteraceae; genus Pseudotabrizicola. The sequence continues at coordinate 51,177 of JBKBWK010000004.1, forward strand.
TCCGCACAACACGCCGCGCACCGCCAAGGCTGCCACCGGTCAGCGTCTCGAAACACCCCGGCCCGGCCCCAAGGCTGCCAGACCCGCCAATCCGAAATGCCTGACCTTGCCCAGACAGTGCCGCCACCACTGCCGTGCTGCCGGGACGGTCCGGCAAAACAGGCTGGAACACACCTGCCAGCGGCACATCCGCGCCATCTGGCCCGATCAGCCGCGCCGTATCCCGCGCTTGAAACCAAAGGTGCGGCGCGGGTTCAGTCACGTCCACTGGTCGCATCTGCCGCCCCCCCGCCAACGGCTTACGTTGCCACCAATGTCTTCATCCGACGCAGCGCCAGCAGATAGCCTTCGGTTCCGAAGCCCGCGATCACCCCCTCGGCGCGCAGAGACACATAGGAATGATGCCGGAACGCTTCGCGCTTGTGCACGTTGGAAATATGCACCTCCAGCACCGGGCCATCAAACGCGTTCAGCGCATCCAGAATGGCAACCGACGTATGGGTAAAGGCAGCCGGATTGATGATGATACCCGCGCCCTGACTGCGGGCCTCGTGCACCCAGTCGATGATCTGACCTTCGTGGTTGGACTGGTGGAACCGGATCACCAGACCCAGATCTTCGGCCAGTGCCGCGCAGGCTTCGGCCACATCTTCAAGTGTTTCACGGCCATAAATCTCGGGCTGACGCAGGCCCAAAAGGTTCAGGTTCGGGCCGTTCAGAATATAGATGGGCTTTGCCATGGCATCCTCTTTGCATGTGCTGCCACGATACCGGGCAACGCCGCGACGGCAACCCGCTTTTCAGTGCGGCCCCAAACCAAAAAAGAGGCCCCGATCCCTTGGGAAAGGAGCCTCAGGGAGACACCGCAAGCCTGTTTCAGGCAACCTTTTCCAGAACCACTTCAGGTTGGATCCCCAGAGCACGCACGACTTCGCGGGTCAGATGCGGGCGGTTCAGGGTGTAGAAATGCAGGTTTTCAACCCCACCTTGCAGCAGGTGGTCGCAAAGTTGGGTGCAATGGGCCAACGCATACAGTTCTTCGCGCCCGTCACGCGCGGCGATCGTGAAGGCTTCGTCCAGCTTCGCCGGAACGGCCGAACCGCAGCGCTGCGCGAATTTCTTGGCGCCTTGCCAGCTTGTGATCGGCAGGATGCCCGGAATGATCGGCGCGGTGATGCCTTCTTTCACGCACAGATCGCGGAAGCGGAAGAACGTGTCTGCATCAAAGAAGAACTGGGTGATCGCGCTGGATGCCCCCGCATCGATCTTGCGCTTCAGCCAACGCACATCGGCCAGCGTGTCGGCAGCATCGGGGTGCGGTTCGGGGTAGGCGCCGACGCGCAGCTTGAATTTCCCCGTCGCGGCCAACGCCTCGATCAGCTCGACCGACGAGGCAAATCCATCGGGATGCGCGGTGAAGCGTTCGGCCCCTTTCGGCGCATCGCCCCGCAAGGCGACGATCTCGGTCACGCCGGCCTCGGCATAGGCGGCCGCGATCTCAAGTGTCTCGGCGCGGGTGGCATCGACGCAGGTCAGGTGTGCCGCGACATTCAGGCCATAGTTCTTGCCGATGGTCGCCACCGCATCATGGGTCAGTTTGCGGGTAGTGCCGCCCGCACCATAGGTCACGGAAACAAACTCTGGCTGCATCGGGGCCAGCGCCTGCACGGTTTCCCAAAGACGAAACGACGCATCCAGCGTCTGGGGCGGGAAGAACTCGAACGAAATGCGCGGCGTGGCCATGGTCGTCTCCTTGTGATGACCTCTTGTCGCAGATTCCGTGATGTGAGACAAATTCATAAACTTCACGATCATCTTGTGGTGAACCTCATGTACATCGAACTCCGGCACCTGCGCACCATCCGCGCGATCCATCAGGCGGGCGGCCTTGCACGGGCAGCCGACATCCTGAACATGACGCAATCGGCGCTGTCACATCAGGTGGCAAATCTGGAAGATCAGGCTGGGATGGAGCTGTTTGTCCGCAGATCCAAGCCCATGCGGCTGTCGGCTGCCGGCATACGCATGCTGCGCGCTGCGGACCGCATCCTGCCGGAAATCGACGCGATGGAGGAAGAATTCCGCGCTTTGCGTTCGGGCAAGACCGGCCGTCTGCACATCGCCATCGAATGTCATGCCTGCTTTGACTGGCTGTTCCCGGTACTGGAGTTGTTTCGCCATGCCTGGCCCGAGGTGGACGTGGACATCCGCGCGGGTCTTGCCTTTGACGCCCTTCCCGCCCTGAATCGCGAAGAGGTGGATCTTGTCATCTCCTCCAATCCGGTGGACCTGCCCGGCATCACCTTCAACCCCTTGTTCGACTATCACCCAACCTTTGTCGCCGCAGCAACCAACCCTCTGGCTGAAAAAGATTTTGTGGCTGCTGAAGATTTCCGTGATCAGGTTTTGATCACCTATCCCGTCACGCGTGACAAACTGGACGTGTTTTCCGAATTGCTGACCCCAGCCAAGGTGGAGCCCCGCGCGCAACGCACGGTGGAACTGACGGCGGTTATCTTGATGCTTGTGGCGTCTGGCCGGGGCGTGGCCGTGCTGCCTGACTGGGTGCTGCGCGAGATCAAGGGCAAGGACGACTACATCACGCGCCCGCTTGGCCCGGACACCGTTACCAAACGCCTCTTTGCCGCCACCCGCACCGAAGACGCAGCCAAGCCGTTCATGGCGCATTTCCTGCGGTTGTGCCGAAGCGAGCCGGTCAAACTTCAACGGATGTGACAGGCCGGGCTTCGCAGACAGTCAAGGTGCGATGGATCCACTCGCTGTAAGCGTGCGACTGTTCGGATCAGGCCTGAGCCATCGCAACGCATTCTTCATTGACTTGGATGCATGGTCAGAAAATATCATTTCGACTGGGCAGGTCTGGGGACGGGGGATGGCATGCGCCGTTTTTTCACTGCACTGGCCTTTTGCCTTGGTGTAAACCTCCTCATTCCCACATTGTCCATGGCCCAAGAGCCCGAGCGCGTTGTGGCCCGGGTCAGCCTGAGCAGGCAGGTGATGGAAGTCTATCACGAAGGTCGCAAACTGTTTGAGTGGCCCGTCTCGACCGCGCGCCAAGGCAAGGTCACGCCGACAGGACAATGGGCAGGGGCACAGTGGTTGTCGCGCGACCACAGGTCCAGCCGCTACAACAACGCGCCAATGCCCTATGCGATCTTTTACAACGGCAACTACGCTATCCATGGCACCGATCAGATCCGCAAACTCGGCAGCCCTGCCAGCGCTGGATGCATCCGCCTGCACCCGTCGAACGCAAGGATCCTGTTCAACATGGTCCGGGCCGAGGGGAAGGCCAATTTGCGTGTTGTTGTGGTTCGTTAGGCAAAGCCCCCCAGAACGGACTAAAATTGCATGCGGATGACTTTTTAAGACCTCTTGCCAGACTCGCGCAACCGGACTTACTCTTTGGTGGTATCACCCTGATTGCGGAAGGATATTCCCATGTACTTGCAATCGCCCTCCTGTTTGACGCGTCTGGCGACCAGACTTCTGCTAGCCTTTCTGGCCGTCGCTCCCATGATTGCACCGCAACCGGTTGCCGCACAGGACGTCGCGCTCAGCCGGGCCGGCCTTCCCGATCAATGGGTGATCATCGGCATCAAACCGACCGAACGCTTGCAGTTGCGCAGCCTGCCGGGAACCATGTTCAACGCGACCGGAACAGTACGCCTGAATGAAACCGTTCAGAATATCGGCTGTGCAGAAGTTTTCGGTGCAAAGTGGTGCAAGGTCCAGAAGCTGACGGGTGACCGCGCCCAAGGGTTCCTGCGCAGCCGGTATCTGACTGACCGACCGACAAAACCCTCACCTGACGACAATTTCACCGGCGGGCCGGATTTCTGGCAGGTCTACGGGCTGCGAGCGGCGGACCGCCTGAATATCCGCGCGACACCATCGGCACAGGCGCGTATCCTTGGAACCTTGCGCAATGGCGAACGTGTCCGCAATCAGGGCTGCAGGGCGACTGGAAACACCCGCTGGTGCCGGATCACGACCCTTGGCGGGTCAAGGATCACCGGCTTTGTCAACGGGCGCTACCTGCGCGAAGCTGGTGCCCCTCCGACACGCCCCCCGACCGATGACGATCTGGCAGGTGGACCCGACTTCTGGCGCGTGCGCGGCCTGCCCGCCGGTGATATGCTGAACGTTCGGCAAGCCCCCACCACCCAAAGCCGTGTGATCGCCACTTTGGTCGAAGGCGAAAGGGTGCGAAACTTGGGGTGCGAGATGCGCGGCAACACCCGCTGGTGCCTGATCCGGTCCACAGTTGGGCTTGATGTGACAGGCTATGTCAACGGACGGTATTTGCGCGAGTGACAGAACAACTCACGGATTTCTGCGTTCCCCCTTTCCTATCGGGGCCGGGCACCGTATACGCGGGCGCTTGAACGGAACGGAGTTTTCACGATGCAAGGCAGTGCCAACCTGAACCTGATGATCAAGGCAGCCCGCCGCGCTGGCCGCAGCCTCGTGAAAGACTTCCGCGAGGTGGAAAACCTTCAGGTTTCCACCAAGGGACCGGGCGATTTTGTGTCCAAGGCCGACCGCGAGGCCGAACGGATGATCAAGGAAGATTTGCTCGGCGGCCGCCCGACCTATGGCTGGCTCGGTGAGGAAACCGGCACTACGGCCGGTGCCGACCCGACCCGTCGCTGGATTGTTGACCCCTTGGATGGCACCACAAACTTTCTGCATGGCATGCCGCACTGGGCCGTGTCGATCGCGTTGGAGCACAAGGGCGAAATCGTATCGTCGGTGGTTTACGATGCCGCCAAGGATGAAATGTTCTGGGCCGAAAAAGGCTCGGGGGCGTGGTTGAACGATAGCCGGCGCATCCGTGTTTCGGGTCGCCGACAGATGCACGAGGCGGTCTTTGCAACCGGTGTGCCCTTCGGGGCCAAAAAGACCCTTCCCGCGATGTTGCAGGATCTGGCCCGCCTGATGCCCGCTTGTGCCGGCGTGCGGCGTTGGGGGGCGGCAGCACTTGATCTCGCTTATGTCGCGGCAGGGCGTTTCGATGGCTACTGGGAACGCGAACTGTCGCCGTGGGACGTCGCCGGAGGTATCTTGCTGGTCAAAGAGGCCGGCGGTATGGTCACAGGCATCCGAGACGGTCAGGATCCGTTGGAAGACGGAAGCCTGATTGCCGGCAACGAGGCGTTGTTCGAACCCTTCCGAAAGATCATCCGCAACGAGGCCTGAGGCAGGTCAGCGCGGTCGGCGCGGCACCTGCGGCACGCGCGACCGGCTTAAGCTATACCTCGCCTCGGGGTGCGGCGGGGCGCCGTGTGTGCGGCTCCAGAACCCCGGCCCGCCACGCCGCAGCCAGACAGAAAGCGTCAGCGCGACCCCGGCGATAAAGCCCCCGGCATGGGCCCAATAGGCAACGCCGCCGCCATCGATCGGTGTCACCGCGCCGTTGAACAGTTGCAAACCGAACCACACACCCAACACGATCCACGCCGGAATCGGGAACACCCGGAAGAAGATCACAATGATGATCAGAACATCGACCCGCGCCCTGGGGAACAACAGAAGATACCCCCCCATCACTCCGGCAATCGCACCGGACGCACCGACCATGGGAATTTCCGAATTCGGGTCGGCGACATACTGCAATCCCACCGCCGCCAGACCTGCCGCAAGGTAGAACAGGGCGAAGCCGAAGTGCCCCATTTCGTCTTCCATGTTGTCGCCAAACACGAACAGGAACAGCATGTTGCCCAACAAATGCATCCATCCGCCGTGCAAGAACATATGCGTCACGATTCCGTGCAGGCTTACCCCTTCGGTGACAAAGCGTGGCACAAACCCCCAGTCATAGAAGAAATAATCCAGTTGTCTGGAGTCCAACGCCAGATAATAGGACAAGAATACCACGACATTCACCGCGATCAGCAGGTAAGTGACGACTGGCGTCCGTCCCGACGGGTTATGATCGCGAATAGGAAACATGCCGTGCCAACATTCAATGCGCGCCCGTTGCCGTCAATACTTGAAAACACCGCAACACGCGTCTTCGCCAGTTAACAGACAAGGCAGCCTGCCGGGAGGCGGTTGGCCGCAGGCCAGAGCCGACAGAAAAAGCGTGCGGCGCAGCTGCTCCGCTTGCAACCCGGTCAGCCCGCAGCAGTCGCAAGCAGCTGCGCATTCCCCCCCGATGCCGTTGTGTCAATGCAGACATGACGTTCCAGCGTGGCGTGGGCGGCATCTGGCATATCGGTGACAAGTGGCAGGATCGGCCCCTTGCGCGCGGCCAACGACTGCGCATAGCCCTGCGCCGTTGCTGCATCTCCCCACCAGATTGCCCCCGCGATATCCGGTGTCTCGATCAACACGTCGGCGGCAAGTGCCGGGGCTTCGACTGCAAGCCCTCCCAAAGCGCGAATGGCCTCGGCCTGTGCCAATGCACCTGCTGCCGTTGGGCCAAGACACAGGACCGGTGCCCGCGCCACGCGGGTCAGCCGGTTTGACTCGCCTGTTGGTCCGGGAAGGTCCGTGGTCTGCGCCGCCGGAATGGCTTTGGGTTCGGCAAGGGCCTGACGCAGCGCTGTTGCAGTCGTCACCGTGTCATCCGTCGCAAATTCCGGGGCCGCAGCACGGGTGAACCTGTGCAGGTAATGGGGACCGCCCGCTTTTGGCCCGGTGCCCGACAGACCCTCACCACCGAAGGGCTGGCTGCCCACCACGGCACCGATCTGGTTGCGGTTGACATAGATGTTGCCCACCCTGCATGTCGCCACCACCTTCTGCACCCGGTCGTCGATCCGGGTATGCAGACCAAAGGTCAGGCCATAGCCGGTGCCATTCACATCCGCGATCACCTTGTCCAGATCCGTGGCCCGATAGGTTGCCACATGCAGGACAGGCCCGAAAATCTCGCGCTGCATCGCCGCGATCCCCGGCACGCGGATCACCGTTGGACCCACAAAGGTGCCTTGGTTCGGGGCGGGCATCTCTTTCAGCACGCGCCCCTCTGCCCGCGCCTGTGCCACATGGGCACGGATCGTGTCTTGCGCTTCGGCGTCAATCACCGGGCCCACATCGGTTGCCAGATCCCACGGGTCGCCCAGCGCGAGATCGTCCATGGCGCCGAACAGCATCTCCAGCACAGTGTCGGCAATATCCTCTTGGACGTAAAGACAGCGCAGTGCCGAGCATCTCTGGCCAGCCGACTGGAAGCTGGAGGCAAGGATATCGCGCACGGCCTGTTCCGGCAGCGCGGTGGAATCCACAACCATGGCATTCAAGCCCCCGGTTTCCGCAATCAACGGCGCACCGGGGTGCAGATGCTCTGCCATGCTGGCCCGGATCTTCAGGGCCGTGTCGGTGCCGCCCGTAAACGCCACCCCGGCCACCCGCGCATCGCGCGTAAGCATCGCGCCCACAGCACCGTCGCCCGGCAAAAGTTGCAGCGCTGTCGGGGGCACACCCGCCTTGTGCAAAAGCCCGACCGCATAAGCCGCAATCAGCGGGGTCTGCTCGGCGGGTTTTGCCAGCACCGCATTGCCCGTCGCCAGCGCCGCCGCAATCTGCCCGGTGAAAATCGCCAGCGGAAAGTTCCACGGACTGATACAGGCAAAGATCCCCCGGCCCGGATGCGACAACGCCTCGGCTCCGTCGGCATAGTAGCGCAGGAAATCCACGGCTTCGCGCAGTTCTGCCACTGCGTCGGCTTGCGTCTTTCCCGCCTCGCGCGCCAGCAGGGCAAAGATTGGTCCGAAATCCGCTTCATAAAGATCCGCCGCCCGCCGCAGTATTTCTGCGCGTTCAGGTGGTGCAGCCTGCCATGGCTCGGCCAACCGCAGCGCGCTGTCCACATCTGCCTGCGCGGCCTCGACTACAAAGCCCACCCGTGCCCCAGTTGCCGGGTTCAAACCCTCGCGGCGCAATCCGCCTGCCACACGACCAGCAAGCATCGGTCCGGCCTCGAACAGCGTGTCGCAGAACGGCGCACGCGCGGCCTCGATCGCCGCCAGATCCGGGGTCGCGGTCAGATCGAACCCGCGCGCATTCTTGCGTTCGCCGAACAGCGTGGGGCCCGTCAGCAGCGCCTTGTTTGGCAGGCTCATCCCTTCCACCATCGTCAACGGGCAGGCTGCAACGCGCAACGGTGGCACGTCTTCATCGACGATCTGGTTGACGAAACTGGAATTCGCGCCGTTTTCAAGCAACCGCCGGACGAGGTAAGCCAGCAAATCGCGATGCGCCCCCACAGGCGCATAAATCCGGCAGCGGGTTCCCCGATCGGTCAGCACGATGTCATGAAGCCGCTCGCCCATGCCATGCAGGCGCTGGAATTCGTAGGCCATCGCATCGACGCCCATCTCGGTGGCCATGTGCAGCACCGCCGCGACTGTATGCGCGTTGTGGGTGGCGAATTGCGGGTAAATCCGGTCTGTCATGCCCAGCAGTTTGCGCGCGTTTGCGATGTAGGATACGTCCGTGGCCTCTTTGCGGGTGAACACCGGAAAGGAGTCCAACCCAAGCACCTGCCCCCGCTTCACCTCGGCGTCCCAATAGGCACCCTTGACCAGCCGGACCATCAGCTTTCGGTCCAGCCGGGTGGCCGTGTCCTGCAGCCAGTCGATCACAGCCCCCGCGCGCCGACCGTAGGCCTGCACCACCACGCCGAACCCGTCCCAACCGGCCAGAGAGGCATCTGCCAGCACCGCCTCGATGACCTCAAGCGACAATTCCAGCCGGTCGGCTTCCTCGGCGTCGATGTTGAAGCCAAGCCCCGCGGCCCGCGCCAGTCCCGCAAGCGCGCGCACCCGCGGCACCAGTTCGGTCATCACGCGGGCACGCTTGGCCACCTCGTATCTTGGATGCAAGGCCGACAGCTTGACCGAAATGCCGGGATTGGCGCGGATATCATTGCCCTTGGCGGCCCCGGCAATCGCAGAGATGGCTTTCGAATAGGCCAGATGATACCGCCGTGCATCGGCTTCGGTACGCGCCGCCTCGCCCAGCATGTCGTAGCTGTAGGTATAGCCCTTGCCCTCCAACTCGCGTGCCCGCTGCATGGCGTCGGTGATCGTCTCTCCCAGCACGAAATTGCGACCCATTTCCTTCATCGCACGGGCGACGGCCCCCCGGATGACTGGCTCGCCCAAGCGCTTTACGGCAGCGCGCAGATGTCCAACCACGCCCGGCTCCCGGTCGTCCAACACTTTGCCCGTCAGCATCAGGGCCCAGGTTGACGCGTTCACAAGACTTGACGCCGACCGCCCCAGATGGCGACCCCAATCGGACGGCGCGATCTTGTCTTCGATCAAGGCATCCATGGTCTCGGCGTCCGGCACCCGCAACAGCGCTTCGGCCAGACACATCAGCGCGATGCCTTCGTCGGTAGATAGCCCGTATTCGGCAAGAAACACCTCCATCAACCCCGGTTTGGCACTTTGGCGGATCCGCGACACCAGATCGGCACCATCTGCCGAAATCATGGCGCGGGCGTCTGCAGAAAGATCTGCGTCAACGATCAGGGATTGCACAAGCACCGGTTCATCACGCAGTGCCTCGTTCTGGATGATCGACCATGGGCTGGTTTGGGAATCGCGGGGCATCGTTGTTCTCCTGTTCAGGCGATGATACTGCGCTATTCAAAGGCTGTTCACCTGAATATAGTCGTTGGCGAAGCCATTTGGCCTGCAAATCAGGAAATCTCGATGTCAAACGCCCAACCCGATCTGGACCGTTTCGACCAGGCCATTCTGCGCGTCCTGTCGGGGGAAGGCAGGATCAGCGCGGTGGAACTCGCTCGCCGCATCGGGCTGTCGAAAAGCCCGACACAGGCCCGGATGAAACGCCTTGAGGAATTGGGCGTCATCACCGGCTACCGCGCCGGTCTGGACCCGATCAAGATGGGCCTCGCCCATGTGGCTTTTGTCGAGGTGAAGCTGTCCGATACGCGAGAGGCCGCCTTGCAAGCCTTCAACAAGGCGGTGATGACCGTGCCCGAGGTCGAACAATGCCACATGATCGCAAGCCGCTTTGACTATCTGCTGAAGGTGCGCACAGCCGATATTCAGGACTATCGCCGCGTGTTGGCCGAACGGATCAGCGCGCTGCCGCACGTCACCAGCACATCGACCTATGTGGCAATGGAGTCGGTGAAGGAAGGCCCGATCTGACCCCAGAGCAGCCCAAACCCACAGGACCAAACAGTCGGGCACATCGCCATCCCGGTTCGCCTTGCGGTGTTGCGCATAAGTGATCCCCGCTGGCAGCAAGTGCAGCATGCTGTCTAACAATGCCGGATTCGAACACAACCCTCTTCTGCTTGTCCTGCACACCTGTTGAGTTCGCGGTCCAAAGGGTGTCCCGCGTCACCAGCGTGGCCACATGGCCTGCGGTCGCGTCCAGCAAAATGCTGTCAGCCACTGGATCCTGTGACAGCTTGACGGTTTGAGAGTCGAAACCATTTATTAGAGATTGGTACCCGCGGCCGGACTTGAACCGGCACGGCCATTCGGCCTAGGGATTTTAAGTCCCTTGTGTCTACCATTTCACCACGCGGGCAGCGTTGTCGCACCATAGCTGTCATGGCGGCAGGGGAAAGGGGCCGGAGGACAAAAATCTGTTTCGATGCCGGATTTCTGACTGGCTCATCCCACCGGCTTTCGCCGCTGTCTGGCATAGGCAACGGCAAATCCATTGATAGGGTGTCAGCCTCGACCATTGACGTGCAGCCGCCTTCAACCGCAAGCTGGCCGTGTCAACAGTGCGAGCCACCGCCATGCTCTCCCGCCCAATCCTTGCAAGTCTGATCATCTTGTCAGTTGGACCCGCACCCGCACTGGCCCGGGATGTCAGCGGAACCGCCCAACTGCTCGAACGCATGATCCTGCCGAATGGCAGCAGTCTTACGGTAGAAGTTCTGTGGCCGGACGGCCGCCAACAGGACCAGAGCGAGCCTTTGACTGTGCCGTCCCAACCCTTTCGCCTGACCATCGCCGATGAACCCGGACTGTTGCGGGCGATGATCCGCACGCCAGCAGGGCAGCGCTGGCTGAGCGCCCCAATCCATCTGCCCGCAGGCGATCGCGACATCAACCTTGGCGACGTCCTGTTGCGCGCACAGGCGCCGCTTGGCTTTTCCAGTTGGCTGGCGTGTGGCCCAGCCTTGGTGCAGATCGGCTACGCCGGGCATGATGCGCTGATCCAGCGCGGCGACACGCTGGCTGCATTGAAACCGGTGTCCGATGATACAGGCCGCGAGTTCAGTGATGGGAGGACACCGGCAACCACCCTGCACAGCACCGACACAAAGATCGTTCTTACCTGGGCAGGCGAGGCCCTGCCCCCATGCAGTGCTTTTCCCGACCCAAGCCGCGCGCCAGTGACCCTGCGTGGCAGCGATCCTGCGTGGCGAGCCACGCTGTCGCCAACGGGTGCCGACTACTCGATGCCCGATGGCACGGCAGGCAGGTCAGTTCCATTGGTGCCGCAAGCGGTTGGGGACACCGTTGTCTGGCACAGCCCAGGCTTGCCAACCTTTGTCCTTGCACCCGGTCTGTGTCGGGACGCCGAAACCGGCCTGCCGCATCCGGCAACAGCCCGTCTGGGCACCGACCCACCCCTGTCGGGCTGCGGAGGAGATCCGATGACATTGCTTCAAGGCACATGGCTGCTGGACCGGATGCAAGACCAGCCCACCCCCGCCGGACTGACCGCGACGCTGACCGTCGACGGGGACCGCTACTCGGGTCATTCCGGCTGCAACCGGTTTTCCGGCACTCTTGCGCAAGCGGGGGCCGAATTGCGCTTTGGACTGCCCCTGTCCACACGCATGGCTTGCCCACCCGACCATATGGCGTTCGAAGCACGCTTCCTTGACCTGCTGGGCAAAAGCGCAGGCTTTGAGCTGTCAAACGATAGCCGCCTGACCCTGATCGCGGATGGCGACAGGCTCTTGGAGTTGTCGCGCCCCTGACACAGGACGCTGCACCGCGGCAATTGACTTCCCCGCTGTTCCTCCGCTTTATGGCCCAAAGCTTTGTGGGAAAGGTCGCCATGAAAAAGGTCTATCCAGATGCCGGATCAGCGCTTGATGGGTTGCTGTTCGACGGAATGTTCATCGCCAGTGGGGGCTTTGGCCTGTGCGGAATTCCTGAACTGTTGATCGCGGCCATCCGCGACGCAGGCACCAAGAATTTGACGGTGGCTTCCAACAACGCCGGTGTTGACGGGTTTGGTCTTGGTGTCCTGCTGGAAACGCGGCAGGTGAAGAAGATGATTTCGTCCTATGTTGGCGAAAACGCCGAATTCATGCGTCAGTATCTGTCCGGAGAGCTTGAGTTGGAATTCAACCCCCAAGGCACCTTGGCCGAGCGCATGCGCGCGGGCGGCGCGGGCATCCCCGGCTTTTACACCAAGACCGGCGTTGGCACGGTGATCGCCGAGGGCAAACCGGTGATGAATTTCGACGGGCAGGACTACATCATGGAACGTGGCATCGTCGCCGACCTGTCCATCGTCAAGGCCTGGAAAGCCGACCCGTCGGGCAACCTCGTGTTCCGAAAGACCGCGCGCAACTTCAACCCACCAGCCGCCACCTGCGGCAAGATCTGTGTCGTCGAGGTCGAAGAGATCGTGCCACTTGGGTCACTCGACCCCGATACCATCCATTTGCCGGGCATCTATGTGCATCGCATCATCCAAGGCCAGCACGAGAAACGCATCGAACAGCGCACCCTGCGCAAGCGCGCCTGACGAAAGCGGCGCGGTCGTGGCCGTTTCCCCCTATGACGGACTACCTGACCGGGCCTTTTGGCGCACGGCGGTCGCGTCTCGCGGGCCGGGGCGACTGCGCGGCCTTTACACACCCCGCTTTCGCATCACCCGCGACACACCCATCTTTACCGCCGGAAGCTGCTTCGCCCAACACGTCCACAGCGCGCTCAAGTCGGCAGGATTTGCGGTGATCGAGGCCGAGCCCGTCCCTGACGGGGTCGATCACACAGTCGCGGCGCGGTTCTTCTACGGCACCTTCTCGGCCCGTTTCGGCAACATCTACAACCCGCGCCATTTTCTGAACCTTCTGCGCGAGGCGGCAGGCGACCAAAAGCCCGCCCATCCGGTCTGGACGCGTAACGGGCGCTTTTATGATGCCTTGCGTCCGAATGTGGACCCAGATGGCCACCGCAGTGCCGGGTCAGTCATCGACTCGCGGCTTGATCACCTTTCGGCCTTTGCAGATGCCGTCATACAGGCACGGGTGGTCATCTTCACGCTGGGCCTTACGGAAACATGGCACGACAAGGCGTCTGGCACGGTCTATCCAACCGCTCCCGGTGTCATTGCCGATGCCCCGAACGGCGCAGACATCGGCTTTCTCAATCTTGGGCACGACGCCATCGTGGCCGATGTGCGCGCGATCCTTTGTCTTTTGCGCGCCTTCACGCCTGAGGTGAAACTTGTGCTGACCGTCGCCCCCGGCCCACTGGTTGCCACGGCGAGCGGCGACCATGTCCTGACAGCTTCAACCGCCAGCAAAGCAATTCTGCGCGCAGCCGCCGCCACATTGACCGAGACCGATCCGGACATCGACTACTTTCCGTCGTATGAAATCATCACCAATCCGGCCGCAAAGGGGGCGTTCTTCCAACCCAACCTGCGCCAGCCGACGCCAAGGGGTGTGTCTGTCGTCATTAAGCAATTCATGGCCGCACACGACGTCTTCAACGGCCCTGCAACCAATTCAAAGGCCGGTCCCGAACGACCAGCAGAAGACGACAATGCGATCGTCTGCGAAGAAGCGTTGAACGACCCTGCGGCCGGGGGGGCAAAGCCATGACCCGTGTCCTGGTGCTTGGCAATTCCCATGCAGCAACCTTGCGCCGCGCCTTCCCTGCACTTGCCACTGACGATCCCGGTCTGGACCTGACCTTCTGGGGCCTGCCGGGTGCCGCCTTTGACAAGGCCAGAACCGACGCAGACGGTATTTTGCGCCCGGATCCGACCGATCGTGTCAGCCTGCGCAAAGTGGACCAATGGAATGACTGTTCCCATGCGGACCTGTCGGCGCATGACCGCATTTTTCTTGTGGGTCTGCGCTTCAACCTGCGGCCTGTCCTGACGCTTTTTGGCGCGCTTCAGCCCTTGCATCGGGGGCGGCGCGATGGGGCGCTTGGCGTGTCCGACAGCTTCCTTCGCGCCGCCGTCCGGGCCGAAGTTGACGCGACCCTTGCCGCCCTGACCGCGCGCATCCGGCTGGATGAACGCTGTGTGCTGATGCCCGCGCCCTACCCTGCCGCTTGCATCACCCAACGAGAGAGCGGGCACTTCGAACCGGTGACCGCAACCGCCAGCAGTCTGCCACATGCCTCCGAAATGATGGATCTGTTCGAAACCGAGATCACATCCGCAACGGCCACCCGTGGTTTGGGTGGTCTACTGCAACCGCGGGAAACACTTGAACACCCGTTCTTGACACAAGACCGATTTTTGGACGACGCCGCCCGAGACGCCCGTCACATGAACGATGACTATGGCCTCATTGCCCTGAGGGCGCTGTTGGCTATTCCCACAATGAAACAGGCCACCGCAAGCCGTGCGGGCCTGACCCACGCCTGAGAAGGAGAGACAAATGCCTTGGGACCGGAACCAAATGGCCGCGCGTGCGGCGCAGGAACTGCAAGACGGCTGGTATGTGAACCTCGGCATCGGCATCCCGACGCTGGTCGCGAATTACATCCCCGACGGGGTCGAAGTGACGCTGCAATCGGAAAACGGCATGCTCGGCATGGGCCCTTTTCCTTATGAAGGCGAAGAGGATGCCGACCTGATCAACGCAGGCAAGCAAACCATCACCGAACTGCCGCAAACCGCGTTCTTCGACTCGGCCCAGTCTTTCGCGATGATCCGCGGCGGCAAGATCGCCATGGCTATCCTAGGCGCGATGGAGGTGTCCGAAACCGGCGATCTGGCCAACTGGATGATCCCCGGCAAGCTGGTCAAGGGCATGGGAGGGGCCATGGACCTCGTGGCCGGCGTAGGCCGCGTGGTGGTGGTGATGGACCACACGTCCAAGCATGGCGAGTCGAAGGTGCTGAAAGCCTGCACCCTGCCGCTGACCGGCAAGGGAGTCGTCAATCGCATCATCTCGAACCTTGGGGTGCTGGATGTGGTGGACGGCGGGCTGAAGATCGTCGAACTGGCCGATGGTGTCACCGAAGCCGACTTGCGCGCCGCCACCGAAGCGACGCTCGTTGACTGACCGAACCGACGCCTGACAGTGACCCAGACGGAGCCGGTGCCAAAGCGACAGCATCTTCCTCATCTGTTCAAAAATATCCTCGGGGGGTGAGGCCGCAGGCCGAGGGGGGCAGACAGCCCCCCCTGCTTCAGTTCGACGCAGAAATCACCTTGAACACACAAGGGTCCGTCACCAACTCCGGTGGCGTCAGGCACAGTCCTTGCGCCACCTGCCACGCCGCCAGCACCTTTGGCACATAATCGCGCGTCTCGGCATAGGGCGGGATCCCGTCATTCGCGCGCACGGCTCCTTCGCCGGCGTTATAGGCGGCCAGCACCATCAGCGGATCGCGGTCGAATTCCTTCAACAGCCAGCTCAGATAGGCGACGCCGCCCTTGATGTTCTGGGCAGGATCGGTGGAATCCTGCACATTGAACCGCGCGGCGGTGGCCGGGATCAGTTGCATCAGCCCTTGCGCCCCCGCCGACGACACCGCATCCGCCTTGCCCGCGCTTTCCACCCCGATCACTGCAAGTACAAGCGCGGGCGACACATCAGTGCCAATCGTGGCGGCAAGGATATGGCGACCATAGTCGGACGCGATCCCCTGCATGTGCTGCAATCTGGGCGCGGTCACACCAGTGCCCTTCGGCCCCTTGGACAAAGTTGCCATAGCGAGGCCAAACCGATCGGCCACGGCGGTCCGTGCGGTCGGCACGGTTTGCCAGAACCAGTCATATGTGGCTGTGCGCTTGGCTGGGCCCGGCATCAATGGGCCAGGGCTGGCCACGGCCGCGGTTTCGGCTGCACCTTCCTCGGTCGGCGCGCGCGGTTTCACCTTGGGCGCCAACGCCATCAGCCGCGCCTGTTCCACCGGGTCAATCTGGACGGTGATGCGCTTGCGCGCACCTTCCCCGACCTTGACCCGCTTGAACGAGAAGTCGCGTTCGCCCGACAGCCCTTCAGCCGCGCCCGAAACGGGCGCGAGGCTGAGTCCCGCGGCCAGAAGTCCTGCCATGAATCGCATCGCTGCTCGATGCCCGTCTGTTGTTTTTCTTGCTTACAGGATTGCATGAAAATGGCCGTCTCGCCATCCACCGTGGAAAAACGCCTCCAATTCTGGCGAAATTGCCGCAATTGGCAGTCAAACGGTTAAGATCAAACCGGTTAGTAAAAAATTTATTTACACCCAATCAATGACTTGCTTGGCAGTTTAAGAAAATATTCATCCGACAGAAAAAGACCTGATCCCTTCCCAGATCTTGCCACGATTGAAGGCGAAAAGATGCTCATACCGAACGGCAGACGGCGCGGAACAGAGGCCAGACCGAAGAAGACGCTGAACGGTGAGAACGACCAAAGCAACATGTGAAAGAGAGAACACCATGAAACTGCTGAACATCTTCAAGAACTTCAAGAACGACGAATCTGGCGCCGTGACCGTTGACTGGGTCGTGCTGACCGCTGCTGTTGTGGGCCTGGGCCTGATCGTCATCAACGCCATCCAGCCGCGTATCCAAGCTGCTGGCACCGCGATCGGCAATGACATTCAGAACGCCACCACGATCGGCCGTACCGCACCTTAATGGCGGCACAGGACGACAAGCTGTTGTCCAGTTGAGCTTGAGGGCGCGGACCGATCCCTCGGTCTGCGCCTTCTTACGTCGGGCGGTGCTGCCTACAGCGCGCACAACCCTTGATAGTTGCGATTTTATCCCAGCTTCGCCTCGCCCGGGTGGCAGCACGGTTGGGAAACCCATCAGGAGCAAGCAAGATGAGTATTCACCGCATCACGGACAGCTTGAGCCTCAAGCGATTCTGGCAGCGTGAAGACGGTGCCGTGACGGTGGACTGGGTCGTTTTGACTGCTGCGATTGCCGGCATGGCAATCATGTTGTTCACCGTGATCACCGAACAGCATTTCCGCGATGCGGCCACAAAGATCAACAACGATATAGAAACGGCCTACACCCGCAACTAGCGGGTTTTGGTCTGACGGGTCGATGGACGCAGCCGTGCGTCACGGCCATGGTGGGAAAGGGTATTGGGATGCGAGGCATGTTTGGACTCGTGCTTGTGGCGGGCGTAGGGCTTGCTGGCACGGCGGTATATATGGCCCAAGGCTATATCGGGCAGACACAGTCTGCGTTGGAGCAAGAACGTCAGTTGCGGGCGCAGGTCGGACCGATTGTCCAGGTCTATGTTGTGAACAAGACCAAGAATTATGGTGAGGCACTGGTGCCGGAAGACGTTCAGCTTGTCTATTGGCCACAAAACTCGCTTCCCGAAGGCGCTTTCATGGATCAGGCCACGTTGTTCCCGGCCACCACGAAGGAAAGTCGTTTCGTCCTGCGCCAGATGGAAAAATTCGAACCGATCCTCACCTCGAAAGTCACTGATCCAGGCCAGTCTGCCGGACTGACCGGACAGATCGCCAAGGGCATGCGCGCTTTTGCAATAAAGGTGGATGTCGCATCGGGGGTGTCTGGTTTTGTGCAGCCGGGCGACCGTGTGGACGTGTACTGGACCGGGAACGTAGATGGTATGGGCAGCGAGCTGACGCGCCTGATTGAAAGCTCGACCCGCATCATTGCGGTGGACCAGCAGGCTGGAGCGCAGTCCGGAGCCATCGTCGCACGCACCGTCACTGTTGCCGCGTCTCCCGAACAGGTGGCACGTCTGGCACAGGCGCAGGCAACCGGGCGTCTGGCCCTGTCTCTGGTCGGGTCCGCAGATGACACGATCACTGGCACGATCGAGGTGGACAGCACCGCGCTTTTGAACATTCAAAAGCGGGAAGTGGTTCAGGTGGAAGCCGAAAAAGTGTGTACGGTGATCCAGCGCAATGGCAATGAACGGATCGAAGTCCCCATCCCTTGCACCAACTGAGTGCAAGATCAGAGGAGGGCGGCACTTTATCTGGTGGCCGCCCTTTTCGTTTGACCGAACTGTTGCGGCTTGTTGCAAGTTATCCACATAAGCTTTGCCGAATAACTGTTTGATTATTGCAAAAAAACGGCAATGCATGCATCTTGACATGAAATACGGGCGTAAAGACCCGAAATGAGGCGTGATCGAAAGGGCAGGTCACATGAGCATGAAGATCATTTTCAAGGCGGGCCTGATGGCTGCTGCCTTGGCCACGACGGCACTGTGCAGTGTTGCCACGGCAGAAACATTGCGGGTCATGCAGGGGTCGGTTTCGGCGCCGCTGAAGGTTCCGATGAACCGGGCGGTGGTTGTGGAAAGTGATACCCCCTTTGCCGAACTGTCGATCGCCAACCCCGGCATTGCAGACATCTCGACCTTGTCGGACCGATCCATCTATGTGCTTGGCAAGACACCCGGTCGCACAACGCTTACCCTGCTGTCCCCCGATGGTCGCTTGATTTCCAACGTCGATGTGCATGTGACGCCGGATATCGCCGAGTTCAAGGAACGGTTGCAACAGATCTTGCCCGGCGAGCCCATCGAAGTCCGCACCGCCAATGACGGAATCGTGCTGTCGGGCGTTGTCTCATCGACCGCCAAGCTGGACCGCGCTCTGGATCTGGCTGAACGCTACGCGCCGGAACGGGTGTCCAACCTGATGAGCGTTGGCGGAACCCAGCAGGTGATGCTGAAAGTCCGCTTTGCAGAAATGCAGCGCTCGGTGGCCAAAAACCTTGGCGTGTCGCTGGCGGCGCAGGGCGGAAACAAGCTCGGGATTTCAGCCGAAACCGGAAGCTGGTTGTCGGGCAACAATGCCATCGGCAACCCGATCGAAGTGTCACCCGGAACCCGCGGCGCCGTGGGTCTTGGATTTACCGCAGGGTCGGTGCAGTTTGCCGTGCTGCTGGAGGCCCTTGAATCCAAGGGCGTGGTGCGCACCCTTGCCGAACCGAACCTGACTGCCCTTTCGGGGCAAGAGGCAAAGTTTCTGGGCGGCGGCGAATATCCAATTCCGGTGCTGACAACCGATGGCGTGGTGATCGACTATAAACCGTTCGGGGTGGAATTGAACTTCACTCCCACCGTGGTTGATGGGGACATCATCAACCTGCAACTCAATGCGGCGGTGTCGTCGATCGACACCACGATCACGATTGAATCGGGTGGCTTTTCGATCAACGCCTTCAAACGCCGCGAAACTTCGACCACGGTCGAGATGCGCGACGGCGAAAGCTTTGCGGTCGCAGGTCTGCTGCAAGATGATTTCCGCAATCTGAACAATCAACTGCCCTGGATCGGCGACGTGCCCATCCTTGGCGCGCTGTTCCGCAGTTCGGACTATCAGCGCAACCAGTCGGAATTGGTGATCATCATCACGCCACATCTGGTAACGCCCACCAAAGGCGACGTTTACGCCTTGCCAACCGACCGGGTCCGCCTGCCAACGGAACGGGAGTTCTTCCTGAACGGCACCGTCGCCAAAGCCCCCAGAGGGGCGGCGGGTGAAGTCGCGCGTCAGGATTTCAGCAGTTCCTATGGCTACGTGATGGAGTAGGGCCATGCGAAAGACATCCACAGCGCTGATGACGATCTTTCTTGCTGGCAGCCTTGCAGCCTGTTCAACATCCCCGAGTTTCGACCGCTCGTTGGGCTACGAGGTGGACGAAGGCGGTTTTGGTGACGTGACCCGAAACAACGCTTCGGTCATGTCGGGCGAGATCAATGCCACCTATCAGTTGAATACGCGCTTCCGGGCCGAGGTGCCAAGCACTGTCACCTTCGCGTTCAACAGTGCGCAGCTGACCCCTGAAGCGCGGCGCATTCTGGCCCAACAGGCGGACTGGATCCGTCAGTTCCCTGAACTGCGCTTTTCAGTCTATGGCCATACCGATCTTGTCGGCTCGAACAGCTATAACCAAAGGCTTGGCCAGCGCCGGGCCGAAGCTGTCGTCGCCTTCTTTGCATCGCAAGGCATCAGCCGCAACCGGCTTCAGGCTCTGGTGTCCTATGGCAAGACCCGCCCGGTGGTTGCAACGCAGGGACCGGAAGAAGCCAACCGGCGCACCGTGACCGAAGTGGCAGGGTTCCGCAAAGGTTCAAGCGCGCCACTGAACGGAAAATACGCCCAGGTCATCTTCCGCGAGTATGTTGCAAGCGCCACGCGTCCGCATCCGGTCAACACGACGATCAGTACACAGGTCAACCCGGGCGACTGATCCGGATCTTTGGGGTCTGTGCCTGCAGAATCCGCGATCTTGCACTGTTTACAAAGAGGGCCGGGATTTCGGCCCTCTTTGCATCTAACGCGCCAACAGGACCAACAGTGTTGACGCACAAGCAAAAAATCAGAGAATCGCGATTTTTTAGCCCCAATCCTGCCACCATTCCCCAGCATTGATCGACCCAATGGAAACAGTCGCAGGGAAAGCCCTGCACGGTTCCGCGGCAAACATATGGGTGAAGTCCACATTTGGTGGATGCCCTGCCGCACGGGCCGTCTTCTGGAAGGACAAGAGGCGAGATGACGAGTGTGGCAACCCTTCAACCGGATCCAGCGCCAATCGTGGCCTGCACGATTTCGCGCGATGTGCAGAACTTTGAGCTTCTGATCGACGACATGGAAAACGAACTGGGCGAAAGTTGGGGCGATTTGTCCTTTGACGACGCGCTAGTGTTCATCGGCCAACCGGAAGCTTCAACTCTGGAATTCGTAGCCATTGCCGTCGATGCCGAGGACGAGGCCGATCTGACCCGCATCTCCGAAATCATCCGGACCTCAAAGGCGCGCAGCATCAAGGTGGTTCTGATCGCAGATCAGCTTAGCCCGATCGCACTGCATCAGTTGCTGCGCCTGGGTGCCGATGATTTCGTACCCTATCCGCTGCCCGACGGCGCGCTGCACGAAGCGATCGAACGCCTGCGCAAACCTGCTCCTGTGGCCCCCGCTGCCGCCGCTGTCGTGGAAGAGGATGCCGAGGCCGTCACCACGCCGAAGTTCAAGGCAAAGGGCGACCGCGAAGGAGTGGTCTTGCCGGTGCACGGTCTGGCCGGAGGAACCGGCGCATCGACCTTTGCGGTCAACCTTGCATGGGAACTTGCGACCATCACCAAGACCGACGCTCCGCGGGTCTGCCTGCTTGACTTCGATTTCCAATACGGATCGGCAGCCACCTATCTGGATCTGCCGCGCAAGGAGGTTGTGTTCGAAATCCTGTCCGATACCGGAAGTATCGACAGCGACGCCTTTCTGCAGTCCATGCTCACATTCAATGACCGTCTGCATGTGTTCACCGCGCCGGCCGACATGCTGCCTTTGGATATCATCGGGCCGGAAGATATTGGCCGGATCGTTGATATGGCGGCCGCAAATTTCGACTATGTGATCATCGACATGCCGAAAACCATTGTGGCGTGGACCGAATCCGTGTTGACCCGCGCGCACGTCTATTTCGCGCTGATGGAACTCGATCTGCGGTCCGCCCAGAACGTCCTGCGCTTGATCCGCGCGCTCAAGGCCGAAGCCCTGCCGCATGAAAAACTGCGTTATGTCCTGAACCGGGCGCCGAAGTTTACCGACCTGTCCGGCAAAAGCCGCGTCAAACGCATGGCCGAAAGCCTTGATATCGCGATCGAAGTGCAACTGCCCGATGGCAGTATTCAAGTGACACAGGCCAACGATCACGGCCTGCCGCTGGCCGAAAGTGCAGCGAAGAACCCGCTGCGCAAGGAAATTCAGAAACTCGCCAAATCTCTGCACGACCTGAACAAGGGTGCAGAGGCGGGCAAAGCGTAAACGGGCCAAGGGGGCATACAAATGTTTTCGCGATTCAAGAAACCAGAAAGCGGTCCGGCAGCATCAGGTCTGAAGCCTGTCACATCGTCGGGACCAGTGGCGCCGATCGCGTCGTCCACCCCCAAACCCGTCGCTGTCACCGCGCGCCCGGGGCCTGCTGCCCCACCTCCGAAATCCGCCGCCGAAGCCATGGCGTCGGACAAAGAGAAAAAGCGCAAAGACAAAATGATGGAGTTGAAGGTCGAGTTGCACAAGCGTCTGCTTGACAACCTCAACCTCGCTGCTTTGGAAAAAGCCTCTGAATCAAGCCTGAAGCAGGAAATCGCGTCGATTACCGCCGAAGCGCTGGACGAGATGAGCGTCGCGCTGAACGCGCTGGACCGCCAGATCCTGCATCAGGAACTGTATGACGAGGTGATGGGTCTTGGTCCGCTGGAGACGTTGTTGAAGGATGAAACCGTCAACGACATTCTTGTGAATGGACCCAAGCGCATCTTTGTCGAACGGGGCGGCAAGCTGTCGCTGACCGACGTCACCTTCAAGGACGAACGCCACCTTTTGCGGATCATCGACAAGATCGTATCTGCCGTCGGTCGGCGCGTCGATGAATCGAACCCCTACTGTGACGCGCGTCTGGCAGATGGATCACGCTTCAACTGTATGGTCCCACCGGTGGCGGTGGACGGATCGCTGGTGTCGATCCGGAAGTTCAAAAAGGAAAAGCTGGGTGTTCCCGATCTGGTGAAGTTCGGCGCCTTCACCGAAGAAATGGCGGCCTATCTGCAAGCGGCCGTCGCCACCCGTCTGAATGTCATCGTGTCAGGTGGAACCGGTTCAGGGAAAACCACCACACTGAACGCGCTGTCGTCTTTCATCGACAACACGGAACGGATCCTGACCATCGAAGACACTGCCGAACTTCAGCTGCAACAGGTGCACGTCGGCCGCATGGAAAGCCGCCCGCCAAACGTCGAAGGCAAAGGTGCTGTGACCCAGCGCGACTGTCTTCGCAACGCCCTGCGGATGCGCCCAGACCGGATCATCGTCGGCGAAACCCGCGGCGAAGAAGTCATCGACATGTTGCAGGCCATGAACACCGGTCACGACGGATCGATGACCACGATCCACGCCAACTCGGCCCGCGATGCCGTCAGCCGTCTGGAAAACATGATCGCCATGTCGGGCATCGAAATGCCGATCAAGGCCATGCGCAGCCAGATTTCGTCGGCTGTGAACCTGATCGTGCAAGCCAGCCGCCTTCAGGACGGCTCGCGCCGGATGGTATCGATCACCGAAGTGACCGGCATGGAAGGCGAGGTGATCTCGATGCAGGAAATCTTCCGCTACGAACGGCTGGGCCTTGAATCCAACGGAAAGATCATTGGGCGCTTCAACGCAACCGGCATCCGGTCGGCGTATTCCGACCGGTTCCGCCAGTGGGGCTATGACCTGCCTTCATCCATTTACGAACCGATCGTGTAAGGGGGCACGTTCATGGAGATTTCAGCCGCACCACTGATATATGTGATGATTTTTGTCGCGGTCGTGGTCCTTGTCGAGGGCCTTTATCTGACCGTTTTCGGCAAATCCATCAGCATGGACAGCCGCGTCAGCCGCCGTCTGGCCTTGATGCAAAAGAACGGCAACCGCGAACAGGTTCTGGAACAACTCCGCAAGGAGATGAGCCAGCACATGGCCTCTCGGGGGATACCGCTGTATTCGCTGCTTGCCGACAAGGCACAAAAGGGCAACATCGCCTTTTCTCCCAAGCAATTGGTGGGGATCATGGCATTGGTGTCGGTCTTTGCCTACGCGGGCCTGACCTTCGCCACTGGCGCAGATACACCGGTGCGCATTGCCATCGCGGTGTTGATGGGGATTGGCGGCGTGTATTTCTGGGTCAACAAGAAGGCCAAGAAACGCGTCAGTCTGATGGAAGAACAGCTTGCCGATGCCGTTGAACTGATGGTCCGATCATTGCGCGTGGGCCACCCCTTTGCCTCTGCCATAGGGATCGTGGCCAAGGAAGTCCCCGATCCACTGGGCACCGAATTCGGTCTGATCGCAGACGAGGCCGCCTATGGCCGCAACGTGGCCGACAGTCTGAAATCCTTTGCCGAACGGATGGACAACCAGGACTTGCGCTTTCTTGCCGTGGCCGTGGCCATCCAGCAGCAATCAGGCGGCAACCTTGCCGAGATTCTGGAAGGTTTGTCCAAGGTTGTCCGCGCCCGCTACAAATTGTTCCGTCGGGTCCGTGCCATCACCGCCGAAGCGAAATGGTCGGGCATGTTCCTGTCGGCCTTTCCCTTGGGTGCGCTCGTCGCCATCAATATGATCGACCCGACCTACTATGACGGTGTGAAAGACTCGGCGGCCTTTGTGCCAGCGGGGATCTTTGTCGGCATCATGCTGACCTTCAACGTTATCTACATGAAAATCATGACGACGATCAAAGTCTGAGGCAGCCATGGAAATCGTGAACCAAATCAATGTGATGCTGACAGACTTGTTGGGCCCGATTGGGCCGCTGCTTGCTTTGGGAGGCGTCGGGCTTGCCCTGATCTTCGTAACGCTGCCGACCATCCTGAAAAAGGAAAAGGACCCGCTGGAGCGGATCCGCGCGCAACGGATGGGCAAAACTGAGCAGGTGGAAAAGCTGCGCCGGGGCGGGCCGTCCAAGGCAGACAAGCTGGAACGCTTTGCCAACTACCTTGAACCCAAAAGCGCTGAAGAGCTGTCAGCCACACGGATGAAGCTGCTGCGCGCCGGCTATCGGGGCAAGAGCGCCGTTCGGCTGTTCCACTTTTCGCAATTTGCGCTTGGCATCGGGGTTCTGGTCCTCGGACTGCTCTACACCCTTTTGCAATCGACCCAGCAGGAAATGACGACGCAGACCATGGTGATGTACACCATCCTGCCCGCCGCCATTGGCTATTACCTGCCGGTGTACTGGGTCACGCGGCGGATCGGCACGCGGCAGCAAGAGATCACAGAAGGATTTCCCGACGCGCTGGACATGATGCTGGTCTGCGTCGAAGCCGGACAGTCGCTGGACCAGTCCATCATCCGCGTCGGCAACGAGGCCAAGAACGGCTACCCCGCCTTGGCCGAGGAATTCGAGATGGTCGCGCACGAGGTAAAGGCAGGCAAGGAACGCGTGACGGTTCTGCGCGACATGGCTGAACGGGTGGATTTGCCGGACATCACCTCTTTCGTGACCACATTGATCCAATCGTCCAGCTTCGGCACCTCGATCGCCGATGCCTTGCGGGTCTATTCGTCAGAAATGCGTGACAAACGCATCATGCGGGCCGAAGAAAAGGCCAATACGATCCCTACCAAGCTGACTTTGGGAACTATGCTCTTCACCCTGCCCCCGCTTCTGGTTATTCTGATCGGACCCTCAATTGCCAAATTCGCCAGTCAGATGGGGGGTGGAGGCTGATATTCCGCGCATTCCTTTACAGTTTGGCGCAGCGCTTGCGCTGACAACCTTCCTCGCCGCCTGCAATAGCGCAGGCGGTGGCGGCCTATTTTCGGGCAAGTCCGATGTCACCCGAAATACCGCTTATGGCGTCAATCCACGCGAACAATCGGTTGACGGGTTGATCGTCGGGCACCGGCTGATGGCGGCATCGGAATATGATCTGGCCCTGAAAGCCTATCTGCGGGCAGCGGGCGAACAGGGATTTACCGTCGATGTGCTGTCGGCGCTGGGGTCCGCGAACCTGCATCTGGGGCGGCTCAACCAGGCCGAAGATCTGTTGCGCAAGGCAGTTGTCGAAGACGCCAACTTTGTTCCCGCACTGAACAATCTTGGCGTGGTGCTGATGGAGCGTGGAAAATTCGGCGAAGCCCGGTTGTTTTTCCAACGCGCGTTTGCCGCCGATAGTGGCCAAACGGACGCGATCCGCGAAAACCTGATGCGCGCCATCGCAAAAAGCGAAGATGCTGTGTATGCTGACCCCGAGGAAAAACCAAGGTTCACCCTCGTGCGGCGCGGCTACAGCACTTACGAGTTGCTGTCCGAACTGTAACGGGGCAAGGACCCGAGCAGTCAAAGAGGACGCATAAATGCGCCAGAATATCTTTGTGGCACTGTGCCTGTCCGGCACGGTTGCCTTGAGTGCCTGCCAGAAATCACCCGACGCCGAAGTGCAGCGCGCATTGAAAGATGTGAACGTCATTGACGAGTCGAACCTGTCCGACATCATGTTGACAGTGGGCGATCCGAACGAGGCTGTGACCTATTTCCAACGCACCGCAGACCAGAACCCGGACCGGATCGATCTGAAGCGCGGCCTTGGCAAATCGTTGGTGCGCGCCGGTCGCCCGGTGGAAGCCGCCGCTGTTTGGCGCACGGTGATTGCTCACCCGCAGGCGACCAACGATGACCGCGTGTCGCTTGCCGACTCGCTGATCCGCTCGAACGAATGGTCGGCCGCCGAAGCCGAGTTGAACAAGGTTCCGCCCACGCACGAAACCTTTGAGCGCTATCGGTTGGAAGCGATGGTGGCCGACAGCAAGAAGAACTGGAAAAAAGCCGACAGCTTTTACGAAATCGCCGCCGGACTGACGACAAAGCCTTCCGGCGTGCTGAACAACTGGGGCTTTTCCAAACTGACGCGTGGCGATCCTGCCGGGGCCGAAAAGTTGTTCGTTCAGGCGCTGACCTATGACCCGACGATGTTCACCACCAAAAACAACCTTGTGCTGGCACGCGGGACGCAGCGCAAATATGAACTGCCCGTCGTCAAGATGAGCCAGGCCGAGAAAGCCGAATTGCTTTACACGCTCGCTCTGACTGCGATCAAGCAAGGGGATGTGAACGTCGGCAAACAATTGCTGCGTGAAGCGGTCGAAACCCATCCGCAACACTTCGAAACAGCGGCCCGCAGTCTGGCCGCGCTTGAGGCATAAGGCATGGAGTTTCCGACCATCGCGCCGCTGACCGCGGGTAGCGCTATCGCATTTCTGCCCTTTGCCATCGCCATCGGCGGCTGGGTGGCGTGGAGCGACATGAAATTCATGAAGATCCCCAACAAGACCATGATCGCCCTTCTGGCGGTCTGGCTGGTGGTTGGACTTCTGGCGGTCTGGCTGACCGGTTTGCCCTTCATGTCCTGGCTTTGGGGTTGGGCTTTTGCCGCGATCACGCTTGTCATCGGATTTCTGGCCAACGCGCTGCGCATGGTGGGCGGGGGCGATGCGAAATTTGCCACCGCAATGGCCCCGTTCTTCGTGGGCAGCGATTGGCGGATGGTGTTTGTCATCGCAGCATCCTGCCTGATCGGAGCCTTCATCGTTCACAGGATCGTACGGATGATCGGTCCGGTGCGCCGCGCGACGCCGGATTGGATCAGTTGGACCAGCAACGACTTTCCAATGGGTTTAGCCCTTGCTGGAACACTGATTTTCCATCTTTTGCTCACAATTAGGACCGCATTCTAAGGCTAGTTTTGCATCTGGGCGGGATTGTTTCCAGTTCCGCCCTTCAAGTGCCCCAACAGCCGAGTGTCCCGCATGAACATGCCGATCACCCCCAGTGTGACTGCCCCGCCATCCCCCAAGTCGCTGGCTGAAACCGGCCTGTCCTTGGTGATGATGCGGGATATCCTGCTGAAGACCATCTTCCGGATGAACATGGATCTGGTGTCTGACATCAGCCGGGTGATTTCGCTGTCCGTGCCGCTGACGCAGGAATTGATCGATATCGCCCGCGGTCAGAAACTGATCGAGGCGACGGGAACGCTGCACGCCACAAGCGGCAATGAAATGGGCTATCAGTTGACCGACAGCGGCAAGGCCCGCGCGCTGGATGCCTTGTCGCAATCAGAATATTACGGCGCCATGCCGGTGCCGCTGGCGGCCTATGCCGAACAGATGAAGCGGCAATCGGTCCGCAACATCCGGCTGACACGCGATCAGCTTGTCGGCGCGATGGGCCATCTGATTTTGCCGCCTGATCTTTTGGGCAACCTTGGCCCGGCCATCACTTCGGGGCGGTCAATCCTGCTTTATGGTCCGCCCGGAAACGGTAAGTCGTCGATCTCCAACGGCATCCGTGCAGCGATGGGCGACAAGATCTATATCCCGCGTGCGCTGGAATATTCCGGTCAGGTGATCACAGTCTATGATCCGATCGTTCATTCGGCTGCCGAAGAATCGGTCGATGACCCCAATTCTCTGCGCCGAACCTCGGGCCGGTTTGACGCGCGCTATGTCTATTGCGAGCGCCCGACCGTGATTACGGGCGGTGAACTTACGCTTGATATGCTTGACCTGAAATACAACCCGGTCGCCCGCACCTATCAGGCACCGTTGCAGTTGAAAGCTTCGGGCGGCATCTTCATTGTGGACGACCTTGGACGTCAGTCTGAACCACCGCAAAAACTGGTGAACCGCTGGATCGTGCCGTTGGAAGAAGCGCGCGATATTCTGTCGCTGCAATCGGGCGAGAAATTCACCGTGCCGTTCGATACGCTGGTGATCTTTTCGACCAACTTCCACCCGAATGAGATTTTTGACGGCGCGGCCCTGCGCCGGATCTTCTTCAAGATCAAGGTGGATGGCCCAAATCAGGAAATGTTCCTGAAGATCTTCGCCATGGTCGCGCGCAAGAAAAAGATGCCGCTGGACGAGGCGACGCTGCTGCACATGCTGAAAACCAAATACCCGACGATCCAGAACAACTTCGCCAACTATCAGCCGACCTTCCTGATCGACCAGATGATCGCGATTTGCGAATTCGAGGGCATCCCCTATCAGATGCGCCCTGACCTGATCGACCGGGCATGGGGCAACATGTTCGTGCGGGATGAAGCCATCGCCAGATAACGTACAGCCCTGTCAGCCAAATATCCGAACGCCCTGATCTGTCACGACCATGTCCAACTGCTGGTCGGTGCTGTCAATCGGCACCTCTGCAATCTCTTGCGCGGCAAAGGCAAAGCCGATCGCCAGCACCTGGTGACGTGCCCGCAACCCTTCCAACGTTCGGTCATAGAACCCGCCGCCATAGCCCAATCGATAACCCCGCGCGTCGAATGCCAGCAGCGGCACGATCAGCACAATCGGGTCCAGCCACGCGCCTTCTGCGGGGATCAGAGCGCCAAATTCACCCGCTATCATCGAACACCCCGGGGACCATTCGCGGAACCGCAATGGCTGAGCACGACCCATGATCACCGGCACACCGACCGGCCCCTGATGCGCAGCCATGGCCGGCAGGGGGTCGATCTCGGTCCGCATCGGCATATAGCCTGACAGGGTTCGCCCCTGATGCGCACCCAGCACATCGGCCAACAACTCTGCGGCCTGTCCCTGCCCTGCCGCGAAGGCGGCTTTGCGTGCGGTAAAAGCCGCCTGTCGGGCCGCAGCCTTTACAGCAGCATCCATGACGCCAACCCCAGAAAGGCGAAAAAGCCAACCACATCCGTCACCGTGGTGACGAACGTCCCCGACGCAAGGGCCGGGTCCGCCCCCAGCCGGTTCATGGTCAGCGGCACCAGAACCCCGGCAAGCGCAGCAACCAGCAGGTTGATGATGATCGCCATCGCCAGCACCAGCCCCAGAGCTGGCCAGCCGAATACCACCCAACCCACCATCCCCATCAGGACGGCAAACACTGCACCGTTCAACAGGCCCACAATCGCCTCGCGGCGCACCACGCGCAACGCGTTGGATGATGTCAGGTCGCGTGTCGCCAAGGCCCGCACCGCCACGGTAAGAGACTGCGTTCCCGCGTTGCCCCCCATCGACGCCACAATCGGCATCAGCGCCGCAAGAACAACAATCGCAGAAATCGTCGCCTCGAATCGCGAAATCACGAATGCCGCAAGATTGGCGGTCAGCAGGTTCACAAACAACCACGGCAACCGGCCCTTCAGCGTCTCGAAAACGCCGTCCGATACGCTGGCGTCATCGCTGACGCCCGCCATCCGCAGCATATCCTCCTGGTGTTCCTCATCCAGCACGTTCATCGCATCATCAATGGTGATCACGCCGACCAGCCGCCCATGCGCGTCCACCACCGGGCAGGAAATCAGGTGATACTGGTTGAACAGATAGGCCACGTCCGCCTCGGGCTCGGTTGCCTGAATCGTACGGAAGCTGTCCTCCACAATGTCCTTCAACGCCACATCCCGACGCGCCGACAAAAGCCGTCCCAAGGTGACGTAGGCCACGGGCTTCATCCGCGGATCGACCAGAATGACGTGGTAAAACTGGTCCGGCAGCCAATCGACAGAGCGCAAATGGTCGATCATCTCGCCCACGGTCCAATGTTCGGGGGCGGTGACCACCTCGCGCTGCATCAGACGACCGGCAGAATACTCCGGATAGGACAGCGCCTGTTCCACCGCCAGCCTGTCGACCGACTCCAGTGTCGACAGGATCGCCTCTTGCGCCGGTTCTTCCAGATCTTCCAGAATATCGACCACATCGTCGGTTTCCAGATCGCGCATCGCCTCGGCCACCACTTCGGGTGGCATGGCCTCGATCACCTCTTCGCGGATCGAGTCCGAGATTTCCGACAGGATATCGCCGTCAATTTCACCAGACCACAGCGCCAAAAGCTGACGACGATTCTCGCCGCTGATCTGTTCCAGCAAGTCGGCCACGTCGGCCGGGTGCATCGGCTCCAGAAGCCGCGACAGCGATGCGGTATCGCCTGCGTCTACGGCGTCCAGAATGGCTGATACGCGCTTTGCGTCCAGCCGTTCCTCTGCGTCTATCCGCCCATCATCAGCCATGTCGCCCCCATGTGATTACCGGCACAGTAACGAAAGCTGTTTCCGGCAAACAGGGGGCATCCGGCAAATTTACCCAAAGATGAAAAGACGATACGGTGCCGCCAACACAAGGGGACACCTATGACCGATCTTTTGCTGGGCCAAGTGCTGAACTTCACTGCCGACCCATTTTCCGAAGGGGTCGGCGCGGCGCGTGTGGATGAAGCACTGGTGATTGAAAATGGTCACATCCTTGCCGTTGGGGCTGCCGATTTGCTGCGCCGCACCCATCCGCAGGCAAGGATCACGGATTACGGTCGGGCACTGATCAGCGCAGGCTTTGTCGATGCTCATGCACATTACCCGCAAACGGCCATCATCGCCTCTTGGGGCAAGCGCCTGATCGACTGGCTCAATACCTACACCTTCCCCGAAGAAATGCGCTTTTCAAACCTTGTCTACGCGATGGAAGTGGCAGATCGGTATCTGGACCTGACACTTTCCTACGGCACCACATCGGTCTGTTCCTATTGCACGATCCATCCCGAAAGTGTGGACGCGATCTTTATGGCGGCAGCCACCCGCAACCAGAGGATCTGGGCGGGCAAAACCTGCATGGACCGCAATGCACCAGACGGGCTGCGCGATACCACGCAAAGCGCCCATGACGATTCGGCGCGGTTGCTGGCCAAGTGGCACGGGCAGGATCGCGCCTCTTATGTCATCACCCCACGCTTTTCCCCGACATCGACCGAAGATCAACTCGCAGCCCTTGGCGCGCTCTGGGCCGCGAACCCCGAGTGCCTGATGCAAACCCACCTGTCGGAACAGACCGACGAAATCGCATGGGTGCGCAGCCTGTTTCCCACTGCGCGCGATTACCTTGACACCTATGAACGCCACGGGCTGCTAGGCAAAGGTGCCTTGTTCGGGCATGCAATCTGGCTGGAAGATCGCGAAAAAGCCCGCCTGCGCGACGTCGATGCCAGCCTGATCCACTGTCCGACGTCAAACACCTTTATCGGGTCGGGCCTGTTTGACATGGGCGGTCTGAAGGCGGCAGGCCACCGCATCGGCCTTGCCACCGATACCGGTGGCGGTTCATCCTTTTCCATGCTGCGCACGATGGCTGCGGCCTATGAGGTGGCGCAACTGAAGGGCCGTGCATTGCACCCGGCGGAACTCTGGTGGCTTGCCACCCAAGGATCGGCCCGCTCGCTTCATGCCGATCATCTGATCGGGAATATCTCGCCGGGGCTGGAGGCAGATCTTGTGGTCGTCGACCTCGCCTCGACCCCCGCCATCGAACAGGCGACCCGGCGGGCGGACGACATCTGGCAAGCCCTGTTTCCGACCATCATGATGGGCGACGACCGTGCCATCCGTGCCACTTGGGTCGCCGGCGCACCAGTCATTGGGGGAGTGCGTCAGTCGAAGCCGAATTCCCACCCGTCGGGCAGAAAATCATAGGCCACACCGATTTCGCTGATCTTGCGTTCTTCTTCCCAGATCACCTCAGGCGAGATGCGCAGCGGTGCCTTGGTCGTTACAATCAGCGTGTCCCCTTCGCGGTCACGCTCTGTCGCGAAACCTTTGGCTTGCAGAGCCTTCTCACAAATCTTCCAGTTTGCTTCGTCACTTTCAGCCAGAAGATAAAACTCGACAATGGAGGTTTGCGGCAGCGTGGACCCGCCCTTTTTCATCTCGTCGAAACTGTCGAAAGTCTCGCGGCGCTGCGCTTCGAAATCATGTGACATGTCAGCCCCTCAGCCTTTGCGCCAATGCGGTCTGCCGCCCGACGATCCGGGCTAGGTCTATCGTAACCATATGTCCGTCGGCAACCACCCTGCGCCCTTCGACGAACAGATCGCGCACTTTGCCCGGCCCACACAGCACAAGCGCCGCCACCGGATCCCACGATCCTGCCGACTCGATGCCAGACACGTTCCAGATGGCGATATCGCCGCGCTTGCCCGGCTCCAGCGACCCGCAGTCCGGGCGCCCCAACACGCGCGCCCCGCCCAACGTGGCGATCTCCAGCGCCTCACGCGCGGACATCGCATCGGCACCTTGACTGACACGTTGCAACAAAAGCGTTTGCCGCACCTCCCCGATCAGGTTCCCCCCATCGTTGCTGGCCGATCCATCGACACCCAGCCCGACCTTGACGCCTGCATCCCGCATGGCCCGCACAGGCGCGATCCCAGACCCAAGGCGGCAATTCGAACACGGGCAATGCGCAGCACCGGTGCCGGTTCTGGCAAAGAGGTCAATCTCTTGCGCATCCAGCTTTACGCAATGGGCGTGCCAGACATCCGGGCCGGTCCAGCCAAGATCTTCGGCGTATTGCCCCGGCCGCACGCCGAACCTCGACAGGCAATAGGCGACATCCTCATCATTTTCGGCCAGATGGGTGTGCAGCATCACGCCCTTGTCGCGGGCCAGCAGGGCCGTGTCCCGCATCAGATCCCGGCTGACTGAAAACGGCGAACAGGGCGCAAGGCCGACCCGCACCATGGCGCCCTCACGCGCATCGTGAAAGGCGTCAACGACCCGGATCATATCTTCCAGAATCGCGGCTTCCGGTTCGACCAGTGCGTCCGGGGGCAGCCCACCTGACGATTCGCCGATGCTCATGGCTCCGCGCGTGGGATGGAACCGCAACCCGACCTCGGCCGCGGCTTGGATGGTGTCGTCCAACCGGGCGCCATTGGGATAAAGATACAGATGGTCCGAACTGAGACTGCACCCTGACAGAGCCAATTCGGCCAGTCCCACCTGCGCCGAGATGAACATCTCTTCCGGCCCAAAGCGCGCCCAGATCGGATACAGCGTTTTCAGCCAGCCAAACAGCAGCGCGTCCTGCCCCCCCGGCACAGCCCGCGTCAATGTCTGGTAAAGATGATGGTGCGTGTTCACCAGACCGGGGGTCACGACACAGCCGCGTGCATCCACCACCTCGGCGCCGGGCGCCTGCAATCCTTGGCCAACCGAAAAAATCACACCATCGCGGATCAGAACATCCGCCCCGACCAATTCGGCGCGGCTGGCGTTCATCGTCACCACCACATCGGCATTCTTGATCAGAATATCTTGCACTACAGGGCACCTCCGCCCCTTCGGTGGACCCTGAGGCGGGCCGACAGAAGGGGGAAAGGCCTCGGTCACCGCTCGTTGACACTACCAACAACCGGTGCGGTCGGGCAACCGTTCGTCAGGCGTTGAGCAATGCCAACGCCTGCGCGTGTATCTGAGCGTTCGCAGCCGCAAGGACCTGCCCCCCAGAGGGGCAGGGCTTGCCAGCCCAGTCGGTCACAAGCCCGCCCGCCGCTTCAATCACGGCAATCGGCGCCTGAACGTCATAGGTTTGCAAACCCGCCTCGATGACCAGATCAACCTGACCCGCAGCCAGCAGCGCATACCCGTAGCAGTCCATGCCATAGCGGACCAGACGCACCGCATTGGCCACCTTGCGAAATGCTGAATGTTCCTGCGCCGTACCGATCTCGGGAAAGGTCGAGAGCATGATCGCCTCGGACAGAGGACGCGCAGCGCGGCAGGCCAAGGTCGCCTCACCCGACGGTCCAACCACGCGCGCGCGGCCAAAGCCACCCTCAAACCGTTCGCGGATATAGGGCTGGTCGATCAGCCCATAGACCGGACCGGTTTCATCCGCGACCGAAATCAGGACACCCCATGTCGGTGTGCCAGACAGATAACCGCGCGTTCCGTCGATTGGATCCAACACCCAGGTCAGACCGGATGTTCCCGCAACGGAGCCATATTCCTCGCCAACAATGGAATCATTTGGTCGGCGCTGCGCGAGGATCCTGCGCATCCGGTCTTCGGCCAAACGGTCCGCAACCGTGACCGGATCGAAACGTTCAGTCTCTTTGCTGTCTGCAGACAAGCTTACGCTGCGAAAGTGAAGTAAAGTTGCCTCGCGGGCGTCATCCGCCAGCGCATGGGCAGTGCCGATCAGGTCTGCAATCAAGTCCGCAGTCAGAATGACCATTCTGTCCCCATTTCTGCGCGACACCTTTGGACCCGCAAAAGGCCGCTAACGCGGCCAATTGCGATGGTCAAGGACAACCGTGCGCCAATCAGGCCGCGTCGCTCAGGACACGCGCAAGATCGAACAAGCGGCGGCGCTGCGCTTCGGGGATGGCATAATAGGAGCGCACCAGTTCAAGCGCCTCCTTGTCTGCCAAAAAATCACCTGCAGCGGCAGTCGTATTCTCGGCCGTATCCGACGACAGACCTTCGAAAAAGAACGAAATCTGCACGCCCAGCGTTTCGGCGATATCCCAAAGACGTGAAGCGCTGACACGGTTCATGCCCGTTTCATACTTCTGAATCTGTTGAAACTTGATCCCGACCTTGTCTGCAAGCTGTTGTTGGGTCATCCCGACCATCCAACGCCGATGCCGAATGCGCTTGCCCACATGGGCGTCAACTGGGTGTTTCATAGAATGCTCCACACTGATAAGTCCCTCACCCTAACACAAGCAACGCGTGTGCCAAAGTAACGAACATCTGTTTTACGAGTCGATTTTTACATAGTCGGCCGCCGATGGGCCGGATTATACAACATGAATTGTACAACTGACCAAAATTGGCGGTCGTTACCTTGCGGTCGCACGCATTGACCAAGAACTCGCGCAATGCGTGTTTCGCATAAAGCATTGCATTTTGCAATTTTTCAACCCAAGTTTTCCATTATGCAATAGCTTCCAGCACTGGCGCGGGATGAACCACCGCTTTACGCTTGCGCCACATCAAGCAGGACCCCCCGATGCGCACATGGCAGATTGACGCCCTCTCCCAACCGGCAAGATTGATCGACACCCCCATCCCGGACCCAAAGCCGGGAGAGGCCCTGTTGCGTATCCACGCCTGCGCCCTGAATTTCGCCGACCTGTTGATGGTCGAAGGAAGATACCAGTCAAAACCCCAACTTCCATTCACCCCCGGCCTGGAGCTTTCGGGCGAGGTCGTGGCCTTGGGACCGCAAACCGACGGGCCATCACCGGGAACCCGTGTGGCGTGCTTTGCTGGCCATGGTGGCATGGCTGAATACGGCACGTTTCCCGTCAGCAACCTGATGCCCTTGCCGGATGCGATGCCCTATGATCAGGCCAGCGCTTTTCTGATAGCCTATGGCACCTCGCACCTTGCGTTGTGGCACAAGGCCAGGCTGCAAGCAGGTGAGACACTTTTTGTCACCGGTGCTGCGGGCGGCGTCGGTTTGACGGCGGTCGAAATTGGCAAGCACATGGGCGCGCGTGTCATTGCCTCGGCGCGTGGACCCGAGAAACTGGCCGTGGCCAAAGCAGCCGGCGCCGACATCGTGATCGACAGTGACAGCCCCGACATGAAAGAACAGTTGAAGGGTCTGGGCGGCGTCGATGTGGTCTATGATCCCGTCGGTGGGACCGGATTTGACGCGGCCCTCCGCGCCACCCGACCGGATGGGCGGCTTTTGTGCATCGGTTTTGCCAGTGGCGACATACCAAAACCCGCAGCCAATATCCTTCTGGTCAAGAACCTGTCGGTGATCGGCTTTTGGTGGGGGGCCTACAGTGACTTTGCTCCGCACCTTGTCCGCGAAAGCCTGTCAACTTTGATGTCATGGTACGCCGATGGCGCGCTTCGCCCGCATATTTCGCACCGCCTGCCGATGGACAGACTGGCTGAAGGGCTGGCCCTGCTTCGCGACCGCAAGGCCACCGGAAAGGTCGTCATGACACTGATCTGATCACACCACTGCGCGACTGATAAGCGCGCCGGATCATCGCAGCCATTTCCAGCACGGCCGGGCTGTGCGCCGGGTCTGCGACATAGAGATTGACCTTCATCCGCTTCAGGTCTGGCAAAGCCCCCCCGTGACTGATGCGCTCGACATAGGGCGGTTCGGAGCCGGCAAGCACGGTATGCACCGCCAGGTCCGCGCTGACACTGGCCTCGATCGTTCGCGTGCTGTCGCTTTCCACGGCCATTTGCCACGGGATACCCGCCCGATCGAGCGCCGCCTGCACACCCTGCCGGAAGATGCAGTTGTGCTCGTACGCAAGCTTCAGCGGCCGCCCCTTCCACGCCACGCCGCCCGGGGCACCGACCCAAACCAGCGGCAGTTCCGCCAAAGTCATGCCACCCGGTTCCACCGTGTCTTCGGTGGTCAGAATGATATCACATTCGCCGCGCCCGAATTGCGCCTTGAGCACGCGGGTAAACGACGAAATCAGCGAAACCTTCATGCGGGGAAAGCTGCGGGCAAAGTGTTGCAGCACCATCGGGATCACCGGATAGACAATATCATGCGGCACTCCCAGCACCACCTCGCCTTCATGCGGATCACGGGTCAGTCGCCCCATCACCTCGTCATTCAGGCTTAGCATTTTGCGCGCATAGCCCAACAACTGCTCGCCCGCTGCCGTCAACGACACTTGCCTCCCGGACCGGTCCAGCAACTCGACGCCCAGCATCTCCTCCAACCGTTTGATCTGCATGGAAACAGCCGACTGGGTCAGGTTCAGAAACCCCGAAGCGCGTGTCACCCCCCCGGCATCCGCCACAGCGACGAATGACCGTATGGCCGTCAGGTCCAGATTGCGCGCCATATCACAATTCCTGATACGAGACTTCAAAAGCATTCATTTTCACAATGAAGACGATTCCGTTATCCAGTTCAAGTGATTTGATGACGCAAAGGCGTTTCATCACCGATGAGAATGATCCCTGAAAGGAAAGACCATGTTTGCCTCGCTCCACACCGCCACGATCGCCACAGGGCGCGTGCAGTCGGCTGGCAGCGCCCCGCGCGTTCTGACGTTCCTGCTGTCGGCTTTGGCAGCACATCGCCAACGGCAATCCCTGGCGCGATTGGATGATCGCACTCTGGCCGATATCGGGTTGACCCGCAGCGACGCAATCTTCGAATCTCGACGCCCGATATGGGACATTCCGGCGTCCTGGAGGCGTCAGTCTTTTCTCTGAGTCGAAAAGTCGGGTTTCAGATAGGTGTTTTTGTCGGAAATCCTTGAAATACCAAGCTTCGCGACCGATATTGACCACACAACCGTGCGAGAACAGACCGTGCGGTCAACTGGTTAACTTCGGAGGCTTACACATGGCTGACTATACAACGATCCGTACAGCCGGCGCAGGTGCTCGTGCCGCCCAGCTGGACGAGGGCCTTCGCGCCCACATGAACAAGGTTTACGGCTTGATGTCTGTTGGCATGGTGCTGACGGGCGGCGTGGCGTGGGCCGTGGGCACAAATGACGCGCTGGTACAGGCGATTTTTGGCACGCCGCTGAAATGGCTGGTGATGTTTGCACCGCTGATCATGGTGTTTGCCTTCGGCGCACTGCTCAACCGCCTGTCGGCGGCGGCTGCACAGTTGTTTTTTTACGTGTATGCAGCGGTAATGGGGCTTTCGATCAGTTTCATATTCGCCGTGTTCACCGGCGTTTCGATCGCACAGACTTTTCTTGTAACGGCCATCGCCTTCGGCGGTCTGTCGCTTTATGGCTACACGACGAAAAAAGACCTGTCGGGAATGGGCACTTTCCTGATGATGGGACTGATTGGTCTTATCGTAGCCATGATCGTCAACATTTTCCTCGGCTCGTCCGCGTTGCAGTTCGCGATTTCGGTGATCGGCGTCTTGATCTTTGCGGGCCTGACCGCGTTCGACACGCAGACGATCAAGAACGAATATCTGCAGCACGCTATGTCGATGGACGAAGAATGGCTTGGAAAAGCCGCTATCATGGGCGCACTGAAGCTATATCTAGACTTCATCAACATGTTCATGTTCCTGCTGCAATTCCTCGGAAACCGCGAATAATCAGCACGATCACACGACCCGGTCAGGGCTGCCTTCGGGCAGCCCTTTTCATTTTGCGTCTGCTTTGCCATCCTATGGGCCAAGGAGTGCCGACATGCCCCACTTTCCGCTCGAGCAAGCCCTGACTGACGAGTCTGATGGGGAAGGCAATCCCTGCGGCCCGTATCGTGCCCTCCTGCTGTCAGATACCGGCGGCTTGACCCAGTTCGGTGCCTTTCTTGAAATCCTGCCCCCTGGCTCTGCCTCGTCGGTCAAACACTGGCACGCGCAAGAAGATGAGATGATTCACATGCTGGAAGGTGAGGTCACGCTGGTAGAAGGCGACACGACAGCTCTTTTGCGCCCCGGCGATACTGCCACCTTCAAGGCGGGCGTGCCCATGGGCCACTGCCTTCAGAACCACGGCACAACCGAAGCGCGCTATCTGGTGATCGGAACCCGCGGCCCCGCCGATGTGATCACCTATCCAGACCACGACCGCGTGCTGCATTTCAACCGCGCCCCGACCCAGCGCCGCTGGACCGATGCGCAGGGCCAGCCCGCAGACTCGCCCTACAGAAAACCCGAGTGACCGTGAGCGAGCCAGCATTTGCAATGCAAAAGGCCGCCCAAAGGCGGCCCCTATACAAATTCAGGGAAGATCTTACTTGATCTTGCCTTCCTTGTATTCGACGTGCTCGCGCTTTACGGGGTCGTATTTGCGCACTGTCATTTTCTCGGTCATGGTCCGGGCATTTTTCTTGGTGACATAGAAATGCCCGGTGCCAGCCGTCGAGTTCAGACGGATCTTGATCGTCGCCGGTTTGGCCATAGTCGTCTCTCCTGCATCGGGGAAACACCGTTGCCCCGCGAAATCCTTGAAGCCCGCGTTTTACCCGCGCAACCGCCAGAGTCAACAGCCAAACGCCGCAGGTGAAGATCTAAATGCACACCTGCGGCGCAAGCCTCCTGTCTTGCCTCTGTGGCTGCGCCACAACCAGCTTCGGCCAGCCTCTGGCTGGGAAATTTACGAGCGGATGAGGTGGGTTCATCTGCTTCATGGTATCATGTGGGTCAGAGGGCAGAAGCCCTTGATCCTTCAGCAAGCGCGCGGATGGCCTGTAAGCCGGATTCTGTCCAAGGCTTTCGCCTCTGGATGACCATTCCTCTGCCGCATCTGTTGCCAGAGCGGTCAAGCTGCCAACCCGGGCCTTTGGGCTGAAGTGTCCCTGTGAAGGTCTCTGCTGTCGCCGCCGGCTTGCACCCTTGGCAGTCGCAGACCTTTCCACGCAAGGCCCCTATTCGGCATTGCTCCGGGTGGGGCTTGCCGTGCCGTCCCGGTTGCCCGGTCCGCGGTGGGCCCTTACCCCACCGTTTCACCCTGACCCACAACCAGTCGCAAGCAACTGACGCGGGCAGACTCTTCTCTGTGGCGCTTTCCCTGGGGTTGCCCCCGCCGGGCGTTACCCGGCACCCTTACTTCATGGAGTCCGGACTTTCCTCGGACGTTGCCGCCCGCGGTCATCCAGCCATCCGCGCAGGGTGGGCTTACGCCCGCGCCGCAAGGGCGTCAACGCCAAAGCGCTGCGCAAGATTGGCGGCCATGGTTGCGTCGCCATCGCTTGCAGGACCACTGGCGAAGGGACGAAACCGCCATCTGAACGCTTGAAGCAGCGTTTGCTGATCAATGTCGGGGTAGCCAAATTGCCGTGCCGCCGCTGCGAAGGCTGATGCAGGCGTGGGGTCACATGGCTCTGGCCAAACCGACAGCCCCCCAAGCGCCAACCGGCGCCAGTCAAAGTGCGGCCCCGGATCGCGCTTGCGGTCAGGGGCCATATCAGAGTGACCAATCACACGGTGCGCTGGAAGCTGCCACCGGTGCATCATATCGGACAAGAGGATCTCCAACGCGTCCATCTGCTTGTTGGTAAACGGTTCGTTCCCGCGATTGTCCAGCTCGATTCCGATGGAATGGGAGTTCACATCCGTGACCCCGGCCCATTCCCCTGCCCCGGCATGCCAGGCGCGTGCGGCTTCGTCCACCAAGGCTTCGGTGTGTCCAAGACGGGAAATCAGCCAATGCGCGGACACCTCGGCCTGCGGATCACACAGCCTATGCCGTGCCTCAGCACAGCTTTCCATTGCCGTATAGTGAATGACGATCATACTGGGGCGCGCACCACCCCGTCGGTCAGAAAAGTTTGGTGACGGCAGGCTCACCGCAGACGGAACGGGCTCGGATCCCAGGCACATGCGTATCCATCGCCATCGGGATCAAGGCCCAATCTATCCCGGTCCGGACCACCCTTGGCAAGGAACGCCTGCTGTGCCAGGTCCGGCGAGGCATAGCTCGCACATTTCGCCGCCGCGCCACCCGCGCCAAAGGATGACCGACGATACAATTGCGTGCCCTTGGGATGGCTTGTGGCCAAGGCATAGTCCACGATACTCGGCCCCAATTCGCCGGGCCGGGTTGGAAGCGCCCCGGGTTGGACGACCTGATACTGTGCGCGGTTGCGTTCGATCCGGGCACGGTCGCTTTCGATCGTTTCCCGCTGAGACACTGCCGCAAAGTCGTTTTCGTCCGAAATGCCCGGGTTGGCCCGTGCCATTTCGCCCGACTCCTCGCGAATTCCCGCTGGCGCGTTGCCTCGGGGCCGAATTGCATTGGCTGTATCGTAAGGGGCCGTTGCAGGCGCGCCGATCAGCGCGCCCGTTGCCGGAGCGCCGTATGCTGTAGAAGGAGCCTGCCCATCGGCACGGTCAATCGCTGCCCCGATCTGGTCCGGCGAAAAGCCGGGGGGTACGATGGCCTGCGGGCGCGGCGCCGAGGCGTCGCGTTCACGGACATAGGAATTGTAATCCTGGAAACCGACTCCGGCGCCACTGTCCGGCACCGAAGGAGTGCAGGCCGCAAGCGTCAATGACAAAAACAAAAAAGCAGGAACGCGCATGATCGTCAGGATCCAAGGTTCATTCAGAGGTGGCAACTACCACCATTTGTTCGGTTTGGCCACAAAGCCCGCAGAACGCTCCAGCACATAGGCGTGATTGAGCAGATCGGCTTCGGCCCATGGCTGGCCGATCAGTTGCAGGCCCAAGGGCAGG
Source organism: Paracoccaceae bacterium (assembly GCA_046313895.1). Classification (GTDB taxonomy): domain Bacteria; phylum Pseudomonadota; class Alphaproteobacteria; order Rhodobacterales; family Rhodobacteraceae; genus Pseudotabrizicola. The sequence goes on from JBKBWK010000004.1 coordinate 92,798, forward strand.
CCCTTGGCATCCAGACCCACCGGCACCGCCACGCCGGGCAGACCGGCGAGGTTCAATGTCACTGTGAAGACATCGTTCAGATACATCTCGACAGGGTCCGTGCCGCCCTGCTCGCCCAGACCAAAGGCCGAAGACGGCGTTGTCGGTGCGAGGATGGCATCAATTCCTTCGGCAAAGACCACCTCGAAGTCGCGCTTGATCAACGCGCGAACCTTGCGGGCCCGGTTGTAATAGGCATCATAGAACCCTGCCGACAGAACATAGGTGCCGGCCATGATCCGGCGCTGCACCTCGGCGCCAAATCCTTCGGCGCGGGTCTTTTCATACATTTCGGTGATGCCATCGCCCGCGCTCAGCTTGGCGCGATGACCATAGCGCACACCATCATAGCGCGCGAGGTTCGACGACGCTTCGGCAGGTGCAATGATGTAATAGGTTGGCAAGGCATACTGTGTATGCGGCAGGCTGATGTCCACGATCTCGGCCCCGGCATCACGCAGCATGTCCATGCCGCGATCCCACAGTGCCGCAATCTCGTCCGGCAAGCCTTCCAGCCGGTATTCGCGGGGGATGCCGATTTTCTTGCCGCGGATATCCCCCGTCAATGCAGCCTCAAAGTCCGGCACAGCCAGATCGGCGCTGGTTGAATCCTTGGCGTCATGTCCCGCCATTCCACCCAGCATGATCGCTGCATCGCGCACCGATTTGGTCATCGGCCCGGCCTGATCAAGCGAAGAGGCATAGGCCACGATGCCCCAACGACTGACCCGGCCATAGGTCGGTTTGATCCCGGTGATGCCGCAAAACGCTGCGGGCTGGCGGATTGACCCGCCGGTATCGGTGCCCAAGGCCGCCAGACACAGGTCGGCCGCAACGGCAGCCGCTGACCCGCCGGACGAACCACCCGGCGTCAGACGCCGCGCGTCCACCTTCCACGGGTTCACCGCAGGACCATAGCAGGACGACTCATTCGACGATCCCATCGCAAATTCGTCCATGTTCAGCTTGCCCAGACAAACCGCCCCCGCCTCCCACAACTTCGAGGTCACGGTGGATTCGTATTCGGGCTTGAAGCCGCGCAGAATGTTTGATCCGGCCTGCGTCGGCACGCCCTTGACCGCATAAAGATCCTTTACGCCCAATGGAATTCCGCACAGGGCGGGGGCGTCGCCACCCGCCAGCCGCGCGTCTGCCGTACGGGCCTGTTCCAGCGCCAGTTCGGGCGTTTTATGGACAAAGGCGTTCAAGGTATCCCCCGCGTCCATCGCGGTCAGGCAGGCCATTGTCAGGTCAACCGCCGACACCTCTTTCTTGTGCAGGGCGTCGCGCGCTGCCGCAATCGTCCATCCGTTCGCGCTCATTCCACCACCTTCGGCACCGCAAAGAAACCTTCGCGCGCATCGGGCGCGTTTTTCAGAACAGCGGACTGCTGGTTGCCATCCGTCACCACGTCCGACCGGCGCTTCAGGCGCATCGGGGTGACGCTGGTCATCGGTTCTATTCCGGTGACATCGACACCCTTCAACTGTTCCATGAACCCAAGAAGTGACGACAGCTTTTCGGCCAGGGCCGGCAGATCGCCATCTTCGACCCGGATGCGGGCGAGCTTTGCCACCTTGCGGGCGGTATCGGTATCAATGGACATCTATGCCCTCCGTCAATTCTGCGACCGGGTTTATCCGCGCCGCCCCGTCACTGCAAGCGGGCTGGTACGGTCCAGATGATTCGCTGTTCCGGATCGCCACCTTGTGTGTTTCTGCGTGTTCACCAATGCGCCTTGGCGGACCATTTTGACAACTGGCAGGGAAAAATCCGACCGGGCCAGCACAATCCACCGTTGTATTTTCCGCCGGACGCTATGGATTGGCCGCTTTCCTTTCGCTCTGGCACCACAAAAATGCCATTCTTTTGTCCGGGAGCGCTTTTGCGTGCAGGGCATTTAGACACGAAGGAGTATTCGATGAAGAATTTTCTTGCTGGCGCTGTTGTCGCAACGGTGGTCGGCCTGTCATTCGGGGCCGCCAATGCGGCCACGATTATCGATGGATCAACGCAAGGCTACTATAACGCCTCGATCGGAACCGCATTGGACGAAACCAACGCTTTCGGCGGCAATTTCATGTTCCCGAAAGCGGACGTCGCAGGCGGAGATCCTTCGCTGGACATTCCCGCCGCGAATGAGCCCGATCTTTCAGCAGCCTCCGCAGCACTTGGAAGCTGGCTGACCACGCCTGCGACACCGGGTGGCAGCTGGTCGGCGGGACCCGTGGCGATCCCTGCGGCCTGGGCGGTCAACACCGAAACCGCGATCATCTATGTGATCGATGCGGGCACCACTGGCCTGACCAATGTCCTGGCCAGCTTTGGCGTCGACAACGGGCTTTTTGTATGGCTGAACGGAACCTTCCTGGGTGGCCATCTGCGGCCGGGTGGCGTTACTGCGGGTGAATTCCAGCTGACGCTGGGTGATCTGGCCGCTGGTACCAACTACTTGCAGATCCTGCGCGAAGACCATGGTGGCTCCACTGGCTATTCAGTGCTCGTGACGGGCGAGCCATCGGCTGTGCCGCTTCCGGCTGCGGGATGGTTGTTGATGGCAGGTGTGGGTGGTCTTGCCGCCATGCGCCGGCGCCGCAAAGCCGCCTGAACCTGTTTCAAAAAACTGTGTCAGCACGAGGCGCGCAGCCTCGTGCTGACATGCTTTGGCAGTTTTGGCGAGCAAGGCAACACCGAACGGACAGGGCTGAAAATAGCCCAATCGTCCCGGACTGGCATTTCCAATTCCGCCTGACACGCTAAGTTCAGAGCAGGATCATCTGCCGCGGGGAATTGGCATGAACATCATCTGGCTGGGACATTCAGGCTTTCGGATCGAGATCGAGGACAGCGTCCTGCTGATCGACCCATGGCTGGAAGGCAACCCGATGTTCCCTGCCGACCGCCGCGATGCCGCCTTGCACGGGGCGACGCACATCCTGCTGACCCATGCGCATGGCGACCATGCATCTGAGGCCGTGGCCATCGGACGCGCCACCGGGGCAACCATTGCCGCCATCCACGAACTGGCCGAATGGCTGACCCGCGAAGGGGCGGCCAATGTCCTTGGGTTTGGCAAAGGCGGCACCATAGACGCGGGCGCCACGCGGGTGACCATGGTCAACGCCACCCATTCCGCCAGCATAGATTTCAAGGGTGGCAATGCCATTCCCGGAGGATCGGCGGCCGGTTTCATGATCGCGGGCGAAGGTCAGGTCATTTATGTCTCGGGTGACACCGACATTATGGCCGATATGGAATGGATGGCGGACTATCACAAGCCGACGATCGGCATCCTGTCCTGCGGCGGCCATTACACAATGGACATGGCCCGTGCCGCCTATGCGGCCCGTCGGTATTTCAGTTTCAACACCGTCATTCCCTGCCACTATCGCACCTTCCCGATACTGGCGCAGGACGCGTCCGACCTGCGGGCAGGATTGCCGCCCGGCGTGAAAGTTATCGAACCACAAGTGATGGAGCCGATCCGGCTGTGACCGGAAGGCCGCTGCCGGGTCAGCCGCGCCGGGCACCGAAGAACTGCTTCAGCAAGTCTTCGGCTTCCAACCCGCCGATCCCATCGTAAACCTCGGGCACATGATGGCATTGGGGGTGCGAGAATACCCGCGCCCCCACGGAAACGCCGCCACTTTTGGGGTCTGCCGCGCCGTAGTACAAGCGCGCCACCCGTGCGGCAGAAATAGCTGCGGCACACATCGGACAAGGCTCCAGCGTCACATAGAGATCGTGCCCGGTCAGCCGTTCCGATCCGGCCCGCCGACAGGCCTCCCGCAAAGCCATCACCTCTGCGTGCGCTGTGGGATCGGACAGCTCACGCGTGCGATTGCCGGATCGCGCTACCACGACACCATCGGGCGATACGACCACTGCGCCCACCGGCACCTCGCCACGCGCACCAGCGGCCCGCGCCTCATCCAGCGCCAGTTCCATGAACGAGCGAAAGCCCGGTCCCTGCGCCACCTTGTTCCTTTCTGTTTCTGCCAATATCCTTGGGCATGCGCGGGCCGTTGGCCCGTGCCCGTTTTCCGTTGCAAAGGTCGCCCCCCATGCCCGAAAAGACAAGCCCCACGAAACCCGTCCGGGCAAAGGCGGCCACACCACGCCCGCGACCGTCGCCCGGCCCTTCTGCACCAGCCAAGGCAGCCACCACGCCCGAAGGCGAACGCATTGCCAAAGTGCTGTCGCGCGCCGGCATCTCGTCCAGACGCGAGGCGGAGCGGCTGATCGAGGCCGGCGAAGTCACCGTGAATGGCAAGATCGTCACCTCTCCCGCGCTCAACGTGACCGCCCGCGACAAGATCACCGTGTCGGGCCAAGCTGTTGGCGCTCCGGAACCTGCGCGGCTGTGGCTGTATTACAAACCCGAAGGACTGGTCACATCGGCATCGGATGAAAAGGGCCGCGACACGGTGTTTGACAACTTGCCCGAAGACATGCCGCGCGTCATGTCGATCGGAAGACTCGACCTCAATTCCGAAGGACTGTTGTTGCTGACCAACGATGGCGCGCTGAAACGGCAACTTGAGCTGCCCTCGACCGGTTGGTTGCGCAAGTATCGGGTGCGGGTCAAAGGCAACCCGACCGAGCCGGATCTCGAACCACTGCGCAAGGGCATCACCATCGAAGGCGAACGTTTTCAGCCAATGGAGGTGAAACTGGATCGGCATCAAGGTGCCAATGCATGGCTGACCATCGGCCTGCGCGAAGGCAAGAACCGCGAAATCCGCCGTGCCATGTTCGCCATCGGCCTGACCGTGAACCGCTTGATCCGCATCAGCTATGGTCCGTTCCGTCTGAACGAGATGGAGCCTGGCGACGTAGAGGAGATCAAGGCGCGTGTGATGCGTGACCAATTGGGCGCGTTGATCTCGGGTCAGATCGAGGATGCATCAGACGCTACCGCCAAGCCCAAATCCCGCGTCCGCACCACAAGCCGCACCCGTGATGCCGCTGATGACCATCCCGTAAAAGCCTCGCCGCGTGGCAGGACAGTCGCCGCGGATCGCCCGAACGCAGGGCCTCGCGATGCGGTCCCGTCCGCCCGAGCAAAGGCGACAAGCCCGGGGACCATCACCTCATCGCGCGGGCGCAAGGCACTGGGGCAGTTGGCCGATGCGTGGGACACTGCCACCACACCAAAGGGCCGCCCGATAAAGCGCAGCCCCGATGACGCCAAAACCGCAACGCCCCGTGGCCGCAGTTCAGGACCGCCAAAGACTGGAGCCCCGAGGCCCGGTGGTCCCAAGACACCTCCACGCCGCAAGTGACAGGCAAATCAGAGCGGGATCGGGGGGAGCGCGGTGTTTTCACGCCCGCGTCCCTCTGGCAAGCGCACGCGCCATCCCCTATAGTTTACAATGGTGGCGGGTTCGTTGCCTGCACCGCTTGGAAAGAGGCCTTAATGTCCGCAAATGGGATACAATCTTTGTCCTTCGTGCTGCTGATCGGGCTCGTGGCATATGTTGCCTTTGGCGGGGGGCTTTGATGGCGCAACGCTTTGGCGGAAAATTCAGCCCCGGCGCACCGCCTGACGACAAGGCTGCGCTGCCACACCCGTTTGATGGCAAACAGCCCTTGAAAGGGGCGGGTCGTGCCCGGGTACTGGTTATCGCGTCGCTGTTTTTCCTGCCTGCGGCGTTTTTCGGTGGTCCCCGCACCCTGCTGTTCGGTTTGCTGGCCACCGCTCTTATGCTGATGGCCGCTTTTCTGACCCGCGAAGGGCTGAAGGCGCACGCCGCCTATGATGAACGCAAGGTGGCCCGCCGCCCTGCCTTTCCGCGCAAGATCTTTGGCAGCGTGTTTACCGGGGCCGCCTTGATTGCGGGCGGCATGATGACCCATACGGATATGCTCTATCCGATCCTGTTCGGCATTGCCGGCGCCGTTCTGCATTTTCTGACATTCGGTGCCGATCCGTTGTCGGACAAGGGTGCCGAGGGCATCGACACCTTTCAGACCGACCGTGTCGCACGTGCCGTGGATGAGGCGGAAAAGCATTTGTCCGCAATGCGGGACGCCATTCTGCGGGCCAACGACCGGCAATTGGAAGGCCGGGTAGATCGCTTCATTGCCGCTGCCCGCGCCCTGTTTCGCACAGTGGAAAACGACCCGCGCGACCTGACGGCTGCCCGCAAATATCTGTCGGTGTATCTGATGGGTGCGCGCGACTCGACGGTGAAATTCGCAGATCTTTATGCAAGATCGCGGGATGCACAGGCGCGCAGCGATTATGTGGCCCTGCTGGACGATCTGGAAACCACCTTTGCCGACCGCTCGCGCAGTTTGTTGTCAGACAACCGCAGTGATCTGGATGTAGAAATATCGGTATTGCGCGAAAGACTAAAACGCGAAGCCTGACCCCATTTGAAAAGTGAGAGTGATGCCATGACCGACTCCATACGCGAACAGGCCGTTAAAGCTTTGGCCCAGATCGAAGAAGTCACCGCCGTGATCTTGCCAGAGCCGGGCGGCGAAATCGTGCCGCTTGACGCCGCGACAGGCACCAAAGCCACTGACATCCGGACGCGGATGAACGAACTCGACATGACAAACACGCAATCCATCATTTCGTTCGGGTCCAAGGCCCAGGCCGAACTGCAGGTGATCAGCCAGGAAATGCTGGCCGACGTGAAGAACAAGGACGCCGGCCCCGCGGGTGACAGCCTGCGCAAGATCGTGACCACGATCCGTGGCTTTGGCGGCGATGAACTCGACCTGCGCCGGGAACGCAGTTGGTGGGAACGGCTGACCGGTCAGGCCGCACCTTTCGCGGAATTCGTGGCGCGCTACGAGACGGTGCAAAGCCAGATCGACAAGGTTACCGAAGACCTTCTGGGCCATGAACATCGGCTGCTCAAGGATATCAAATCGCTGGATCTTTTGTATGAAAAGACCCTGCGCTTCTATGACGAGCTGGCGCTTTATATCGCAGCCGGGGAAGCAAAGCTTGCCGATCTCGACGCCACCAAAATTCCGGCCAAAGAGTCCGAAGTCACTGCGGCCCCCGAAACGGATCAGGTGAAGAAGGCGCAGGAATTGCGCGATCTGCGCGCGGCCCGCGATGATCTGGAACGCAGGATCCATGATCTGAAGCTTACCCGTCAGGTCACGATGCAATCGCTGCCATCCATCCGTCTGGTGCAGGAAAACGACAAGTCGCTCGTGACCAAGATCAATTCAACGCTCGTGAACACTGTGCCGCTGTGGGAAACCCAACTGGCTCAGGCCGTCACCATCCAGCGGTCGCGCGAAGCGGCCGAAGCGGTGCGCGATGCCAATGACCTGACCAATGAATTGCTCACCAAGAATGCCGACAACCTGCGCGAAACCAACCGGGTGGTGCGCGAAGAGATGGAACGGGGCGTGTTCGACATCGAGTCAGTAAAAAAGGCCAACGAACAACTGATCGCCACCATCAACGACAGCCTTGCCATTGCGGACGAGGGCAAGCTCCGCCGCGCAACGGCAGAGGCAGAGTTGCAGAAGATGGAAGCGGAACTGCGTGACACGCTTGCATCGGCTCGGGCGCGCAGCGTTCCGCAGCAAACCAAAGGGTAAGCACGCAGCGATGGGATGTTCCACCGTCTTTCGTCCGCTTGCTTTGGCGGTCTGCGCTTTGGGGCTTGCGGGCTGCGTTGTCAGCCCGCAGGCCCCAGGCACGTCGCCCGCCGCACCGTCGCGCCCGACGCAATCTGTGACCTCTGCTGCACCCAGTGCGGCGAGTGTCACGGTAAGCAAGCACTTCGCCCGCGTGCAGGCCGACCTGTTGTCCAACGGCCTGTTGCGGACCGACGGTGGCGGACGCGACACACCGTTCTCGGACCGGATGCTGGCGGAAAACTTCATTCGCATAGCACTTTATGACGAATATACCCGTGGCCCTGTCGGCCCGGTTCAGCGCCAGACCGCAAGCCGACTGCGCCGTTGGGAAACGCCGGTGCGCGTCGGTCTGCGCTTTGGTGCATCGGTCAGCCCGACAAGCCGCGCCACGGATACGGCCCGGATCAGTTCTTATCTTGCCCGGCTGAGCCGGATCACCGGGCATCCGATTGCCTTGAATGACACTGCGCCGAACTTCTTCATCCACATTGTCAACGAAGACGAACGCCGCAGCCTTGGACCCACCGTCACGGCTGCGCTCCCCGGATTGTCGGCAGGTGAAGTGTCAAGCATCACCAACATGCCCTTGTCCACCTACTGCCTTGTCTATGCGATGTCAGAGGGCTCGTCCGGCCGCTACAACCGTGCCTTTGCGGTGATCCGGTCCGAACACCCCGATCTTTTGCGCTTGTCGTGCATGCACGAAGAAATTGCGCAGGGCCTTGGGCTTGCCAATGACAGCCCCCGTGCGCGCCCGTCGATCTTCAATGACGACGAGGAATTCGCGCTGCTGACATCGCAAGATGAGTTGATGTTGCGCATCCTGTACAATCCCACCCTGCGCACCGGCATGTCCGAAGCCGAAGCGCGACCCATCGTCGAATCCCTTGCGCGCGCCCTTGTGGGCGGCGAAAGTTGACCGTCCCCATCGGGAAAAAAGGAGTGCTGTCATGGTTTTTGATTTCCTGAAAGGCGAATTCATTGATGTCATCTCTTGGTTGGATGACACGCGCGACACGATGGTCTGGCGCTTTGAACGGCGGGGGCAGGCGATCAAATACGGCGCCAAGCTGACCGTACGCGAAGGTCAGGCGGCGGTGTTCGTGCATGAAGGGCAGTTGGCCGATGTCTTCGGTCCCGGTCTTTACATGTTGGAGACAAACAACATGCCGATCATGACAACCTTGCAGCATTGGGATCACGGCTTTTCCAGCCCCTTCAAATCCGAGATCTATTTTGTAAACACCACCCGGTTCAATGACCATAAATGGGGCACCAAGAACCCGATCATGTGCCGTGATCCGGAATTCGGCCCAGTCCGGATCCGCGCCTTTGGCACCTATTCGATGCGGGTCAGCGATCCGGCGCTGTTTTTGAAGGAAATCGTCGGCACCGACGGCGAATTCACCGCTGACGAGATCTCTTTCCAGATCCGCAACATCATCGTGCAGGAATTCAGCCAGACCATTGCCAGATCGGGCATCCCTGTGCTGGATATGGCCGCCGACACCGCCGATCTGGGCAAGATCGTGACCACCGCGATCAACCCGACCATTGCTGCCTACGGCCTGATCTTGCCGGAATTCTATATTGAAAACATAAGCCTACCTGAAGAAGTGGAAAAGGTGCTCGACAAGCGCACGTCGATGGGCATCGCGGGGGATCTGCACAAATACATGCAGTTTAACGCTGCCGAAGGCATGGCCAACCCGGCTTCGGGCGCAGGGGCCATGCTGGGCGCGGGCATGGCCGCAGGTGTGGGTGCTGCCATGGCGCAGCAGATTGGCCCATGGGGCAATGCGCCAGCCGCACCTTCGGCGTCCACGACGCCGCCTCCGCCGCCCCCACCTGTGTCAGGGGTCTGGCATGTTGCCGAAAATGGCGCGACAAAAGGGCCGTTCGACGAGACCGCCCTGATGCAGATGGCGGCGTCCGGGCAGCTTTCCCGTGCCAGCATGGTGTGGGCCCCCGGACAGGATGGGTGGAAAATGGCGGCAGAAACCACCCTTGGTCGCCTGTTCGACGCTGTTCCGCCGCCACCGCCCGGACAGTGACAGGCATAAGGCATGCGCGACGAAGAAACCCGCTGGCCGTGCGAAAGCTGCGGCGCCGACCTGCGGTTTTCGCCGGGCGACGTTGCGCTGAGGTGCGATCATTGTGGCCACGTTCAGGCTTTGCCAGACGCGCCTCAGGCCCGGATCACCGCGCTTGAGGAAATTGATCTCGACCGCGGTTTGCGCAACGATTTGCCTGCCGCAGACATGCAAGAGGTGCGCGTCACCCCCTGCCCGTCCTGCGGTGCACAGGTCGAATTCTTTGGCGCCCAACATGCCACGGAATGTCCGTTCTGCGCGACGCCCGTCGCCATCGGCACCGGAACGCAACGTCTGATCAAACCACAGGCCGTTCTGCCATTCGCGTTGACCGAGCGCGAAGGCCGTGAGGCAATGGTGAAATGGTTGGGAAGCCTGTGGTTCGCCCCCGGCGGGTTGGTCGAATATGCCCGCAAAGGCCGGGCGCTTTCCGGCCTGTATGTCCCGTATTGGACCTTCGACGCCGCAACCCGCAGCCGCTATTCCGGCGCGCGCGGGGAATATTACTATGAAACCCGCATGGTCACAGTGCAGGTCAATGGCCGATCCGAACGGCGTCAGGAGCAGGTGCGAAAGACCCGGTGGCATGCGGCCACGGGCTGGGTGTCGCGCCGGTTTGACGATGTGCTGGTGCTGGCCAGCGGGTCGCTGCCGCGCCTCTATACCGATGCACTTGCCCCTTGGGATCTTGGTGCCCTTGTCCCTTACAGCGCCGATTATCTTGCCGGCTTCACTTCCGAAGGCTACACCGTCAGCCTGTCCGACGGGCTTCAGTTTGCCCGCGAACGGATGGAGGCGCAGATCGCCATGGACGTGCGTCGTGATATTGGCGGTGACGAACAGCGCATCGACCGGATCAACACGGACTACAGCGCCGAAACCTTCAAACATATCCTGCTGCCAATCTGGATGGCCGCCTACAAATACAACGGCAAGACCTATCGCTTTGTCGTCAACGGCCAGACAGGCCGGGTGCAGGGTGAACGCCCGTATTCCGCCTGGAAGATCGCCTTCGCCATCCTTGTTGCTGCACTTGTGATCGGCGGCCTTGCGTATCTAGGTCAGACCCAAAGCTGACCGGCCCTTTCAGGCGGGGCCACAATCGTTTACGATCCGCGAACAATAAGAAACAAAGGGCAAGTCATGCAGGCAAACCGGCGCGCGTTCACCTTGGGATTGGCTGCCGTATGGCTTTCTGGCTGCGTGGGTGGCGGCGGTGCTGGACCTGCATCGGTTGTCTCGCGCATGGCGGAGCCGGGCATGTCGCCCGTGGCCAATGCGGGTTTTGACACCTGGGTCACCGGCTTCAAATCGCGTGCCGCCGGCCGGGGTCTGTCGCAATCCACGATCGACACCGCCTTTCGCAGCGCGGGCTACTTGCCAGGCGTGATCGAGCGTGACCGCAACCAGACCGAGTTCAAGCGCAGCCTTGAAGACTATCTTGCCATTGCCGCCAGCCCCGAGCGCGTCTCAAAAGGCCGCGCCGCCCTTGCTCGGCACCGCGCAAGCCTTGCTGTGATCGAAAGCCGCTATGGCGTCGAGGCCGAGGTCGTGACCGCCGTCTGGGGTCTGGAAAGCCAATACGGCGAACGCCGCGGATCGGTGCCGGTGATTTCGGCCCTATCCACACTGGCCTATGATGGCCGACGCGGGGCGTTCTTTGAACAACAACTGATCGCCGCCTTGCGAATCTTGCAAAACGGCGACACATCGGCCGCAAACATGACGGGAAGCTGGGCCGGGGCGATGGGACACACCCAGTTCATCCCCACCAGCTATCTGGAATTTGCAGTCGATTTCACCGGTGACGGGCGCCGCGACATCTGGTCAGACGACCCAACCGACTCTCTTGCCTCGACCGCTGCCTATCTGTCGCGCTCTGGCTGGCGCAAGGGCCAGCCCTGGGGGATCGAGGTCCGCCTGCCCGCAGGCTTCAACACTGGCATTACCGGCCGTGGCAAAGGCCGCAGCACAGACGCATGGTCGGGCCTTGGCGTCACCACCGCCACGGGTGGCCGCCTGACCGATCACGGCACGGGCTCGATCATCCTGCCGCAAGGGGCCAACGGTCCCGCCTTTCTGATTTTCAACAATTTCAATGCCATCGCCCGATACAACAACGCAGTGAACTATGTCATTGGTGTCGGGCACCTTTCCGACAGGTTGCGCGGTGGTGGGCCCATTCAAGGCAACTTCCCCCCGGACACTACCGGAATGACCATCGCCGACCGTCAAGAGTTGCAACGTCGTCTGACGGCAGCAGGGTTTGACACCGAAGGCAGCGACGGCGTTATTGGCGCCAAGACCCGTGCCGCCATCGAAGCGTTCCAGCGCGCGCGTGGTCTGCCGGTTACAGGGGAGCCATCGCTCGATCTGCTCCGACGCCTGCGCGACTGAAGATGTCACGCGGCACAGGCGCGGCCACGCTTTCCAGCCCGGCTGCAGCAGTTGACTCGCCGATCGAGCCGCGCGATAGCCGGGTAACCGCTCCGGAGGCTTTGATGCTCGATCTCACTCGCGTTCTGCCGCATGCGCGGATCCCCGAACTGCCCAATCCGTATTTTGGCAAGGTCCGCGACTGCTATGATCTACCGCCCACGGCAGACCACCCCGACGGGTTGCGGATCCTGATCTCGTCGGACCGGATCAGCGCCTTTGACCGTATTCTTGCCGCAATTCCCTACAAAGGCCAGGTTCTGACCCAGACGGCCCGCTTCTGGTTTGATCAGACGGCAGACATCTGCCCAAACCATGTGGTGGCCTACCCAGACCCCAATGTTGTCATCGGAAAACGTGTGACCATTCTTCCGGTCGAAATCGTGGTGCGCGGCTATCTGGCCGGAACAACATCGACATCGGTTCTGACCCAGTATCGCAAGGGTGCGCGGCACATGTACGGGCACACCCTGCCCGATGGATTGCGCGACAATGCCCCGCTTCCACAAGCGATCATCACACCAACGTCAAAGGCATTTGATGGCGCGCATGACGAGCCGTTGACCAAAGACGATATTCTTGCCCAGGGTCTGCTGACGCCGGCACAATGGGATGAAGTGTCGGACTACGCTCTTGCCCTGTTCGCCCGAGGCCAGAAGATGGCAGCCGAACGCGGGCTTATTCTGGTGGATACAAAATATGAATTCGGCACGGACAGTGATGGCAACATCCTGATTGCCGATGAAATCCATACCCCGGATTCCAGCCGCTACTGGCGTGCCGATGGCTATGCCGCCGCCTATGAAGCGGGTATCCGCCCCCCCAGCTTTGACAAGGATGTGATCCGGGCTTGGGTTGCCGCGCGCTGTGATCCTTACAACGAACCGATCCCTGAAATCCCTGCGGATATGATCGCGCAAACGGCCCAGGTTTACATCGATGCCTATGAGGCGATCACCGGACAGACCTTCCGGCCCGATACCTCTGCCGCCACCCCGCTGGACCGGATCCGGGCCAATCTTGCCCCGTGGTTCATGTGACGTTTAGCGTCTTGCAAAGCCCGCCTGTCCGGGTCACCCTGTAAGAATGTCGATTGATCTGCGCGATCGCGGTGTGATGCATGTTTCCGGCGACGGTCGGGCGCTTAGCCTTGTCGCAGGAATAGAAGTCGATACTCTGCTCTCGATACTGACCGCGTCGCAAGACTGCGTTAAGCTGATCGAGCCGAATGGCGACTTGTCCTACATCAACGATAACGGGCTTTCTGCGCTGGAGATCGACGATTTCACCACAATGGCGAATCGTCCATGGACTGACCTGTGGCCTGAAAATGTCCGCGCAACCCTTCGCGATGCCGTTGCCCGCGCCAGCAAAGGCGAGCGTGTGAACTTCGAGGCCGAATGTCCGACTTCGAAAGGCACTTTGAAATGGTGGAGTGTCTCGGTCCTGCCGCTGCGCACCTTGGACGGAAAAGTGTGTCGCATCCTCGCCTCATCCCGCGACATTACCGAACGGGTTTTGAGAGAACGCGACCAGATTGCCCATGCCGACGCGCTTGAACGGGAATTGGCCGAAAAATCCGCCCTTCTCGCCCAGCGCGATTTTCTGATGCGCGAGATCGACCATCGGGTGAAAAACAGCCTTGCGCAGGTCGCATCCATCTTGCGCCTGCAAGCCCGGCGCTCGAACGACACCGTGCGCGAGGCGCTGGACGAGGCCGCCCGCCGTGTCGGCTCTATCGCTCGGGTTCACGAACAGTTGCAGTCCAGCGATGATTTCCGGTCGGTGGATCTGGTTCCGCTGCTGCGCCGGTTGTGTGCCGAATTCTCGCTGACCTTTGATCGTCCGGTCACGTTTTCCGCAACCGGTGACATCGATTTGCCGATGACGTCCGAACGCGCGACCGCGCTCAGCATCATCGTCAGCGAACTCGTCGCCAACGCCGTGCGCCATGGCGCAGGCGACGGTCCTGTCGCCGTTTCCCTGCGCAACGATGCAGATGGCCCGGTCCTTGATGTCGTGAATTCAGCCACCGGCCCGAAGTCTGCGGCCGAGGATGACAATTCCGGGCTTGGCACCATGATCTGCGAAACATACGCCGCGTCACTGAACGGGACGCTTGACTGGACCTTTGCCGACGGTGAAATGACGGCGCGTCTGAAATTTGCGCGCAAGCAGTAAGCATTGTTTGCGCTAACAAGCCTTCAAAGGCTATAGATCCCCAATATCATGCGCCCAATTTCTGGAAGGACGAGAGCAATGATTCTCAGCTGTGGCGAAGCCCTGATTGACATGTTGCCGCGCACATCAACCCAAGGCGAGGCGTGCTTTGCCCCCTATGCGGGCGGCGCCGTATTCAACACCGCCATTGCGCTTGGACGCCTTGGTGCGCCATCGGCATTCTTTTCCGGTGTTTCGAATGACATGCTGGGCGAAATCCTGGCCGATACGCTGGCCGCGTCGAAAGTGAACACCCAATTCCTTGCGCGCTCGGATCGCCCCACCACCGTGGCCTTCGTCAAGCTGGTGAACGGTCAGGCCACCTATGCCTTCTATGATGAGGCCACAGTAGGCCGCATGTTGTCACCCGATCAACTTCCCGACCTGCCCGCTACCATCTCGACCCTGTTTTTCGGCGGCATTTCACTGGTGAATGATCCTGCTGCCAGCACCTATGAGGCCCTGCAGGCGCGTGAAGCAGCCACCCGTGTCACCATGATCGACCCCAACATCCGTCCCGGCTTCATCGCGGGCAAGGAAACCGAATACCGGGCCCGGATCGAACGGATGATCGCGCGGGCCGATATTGTCAAACTGTCGGACGAAGACCTGCACTGGCTGATGGGCAGCGGCGATCTGACGACGCTGTCCCGAGCGATCCTGTCCAAAGGCCCGAAGCTTGTGTTCATCACTGAAGGTGCCTCAGGAGCGCGCGCGGTGACGGCCACCCAGGACCGCTTCATCGCAGCAACACGCGTCACTGTGGCCGATACGGTCGGCGCAGGTGACACGTTCAATGCCGGAGCCCTTGCGTCGCTTCACGATGCAGGAGTGCTCTCCAAGTCAGCTTTGGCCAGCCTGCCCGACGCAACTCTTGACGCGGCGCTGTCGCTTGGCACACGCGCCGCAGCCATCACCGTCAGCCGCCCCGGCGCCAACCCGCCGTGGAGCCACGAATTGTGAGAGCGCTGCTGCAGCGCGTCAGCCATGCCTCTGTCGCCGCGAACGGCCAGATCACCGGGGAAATCGGGCCGGGACTTCTGATCCTGATTTGCGCGATGGCCGGGGACACCGAAAAGCAGGCCGAGGCGATGGCCGCAAAGATCGCCAAGCTGCGGATCTTCAAGGACGATGCAGGAAAAATGAACCGCTCAATCAGGGATATTGCCGGATCAGCCCTGATCGTCTCGCAATTCACCCTTGCCGCCGACCTGCGCGGTAACCGCCCCGGCTTTTCCACCGCCGCGACGCCGGACGACGGAAAGCGATTATACGACTATTTTACCAGTCGCGTCGCCGCCGAAGGCATCCCCACCGCCAATGGCATCTTTGGCGCCGATATGGCAGTCAGCCTGACCAATGACGGCCCGGTGACGATATGGCTCGACCTCTGAAGGTGTCCTCTCTCAGTTGAACGGCCATCCTCACCGGCCACAGGCGGGCTCTGCCGGTTTCATCTGTTGATAAATATCCTGGGGGTCCGGGGGCAAAGCCCCCGGGGGTGCAGCTTCGTACGGCTTAACGGACGATCAACTCCAGGGGGTCATACAGGCTTTCCCCCGCGCCCCAGGCCGCCTCGGGCAGTGTGTCTGGTTTGAACCGGATTGCCCGCATCTCCTCGCGGCTGAAAAACCGGCGATCGGTCACCACACCTTCGGGATCGCGCCACGCATCCGAGATCTGACCCGCTGAAATTGTACACCGGAAATACAGGTCAACCTGATGAAATCCACGTTTGGGATCGTGAAATTCATTCACCAGACAGGGCGCCCCCACGTCGATGCCCAGACCTGTCTCCTCCCAGATTTCGCGGATCAGGTTGTCGTGCAGGGATTGCCCTACAACAGCCCCGCCCCCCGGCGCACACCACAGATCTGACACGCCGCCACGATAGGCGTTGACCAACAGCAGCCGATCTTCGGCAAGAATCAGCGCGCGGGTGGCAAGACGGGGCGTGCGGTGTGACATGACGGCAGCCTGTGACGTTGCGCGCGAATTGTCCACTCCCCCTTGGCAACCGCCGATGATACCGCCATCTTTTCTGCATGATACGCGCCCTGACCCTTGCCCTTTCTCTCGCCACGCCCGCGCAGGCGGATTGCGTGGTGCTTCTGCACGGTCTGGCGCGCAGTGACGCGTCGCTTGTGCCGATGGCTCAAGCCCTCATGGGTGCGGGCTTTCGCACCGTCAACCAATCCTATCCTTCTACCTCCGCCCCGATCCCTGACCTTGCGGCCTTCGTCGATGATGGCATCGCCGCCTGTGCACTGGCGCCGGGCGAGCGGGTTCATTTTGTTACCCACTCGATGGGCGGCATTCTGGTGCGGTATCTTCTGGCCGACCACCGCCCCGACGCGCTTGGCCGTGTGGTGATGCTGGCACCGCCCAATCAGGGCTCGGAATTGGTTGACGCACTGGGCAGCAACCCGATGTTCGACTGGATCAACGGCCCCGCAGGTCATCAGCTTGGCACCGACGCGGCGTCCGTTCCGCGCAGTCTGCCTTTGCCCGACTACCCGCTGGGCATCATCGCCGGGAATCAGTCTTTGAATCCGGTCTATTCCAGTCTGATCCCCGGCCCGGACGATGGCAAGGTGTCGGTGGCCTCGACCCGGATCGATGGCATGACCGCCCACCTGACCCTGCCAGCAACGCACACCTTGATGATGATGAACCCGGTCGTCATGCAGCAGACGATCTTGTTTCTGAAGACCGGCGCTTTTGACCCCAACCTGACCTATGCACAGGCGGTCGAGGCCCTGTTTGAACAGGACTAGCTTGACTTCACCCCCGCATAGGGGTGTATCGGCGCAAAGACCAAAACCCTTGAAAGGGGATTGCCGATGCACGCCTATCGCAGCCACACCTGCGCCGCCCTGACCACCGCCCATGTGGGCGACACCATCCGCCTGTCGGGCTGGGTGCACCGGGTGCGCGATCATGGCGGCGTGCTGTTCATCGACCTGCGCGACCATTACGGCATCACGCAAATTCTGGCCGACAGCGACAGCCCCGCCTTTGCCGACATCGAGAAAGTCCGCGCCGAATGGGTCATTCAGGTGGAGGGCCGGGTCAAGGCCCGCGATGCCTCGCTGGTGAACCCCAAACTGCCGACCGGCGAGATCGAGGTTTACGCCACCGCCGTCACCGTTCTGGGTGAGGCGGCAGAACTCCCGATGCCGGTCTTTGGCGAAACCGAATACCCCGAGGAGACCCGCCTTACCTACCGCTTTCTTGACCTGCGCCGCGATGGCATGCACCGCAACATGATGCTGCGCTCAAACGTGGTGCGCTCTTTGCGCAACCGCATGTGGGACATGGGCTTCAATGAATTCCAGACCCCCATCATCACCGCCTCCAGCCCCGAAGGCGCGCGCGACTTCCTCGTGCCCTCGCGTCTGCACCCGGGCAAGTTCTACGCCCTGCCGCAGGCTCCGCAGCAGTTCAAACAGCTGATCATGGTCGCCGGGTTCGACCGCTATTTCCAGATCGCGCCGTGTTTTCGCGATGAAGACCCCCGCGCCGACCGCTCGCCCACCGATTTCTACCAGCTCGACATCGAGATGAGCTTTGTCGAACAGGAAGACGTCTTCGCCGTGGTGCAGCCGGTGATCCAAGGCTTGTTCGAGGAATTCGCCCCCGAAAAGCCGGTCGATGCCGACTGGCCCCGCATCGCCTATCGCGACTCGCTCCTCTGGTATGGCTCCGACAAGCCCGACCTGCGCAACCCGATCAAAATGCAGGTGGTCTCCGACCATTTCGCAGGCTCCGGCTTCGCCGTCTTCGCCAAACTGCTGGAACAAGACGGCACCCAGATCCGCGCCATCCCCGCGCCAAAGGGCGGCAGCCGCAAATTCTGCGACCGGATGAACGCCTTTGCCCAACAGCAGGGGTTGCCGGGAATGGGCTATATCTTCTGGCGCGAGGCCGAAGACAAATCCGGCATGGAAGCCGCTGGCCCGCTGGCCAAAAACATCGGCCCCGAGCGCACTGAAGCGATCCGCCAGCAACTCGGCCTCGGCCTTGGCGACGCTGCCTTCTTCCTCGGCGGCAAGCCCGAGGCGTTTGAAGCCACGGCCGGACGCGCCCGCAATGTGATCGGGGAGGAACTGGGCCTGACCGAGAAAGACACCTTCCGTTTCGCATGGATCGTCGATTTCCCGATGTATGAGAAAACCGACGACGGCAAGATCGACTTCAGCCACAACCCGTTCTCGATGCCACAAGGCGGGATGGAGGCGCTGAACGGCGACCCGCTGAACGTGTATGCCTACCAGTATGACCTTGCCTGCAACGGCTATGAACTGCTGTCCGGCGGCATCCGCAACCACAAGCCGGAAATCATGTTCAAGGCCTTCGAACTGGCCGGATACCCGAACTCCGAGGTGGAAAAGCGCTTCGGCGGCATGGTCAAGGCGTTCAAATACGGCGCGCCCCCCCACGGTGGTTGTGCGGCGGGGATCGACCGCATCGTGATGCTGCTGGCCGACACCACCAACATCCGCGAGGTCATCATGTTCCCGATGAACCAGCGCGCCGAAGACCTGCTCATGAACGCGCCAAGTGATCCCACCAACGACCAGTTGCGCGAATTGCGCCTGCGCGTCCTGCCCAAGGACGCCTGATGTACAACGCCACCGTCCCCGTCTTTCGCCACTACCTCGCCCAGATGGCCGGGATCGTGGACAAAGCGGGGCGCGAGGCGATGACCGCGCAGATTGCCGACAGCCTGACCGCATCGCAGCACTTTGCCACCGCAGCAGGTTTCACCCTGCGCATCACTTGCCCGCTGGCAAACCGCCCGGTTCCCGACCTTCCCACCGCGCTTGCCCCGCGCATGGCGGTGGCCCGTGCGACCCTTGGCGCAATGAAGCCTGCCGAATTTGAAGGCGCCGAGGCCCGGATCATTGCCCATCGCGCAGGTTTTACCGATGTCACCCAATCTGCGCATGACTTCGTATTCCTCTACGGACTTCCAAATTTTTTCTTTCATATAACAATGGGTTATGCGGCGCTGCGGAACTCAGGGGCAGATATTGGCAAAGCCGACTTCGATGGCTTCCACAGCTATCCGCCTGATTTCAGCTTTGACTAGGCGCGGTTGAGGCAATCCGCGTGCACATCGCCGGTGCAAAGGATCGCGTTTGGCTTTATCGTGGCGCGACCACAAGGACGGCCAGATGACCCAAGACTCGACCACCGCCGCCTTTCGCTTTGGCTACGGCTTGCCCCTGCCCGCGCAGGCGCCCAGCGAACCCGCATCAATGCTGGCCGCCCTGCGCGCATCCGACGCGATGGTCGCCGCCTATCCCGGCCCGCATCTGGCCGACCTGATTGACACAATGCTGCGCAGTGACACCCAATTGAAGTTGTGGCGTCGCGGCACCGGGGCAGAGGCGGTAGCCGCACGGCAAGACTACCGACAGGCCGTGGCCGTGTTGCAAGGCGTGGCCATGACTGCGGCCAGAACCACAATCGCCCGCGCGCTGGACGCCCCGGATGGCTTTCGCGAACGTATGGTGCAGTTCTGGGCCGATCACTTCACCACCGTCGCAAAATCGCGCCGCGACGCGCCTCTGCCTGCGACGCTGGTTGAAGAAGCGATCCGCCCCCATGTGACCGGGCGCTTTGCGGATATGCTCAAGGCCGTGGTGCAGCATCCTGCCATGCTCAGCTACCTCGACCAGTCGCGCAGTTTCGGCCCGAATTCCCGCGTGGGTCAGCGCAAGGGCAAAGGGTTGAACGAAAATCTCGCGCGTGAGCTGCTGGAACTACACACCTTGGGCGGGGACTATTCACAACAAGACGTGACGCAGATGGCCGAATTGCTGACCGGCCTCACCGTGGGAAAGAAAGGCCCCACATTCGATGCGCGCCGCGCCGAACCCGGCGCGGAAACCGTTCTGGGCAGCACCTATGATGGTGATACTCTGGATGCGCTGCTCAAGGCGTTGGACGACCTGGCCGAACATCCTTCGACTGCGGGACACATGGCCCGCAAGCTCGCCATCCATTTCATTGCCGACCAGCCAAACCGTGACCTTGTGCAAGCCATTGCCGCGGGGTGGAGCACGTCGGGCGGCGATCTTCTGGCCGTGGCGGAGGCCTTGCTGACCCACCCGGCCGCTTGGGGAAAGGCCCAAGGCAAAGCCCGGCAGCCCTTTGATTTCCTGGTCGCATCCCTCCGTGGGCTTGGCCTTGCCGGGACTGACGTGATGCGATTGGACGATACCCGGCTTCGCCAGATGATTCTGCAACCGATGGCGGCCATGGGCCAACCATGGCAAGCCCCTCCTGGCCCGGATGGCTGGCCCGAAGCCGCCGATATCTGGATCACGCCCGAACGCATGGCCGCGCGCATCACTTGGGCGATGGATATGCCGCAGCGTCTGGTTCCCAAACTGCCTGACCCCGACGTGCTGATGACCCGCTGCCTTGGCAGTCATTTGGGTGAGCGTCTGGCCTGGGCCGTGCCAAAGTCGGAAAACATTCGCGAAGCGGTGGGGTTGGTGCTCGCCAGCCCGGAATTCAACAGAAGGTAATGGCCATGGACCGTCGCGTATTTTTGCAAGGTCTGACCGGAACCGCCTGTTCGATGGCGGCGCATCCGCTGATGACCACCGTGACCCTTGCCGGGTCGGACGGCAGCGCACCCTTGGGCGAGCATCGGCTTGTCGTCGTCATATTGCGCGGTGCGATGGACGGGCTGGACCTTGTGCGCCCGACCGGGGATCCGTTGTTTGGCGGCTATCGGCCCAATCTGTCTGTGGCAGATGGGCCTGATCTGGACGGGTATTTCAGCCTGAACCCGACTGCTGCGGGCCTGATGCCCCTTTGGCGCTCTGGCCAGCTTGGATTTGCACAGGCGGTGTCCACCCCCTATCGGGATCTGCGCAGCCATTTCGATGGGCAGGACATTCTGGAGGCTGGAACCGGCCTTGATGTGCCGAGTGCAACCCAGCGCGACGGCTGGCTGAACCGCATGCTGCAAACCGTGCCCGGCCTTCAGGCGCAAACCGCCTTTGCCATCGGCCCCGAAGCCGCGCCTGTGCTTCGGGGCACCGCTCCGGTCAGCAATTGGCAACCCGATCTGCGACTGGACCTGTCGTCGCAAAGCCGCCTGCTGCTGGACCACATCTACCATGAAGACGCCCTGTTCCGCGACGCCGCGACCGAGGCCGTGATGCTGACCGAAAGCCTTGGCATGGCGCAGTTGGAAGGCGGCATGCGCAACCCGACCGCCGAGAACCGTCGCCTTGCGGATACCGACAGGCTGACCGACTTTGCGGCCGACCGGCTGCGGCAAGACACCCGTATCGCCGCGTTTTCGCTTTCCGGATGGGATACCCACCGCAACCAGTCCGGTGGCATCGCCTTGCCAATACGGAGGTTGGAGCGGGTGGTGCTGCGGTTGCAAGACCAGCTCGGCCCCGACGTCTGGGGCAAGACCCTGCTGTTGGCCATGACCGAATTTGGCCGCACCGTAGCCGAAAATGGGACCAAAGGCACCGACCACGGCACCGGCGGGACCATGCTGATGGCGGGCGGCGCCCTGAAAGGTGGCCGGG
>JBKBWK010000005.1:0-107834 GCA_046313895.1 Paracoccaceae bacterium
ACAGTCTGACTTTCGCATCCATAGGCCCGAAACTATGACCCAAACCCCGGAAACGCCAGAGGCAGTGCAGGGCCGGTCTGCTGACACGGGAAGTGTTGCGGATGCGCCAAAGGGCAATTGGGTGGATACACTCGCGCCGCCCGCCAGCCGCCCCTATCTGCGGCTCAGCCGAGCCGACCGCCCTATCGGCACCTGGCTTTTGCTGATCCCTTGCCTGTGGGCCATCGCGCTTGCCGCTGCGGTGGACGGCTTCCGACTTTGGGACATCTGGCTGGCCGTCAGTTGCGCAACGGGCGCATTCCTGATGCGTGGCGCCGGCTGCACATGGAACGATATCACCGACCGTGACATTGATGCGCAGGTGTCACGCACCCAGTCACGCCCGATCCCATCTGGTCAGGTCAGCGTGCGACAGGCGGTGGTCTGGATGGGCATGCAGGCTGTGCTGGCGGCGCTTATCCTGTTCACCTACAACGCGTTGGCCATAGGATTGGGGGTGGCATCGCTTGCCCTTGTCGCGATCTATCCCTTTGCAAAGCGCTTTACCTGGTGGCCCCAGGTGTTTCTGGGTCTGGCCTTCAACTGGGGGGCCCTGCTGGCATGGGCGGCCCATGCGGGCGCCGTGCCGCCCGCAGCGGTGGCCCTGTATGCCTCGGGGATTGCGTGGACACTTTTCTACGACACGATCTATGCCCATCAGGACCGCGAGGATGACGCCCTGATCGGGGTAAAATCGACGGCGCGTCTGTTTGGCAACCAGACGGGATGGTGGCTTAAGGTGTTTCTGGTTGCCACGGTGGTGATGATGTCGCTCGCGGTCATGCTGGCGTTGCTTCCCGCGCGCAATCCGTTGCAACTGGCGGTCGCCCTTGGCGGGGTCTGGGCGTTCGGTTGGCATATGGCGCGGCAGATGGCGCGGCTGAACGTGGACGATCCGACGTCTTGCCTTGCCGAATTCCGTGCCAACCGTGACGCTGGCCTGATTGCTGCGCTGTTTCTTGCCGTTGCAGCGTTGCTTTGATTGATCCTTTCGCGTCGGGCTTTTAAGAACGGGCGGTTGGCTGCTGCTGCCTTGCTGCACCAGTGTCGCCTTTCCCGTGCTGTCCGCGGTATCCACACAGGAACATGCCTTGCCCAAGCGTCTGCTCAAGTTCGTTCCCAATAGCCGGCCTGATCGGCTGTCACATGCTGCAATCGGGGCAGCAGCGTTCGCGGTGGCGGCGATCGTTGCCACTTTCGCGGCCTGGGCTTCGGCGGTCGTGATCGAAGCCCGTTCGGCGCAGGCGGTGACGTCAAAGCTGCTGGATGCGGGAATCACCTGGGCCACGGTGGAAACCGACGGATTGCAACTGCACATTCTGGGTACCGCTCCGAATGAGGCGGCCCGGTTTCGTGCGGTCAACCTTGCCGGAACCGTGATTGATTCGTCGCGTGTGCGCGACATGCTGGATGTGGCCCCGGCGAAAGCCATCGAAGCCCCGAAGTTCTCGGTCGAGATGTTGCGCAATGACGACGGGATCCAGTTGATCGGACTACTGCCCTCGGGCGACGCGTCAGATGCGCTTTTGGCCGAAGCCAAATCCCTGCGGTCAGATGGCGCGATTTCCGACATGCTGGAAACCGCGACCTATCCGCCACCAGAGGGCTGGGACGACGCGTTCGCCTATGGCTTGGACGCGCTGAAGCGGCTGCCACGGTCCAAGGTGTCGATCTCGGCAGGTCGGGTGGAAATCACAGCCATCGCCGCAAGTGCCGAAGAACAGCGCCGGTTGACGACAGAGCTGAACGGCGCAAAACCCGAAGGCTTGATGGTCGTGATCGACATTTCCGCTCCGCGCCCGGTGCTGACGCCATTTACCCTTCGCTTTGTGCTAGATGCAGAAGGCGCCCGGTTTGACGCCTGTTCTGCCGATACCGACCGTGCGCGGAACCGGATTTTGGCTTCGGGCGTTGCAGCCGGGGTTCAAGGACGTCCCGATTGCATCATCGGGCTTGGCGTTCCCTCCCCCAGTTGGGCTGATGCGGCCATCGCGGCCATTGGCGCGGTAAAGGCCCTGGGGGCGGCGACCGTCACCTTTTCCGACGCGGACGTGTCGCTTGTGGCCGCCGACAGCGTGTCGCAAGCCGACTTCGACCGCATTGTGGGGGAACTCGACAACGCCTTGCCCGAAGTGTTCTCTCTCAGCGCCTCGTTGGAGCGCAAGTCGGCCACCGCACAGGGCCCGGCCGAATTCACCGCCAGCCTCAACCCTGCTGGCCGGGTTGAACTGCGCGGGCGTGTGACGGATGAATTGATGCGCGATGCCGTGGCCAGCTACGCGCAGGCGCGCTTTGGCGTTGGAAATGTCTATACCGCAACACGGCTTGACGACGATCTGCCCGATGGTTGGCCTGTGCGCGTTCTTGCCGGGCTTGAGGCTCTGGGTGAGTTAGCGGAAGGCAAGCTGCTGGTCCGGGCCGATACTGTCGAAGTCGAAGGTGTAACCGGATCGCAGGCCGCACGCAGCCGGGTTTCCCAAATTCTGTCGGACAAGCTGGGTCAGGGCAAGACGTTCAAGGTTGCTGTGCGCTATGACGAACGGCTTGACCCCTTGGCCGCCCTCCCGACTCCACAGCAATGCGCGGCATCGGTGGCGTCCATTCTGGTGGCGCGCAAGATCACTTTCCCTCCGGGATCGGCGGAAATTGATGGCCAGACCGTGGGGATCATGGATGCTCTGGCCGAAGTGCTTGCCGATTGTCCCGATGTGCGCATGGATATAGGCGGGCACACGGACAGCCAGGGGTCCGAGCAGGGCAACCGCGCGCTGAGTCAAGCCCGTGCCGACGCGGTTCTTCTGGCGCTTCAGGGTCGGGGCATATCCGTGGACGCCTTGACCGCCACCGGATATGGCGAAGCAAACCCGATTGCCGACAATGCCACTGAAGCCGGGCGCGAAGCCAACCGCCGCATCGAATTCCTGCTGCTGGATCAACCGCAGACCGCCCCCGCACCGCCAGATGCGTCGGACGGTTTCGCCGCTACGGATACAGGGGGGCAGACTGCGCCCCCCGATACGACCGACACCGCGCCGGCCGACGATGACAGCCCCTCGGTGGCCCCGACAGAAAAGACCCGCCGCCCCCTTGCGCGCCCGGCGCGTGACGGCTAGGCCAAGGTATCTGTCAGGCCGGTAGTCCCATGAACCGCACCGAATTCATCATTGTCACCGCGATCATTCTGATGGCAGCCTTCGCCATGGGCTGGTTTGCGCATTGGGTCATGCACCGCTTTGCCCGCGTCGCCGGGGGCGACATGGGCGAAATGGACCGTCTCGCAACCATGCTGCACGAAGCCGAGGAAACCCGCGATCAGGCGATCATCTATCTGGAACAGCGCGAAGCAGAACTGATCAATCAGATCACCCAGACCGAGGCAGAGTTGCGCGCCGCGATGGGGGGCCTGCGCGATGCCCGACACGAGGCCGAGGAAATGCGCGCCTATATCGAACGCATGAACGCCAATTCCTGATCTGGTCCAGTGGTGCGCCGACTGCCCGCGCAAAACGTCAAAACGGCTTCACAAGCCCGCAAAGCAGGCATCCATCAAGGCGCTGTGCGGATCGGTCAAATCGTCCAGCACGTTGAAATGGTGCAACCCTTGCGCCACTGACCACGGACAGCTCCATGCCTCTGCCAAGGTGCGTGCCTGCCATAGAAACGCCGGGCGTTCCTGCCCGCCGACCCAGACATGCGCCTGTACTCCGTCCCGCAACTGCAGCAAGGCCGGGCTTTCTGCCGCCGCTTCTGCTGAATCAAGCTGCAAGGTCGCATTCATCTCGGTCGCCATCAGCGGCCGCAGGTCGGCCAGCGGCGATATTGGAACCACCCGCGTCATCTGCGGCCCATCCGTGCAGCCCATCCGTGCCGCCAGATGCCCGCCTGCGGAATGACCTGTCACCACCAATGGTCCGGCAACCAGCGCCGCCGCTGCCGCAACGGCAGCGCGAATTTCGGCAGTCATTGCGCCGATCCGTGCCTCGGGTGCGAGAGAGTAAGACGGCAATGCACAGGCCCACCCCCGTGCCACGGCCCCTGCCGCCAGATGCGACCAGTCCTCTCGGCCGAAGGCCATCCAGTAGCCACCATGCACGAACACCATCAGCCCGCTCGGCGTGACATCGGGCAGGAACAAATCAAACCGATTCCGCGCCCCGGTGCCATAGGCCAGATCAAGCTGCGCGCGCCCCGCCCTCTGCGCCGTCGCACGAAACGCCACAGCGTCTGCCCGCCAGCGCGGAACATAGCCATCCGCCGCAGGAATAAAGGCTCCATTGGCATAGGCCCGGTCTGCTTCACTTGCAAATTCCATCCACTTGGCCCTGATTTGATCAAAATTCTGGACATATCCGGTTCCACGTCGCCAACAGAACTGGACAGCCCGTCCGCCCCATGCTTTGCATGGTCCAAACCGAAATGGGAGGCCCCAATGCTCGATTCCGTGACCGATCTCGCGTCTCTGTTGAAAGACCCGACCCTGCTTGCGACCAAAGCCTTTGTCGCGGGCGACTGGATCGACGCCGATGATGGCACCACCTTTGGCGTGGTGAACCCCGCACGCGGCGATGTGATTGCCCGCGTGCCCGATCTTGGCCGTGCCGAAACCGCGCGCGCCATCGCCGCTGCAAATACTGCGATGAAAGACTGGGCTGCTCGCACAGGCAAGGAACGTGCCCAGGTGCTGCGCAAATGGTTCGATCTCATGATGGAAAATCAGGATGATCTGGGCAAGATCCTGACCGCCGAGATGGGCAAACCGCTTGCCGAGGCCAAGGGCGAGGTCGCCTACGGCGCGTCCTTCATCGAATGGTTCGGCGAAGAGGCCAAGCGCGTTTACGGCGAAACCGTTCCCGGCCACCTGCGCGACAAACGCATCACGGTACTGAAACAACCCATCGGCGTGGTCGGCTCGATCACCCCATGGAACTTTCCCAACGCCATGATTGCCCGCAAAGCCGGTCCGGCACTGGCCGCAGGCTGCGGCTTCGTCGCCCGCCCGGCCGCCGAAACCCCGCTCTCGGCCCTTGCCATGGCGGTCTTGGGCGAACGCGCCGGCCTGCCGCGTGGCATCCTGTCGGTGATCACCTCGAAGAAATCTTCCGACATCGGCAAAGAGTTCTGCGAAAACCATCTGGTGCGCAAACTCACCTTCACCGGCAGCACCGAAGTTGGCCGCATCCTGCTGCGTCAGGCCGCTGATCAGGTGATGAAATGCAGCATGGAATTGGGTGGCAACGCCCCCTTCATCGTGTTCGATGATGCCGATCTGGACGCGGCCGTCGCGGGCGCGATGATGAGCAAATTCCGCAACAACGGCCAGACCTGCGTCTGCGCGAACCGCATCTATGTTCAGGCCGGTGTGTACGACGCGTTCGCCGAAAAGCTGCAAGCCGCCGTCGCCAAAACCCGCGTGGGTGATGGCCTGTCGGATGACGTGCAATTCGGCCCGCTGATCAACGCGGCCGCCCTGGAAAAGGTCGAAGAGCACATCGCCGATGCCACCGCCAAGGGTGCCAGAATCGAAACCGGCGGCAACCGCCACGCGCTCGGCGGCAACTTCTTTGAGCCCACCATCCTGACCGGCGTCACCAACGACATGCTGGTGACCAACGAGGAAACCTTCGGTCCACTCGCCCCCCTTTTCAAATTCGAAACAGAGGAAGAAGTCGTGGCCGCCGCCAACAACACCATCTTTGGCCTGGCGTCCTACTTCTACAGCCGAGAGATCGGCCGCATCACCCGGGTGCAAGAGGCGTTGGAATACGGCATCGTCGGCGTCAACACCGGCATTATCTCGACCGAGGTTGCCCCGTTCGGTGGGGTAAAGCAATCCGGCCTTGGCCGCGAAGGCAGCCATCACGGCATGGACGACTATCTTGAACTCAAATACGTCTGCCTGTCGATCTGACGCTGCCAGGCCTTTATCTTGGCTCAAATATCCGCAGGGGGTTCAAGGGGGCGGGCACGCCCCCTTTTCTTCAGCCGCCAACCGAACGCGCAGCTGCCGAATTGCCAAATCCACCCCGGCTTGCCACCGCTGCCCGTGACATGGGCGGTTGGCCGACGGTGGTCGGCGCTTTGGCAAAGGCACCCGTCGCCATCTTGCCGGTCGAGTTCAGGCGCGACAACTGCGTTCCCCCCGATGGTGTGGCATAGCCTCCGCCGGCTTTGGGAACCACCGGCTGCGCCATGGTACGGCCACCGCCCAGTGCCTGCCCAATCAGATAGCCGGCCAGCAGCGGCATGAAGATGCCACCGCCGCCGCCGCCGCCGCCAGCGACAGAATCGCCGCCACAGGCGCCCGGTCCATGCTCTTGCTCACACAACTCCCGGCTTTCATAGCGCGGGGCCGTTTCTTCGTGCAAAGCCTTTGCTTCGGCAAAGGTCGCCGTGCAATCTTCGCGGCTGAACCAGCCGCTCTGTGCCGCCGCCGCCATGCAGCTTTCCACATCCGGAAAGGCCGCTGCATCGGTCTGTTCTTCAGGCTGGCATGCCGCCAGCCCAAAAGCCGCTGCCCCCAAAATACCCAGCGACACCGCGCGTGATCGTTTCATGGCTTTACCCTTCAATAAAATGCGGCTTGAACCGCGATAGGTCTTGCGTGATCAGCGCACGATCCTCGCGCACGCCCATCCCCACACAGGTTTCCCCCACCACCCAAGCGCCGATCACCGGGCGCATGCCGCCCAGAACCGGCAAGGGCTGATAGGCCTGCACGACCATCGGATGCTGGTCATAGTCGCGGTTTGTCGCACGCTCCAGCACCCTCCCTTGCGCGCTGATCGTCACCGATGCCCCTTCACGTGAAAAGATAGGCTTGGTCACATGGCCTGCCAGCATCAGATGCGCGGCATCGGCTAAACCCTTGGTATCATCAGCAAAAAACGAAGGGAGCAGGTTGGGGTGGCCCGGATACATCTGCCATAACACCGGCAGGATCGCCTTGTTCGACAAAATCGCCTTCCAGGGTGGTTCGATGAACCGGCACTGCGCCGATGCCAGATGGGCCGAAAACTCATCGTGGAACAGATCTTCCCACGGATAAAGCTTGAACAGCGTGCCGATCACCCGATCCTCGGCATCGGTAAACTGGCCCTGATCGCTGATTCCGATCTTTTCCAGATCGGTATAATGCGCGCCCATCCCCGCCTCACGCGCGGCCCAGGCCATGGTTTCCACCGTGGCGTAATCCTCGGGCGCGCCGGACATGGCGGCGAAATGCAGGTCGGTGTCGGGGGGGAAGATCTCGGCAAAGCGCTCGACCAGCGCTTCATGCAGGCGGTTGAACTGATCCGACCCTTCGGCCAGCACCCGCGCCGCAACCTGATCTTCAAACCACAGCCACTGAAAGCTGGCAGATTCATACAAAGACGTTGGCGTGTCTGCGTTGTATTCCAACAGCTTGGCCGGACCCTTGCCATCATAGGCCAGATCGAATCGGCCATAGACCTCAGGTTCCCCCGCCTCCCAACTGTCCTTGATGAAATCCCAGCGCAGACGCGGCAGTCCCATCCGCTCCATCAGCGTCTCGTCGGCCAGCACGGCACCGACCGCCTCGCGGCACATGGCATGCAGCTCGGTGCAAGGGTCTTCGATGCGGCCTCCCACCTCCTCCAGCGTGAAGGCATAGGCCGAGGTTTCGTCCCAGTAGGGCTCGCCATGCATGTCGGCAAAGGTAAAGCCAAGCTCGGCCGCCTTCGCACGCCATTCCGGGCGTTCGGGCAATTGGATACGGTCCAAGTCTCTCTCCTGTGGTCGCCTGTGATATGGCGGCGCTGGCCAGTCGCTGCAACCGTGTCAGAATGTCCGGAAGGTCATTGTGGTCAGGGTGCGGCTGATGCCTGGAATATCGAACAGCGCGGCGTTCAGGAATTGGCCCACGTCCTGCTCGTCGGGGATATAGACCTTGGCCATCAGGTCATATTCGCCGCTGGTCGAATACATTTCCGACACCACCTCGCGGTCCCAGATGGCATCGGCCACCGCATAGGTCTTGCCGGGGATACAACGGAATTGAACGAATACGCAGCGCATGGGGGCCTCCTGTCCTGTCCCGCACCCTAGCGCGCCGGGCGCGCGTGGAAAAGGGTCAGGCGTCGGTTTCGGATGACAGGGTCAACGGCACGGATGCCGGCTTCAGATCCTCGACCGACAGCGGCGCCTTGGGCAAGGCAAGCCGCGCCCGCACCACCCAGAACAGCCGCGTTTCTGCCCGTGTGATTGCGACATAGGCCAGTCGTTTCCACAGCGGCAACCCGGCCTCTGACCGCCCGGCCTGGGCTGCGGCAAAAAGGTCGGGTGCAAAGACCTGCACGTTCTCCCACTGCGACCCTTGCGCCTTGTGGATGGTCACTGCGGCACCGTGCAAAAACGCTGCCCCCATGGTCGCGGCAGAGGCGATGAACGGCTCATCCTCGTCGGGGCGTTCAATCTTGATGATGCTGGCGGCGGACACCTGAGGGTCTTCAGCCCCAACCACATGGATCTTGGCAAAACCGGGCCGGTTGCCGGGGCCAAGGTAGATCACCTGCGCGCCCTTGATCAGGCCCCGCGCCTCCAGATCAATGCGCTTTTTGCGGTGCTTGAGCGGCAGCTCGATCCCGTCGCAGATCAAAGGCTCGCCGGGCAACAGCGCATCATCTGGCGCGCCATGGGCGGAGCGGAACGCTGTGATCAGACGGATCCGCGTGGCATTGCGCCAGACCAAGGCAGGCGAACGCGCCATCATGTCGGCGTCCACCCGTTCCGCCCAGACCACGCGTTCATCGCGCTTCGACGCGTCCTCCACCATCCGCTCGAAGACATCGAACCCGATTGTATCGTCGGCCAGCGCGTGTGCCAGATCCAGAATGGGGTTATCCTGCGCCTGACGGTGGATGCGGTTCAGCATCAGTTTCTTGCTGTCGCCCAGCCGGTCAAACACCATGCTGCCAGATTGCCCCACCGGGGCCAACTGTGCCGGATCACCAAACAGCACCAATGTCGGGAAAATCTCGCGCAGGTCATCGAATTGACGTTCGTCCAGCATCGAGGATTCGTCGATGAAACCCACATCCAGCGGCTCTTCGCGCCGCTTCCAACCCTTGATAAAGTCGGAACCTCGCAAGCCTGCGGCCGCCAAAGCCCCCGGAATCGAGGCCACTTGTTGATAAAATGCAAAGGCCCGGTCCAGCGCAAGATCGGGCAGATCGTCGATCACAGGGCGGTCGCCAGTGCCTGTCAGCCATTCCGCGATCTTTTCGTATTGCGGGTCATACAGCGGCGTATACAGGATCCGGTGAATCGTCGTTGCCGGGACGCCCCGCATCCGCAACACGCTGGCTGCCTTGTTGGTGGGCGCCAACACAGCCAGAGTGCGCCGGTCCTTGCGTCGCTTGCCTTCGTAGTCGCCCGAGACAACATCCACACCGGCGTCGATCATTGCCCGCGTCAATTGCGCCAACAGCATGGTCTTGCCCGACCCGGCCTTGCCCATCACCGCCAGAACCGACGACTTGCCTTCGCCGGGCGGCGTCAGGCCGCCATGAATCAGATCAATCCCCGCTGCCAACAAGTCAGCGGCCACACGGTCATGCGCCTCGGCCTGATCGTCGGAAAGGGTGAGAACTGCCGGGGCGCGCGTCATCGAGGTCATGACGCAACCATAAGGCCAAGCATGGCCCTGCACCAGACGGAACACTCCACAAGGTCAGTTCCGCCGACCTGTCACCGGCAACATGCCCAACGTCCCCAAGGGCCCGTCCGAAGCGGCAAGTTCCGCCCGGGCAACACGCAACGCCTCTTGTGCTTGCGCGGCGGTCGCCGGCAAACCGTTTTTCAACGCATAGGTATGCAGATCTTCCAACACATCGAAGATCCAGTCATGGTGCATGATACCATCCGCCGAAATCGGACCAACTCTCCCCGACTCATACCGCCTCGCCTGGGGATAAGTATATGCGCTACTGCACGAGATGCGTCATCACAGGAATGGAGCTATCACGAAAAAGCCGCCTGAAGCATTGGCTTCGGGCGGCTTTCTGCCGATGAAACACGCAACTTTTCTAAGCGTATCAGCCGCGGCGGCTCGCCTCAAGCGTGTCTTCGAAGGTGCGTAGGCCGGTTGCCGGGGCCTGCACCAGAACCGCCATATTGCCGGGCTTGTGCTGGTTGCGCAGCATCTTGGTGTGGGCTTTGGGAATGTCGTCCCACGGGAAGACTTCCGACATGCACGGATCCAGACGGCGTTCCACCATCAACTTGTTCGCCGCCGCTGCCTGTTTCAGATGCGCAAAGTGGCTGCCTTGCAGGCGCTTTTGGTGCATCCACATGTAGCGCACGTCAAAGGTGCAGTTGAACCCGCTGGTGCCCGCGCAAATCACAACCATGCCACCTTTCTTGCACACCAGAGACGATACCGGGAATGTTGCTTCGCCGGGGTGCTCGAACACCATATCGACGTTCACACCTTTGCCCGTAATGTCCCAGATGGCCTTGCCAAAGCGACGGGCCTCTTTCAGCCAGACGTTGTATTCGTCCGTGTTGACCTTTGGCAACTGACCCCAGCATTTGAAATCGTTGCGGTTGATCACGCCCTTGGCGCCCATCGACATCACGAACTCGCGCTTGCTTTCGTCGCTGATCACGCCAATCGCGTTTGCCCCGGCCGTGTTGATCAATTGGATCGCATAAGACCCAAGACCGCCCGAAGACCCCCAGACCAGCACGTTCTGTCCGGGTTTCAGGTCATGCGGTTCATGCCCGAACAGCATGCGATAGGCGGTGGCAAGCGTCAGGGTGTAGCAAGCCGATTCTTCCCACGTCAAATGTTTGGGTCGCGGCATCAACTGCTGCGACTGGACCCGGGTGAATTGCGCGAACGACCCGTCGTGAGTCTCGTAGCCCCAGATCCGCTGGCTGGGTGAAAACATCGGGTCGCCGCCGTTGCATTCCTCGTCATCGCCATCGTCCTGATTGCAGTGGATCACCACCTCATCGCCGACCTTCCAGCGCTTGACCTTGTCGCCCACCGCCCAGACAATGCCCGCCGCATCGGACCCGGCAATGTGATAAGGTTGCTTGTGGCCATCGAACGGGCTGATCGGCACGCCAAGACCGGCCCAGACACCGTTGTAGTTGACGCCCGCCGCCATCACCAACACCAGCACTTCGTTGCTGTCGATGGTCCATGTATCGACCACCTCTTGCATCATGGCCACTTCCGGTTCGCCATGACGTTCCCGGCGGATCGCCCAGGCATACATCTGCTTTGGCACATGCCCCAAGGGCGGCATTTCCCCGATTTCATACAGATCCTTCTTGGGCGCATCATAGGCAGCAATGGCGGTTTGCGTGTCCAGAGCCATGGGGCTTCCTCCGGTTCAAGTGATGCCGCGCCGCAGAATCGGCGCTGATATCGGCAAGGAATATGAATACATGCGCAACATTGCAATAGCTCGAAGGTCATTTTTGTAATTTTATGTCTGCCGCGCCGCAGAAAAATCTACTCTGGGTGGGCAGCACCCAGCCCCTGTCGGACCGGAGCGGCGTAAAATTCCAGCAAATCCCGCATCTCGGGGTGGATCTTGCCGTCTGGACCCAGAATACCGCGCGCTTGCAGCATGGCGCGCCCTTCGGTTTCGGCTTGCGCCACACCGCCGGGCGGCAGTTTCAACACAGCGCCAACCGCCGTCAACCGCGCCACAAGATCCGAGGCAGGCACATTGTCCGCCAAGGATGCGGCCATCAGGGGCACCGCCAGAACCGGCACCACCTGTGCTATCTCGGTCATCAGGCGCGCGCCCAGACTGGCCACATCCCCGCCATCGTCAAGGTGCGCTTTCAGCGAGATCGGCGGGCCGAACCCTGCCGCAGCGGTGCCGAACAGATGCCGCCGCCCCCCTGCCCGCTTGACCGCAACCCGCACGGCTTCCCACGCCACCCGCACCAGCGGCGCGCGAAACCGCCGCTCGCCACTCCGGGCGGCATTGACCAGCAGACTGTCTTCCAGCACCCGGTCATAGGCCAGACCCACCGGCACAAACACCACATCCCGGCGGGCAGGGTCGAATCCGGCAACGATATAAGACAGAAGTCCCATCCGCGCCGCCCCCACACGCCCGTCCAGACTAAGCCCACCTTCGGGAAAGACAGCCTGCGTCGTGCCCTCGGCCGTTGCCATCTGGATGTAGCGGGCCAGAACTTTCCGGTAGAGCGCATTGTGATTGCCGCGACGGATGAAATAGGCCCCCATTGCCCGGATCAGGCGGCTCAAGGGCCAGACCCGAGCCCATTCGCCGACCGCATAGGAAATGGCCGCCCGTCCCGACACCAGCCATGTCACCAGCACATAATCCATGTTGCTGCGATGGTTCATCACAAAGATCACCGTGGCCTTGGGGTCAATTGCACGCAACTCTTGCGCCACTTTCCCAAGGCGAACCCGAAAGAACACCGCCGACAAGGCACGCGCTGCCCGCGTGGCAAAGCCAAAGTAGAACAGCGCCGAAAAGCCCGGAACGATCTCGCGCGCATAG
Organism: Paracoccaceae bacterium; assembly: GCA_046313895.1. Taxonomy (GTDB): domain Bacteria; phylum Pseudomonadota; class Alphaproteobacteria; order Rhodobacterales; family Rhodobacteraceae; genus Pseudotabrizicola. The sequence goes on from JBKBWK010000005.1 coordinate 12,555, forward strand.
GCCCGCGCTTCCTCCAAGGCGACCTCGCCCGGCACGCCGGTTGCCGCTGCGTGCTCTCCAACCGCTTCCAGCACGGCAGGGTCATACAACAGGCGGACCACCATATCCTGCCGCCGCATCAGCTTGAACGGTTCGATCTTCCGTTCAAGTCGCGTGTTGACCTTGCTAATCACCCGCTCCAGTCGGCGCCGGAAGAACCAGCGCACCCCCGGCCCGATAATCCGGTCCAGGGCAGCCACACCGGGCAGCACAAACAGCGCCACCACAAACCACACCGGAATTTCGACAGTCTGAAACATCCCCCAACCCTAACGCGCACAGGCAACAGCGCAATCCATTTGCGCCTTGCCACCCACCCGAGGACGGGAGAAGTCGCAGCGCAATGCCCCCTTGCACGCCCAAAGCCGCGATGCTGCAACGCAGCGAATTGACATCGCCAGAATCTTTCCTCTATCTAACCCAAGACGAAACAATATTGCGCACCGCGAGTCGCGCGATGGAGGCCCCGATGACCGCCCAGACCCCAAAGGACGCACCTTGGCTGTTCCGCACCTATGCCGGACATTCCACCGCGACTGCGTCGAACGCGCTTTATCGCATGAACCTGTCCAAGGGGCAGACCGGACTTTCGGTGGCGTTCGACCTGCCCACGCAAACAGGCTATGACAGCGATCACGAACTGGCTCGGGGCGAAGTTGGCAAGGTCGGCGTGCCGGTGGCCCATCTGGGCGACATGCGCGCGCTGTTCGACCAGATCCCGCTAGAACAGATGAACACGTCGATGACGATCAACGCCACTGCGCCGTGGCTCTTGGCGCTTTACATTGCGGCGGCCGAGGAACAGGGCGCGGATGTGGCCAAGTTGAACGGTACCGTGCAAAATGACCTGATCAAGGAATACCTGTCGCGCGGCACGTATATCTGCCCGCCCAAGCCCAGCTTGCGGATGATCACGGATGTCGCGGCCTATACCCAAAGGCATCTGCCCAAATGGAACCCGATGAATGTCTGTTCCTATCACCTGCAAGAAGCCGGGGCGACGCCCGAACAAGAGTTGGCCTTTGCGCTCGCCACTGCCTGCGCCGTTCTGGATGATCTGAAGGGCAAAGTCCCCGCGGCGGATTTTCCCAATATGGTCGGCCGCATCAGCTTTTTCGTCAATGCCGGCATCCGCTTTGTGACCGAGCTGTGCAAGATGCGCGCCTTTGTCGATCTGTGGGACGAAATCACCGCGACACGCTATGGCATCACCGACGCCAAATACCGCCGCTTCCGCTATGGCGTGCAGGTCAACAGTCTTGGCTTGACCGAACAGCAACCTGAAAACAACGTGTATCGCATCCTGATCGAGATGCTGGCTGTGACCCTGTCAAAGAACGCCCGTGCCCGAGCTGTGCAATTGCCCGCGTGGAACGAGGCCCTTGGTCTGCCGCGCCCGTGGGATCAGCAATGGTCGCTGCGCATGCAGCAGGTATTGGCCTATGAGACGGACCTCTTGGAATACGACGACCTGTTTGACGGCAACCCGGCGATTGACCGCAAGGTGGCCGACCTCAAGACCGGCGCACGCGCCGAACTTGCCCAGATCGACGCCATGGGCGGCGCCGTGGCTGCCATCGACTACATGAAGGGACGTCTGGTCGAGGCCAATGCCGACCGGATTGCACGGATTGAATCTCGGGAAACCACGGTGGTCGGCGTCAACCGCTTTACCACCACGGAACCGTCGCCTCTGACCACCGGCGACGGCAGCATCATGGAGGCGGACCCAGAGGCCGAGGCCAACCAGATCGCACGCCTGCTTGCATGGCGCCGCGCACGCGATGCGGGCGCAGTCAGGACCGCACTCGATGCACTGGCGCAGGCCTGCACGGACGGCACCAACGTCATGCCCGCGTCGATCACCTGCGCCCGCGCCGGCGTGACCACCGGCGAATGGGGCGCGGTGGTGCGCCGTGCTTTCGGCGAATACCGCGCACCCACGGGCGTCTCGCGCCACCCATCCAACCGCACCGAGGGGTTGGAGCCGATCCGCGATGCAGTCGCCACGCTGTCGTCGAAACTCGGGCGTCCGCTGAAATTTCTTGTCGGTAAGCCGGGGCTGGATGGCCATTCCAACGGTGCCGAACAGATCGCCGCCCGCGCCCGCGATTGCGGCATGGACATCCATTATGAAGGCATCCGCCTGACCCCGGCCGAGATTGTCGCGGCGGCGGTGGACCAGCAGGCCCATGTTGTCGGACTGTCGATCTTGTCGGGCAGCCATATCGCCCTGATCACCGAGACACTCGACAGGATGCACGCCGCCGGGCTTGGGCATGTCCCGCTTGTTGTGGGCGGCATCATTCCCGAAGCCGATGCTGCGGATCTGCGCGCCCTTGGCGTGGCCGCAGTCTATACGCCCAAGGATTTCGAGTTGAACCGGATCATGCTGGATATTGTCGGTTTGGTGGACGCGGCCCCTATCGCCGCCGAATAGCGCGCAGCGACCGGCCTGTAATCGGGCTTGCCCAATCGTGTCGAACCACGCACAACTCGGGCAGACCTGAACGCGGGGGGCAGACATGACTTTTCACATCGGCGCACAGCCGGGCGAAATCGCCGAAACCTGCCTGTTGCCGGGCGATCCCTATCGCGCCCGCTGGGCGGCGGAGCGATTTCTGGACGGGGCGCGGATGGTATCGGAAACCCGTGGCATGCTGGCCTATACTGGCACATGGCACGGCAACCCTGTCACCTTTCATGGCACCGGCATGGGCATGCCGTCGATGTCGATCTATGCCAATGAACTCATTCGCGATTACGGCGCCAAGACCCTTGTCCGCGTCGGGTCGTGCGGCGCCTTGCAGCCCCATATCAAGGTGCGCGATGTGGTGCTGGCGCAAGCCGCATCGACGATCGGATCGCCGTCGTCCAGCATCTTCCGCGAACTGTCTTTCGCCCCTGTCGCCGATTTCGGCCTGTTGTCGGCGGCACATGCCGCGGCGAAGGGTCAGGCTCATGTAGGTGGCATCTTCACGTCGGATACGTTTTACGACGAGCGTCAAGATATCACTGACCAACTGCAACGGCATGGCTGTCTTGCCGTCGAGATGGAAACGGCCGAGCTTTACACCCTTGCAGCCCGCTACCAGCGCCGGGCCCTGGCCGTCCTGACCGTGTCAGACCACATCCTGACAGGCGAGGCCTTGCCCGCCGCCGACCGCGAAACCAGCTTTGCCGCGATGATCGACATTGCCCTGCATGCCGCTTTTTCCCAAGGATAATCCATGCCCTGCCTAGCCCCACGCGCTTGGGTTCCGACCGAAGCCTTCGTACAGACCCTTGCGACACGCGCGGCCGCCCCGTCGGCACAGGTAAACGCGCGGATCGAAGCCCTGATCCAGCAGAACGCACAGATCCACGACCGCGACTGCTTTAACCTCAATCCCGCCACCAACGTCATGAACCCCCGCGCCGAGGCCGCCCTGTCGCGTGGCCTTGGCTCTCGGCCAAGCCTTGGCTATCCGGGTGACAAGTATGAGATGGGTTTGGAGGCCATTGAAGAGATCGAGGTCATCACCGCAGAACTGGCTGCCGAAATCTTCAAGGCCAAATACGCCGAAATCCGGGTCGGATCAGGGGCTTTGGCCAATCTTTACGGGTTCATGGCGCTTGCCAAACCCGGCGACAGCATCATCGCCCCACCCCCGACCGTTGGCGGCCATGTCACCCATCACGCCGCCGGATGCGCGGGGCTTTACGGTCTGACCACCCATGCGGCACCGGTAAGCCCCGATGGCTATAGCATTGATTTGGAAGGTCTTCGTGCCCTTGCACACGCGACCTGCCCCAAGATCATCACCATCGGGGGCAGTCTGAACCTGTTTCCGCATCCGGTGCCCGCGATCCGGGAAATTGCCGACGAGGTTGGCGCAAAGGTATTGTTCGACGCGGCCCACCAGTGCGGCATCATCGCGGGCGGCACCTGGAACAATCCGTTGGCGCAAGGCGCACATCTGATGACGATGAGCACCTATAAATCGCTCGGGGGCCCTGCTGGCGGACTGATCGTGACCAACGATGCTGACATCGCCGAGCGGCTGGATCAGATCGCCTTTCCGGGTATGACGGCGAATTTCGATGCGGCCAAGTCTGCGGCGCTTGCCATCACATTGCTGGACTGGCGCGACCACGGCGCCGCCTATGCGCAGGCGATGGTTGCCCTCGCCCGCGCCCTTGCAGCCGAGCTTGCAGCCCTTGGCCTGCCCGTCTTTGCCGCCGACAGGGGCGCCACACAAACCCACCAGTTCGCAATTGAAGCTGCAGCCTTTGGCGGCGGACAAGCCGCATCGAAAACCCTGCGCAAAGCGGGGTTCCTGGCCTGTGGTATTGGCCTGCCGATTGCCGAGGTCGCGGGGGACATGAACGGCTTGCGCATCGGCACACCCGAACTGGTACGCCGTGGCGTCACACCGGCCGACGCCCCGACCCTTGCCGCCCTGATCGCCGAAGCCTTGCGGTCAAACGCTCCAGAATCGCTTGCCTCCAAAACCGCTGCGGTGCGCGCGCGGTTTACCGGCCTGCATTTCGTGAACGCATAACCCGATGGTATTGCAATGAAAAATCGCCAGCTTGGGGCAGATGGCCCCATGGTTTCCGCACTCGGTCTGGGGTGTCTGTCGTTTGGGGGCATCTTCGGCGCCACCTCCGACGCCGAGTCCCTGACGTGCCTTGATGCGGCTTGGGATCATGGCATCACCTTTCTGGATGTGGCCAATGTCTATGGCAGCGGTGTGTCGGAACAAGTGATCGGCACCTGGCTCGCCACCCGCCCGCACCGCCCGGTGATCGCCACCAAGGCAGGGATCGTCCAAGGCGCCACGCGCGGCGTGAACAATGACCGAGCCTACCTGCGGGCAGAGCTGGAAGGGTCGCTGAGGCGGCTGGGGGCGGACCGGATAGACCTGTTCTATCTGCACCGCCACGAACACGACCGCCCGATAGAAGACATTGCAAGCCTGATGGCTGACCTGATCCGTGAGCGCAAGATCGGCGGATATGGTCTGTCGGAAATCGCCCCCCATACCTTGCGCCGCGCCCATGCCGTGCATCCGGTCATGGCGGTGCAGAATGAGTATTCGCTCTGGACCCGCCAGCCAGACCTCGGTCTGATCCAGACCTGCTCCGATTTGGGCGTGGCCTTTGTGCCGTTTTCGCCATTGGCGCGCGGCGTGTTCGGTGAACCGATGCTGGATCCTGCCACCCATGATCTTGGCCCCTTTCGCAGCCAGATCCCACGCTTCCGGCCCGAAAACTGGCCGTTCAACCGCGAACGGGTGATGGCCTTCCGCCAACTGGCCGCCGACATGGGCCAGACCGCGCCCGCCCTTGCCCTTGCATGGGTGTTGCACCGTGGCTGCCATCTTATTCCAATTCCGGGCACACGCTCCGCCGCTCATCTTGCGGACTGGGCCAATGCGGCCGACATCACGCTTGGCGCGGACGACATAGCCGCCATCGACGCGGTGCTTCCGGTTGGCTGGGCCCATGGCGACCGCTACAACGACGCCATGGCAGCGTCGGTCGAACGCTATTGCTGATCCCCGTGCCCCTATCGGCCGTGACTTCGGTCATAGCCGCTTGCCCGGCTGGGCTGCCAGCCGGTGGGGGCGGCCTTGGGTTGGTACACCTGCACCAGCAGCGGGTGGCAAGCCGCGTGATCGGATGAATGCTCGGCCGAGCAATCCCCTCCGGGACAGGCCGACAGCGCCCCAATCAAATCGGTTTCTGCAAAGAATTCAATGAAATCCCCCGGACGCACCGGGCTTGCCTTCATGAAATACTGTCCGGTGTCGCGGGTGAACCCGGTGCACATGAACACATTCAGCACATCGTGCACATGCATCTCTGCTTCGGGCAACGGCAGACCGATACTGTCAGCCAAGGCACGCGTCAGGTTGGAATGGCAACAGTGGTGATACTGCCCGCCGCTGAGCAGGTTATGGGTATAGGGATCGCAACGCGTGCCGATCACATCATGCACGGATCCACCAAAGGCATCAAAACCATACCAGTCCAACGTGTCTTCGGTAATTGTCGCAAGCGGACGCAGGTAAGGCAGGTTTGACCACATCCTGTCCCCTGCGCTCAGGTGCGTGCCATGCAGGGCTCGGGTTTTGCCTGAATAAAACCGCTCGCTCAGGTCATGCGCGTTCCACAGGTTCAGATCGCCAACCTGCGGGCCATCCACCGAAACGACGCGAAAAAAGTTCCCGGCGGGGACGTCAAAGCAACGCGCCTCACGCGCAGGGACCATGACCTCTGACACCAGCGTCCATCCGTCACGCGCAGCGAGATACTGTGCAAGTTCAGGCGCAGGAAGGCCATCAACCGGATAACAAATGACGGGGGTAATCGCCTTGCGCGCGGCAGCATCTGCCGGGGCGGAATGGGCGGGTTGGTCTGGTTTCATCGGGGCACCTCTGGCGGATACCTTTCCCGGACCGGGCGTCGCGGTCAATCCTTGGCGCGCAGGCAAAGCGTCGGAACGGCCTCACCGGCCGACACAGCCCCGCAGGCGACGCAGCGCCATTGACCGGCGGCACGCTCTTGCCGCCAGCGGCACGCACGGGTCAGGGTCGATTTGCGCTGACTGATCCACATGAACAGCAGCACCGACACCAACAGGATCAACAGCAGCAAAGGCACGCGCGGACCTATGCCTGCGGAGACGCGGCCAGCTTGCGAAAGAGCGCCAGAACCTCGTCCTCCGAGGCCTGTTCCGGCACGCCCGCGTCCACCTCGTCGCGCGACCACACCCAGGATGTCGCCGGATCATCGCGCATCGCCCAGGCCCCGAACATCCGGCCGTCATCCGCGATCATCCGCCGCGTCAGTTGCCGCACCTCGATATGCCGGTCATCGGCACGGATGCGCGCATAAGCCGCCTCGACCGCAGCTTCGGGGCCTTCGAGCAGTTGCAGGAACAGGTCATCACGGCAGATCAGCGCCCCGGTGATGCCGTCACGCGCATTGCACCGCCGTGCATCGAACAGGATCGCATTCAGCATGACCGCATCAAATCCGAACGGGCGCGAGGCATAGGTCAATTGCAGCAGCGGCATGGGTCTTGTGTCCTTTGAAAGCCCGGTCCGGTTCTGCGGCGGGCAAGGCTGGAAGCCTATGCCAGAACGCCTATCAAAGCCAGCACCGCCAACGCAAAGGGCCCCGGACGATGCCGGGGCCTTTTCCAAATGCAGGCGGATCACACCACGCGGTCGACCATCATCTTCTTGATCTCGGCAATCGCTTTTGCCGGATTCAAGCCCTTCGGGCAAGTCTTCGCACAGTTCATGATGGTGTGGCAGCGATACAATTTGAATGGATCCTCCAGGTCATCAAGGCGTTCGCCCGTTGCCTCATCCCGGCTGTCGATGATCCAGCGATAAGCATGCAAAAGGGCAGCCGGCCCCAGATATTTATCGCCGTTCCACCAGTAGGACGGGCAGGACGTGCTGCAAGAGGCGCACATCACGCATTCATACAATCCATCCAGCTTGGCGCGGTCGTCGATCGACTGGCGCCATTCCTTGGCCGGACGGTTGGTCTTGGTTTCCAGCCATGGCATGATGCTGGCATGCTGTGCATAGAAATGCGTCAGGTCCGGGATCAGGTCCTTGATGACCGGCAGGTGCGGCAACGGATAGATTTTCACATCGCCCTTCACCTCGTCCAGCCCGTAAATGCAGGCCAAGGTGTTGATCCCGTCAATGTTCATCGCGCAAGAACCACAGATACCTTCGCGGCACGACCGCCGGAAGGTCAATGTGGGGTCAATCTCGTTCTTGATCTTGATCAGCGCGTCCAGAACCATCGGGCCGCATTTGTCCATGTCGATGAAGTAGGTATCGACCTGCGGATTTTTCCCGTCATCGGGATTCCAGCGATAGATCTGGAATTTTCGCACGTTCTTGCCATCCGGTTTCGGCCATGTCTTGCCGGTGCGGATCGTGCTGTTCTTGGGAAGTGTAAACTGGACCATGGGTTATCCCTTCCATTCGGGAAATGAATACAGCGGGCGACTGGGGGCCTGCCCGGATTTCTGATAGACGCAAGAGTCGTAAACCGCCGAAGGATCGCGGCCCATTATGAAATCGGACGTCACCTCAAGCTTCAGACTGGACGCCACTTTGCCGCCCGATCCAACGCCCACGCCGATCTCGCCGCGCGGTTGCTGCGCCAAACGCGCCCGTTCAAAGCACTGACGCTCGGCCTGCGCCAGCGGGATTGGCCCGCAGGCGATAACGAACAGCGGAAATGCAAACAAAACACGCCTCATGACCGCACCGGTGGCACGCCATTGGCGGCAAAACAAGCCGACGCCTCGGGGCGCAGGGCGATACCCCGGATCGTCGCCTTGGTCGATGATCCCGCCACCACGGCCACATCGCGTGACAGTGCCTGCACTTCGGCGGCAGTCGCATTGCGCACGATGCAATCGGTCGCCTTTTGCGCCACGGGTGTCGGCATGTCAGCCTGCACCACAGGCAAGACAACCGACGTGGCCGCACGACGACCAATGGTATCGGCCATCTGCTGCGGATCGCAAGCAGCGAGAAGCATCAGGGCGGGAAGGGCAAGCCAACGCATGTTCACAGTCCTTTGCGGGTTGTTCCGCGCAGGATGGCGCAAGCCCGTGGCATGACCAGCCCCATCGCATGCACAATCCTGTGCAACGGCGGAAACGGGCCTATGTGCCGGGGCCAACTGCATCAGAATTTCCGTTCCGCTGGGGAGATCTTCTTCAAGCTGATCCCGCCCTCGGCTTCTGTTGTCAGGGGGTCGATATGCACCGCCCGATAGCTCAGCTTGACCTTGTTGCCATCAACATGCGCCAGCGAGTGCTTGCGCCAGTTCACATCATCCCGCGTCGGGTGATCTTCATGGGCATGGGCACCACGGCTTTCGGTCCGGGCATGGGCTCCGTAAATGGTCGCCAGGGCGTTTGGCATCAGGTTGGTCAGTTCCAGCGTTTCCATCAGGTCGCTGTTCCAGACCATGCTGCGATCCGTGACTTTCAAATCGCTGACCCTGCCGGCGATTTCGGTCATCTTGACCTCGCCCTCCGCCAGAACCTTTGCCGTGCGGAACACGGCGGCGTTTGACTGCATGGTGCGCTGCATGTCCAGACGCAGATCAGCGGTCGCAATTGCCCCATCGGCATGTCGCAGAGCGTCAAAACGCGACAAAGATTTGTCAACCTCGGCCTTGTTCACCGGCACATTTGCGGCTTTCGGATCAACAATCTGACCGGCACGAATGGCAGCGGCCCGTCCGAACACCACAAGGTCGATCAGTGAGTTTGACCCCAACCGATTTGCGCCATGGACGCTTGCACAGCCGGCCTCGCCCACAGCCATCAGACCGGGGAACACAGCGTCCTGATTGTCTGCGGTCGGGTTCAGCACCTCACCCCAATAATTTGTCGGGATACCACCCATGTTGTAGTGGACGGTCGGCAACACCGGAATCGGCTCTTTGGTCAGATCCACACCGGCAAAAACACGTGCGGATTCCGAAATTCCGGGCAGGCGCAGGTCCAAAGTGGCCTTGGGCAGGTGGTTCAGGTGAAGGTGGATATGATCGGCCTGCGCGCCGACACCCCGGCCCTCACGGATTTCAAGCGTCATGCAGCGGCTGACATAGTCGCGTGGCGCCAGATCCTTGTAGGTTGGGGCATAGCGTTCCATAAACCGCTCGCCGTTGGCGTTGGTCAGATAGCCGCCTTCGCCGCGTGCGCCTTCGGTGATCAGGCAACCCGCGCCATAGATACCAGTCGGGTGGAACTGCACAAACTCCATGTCCTGCAAGGGCAGACCCGCACGGGCCACCATGCCGCCGCCGTCTCCGGTGCAGGTGTGGGCAGAGGTTGCGCTGAAATAGGCGCGGCCATAGCCTCCCGTGGCCAGAACGACCATCTTGGCATTGAACACATGCATGGTGCCGTCATCCAGCTTCCATGCCACCACGCCGGTGCAGGCACCATCGGTGATGATCAGGTCAAGCGCAAAATACTCGACATAGAATTCCGCGTTGTTCTTAAGGCTCTGTCCATACAGCGTGTGCAGGATGGCATGGCCGGTGCGGTCGGCGGCGGCACAGGTGCGCTGCACCGGCGGGCCTTCGCCATATTCGGTTGTGTGGCCGCCAAAGGGACGTTGATAGATCTTGCCTTCCTCGGTGCGCGAGAACGGCACACCGTAATGCTCCAGCTCGTAAACGGCCTTGGGGGCCTCACGCGCAAGATATTCCATCGCATCCGTATCGCCCAGCCAGTCAGACCCCTTGACGGTGTCATACATATGCCACTGCCAGCTGTCGGGGCCCATGTTCCCAAGGCTGGCCGCGATGCCACCCTGAGCCGCCACCGTGTGACTGCGGGTTGGGAATACTTTGGTCACGCAAGCCGTGCGGAGTCCTTGTTCCGCCATGCCCAGGGTGGCGCGCAAGCCCGCACCTCCCGCACCCACAACAACCACATCATAGTCGTGCACTTCATAGGGATAAGCCGTCATGTTCTTTCCTTCACAGCGCCATGCGGGCCAGGGCAAACAACCCTGTCGCGGCGATGACCCAAGCCAGCGAGGTCACAAAAATGATCGCAATCTTGCGAGATGTGCCGCCGGCATAGTCTTCAATCATCATGGTTGCGCCGCTGGCAAAGTGCCGCATGCCAACCACTAGCAGAAGCGCCGTCAGGATGGCGGGAAACGGACGCGAAAACGTGCTTACCACCTGCTCATGCGCCCCCCCGAGGGCCGACCCGAAGATGTAAAGCCACACCGGCACCAGAAATGCCAAGGCGACGGACGACACCTGCATGGACCAGTGATGGTCCGTTCCGGAGCCTGATGCGCCTTTGCCGACGGCGCGCTTACGATCGGTCAGATACTGCATGTGCCTGCCCCTTACTGAACCAGAAGAATTGTGATCACGGTCAGGACAACCGACCCGATGATGACACCCCATCCCAGCTTTTCTGCCGTCGGAATGTCCAGACCTTTCCCTGAATCGAAATACAGGTGCCGAAGCCCGGCAAGGTAGTGATACCAGATCGCCCAAAGCGACCCGGTAAACACCAGATCTCCGAACCAACTGGTCGCAACAGCATTCGCCGTGGCGAAATAGTCGGGTGAAGTCGCCGCCGCCAGCAGCCACCACACAGCAAGCACCGTTCCCACGATCAGCGCATTGCCGGTAATCCGGGTCAGGATCGAGGTGATCGAGGTCAGTTGCGGTCGGTAATATGGCCCGATCATGAATGGAGACAGGGGCCGTTCGACCCGTTTCGGTTCAGCCATTTCGGTTCCCTTCGTCGCTGGCTTGTCCCTGATCTTTACTGGTCCGGGGCGCGCTTCGATTATTTTATCAATCAATAGCGGATTTTTTGAACCTGTCACGCGCCACGATAGCGCAGTTGCAGCATTTTACCGCTAAAAAATGATATTTTTCAGATATGTGATCACGAATTTTCGACGCGTGATCACAAAAATTCGGATGCATGCCGACTCACATTGGCATCAGTACCCAATAGTCCAGATCCAGCAGGAGTTCTGGCAAATACTTTCCGTCCGCGCCTTTGAGCACAAAGGGCGCACCCCGCGTTGCCACCGTGCGCAACCGCAAGGCACCTACTCCGGGAGCCGAGGTTTCTGCGCGGTCCAGCACTTCGGACCACGCGCGCACCGTATCACCCGCGAAGCACGGATTGGCGTGCGCGCCTGCATTGAGCGCGACGATCATCTGGGCATTGGCCAGCCCGTTGAACGACAGCGCGCGCGCAAGGCTGATGATATGACCGCCATAAATCAGCCGTTTGCCGTCATCCCGAACGGTGGCATCGAAATGCACCTTGGCGGTGTTCTGCCACAACCGGGTTGCCAGCATGTGTTCGGCCTCTTCCACCGTCACACCGTCCACATGGTCGATCTGTTCGCCCACCACATAGTCGCCCCAACGGTGTCGTTCCCCCGCCAGCGCAAAATCATAGCGGGTGAAATCCAGGCGCCTTGGCATGATCAAAGCCTCGGGCACCACGACGGAGGCCAGTTGCGGCACCACCGCCCCCTGCGACGGCGCGTCGAGCCGGTTCTTGCGCACCATGACCCACCGCACATATTCCAATACCGGTTCATCGTCCTGATTGAACCCGCGCGTGCGCACATAGACAACGCCAGACTTGCCGTTCGAGTTTTCCTTCAGCCCGATCACCGTGCTTTCGGCGCGCAGCGTGTTGCCGGCATAAACAGGTTGCAGCCAGCGTCCTTCGGCATACCCAAGATTTGCTACCGCATTCAGGCTGATGTCGGGCACAGTCTTGCCAAAGACAGTGTGGAATGCCGCCAGATCATCGACCGGCGACTGCGGCAGGCCACAGCTTTGCGCGAACTGATCGGACGAATACAGCGCATGCCGTGCCGGGTACAGCGCGTGATACAAGGCGCGTTCCCCCCCCGAAAGGGTGCGCGGCACCGCGTGCGAAATCGTTTCGCCCAGACGATAATCCTCGAAAAACCGGCCCGGATTGGTTTTCATCTACAACTCCTTGCGGCGCGTCCCTAGTGGTCGCCCAGCTTTGTCTCAGGCGTGTATGTGCCCGGCACCTCTTTCACCACCGCCTGCCCACAGCGCATGACCCCGCGCGCCGCGTCAAAGGCATAGGTCGGACTGCCCTGCAGGTTCCAGCCGCGGTTCAGCGCGGCCGTGACCTTGTGGCAAAAGGCAGATGTGTCGTCATCGGACAAAAAACGATAGAGCTTCATAGCCTTACCCCCATGGCTGCACCCCCAGCCAGTTGTGGATCAGCATGACGATTACGACCACGACCACGGTCGCTGCAATCGCCACGAACTCCTTCTTGGCCGGGCGCGGCTCTGGCGGCGTCCATTGCGGTTGCGCGCGGTTGATCAGGATAACAGTCACAACGGCCCAGGCCAGAAGTCCGCCAAACAGCACGAAACTGCGCAAATCGCCATTCACGAGAAGATGCGCCACGGCCCATGTCTTGAAGCCGATCAATTGCGGATGGCGCACCTTGCGCGCCAGCCATGTCTTGGACCCGGAGGCAGCATAAAAATAAAACGCCAGCACCATCAACAGATTGTTGATCCCGACCAGTGCCGGCGTGCGCCCCCACCAGACCGGGCCTTGGGCTTGGCCATAGCCGACATACATAAGCACGATGCTGGCCAGTAACGCGACCGCAACCAGAGCCTTGCCAGTGTCCCCCAACCCCGCGCGGGCATCAGGGGCGATCCGTTTGAACATATGCGCAGCCCACCAAAGCGCCACACCAAGAACAAGAAGTGTCATTGCCTACCTCCGGCTGTTTGCCGGCACCATGGCGTCAAACCGCCGTCGCCGCAATCGCTTCGGCTTTGGCGAGGGTCGCCTTTGCGGTCACGATGTGCAGGTTTTCCACGATCTTGCCATCCACCACCGCCACAGCCTGCCCGTCCGCAATCGCCGCCTCGAACGCTGCGATCTGGCGTCGGGCAAGATCAATCTCGGAATCACTTGGTGCAAATGCCTGATTGGCGATTTCAAGTTGTGCCGGATGGATCAGCGTCTTGCCGTCAAAGCCCATATCGCGGCCCTGCTCACATTCGCCACGCAAACCATCGTCATCCTTGAAGGCGTTATAGACGCCATCCACGATCACGCGGTCATGCGCCTTGGCCGCCAGAACGCACAGGCCCAGCCCGGTTTGCATCGGCAGTCGATCTGAACGGAACCGGCTGCCCAGTTCCTTGGCCAGGTCGTTAGTGCCCATCACCATGCCCTGCAACGCAGGGTGTGCCGCAATCGCGCCCGCGTTCAGCATCCCCAGCGCCGTTTCCATCATCGCCCAGAGCGGCGTTCCGGGGGCGACCGCTGCAACGGCATCCAGATCGCCCGTTGTGCTGACCTTCGGGATCAGTATGGCATCCACCCCCGGATGGTCGGCAAAGGCGGCAACATCTGCACGCCCCCATTCGGTGTCGAAGCCATTGATCCGGATAATCCGCGCCCGGTGCCCGTAGTTGGCGTGCAGTGCTCTGGCTAGAATGTCGCGCGCCCGCGGCTTTTCGTCCGGTGCCACGGCGTCCTCAAGGTCAAAGATGATGGCATCCGCTGTCAGCCCCCGCGCCTTTTCCAACGCCCGTTCATTCGAACCGGGAATATACAGAACTGACCGAAAGGGACGTGTGGGCTTTGCCATGATTCGACCTTGAGCAAGAATATTGCGTCAGAAACCCTGATTTCGCCACAAACCGCAAGCACAAATTTGCCGCAGCGCAGCATGCGCCTCAGGCCTCGCGCGGGCCATTAACCTTTTTTGAGCAATCGCAGCGCAGTCTTTGTGCTGACAAAGCAGGCCAATACCCTCCGATCCGCAACAGAAGATAAAAAAAGAACCAGTTTTTGGGCTAGGGCCCTCCGGAAAGGCAGAACCATGACTGAGACGCTCTTTGCCCTCTCGCTCGGCTTTGCCGGGCTCATTCTTGCCACCACAGCAGGCCACGCCGCGCAGCAATGCGGCAAGCGTGACATCGTCGTGACCCAGTTGACCGAACGCTATGGCGAAACACGCCGCGGCATGGGTGTTGCGGCAAACAACGGTGTGATGGAAATGTTCGCCTCGGACAGTTCGGGCAGCTGGACCATCACGGTCACCATGCCCGACGGAATGATGTGCCTTGTTGCTTCGGGTCAGGGGTATGAAACCGTGCGTGAAGATCTGCCCGCGAAAGGTCGAAAAATCTGACACCTGAAAATTCGTTGCTCCGTGCGGAACCCATTTCCAACTTGCTGCGTTGATAAGGCATACAACGTCACCTGATGGAAGGAGAACACCATGGGAAGCACGAGCGACAAGATCAAAGGCATGGCCAACGAAGCCGCCGGAAACGTAAAGCAGGCTGTCGGCAAAGCGACCGACAACCCCAAGCTGCAAGGCGAAGGCATTGCGCAAGAGCGCAAGGGCGAAGCGCAGCAAGCGGTCGGCAAGGCCAAAGATGCCGTGAAAAACACCATCGACAAAATCTGACCGACGATTACTGCAGGCTTTCCTCAAGGCCGGTAAAGGGTGCCCCTCGGGGCACCCTTTACTATTTCAACCGCGCAGAAGTCCGTCCCACAAAAGCTTGACCGACAAGATCAGCAGGGCCCAGGTGACAAAGCGGAAAAACACGACCTCTGGTAGCCATTTCACGAGTCTCACCCCCAGAAAGACCGAAACCGCCGCCACCGGCATCAGTAAAGCGGCCACCTTCAGATTGGCCGGGCTCAATTGCCCCAGATGCCAATAGGGGATCAACTTCACCGCGTTCAGTATGGCGAAAGCAATGGTGGAGGTGCCGGCAAATACTGTCTTGGTCATGCCCAAAGGCAGGGTATAAACCTGATAAGGTGGCCCCCCGGCGTGGCTGACAAAGCTGGTAAACCCGGCCAAACTGCCCCAAAACAGACCCGGCGCCACCCGTGCCGGGCGCGGATCGCCCTTTGTCTTGGCGCGCAGCAGCAGGTTCAACGCAAACACGAACCCGATCGCCCCGACCAGCGCCGTCACCGCCCAAGTGGGCACCAATGCCGCCGTCGCCCAGCCGAACACCACGCCTGCGACCATGCCGGGCACGATGATCACCAGCACCCTGCGGTCAAAATCGTGACGATAGGCATAAAGTCCGAACATGTCCGACAACACATATACCGGCAGCAATAGCCCCGCCGCTGTCACCGGGTTGACGACCAGCGCCAGCACTGGCACCGACAGCATGCCGATCGCTGGCAAGCCGCCCTTGCCCATCCCAACCATAATGGCCGCAACCAGTGCGGCGGCCCAAAACGCAACACCTTCCATGAGTGGCTCCCCTTTGTGCAAAGGGTTAGCGCAAACACGACCACACTGCCAGTCACGCAACAAATTTCTGCACACAATTGCATACAATGGCGGCGACTGGGTGCTTGCCAGATGCGTCGCAAGGGGCTACGCCATGGCGCGATACATTCACCAGACGGGAGACCTGACCCATGGCACGACCCAAGATCGCCCTTATCGGCGCTGGCCAGATCGGCGGCACACTTGCTCACCTGGCGGCAATCAAGGAACTCGGCGACATCGTCGTGTTCGACATCGCCGAGGGCACACCGCAAGGCAAGGCGCTGGACATTGCCCAGTCCGGCCCGTCGGAAGGATTTGACGCCGTGCTGAAAGGCACCAACAGCTATGAGGACATTGCGGGTGCCGATGTTTGCATCGTCACTGCAGGTGTGCCGCGCAAGCCGGGCATGTCGCGTGATGACCTCTTGGGTATCAACCTGAAGGTCATGAAATCGGTGGGCGAGGGCATCAAGAACCATGCCCCCAACGCTTTTGTCATCTGCATTACCAACCCGCTTGATGCGATGGTCTGGGCGTTGCAGCAGTTTTCGGGTCTGCCTGCAAACAAAGTTGTCGGCATGGCAGGCGTGCTCGATTCGGCCCGCTTCCGCCATTTCCTGTCGGTCGAATTCAACGTCTCGATGCGCGATGTGACTGCCTTTGTTCTGGGCGGCCATGGCGATACAATGGTGCCGCTGGCGCGCTATTCCACGGTGGGTGGCGTGCCGCTGCCGGATCTGGTCGCCATGGGCTGGACGACACAGGAAAAACTGGACGCAATCGTGCAGCGCACCCGTGACGGCGGTGCCGAGATCGTTGGTCTTCTGAAAACCGGCTCGGCCTTCTATGCCCCCGCGACCTCGGCCATCGAAATGGCAGAAGCTTACCTGAAGGATCAAAAGCGCTTGCTGCCCTGCGCGGCCTTTGTTGACGGTGCGCTTGGTCTGAACGGCATGTATGTCGGCGTGCCGACAATCATCGGCGCGGGCGGGATCGAGCGGATCGTGAACATCACGCTGAACAAGGACGAGCAGGCCATGTTCGACAAATCGGTGGACGCCGTAAAGGGTCTGGTCGAGGCCTGCAAGGCGATTGACCAAACGCTGGCATGACCTGACGCCAGACCGAACCGACAAAGGGGCGGCAGATCACTCTGCCGCCCCTGTTATTTTGGTCTACGGTCGGTTCAGGCCACTCGCTTGCGGCGGCGGGCAAGGCCAAGCCCGCCCAGCGCCCCGGCCAGCAACAGCCCGGCCGCCGGAAGGGGAACCGCGGCAACCGCCGTTGCACCGGCGATGTAGTACTGGTTCACTGTGCCGGTCTTGCCGTCATAGCCAAAGGAAATGCTTGTCACCTTGTCGAAGATCTTCGTCGTCATGTCCGCAAAGCTGATCACCTCGTAAGCGCCACCGTTGATGGCGTAAATCAGGGTCTTGAAAGGACTGGTCAGTGCGGTATGGCCATCCGCATTGAACTTCAGACCCGAAATCACCTGTGCCACCGCAAAGCTGAGCGTGACAGTTTCACCTGCGGTCAGATTGTCGTCACTCGCCGGATTGCATTGGGCTTTGGCGGTCAGAACTTTGCAAACGCCCAGACCGGCACCGCCTCCCTTAGCAACCTCTGCTTTCGACGATGCATCGAAATAAGCAAAGTGTGACGACGTGAAGGTCACATCCAGCCCGTCGAATGTGATCACCGTTCCGTCGGCCACGCCCTTTTCACCGTAAACATTCGGGTAGGATACAAAATCAAGTGTCGCAGCACTTGCAGAGGTTGCACCCATCGACAAGGCGATCGTCAAACCATAAATCACTTTACGCATTTTTTTCTCCAGATTTGCTTTGAACCAATTCCGGCTTTCAACCGGGGATAGACGGCATTCCACAATTTGAACACAATCTTGCCCCACCAAAAGAATTGTGTATAAACGCACAACTATTGTATCATATTGGCAATTATATCGCAATATCGCACATAAAATATCTCGGCGGTTTCTGAACCTACCGGCAGATCGAAACACCTGTCAGGCTGTTCGTATGATTTCGGCCCCGAGCGCAATACCACCCCGCCAATTGTCCGAAGGGCAACCAGACACCTTGCAAAACCATCCGGACAATCCATCCGGGGGTCTGAAGACGATCCTTGGAAAGCGCATCTTAACCGTCGCCTCATCACTGACGATGCCACGCCCGGCCGTTGCGTTTCACAGGTTTGCGCTGTCGAGATGCACACGATGAACCAAATCACGGGCGTGGATCGGCGCAAAAACGCGCCCTTGACACCCCAGGCACACCGGCCTCAGATCCCCCGAATTGCACCGGAGGCCGCCAATGACCCATTTCGACGCCGAACTGGAATCCCGCCTGATCCGCTATGCCGCCATCGACAGCCAAAGTGATGCCGCATCCACCTCTGGCCCATCGACTGCCCGCCAGTGGGATATCCTGCGACTTCTCGCGGCAGAACTGCGCGAGATTGGCGCAAGCGATGTGCAAGTGACCGACTACGGCACCGTGCTTGCCACCATCCCCGGCACAACCCCCGGCCCCACCATCGGGTTTCTCGCCCACGTCGATACCGCGCCACAATTCAATGCGACAGGCGTCAAGCCGCGGGTGATCCGTCGCTACAATGGGGGTGAGATCACCTTTCCGGATGCGCCGGGTCTGGTGCTGTCGCCGACCGAATTTCCCTATCTGGGGAAAAAGCAGGGCCATGACATCATCACCGCGTCGGGCACCACTTTGTTGGGGGCCGATGACAAAGCGGGCGTCGCCATTATCATGACCGCCGCACGCCACTTGCTGCAAAATCCCGACATTCCCCACGGGCCGATCCGCATCGCGTTCACCCCGGATGAGGAAATCGGCCGCGGCGTTGACAAACGCCTTCCATCCGATCTGGGGGCTGATTTCGCCTTTACCTTTGATGGTGGCGCTGTGGGCGAAGTCGAATACGAAAGTTTCTCGGCCGATGGCGCAATCGTCACGGTCAAGGGGGTTTCGATCCACCCCGGATACGCCACCGGGAAAATGGTCAACGCCATCACCTTGGCATCAAAGATCATCGCGGCTCTGCCGCAGGCGACCATGACCCCTGAAACAACATCCGACCGTGAGGGGTTCATTCACCCGACCGACATGACCGGTGGCTCGTCGGAAATGGTCATTCACTTCATCCTTCGCGATTTCGAACGCGATGGCCTTGCCCAAAAGGGCGAAATCCTGCGTCGGGTCTGTGATGCGATCCAAGCCACAGAACCGCGCGCCGAGATCACCTGTGTCATCTCACCGCAATACCGCAACATGCGCTATTGGCTGGAAACCGATATGACGCCAGTGGACCTAGCGCGTCGTGCTTGTGCCCGGATCGGGGTCGATCCGGTGTCGGTTCCCATTCGCGGCGGCACCGACGGATCACGGCTGACTGAAATGGGTGTGCCCTGCCCCAACCTGTTCACCGGCATGCAGAACATCCACGGACCTTTGGAATATGTCTCGGTGCAGGACATGGCTCAAGCGACGGCCCTGTGCCTCGCGCTGGTCGAAGAGGCCGCGCCACAGGCATGACCCAACTTGCCTCGCCCTATCTGGCGCCCGGCTTTTATGACGACGCCTTGGCCAAGGGTCGGCATCGGGACATCGTCGGCGGACGCTGGGATGAAACCGGACGCATCCAGATGAAGATCCTGCGCGAGGCAGGTTTGCAGCCGCATCACCGCCTGCTGGACATCGGGGCTGGCAGCTTGCGGCTGGGGTGCAAGGCGGTGGACTATCTGCACCCCGGCCACTACTGGGCGACAGACGCCAGCAGAGCGCTGATGCTGCGCGGGTGGGCGGTGGAACTGCGCGACCCCGACCGTCTTCCGAAGGACCATCTGATCGAGGATGCCGATTTTGCCTTGCCCGGCGTACCCGACAACATGGAATTTGCCATTGCCTTTGGGGTTTTCACGCACCTGCCCTTGCCTGTGCTTGACTCGGCACTCGGCAGCCTGCGCCTGCGCCTGACACGGCTGCGACAGCTTTTATTCACCGTGTTTCTGGCCCCGGAGCCGGTCTTTCACACCCCGCTGCGACAGCCGGATGGTGTTGTCACACATCCCGACCGACCGCCCTATCACGCAACCCTCGCTCAGGCTGAACGCGCCGCCAATCAGAACGGCTGGTCTGTCGCCGTGTCACCTGCCATGTTGCCACGCGGACAGGTGCTGATGCTTGCGGCTCCCAGCCCTTGCCACAAAGCGAATCAGACCTAGGCCCCCGGTCAAGCAAGGAACCAGCGCGTCCGGGCGGCTAGTGATCACAGTTTTGAAAACTGTGATCACACCATTCATTCCCGTGATCACAAAAGCCAGATTTTCACCTTGTTTTGCGCTAACGGCCACAAACCCGTTTGGTGAACGCCCGCTTTCGTGGCATGACGCATCAAAATTCACGACCCAGAGGACGGATCCCATGAACATCCACGAATATCAGGCCAAGGCGCTACTGCGGTCCTATGGGGTGCCCGTTTCAGACGGCCGCGTGGTGCTGAGAGCCGAAGAAGCAAAAACCGCTGCGGGTGAGATGGACGGCCCGCTTTGGGTGGTCAAGGCGCAGATCCACGCCGGCGGCCGCGGCAAAGGCAGTTTCAAGGAACCGGAGGCCGGCGAAAAGGGCGGCGTCCGACTGGCCCGTTCGGTCGGAGAGGCCGCCGAGTTTGCCCGCCAGATGCTGGGACGCACGCTTGTGACAGTGCAGACTGGCCCCGCCGGCAAGCAAGTGAACCGCATCTACATCGAAGATGGTTCGGACATCGAGCGTGAGTTGTATCTGGCGATGCTGATCGACCGGGTCTCCAGCCGGGTGTCCTTTGTCGTCTCGACCGAAGGCGGCATGTCGATCGAAGACGTGGCGCATGACACCCCGGAAAAGATCCTGACCTTCACCGTCGATCCCGCCTCGGGCCTGTCCGATTTTCATGGCCGCCGGGTGGCGTTCGAACTGGGATTGACCGGCAATCAGGTCAAGCAGTGCGTGACGATGGTCAAGAACCTCTACCGCCTGTTCCAGGACAAGGACATGGAGATGCTGGAGATCAACCCTCTGGTGGTGATGACCGACGGCAACCTGAAATGCCTGGACGCCAAGATGGGGTTTGATTCCAACGCGCTGTATCGCCACGCCGATATCATGGCGCTGCGCGACGAATCCGAAGAAGACCCGAAAGAACTGGCCGCATCAAAGTTCGACTTGAACTACATCGCACTGGATGGCGAAATCGGCTGTATGGTGAATGGCGCCGGGCTTGCGATGGCCACCATGGACATCATCAAACTATACGGTGCGGAACCTGCCAACTTCCTTGACGTGGGTGGCGGTGCCACCAAGGAAAAGGTCACCGAGGCCTTCAAGATCATCACCTCGGATCCGAACGTCAAAGGCATCCTCGTAAACATCTTCGGCGGTATCATGCGCTGCGATATCATTGCCGAGGGTGTGATCGCTGCGGTCAAAGAGGTTGGCCTGCAGGTTCCGCTGGTGGTGCGTCTGGAAGGCACCAACGTCGAGTTGGGCAAGGACATCATCCGCAACTCGGGCCTGAACGTCATCGCCGCCGATAACCTGTCGGACGCGGCCCAGAAGATTGTCAAAGCCGTGAAAGGGTGAACTGCATGCGCATCTGCCTTGTCCCTGGATTTGCTTCACTGATAGCCCTTGCGGCCTGCAGTGGCGGCAACCCGGCTGATAATGACGAAGATCACGTTCAGGCCTGTACCAAACAGTCCGAATGGGCGCGGTCGGGAAAGGTTCCAACGGGCAAGATTGCGATTTCCTGCCCTGACCACGGAATCGGCGACTTCGGCCACTAGGGCCGGGCGCCGGGTCAGGCAAACCATCTGCGGGCGACATTCGCCGTCCGAATTGAAACGACATTCTTCAGGAGGCCCCGATGGCCGTTCTCGTCAACGAAAACACCAAAGTGATCTGTCAGGGTTTCACCGGCAGCCAAGGCACGTTCCACTCTGAGCAGGCAATTGCCTATGGCACCAAGATGGTCGGCGGCGTCACCCCCGGCAAAGGCGGCACCTTGCATCTAAACCTTCCGGTGTTCAATTCGGTGCATGAAGCGAAAGCCATGACCCAAGCGAATGCCTCTGTCATCTATGTTCCGCCACCCTTTGCGGCCGATTCCATCCTTGAGGCGATCGACGCCGAGATGGAACTGATCGTGTGCATCACCGAAGGTATTCCCGTGCTGGACATGATGAAGGTCAAGCGCGCATTGGAAGGGTCGAAGTCCCGCCTGATCGGGCCGAATTGCCCGGGCGTCATCACGCCTGACGCCTGTAAGATCGGCATCATGCCGGGTCACATCCACCGACGCGGGTCGGTGGGGGTTGTGTCGCGGTCAGGCACGCTTACCTATGAAGCCGTGAAACAGACAACCGATCTGGGCCTTGGTCAGTCGTCCGCCGTCGGCATCGGCGGCGATCCGATCAAAGGGACCGAGCATCTTGATGTGCTCGAGATGTTTCTGGCTGACCCCGAAACACAGTCGATCATCATGATCGGAGAAATCGGCGGCTCGGCTGAAGAAGAGGCCGCACAATTCCTGAAGGACGAGGCAAAGCGCGGGCGATCCAAACCCTGTGCGGGCTTTATCGCCGGGCGCACAGCACCTCCCGGTCGTCGGATGGGCCATGCTGGTGCCATCGTCGCAGGCGGCAAGGGCGACGCAGAATCAAAGATCGACGCGATGCGCAGCGCCGGAATCATCGTGGCTGACAGCCCGGCGACACTGGGCGAAGCGGTGATGCAAGCGTTGGGCAAATAACCAATGGGGGGTCGGATGAAAGAAGGGGTCATGGACAAGCGGGCAATCGCGGGCATGGTGTCTTTCCTCGTTCTGACCGGCTTGTTGGCCGCCGCCGTGGCCTTCACTCTGGACCAGGCGGAAGCAAACGGTCCGCTGAAAGAAGCCGTTCAGCGCATGCTGAACTGAACAGACGAATATAGAGGGGTTGATGTTTCGACAGGAACACCAACCCCGGATCCATTCGGCGCCACCGAGGAGAGGTGCAAGACATGACCGAGCAATCCCCCAACAGCCAATTCCGCGCAGGGTCGTTTCTGGACGGCGCCAATGCAGAATACATTGATCGGTTGCAGGCACGCTATGCGACCGACCCTGCGTCGGTCGATGCGCAATGGGCCGAGTTTTTCCGCAGCCTTGGCGAAACCGAGGTGGATGCAAAGCGTGCCGCAGCCGGACCGTCCTGGGCGCGCGCCGACTGGCCGCTCACACCGGCCGATGACTTGACCGCCGCCATGACCGGCGAGTGGCCGGTCGCAGCTGCGGCCAAGGAAGGCCGTGCCGCTGCCGGGAAGATCGTGGCCAAGGCCGAAGAAAAGGGTGTCTCGCTGTCAGACACCCAGGTGCAACGCGCCGTGCTTGACAGCATTCGCGCGCTGATGATCATCCGTGCCTACCGGATCCGCGGACATCTGATTGCTGACGTCGATCCGCTGAACATGCGTGATAAAACTCCGCACCCGGAACTTGATCCGACCTCTTACGGCTTTAAAGACGCCGATATGGATCGGCCTATTTTTATCGACAACGTCCTTGGGCTTCAGGTCGCGTCGATGCGCCAGATCATGGATATCGTGAAGCGCACTTATTGCGGCACATTCGCGCTGCAATACATGCACATTTCCGACCCCGAACAGGCAAGCTGGCTGAAAGAACGGATCGAAGGCTACGGCAAAGAGATCCAGTTCACCCGCGAGGGCCGCCGCGCCATCCTGAACAAGCTTGTCGAGGCCGAGGGTTTTGAAAAATTCCTTCACGTCAAATACATGGGAACCAAACGCTTCGGCCTTGATGGCGGCGAAGCGTTGATCCCCGCGATGGAAGCCATCATCAAGCGTGGCGGTCAACTTGGTCTGAAAGAGGTCGTGGTCGGCATGCCGCACCGGGGCCGTCTATCGGTGCTTGCCAATGTGATGAGCAAGCCCTACCGCGCGATTTTCCACGAGTTTCAGGGCGGTTCCTACAAACCCGAAGATGTCGATGGATCGGGCGACGTGAAATACCACCTCGGCGCATCAAGCGACCGCGAATTTGATGGCAACAAGGTCCATCTGTCACTGACAGCCAATCCGTCCCACCTTGAGGCGGTCAATCCGGTCGTACTGGGCAAGGTCCGCGCCAAACAGGATCAGTTCAACGATATCGAACGCACCATGGTCCTGCCGATCCTCTTGCATGGGGACGCGGCCTTTGCAGGTCAGGGGGTCGTCGCGGAATGTTTTGGCCTGTCCGGCCTGAAAGGTCACCGCACGGGCGGCACCATCCATGTCGTGGTGAACAACCAGATTGGCTTTACCACAGCACCATCCTTCAGCCGCTCCAGCCCCTACCCCACTGACATCGCGTTGATGGTCGAGGCACCTATATTCCACGTCAACGGCGACGATCCCGAAGCTGTGGTGCATGCAGCCAAGGTCGCGATCGAATTCCGCCAGAAGTTCCACAAGGATGTTGTGCTGGATATCTTCTGCTACCGCCGCTTTGGTCACAACGAAGGCGACGAGCCGATGTTCACCAACCCGGCGATGTATACCGAGATCAAGAAACACAAGACGACCCTGCAGCTTTACACCGAACGTCTGGTCAAGGACGGCCTGATCCCCGAGGGTGAGATCGAGGATATGAAAGCCGCATTTCAGGCCCGCCTGAATGAAGAGTTCGAATCCGGCAAGAGCTTCAAGCCAAACAAGGCCGACTGGCTGGATGGGCGCTGGTCAGGGTTTGAGCGCGAGCGTGAAGAGTATCAGGCCGGAGAAACCGCGATCAAACCGGAAACCATGGCCGACATCGGTGCGGCGCTGGTCCGTGCACCAGAAGGGTTTGATCTGCACAAGACCGTTGGTCGTCTGTTGGAAAACAAGGCAAAGATGTTTGCCGAGGGTACAAGCTTTGACTGGGCAACGGCGGAGGCATTGGCCTTTGGCAGCCTTGTCACCGAAGGTACGCCTGTGCGTCTTGCCGGTCAGGATTGCACCCGTGGCACTTTCAGTCACCGGCATTCCGGTCTTGTCGATCAAACCACCGAAGAACGCTATTACCCGCTGAATCATATCCGCGCAGGGCAGGCGCGGTATGAGGTGATCGACTCGATGCTGTCGGAATATGCGGTGCTTGGGTTCGAGTATGGCTATTCGCTGTCGGAACCCAACGCGCTGACCTTGTGGGAGGCGCAGTTCGGCGACTTCGCCAATGGCGCGCAAATCATGTTTGACCAGTTCATCAACTCGGGCGAATCGAAATGGTTGCGGATGTCGGGCTTGGTGTGCCTGCTTCCGCATGGGTATGAAGGTCAGGGGCCGGAACACTCTTCTGCCCGGCCAGAGCGCTTCCTGCAGATGTCGGCAAACGACAACTGGATCGTGGCGAACGTCTCGACCCCGGCGAACTATTTCCACATCCTGCGCCGCCAGATCCACCGCAGTTTCCGCAAACCGCTGATTTTGATGACGCCGAAATCGCTGCTGCGACACCCGATGGCGGTGTCGGATGCGGCTGATTTCACCACTGGCTCCTATTTCCACCGCGTCCTTTGGGATGACGCGCAAAAGGGCCATTCCGAACTGACGCTGAAGCCCGATGCCAAGATCAAGCGTGTCGTTCTGTGCTCGGGCAAGGTCTATTACGACCTGCTGGCCGAACGCGACAAGCGCGGGGCCGACGACATCTATCTGCTGCGTCTGGAGCAATTCTACCCCTTCCCGGTTCAATCCCTGTGCAAAGAACTGGACCGCTTCAAAGGGGCAGAAATCATCTGGTGTCAGGAAGAACCGAAGAACCAAGGCTACTGGACCTTTGTCGAACCCAATATCGAATGGGTGCTGAACAAGATCGGGGCATCGCAGGTGCGCCCGCGCTATGTCGGCCGCTCGGCCTCTGCGTCACCAGCCACAGGATTGGCAAGCCGACACAAGATGGAACAAGACGCGCTTGTGTCCGAAGCCCTGACATTCTGATCCCCGCGGGGCCGCCCTTTGGCCCCGCCCGCCCTTGTCAAGAACGCCCGCAGCGGCGTGGAGGAAGACGAAAATGACTGACGTAATGGTTCCCGCCCTTGGTGAATCGGTATCCGAGGCCACCGTTTCGACCTGGTTCAAAAAGGTCGGCGATGTGGTGAAACAAGACGAAATGCTGTGCGAGTTGGAAACCGATAAGGTGTCGGTGGAAGTTCCTGCCCCGGCTTCGGGCATCCTTGCCGAAATCCTCGCGCCCGAAGGTGCCACCGTCGCCGCCTCTGCTCGGCTCGGTATCATCTCCGAAGGGGCCGTCGCCACCGCGACCAAGGACGAACCAAAGGCAACAGCGGCGGCAGCAGTCAATTCTCCAGGTGCGGGCCCGGAAACGGTCGGTGAACGCAAGGACATCGAAGATGCGCCCTCTGCCAAGAAAGCCTTGGCCGAGGCTGGCCTCAGCCGCGATCAGGTGCAGGGATCGGGCCGTGACGGCCGCGTGATGAAGGAAGACGTGGCCAGTGCTTCGACCACGCCTGCCATTTTGCCCACTCCGACCCCTGCCCCGGCTTCGGTGCCGCGCGGCCCGGTCAGTGCCGATGACGCCAGCCGCGAAGAACGGGTCAAGATGACCCGCCTGCGCGCCACCATCGCCCGCCGCCTGAAAGACGCGCAGAACACCGCCGCCATGCTGACCACCTACAACGAGGTGGACATGTCGGGCATCATGTCCTTGCGCAATGAATACAAGGATGCGTTCGAGAAGAAACACGGCGTGAAGCTGGGGTTCATGTCGTTTTTCGTCAAAGCCTGCACCCACGCCCTGAAAGAAGTTCCCGAGGTCAATGCTGAGATCGATGGCGGCGACGTGATCTACAAGCACTACGTCCATATGGGCGTGGCCGTGGGCACCCCTAACGGTCTGGTGGTTCCGGTTGTGCGCGATGCCGACCAGATGGGTTTTGCGGCAATCGAGAAGAAGATCGCCGAACTCGGCCTGCGCGCGCGTGACGGCAAGCTGTCGATGGCGGAAATGCAGGGCGGATCGTTCACCATTTCCAACGGTGGCGTCTATGGCTCGCTGATGTCTTCGCCCATCCTGAACCCGCCGCAATCGGGCATCCTTGGCATGCACAAGATCCAGGACCGGCCCGTGGTGGTGAACGGTCAGATCGCCATCCGCCCGATGATGTATCTGGCGCTGTCCTACGATCACCGCATCGTCGATGGCAAGGGCGCTGTGACCTTCCTCGTGCGCGTCAAAGAGGCGCTTGAAGATCCGCGCCGGTTGTTGATGGATCTGTAACGTGACGGGGCGGGGTCAACCCCGCCCTACCCCCTTGCAACGGGCCACGCCCGCCCCAACCAAGGCGCACCATGACACCCGAACTCACCGCCCTTGCTCTCGCCGGCCTTTTGCAAGCCGTGCAGTTCATCCTGTTCGCCGTTCCGGCAAACATGGAACTCGGCACCGGCTACACCTCTTCTGCCCGCGACAAGCCGCCGTCACGCCAGTTGTCCACCGCAACAGCCCGCCTGCAACGCGCGATGAACAACCACTTCGAGGGATTGATCCTCTTCACCATCGCTGTGGTTGTGGTCACCCTCGGCCAGCAGTCCAGCCCGATCACCCAAGGTGCGGCTTGGGTCTATCTGGCCGCTCGTATCCTTTATATCCCGGCCTACGCGCTTGGCTGGCGACCGTGGCGATCGGTGATCTGGAGCTTTGGCTTTTTTGCAACCCTCACGATGATCGTGGTCAGCTTGATCTGATCCCTTTCATCTGTTCATAAATATCCTCGGGGGGTCCGGGGGGCGAAGCGCCCCCGGTGCCCCGCCCTGCAACAGGAGACGACCCATGGCTGAGTTTGACGCAATCATCATCGGTGGTGGCCCCGGCGGCTATGTCTGCGCGATCCGCGCGGCGCAATTGGGGCTGAAAGTGGCCTGCGTCGAAGGCAGGGGCACCCTTGGCGGCACATGCCTCAACGTCGGTTGCATCCCGTCAAAGGCGCTGTTGAACGCCACGCATCAACTGCACGAAGTGCACCATAATTTCGAAAAAATGGGCATTATGGGCGCAAGTCCAAAGGTCGATTGGACCAAGATGCTGGCCTACAAGGACGATGTCGTCGCCGGCAACACCAAGGGAATCGAATTCCTGTTCAAAAAGAACAAGGTCACCTGGCTGAAAGGTTGGGGCACGATCCCCGCGCCCGGTCAGGTCAAGGTCGGGGATGAGGTTCATACCGCCAAGCATATCGTGATTGCCACCGGGTCCGAGCCATCAAGCCTTCCAGGCGTCACGGTGGACGAGAAGACCATTCTGACCTCGACCGGTGCGCTGGCCCTGGAAAAGATGCCAAAGTCGATGGTCGTCATAGGCGCAGGCGTGATCGGGCTGGAAATGGGCTCGGTCTATGCACGTCTGGGCGCTCAGGTCACGGTCGTAGAATATCTGGATGCCATCACCCCCGGCATGGATGCCGAGGTTGCCAAGTCGTTTCAGCGTATTCTGGCCAAGCAGGGCCTGAATTTCGTTCTGGGTGCCGCTGTCAAAGGCGCCGAGGTGACCAAGAAGGGTGCCAAGGTCAGCTACACGTTGCGCAAGGACGACACGGCACATGAGATCGAGGCTGACGTGGTGCTGGTCGCCACGGGGCGCAAACCCTTTGTGACCGGACTGGGCCTTGAGGCGCTTGGGATCGAAATGCTGCCCCGGGGGCAAGTCAAGATCGATGGTCATTTCGCGACCAACATCAAAGGCTTGTATGCGCTGGGTGATGCCGTCGTCGGGCCGATGCTGGCCCACAAGGCCGAAGACGAAGGGATGGCGCTTGCCGAGATCATGGCAGGCAAGCACGGCCATGTGAATTATGGGGTCATCCCCGGTGTGGTCTATACCACGCCCGAAGTCGCGTCAGTGGGGGTGACCGAAGAACAGTTGAAAGAGGCTGGCCGTGCCTACAAGGTGGGCAAGTTCAGCTTCATGGGCAATGCCCGCGCCAAGGCGGTGTTTCAGGCTGAAGGATTTGTAAAGATCCTTGCGGACAAGGATACGGACCGCATTCTTGGCTGCCACATCATCGGCCCCGCCGCTGGCGATCTGATCCACGAGGTTTGTGTGGCGATGGAATTTGGTGCATCCGCTCAGGATCTGGCCCTGACCTGCCATGCACACCCCACCTATAGTGAAGCCGTGCGTGAAGCCGCCCTAGCCTGCGGTGACGGCGCGATCCACGCCTGACCCACGCACACCCGTCGGATCTGGTCCGCTGCGGACGGGTTCAGGCTGCAAAACACTGTCGGGGGGCGGACAGCCCCCTATCCGGCCAGATGGCGCAAACCTTGCGTCACATCAGTCCGTACCGCCAGACGCAACCCCGGTTCATCCCCCGCCCGCAGGGCCGCAAGGATCAACCGATGGTGGTGGGGCGTCTCCTTGCGACGCAGACGCGAATACAGGGCCCGCATCGTCGGCCCAAGCTGCAGCCAGACCGTCTCGCAGATGGCAAGCATTGCAGGTGTCTGGGCGCGCAAATACAGTGTCCGGTGAAATTCCAGATTGGTGCGCACATACGCGACAGCGTCGTGTTTCAGCACGGCCTCGGCGTTCAGGGCGTTGATCGCGGCCAAGCGGTCGATCAGGGCGAAATGGGCACGGGGCAAGGCGCGGGCGGCCATCTCGGGTTCCAGCAGGGCGCGGATCGCTGCCAGCTCCTCAATACGTTCCGGGGTCAGCTCGGGGGTGGACACCCGACCCGAGCTGGAGATCGTCAACGCCCCTTCCGCGACCAAGCGCCGGATCGCTTCACGCGCGGGGGTCATCGACACGCCATAGTCTTTCGCCAGACCGCGCAAGGTCAGGGGCTGGCCGGGTGGCAACTCGCCATGCATGACCTGCTGACGCAGACTGCGATACAGGCGTTCATGCGCGGCGGCGTTCGGAACAGTTGGGCGTGGAGTGATGGGCATGGGCACTAGCCAAGCACTGCTTTTGCGGTGTGGTCAATCCTCGGCATCAGATTGCGGACCAAAGACATAGCCATGCAGGGCCTGACCTTCCGTGTGCAGCCAGTTGCGCTGTCCCTGCCAGCGCGGAAACAGCTGTTCCACCTCTGCCCAGAATGCGGGGGAATGGTTCATCTGCGCCAGATGCGCCACCTCGTGCGCGGCGACATAGTTCAGCACCGACGGCGGTGCCATGATCAGACGCCATGAAAACATCAGCGCGCCGTCATGGGCGCAAGATCCCCACCGGGACCGCGTATCGCGCAAGGTAAGCCGGGTATAAGGGCGGCCAAGGCGGTCTGCGTGATGATCGCAGGCGGCGGCCAGGCGGTCACGCGCCATGACCTTCAGAAACGCGCCGACACGCACCCCCGCCTGCTGGGGATCGCCGGGCACCAGCAAAGAATCATCCTCAAGCCGGACCGAACGGCCGGTGCCCTGCGTCAGAACGCGCATCTGACCTTCGACCGGAACCGCATCGCCCAGTCCCACAACCCGACGGCCGGGCATCTCGGCAAGAACGCGGCGAATCCAGCCCTCTTGCTCCGAGGCAAAGCGCAACGCTTCCGACTCACGTGCGCGCAGCGGCATCGACAGGGTCACACGACCATCAAGCCGCGACACCCGCAGCGAAAATCGCCGGGTTCGGGCGGACCGGCGCAGGGTTATTTCAAGGGGCGGAGAACCGGGAAGTTGGGGCATTTGTCGCTCTTGCAAGGCGGGAACAGAATAGCCACCTTGACAACGACGGCAATGGGGCCAAAAGCCTTTGACAGACGCGCGCCCTTGTGGCAAGCGACGCCGACTCTGGATATCCGTAGCCTTAAGGGAAACATCATGCCCAAGGAAGAATGGGGTACGAAGCGTATTTGTCCGACGACCGGAAAACGCTTCTACGACCTGAACCGCACCCCGATCGTCAGCCCCTACACGGGCGAGGTCGTGGATATCGAATCCGCCCGCCGCAAGATGGCGGCCTCGGTCATTGCCCGTGTCGTGCCTGAAAAGGACGATGAGGTGCTGGTCGATGATCTGGAAGCCGATGACGATCTGCTGGAAGCCGCAACAGATGACGCGGATCTGGACGATGATCTGCTGGAAGATGATGCAGATGACAATGTCTCGCTTGATGAACTGGCCGATGTGGCCGGTGACGAAGACGAGGTTTAAGATTTCGCGAGGGCGCGAAACTTGGGGCAAAAAACCACTTGCACGCCCCTGCGCCCTCGCCTAAATACCGCGCATCGAAGCGGAAACGTGACGATATCCCGGTGGGGTCATAGCTCAGATGGGAGAGCGCTTGAATGGCATTCAAGAGGTCCGCGGTTCGATCCCGCGTGGCTCCACCAAATTAAAAAAAGCCGCCTTCGGGCGGCTCTTTTTTTCAGTGCCACAGGGTCAGTTCAGGTCTTTGAGCAGTCGGCCATGACGACGCACTTCGCTCAGGACCGCGCCAAATGTCGTCAAGCCGCGCCCTTGCAACATCGGCATCAGTTTCAGGAAAGCGTCGGCCGTCGCGACCGTATCGCCGATCGCCGTGTGACGGGCTTCTTCCGGTATAGTGATGCCCAGCCGGTGGCTGAGCGCGTCAAGGCTGTGCACCTCATGCTGGCCATAGACCACAGCGGACAGAAGGACTGTATCGAACACGGGGTTGTCAAAGCGCAGGCCCATCGTCGGTTCCAGTCTGCGCAGAAACTCCATATCGAACGGGGCATTGTGGGCGATCAGCACCGCCCCCTCGGCAAACTTGTGGAAACGGGCGGCAACATCCTCGATGAACGGGGCGTCCTGAACCATGGCTTCGGTGATGCCGTGAACCTCTGTCGATGACATCGGGATGGGACGACGCGGGTTTACCAGAGTGTCAAACACCTCGCCCTCCACCCGGCGTCCGTTGACGATACGCACGGCGGCAATCTGCACGATTTCATCGCCCTGACTGGGCAACAGGCCAGTGGTTTCGGTGTCGAACACCACATAGGTCAGGTCTTCCAGATGGGCGTCCTGCACCTTTTCACCGCGCGCCTTGGACAGAAGGTCGAAGTCATAGACCACGGCACGCGCAATCGGCGCCGGGCGGCGCACCACGCGCCGGGCCTGAGGGATCGGCAGACACAGACTGTTTGCCCCGCCCCCTGCACCTTCGGGCCATATCTCGGTGGCATGGGTGGCCAAAACCGACCGACGCGGCACATCCGCGATACCGGGCTCCAACGGCCCGTCCAGCCATGTCTCCAACCGCGCCATGCCAAGGGCCGGACCTTGCCAGATCAGACGGATCAACGCGCCGGTGCCATCTTCCTCGACCACCAGCTTGAAAACCCGGGAAATGCCCTCTTGCCCCATCGCCTCGGCCAGCCCCGACAGCACGGCAATCACCTCAAAGCCGTTGCAGCGCAGGAACAGTTCGGCGGCCTCAGTCTCGGCAGTCAGGCCATCGGCCTCCATTCGGGCGCGCAACCCATCCAGAAGATCGGAGGCGCGGGTCATCGCCAGCGGCCAGCCATCGCTGCGGCCTTCATCGTGGCGCCGGGTCAGATCCGTGACAGCCCCTGCCAGTGCCGCAACTTCTTCGCGCAGGGCCACGTCAAGACGCCCCGGCGCAGCGGCGCCTTCGGGGATTGCCGCCATCAGTGTTGACAGGTTCGCGGCAGGGCGGCGCACGCGATCGAACACTTCGTTCAGCAAAGCCTCACGCCGGGCGTGAGCCGCCAGATCGGCGGTCACATCACGCAGGGTCAGCACATACCCCGGAACGCTGCTTTGGTCCGTCGCCATCAAACGCATCCGGGCAGACAGAACCCGAGCCCCGTGAAGGGTCGAACACAAAAGATCCGATGCGGCATCCGGGTCGCCAGTGGCAATCAGACGCTCATGGGCAAGACGGATGGGGCCGTCGCGCAGATAGTCAAACAAGCGACGGTCCAGCCCCGGTGCTGCCGTGCCAGCCCCCATCAGATCCACCGCCTGTCCGTTGTAAAACGCCAGCGTATGATCACCAGAGCACAGCAGAACCCCCACCGGCACATCGGACAACAGAGCTTCAAGCCGGGCCTTTTCAGCCGTCAGCCGGGTGGTTTCACGCGCCACCGCCTCGGCCAGAGCATTGCGGGTTTCCGACAGGGACACCGCAGCGGCCGTTGCCGCTGGCGCAAGATCGCCAAGGTATTGCGCGATTTTTGCATCCATCCCGCCCGTCACGTCGGAATGGGCCCGTGCCCGCAAGGCCCCGGCCAGACTGTCGATAGGTTTGGCTACGTTCACGTCGAACAGATACCAGACCCATGTCACCACCCCCAAAATGACAAAGGCGGCCACAACGCCGCCCTGCACAAAGGCGTCAAGGGTTTCGGGTGACCCTATCCGCCGATATCCCAGCCAAAGCCCGGCCAGCAACGCCGCAAGCGTCCCGGCGGCAAGTCCCGCGAACAGCAGGAATATCCGAAGACGCAGCGACCATTTCAGGACCATGGTTCAGTCCCCCATGACCAGAAGGCGACGCACCTCCTCACGCAGTTCTTTCAGTTCAAACGGCTTGGAGATGAAGCCGTCGGCCCCGAGTGCCAGTCCCTTGCGACGCTCGATGGCTGATCCCCGCGCCGTCATCATCAGGATTTTCACATCGGCCAAGGTTGGGTCCAGACGAACACCCTGGCAAATCTCATACCCCGACACCTCGGGCAACATCACATCCAGAAGCACCAGATCGGGATGGGTTTCACGGATACGCGCGAGGGCATCGGCCCCGTTGGCGATGCGATCATGGTCGTAGCCTTCGCGCGTCATCAGGTAGTCCAACGCGATGGCGATATTGTCTTCATCCTCGACCACCAGGACGCGGTGCCGTCTCCCGCCTTCGGCCGTCATGTTTTCCTCCCTCTCAGCTTGCCGGGCAAGCAGCTGTCTGAAATCCGTCTCCTTCGGGTGCGATGACCCATTCGGCCCCTTTCAGGGTGCCGTCTGCCGTTATTTCAACGCCTTCAGAAACCAGAATTTGGCGGCGCTGGCCGCAGTCGAATACCATCAGCGCGTCCGTCACCGGTCGCCAGCGGGCGAAGTTGAATACCTTTGCCATGCGCAGATCTGTGTTGTTGGGGTGCTGCGCGATCTGTCGCACGTCCATGGCGATGAATTTGGTTGTGATGGGCGCGACCAAGGTCCACGGCCGCAGGGTCATGATCTCTTCGGCATGCCAGACCACCTCGACCCCGTCGGGCAATTCGGCGCTGACGCGGTTGAACCAGTCGTATTCCAGATAGATCGTGGTGCCGATCAATCCCACGCCAGCCGCAGCCGTCACGGCCCATTTGGGCAATCGACTGCCTGTCAGCCTGCGCAACAGATGCACCACCCCGCCAATGGCGATGGCAGCGACGATTGCGGCGAAAAGTTCAAGGGCCATTCATCAACTCCGGGCGCCGCGGGCCTGACCCACAGCAGACTGCATGGTGCGCACCACGACGAACGCGTCGCGCAGGTGGCTGCGTTCAAAATCCGACATGTCCGATGGGGCAAGGAAATTGTCAGGCTTGCGCCCGGACCGCACCAGCCGCGCTTGATTTTCCAGTCGGGTCTGGGCAATCAGGTCGTAGGCCTCGGTCAGATCCCGTGCGCCAGAGACACTGATCACACCGGCAGCTTCGGCCGCTTCAAGACGTGCACGGGTATTCACCGCATCAAGCTGACCGATCAGCGCATAGATGCGGCCCAGATCCACAACCGGCACGACTCCGTTCAGCTTCATGTCGATATGATTCTTGTGGTCGCCCGACCGGATCGTGGCAAAGCCACGCAGCAAACCCAAGGGCGGGGTGTGCTTCAGGCTGTTGCTGATCATATGCGCCACGAAGATCGAATTTCTGGCGGCCATCGAAAGCGTTTCTTGCTGCAAGTCTTTGAACAGACTGGCTTGTCCTCCGATCGGCCGCAGATCGAACATCACCGATGCCAGCATCTGTGCCATCGGATCGGGCGTGGCCACCCATTTGCGGAAATACTCGCGCCATACCCGTATGGGCTGACACCACTGCGGGTTTGTCGCCATCATCTCGCCGGGGCAATAGACATAGCCGCAGGCGTCCAGACCGTCAGACACGATCTTGGCCAGCGCATGGAAATACGCCATGTCAGCGTCGGTCGCCGCATCGTCGATCATCAGGCAATTGTCCTGATCTGAAACTCCGGTCTGTTCCTGCCGGCCCTGACTTCCGCAGGCCAACCACAGATAAGGCACCGGTGCAGGACCAAGCTGCGCCTCGGCCAGGGCCAGCAGCCGACGGGTCACGGTGTCGGCGATATCGGTGATCAGCCGCGTCACCACCTCATGTGCATTGTTTCCGCCGACCAGTTGCACCAGAAGCCGGGGGATGCGTGCGGTGACAGCGGCCATGTCGGCCACGGTTTCCGCGGTGGACGCATCACGCACAAGTTGGGCGGAACTGACCGCTTGAAACCGCGTCAGGTCGGTCTGGGTGATCATGCCGACCAGCGTGCCATCCTCTACGACCGGCAGATGCCCAATCCGTCGCTCCAGCATGATGTGCAGGATATCGGACCCAAGCGAGTCCGGACGCAACGAGATCGGATCGGCCGTCATGACTTCGGCCACCGGGGTTGTGAAATCCAGCCCGTCCGCCAAGACCCGGTTCGTCATGTCGCGGGTTGTCACGATGCCCAGAAACCGCCCGTCCTCGACCACGCCCAGCGACGACACTTTTGCATCCCGCATCCGTTGCGCCGCGACTCGGACTGTATCGTTGGGGCCGACCACCACCGGCTTGCGGGCCATCAGATCATCAACCTTCTGCGTGGTCAGATCCCCGGTGCGTGACTCATGACTGCGCCCCCGGCTGAAGAAGCGCTCGAACGACGGGAAGGACGCAATCAAACGCCTATACTCGGCCAGAGGCAATAAAAGCAGGACCGAGTCTTCGGTGACGCGTGCTGTGGTGACGGCCAATCCGTCACGCGCCAGCCCCCGTTCGCCAAAGCTGTTGCGCGGTCCCAGAAGCGAGATCACCTGACCCGAAGGTTCTTGCACCTCGACCGAGCCACGCTTGATCAGATACAGACCCTTCAGGGGTGCTCCGGCGTGGTAAACCTCTTCGTTGGATGCAAATTCTCTGCGGCTGAAGGAAGTGGCGACACGCGCCAGTTCGTCCTGCGGCAGGGTATCATAAGGATGGACCGTTTCCAGAAATCCGATGATCGCTTCGATCGGGTGGTCCATGGCAATCGTCCTTTGAAAGGCACACGCCCCCGGAGGATCCGGGGGCGTGCGATTGTCTTAGTGAGCCTGAGCCGAACCTGCGCCTTTCGGCACGCGGATCGATTCAATCAGGTCAACCACATGTTGCGGCGGAGCCTTGGTCATCATCGACACAACATAGGCGACACCGAAGTTCACCACAGCGCCAACGGTTCCGATCGACAACGGCGAGATGCCGAAGAAGTGGTTCGCCGGTGTGTTTGCATACATGTTCGTGCCGGGAATGAAGAACCATCCGAGGTAAAGGAAGATGTACACAGCAGTGAAGATCAGGCCTGCGAGCATGCCGGAAATGGCGCCTTCCTTGTTGATGCGCTTCGAGAAGATGCCCATCATCAGAACCGGGAAGATCGTCGCCGCGGCCAGACCGAAGGCCAGCGCCACCACCTGCGCGGCAAAGCCGGGAGGATTGAGGCCAAGGTAGGTTGCCACGACGATGGCAAAGCCCATCGACACGCGTGCTGCCAGAAGCTCGCCCTTTTCGCTGATGTTCGGGTTGATCGAACCCTTGATCAGGTCGTGGGACACAGCCGACGAAATCGCCAGCAACAGACCAGCCGCAGTGGACAGAGCCGCTGCAAGACCACCAGCTGCGACCAGAGCGATCACCCAACCTGGCAGAGCCGCGATTTCAGGGTTCGCAAGAACCATGATGTCGTTGTCAACCTTGGTCAGTTCGTTGCCGACAAAGCCCAGTTCGGCCAGTGACTTGCCGCCGATACCGTTTGCCGGATCAGCCAGAACGGCGTCTGCGGCAGCTTGCGCTTCGGTCACTTTCGCTTCCAGCGCGGTCTTGTCGGTTTCGGTCGAGTCGGCCACAGCCTTCTGCGCATCAGCCAAGGCCTTGTTTGCCGCAGTCACGGCAGGCTTTTCGCTGAAATACTGGATCAGGCCGTCGCCGTTCTTGTCGGCAAAGTCCAGCAGACCGGTGGCTTTCCAGGTGTTGACCCAAGACAGTTCCGGTTTCGAGTCGATATCCGCCACCGAAAGCGCGGGGGCCGATGTTGCAGCACCAGTTACGGCACCGGGCCAGAAGGTGGTCGTCAGGTTCAGACGGGCCATCGCACCCACGGCCGGAGCCACGGTGTACAGAAGCGCAATAAACACAAGCGCCCAGCCAGCCGACGAACGGGCGTCAGCCACTTTTGGCACTGTAAAGAAGCGCACGATGACGTGTGGCAGACCGGCTGTGCCGATCATCAGCGACATCGTGAACAGGATCATGTTGAACATGTTGTTGGTGTCGGCGGTATAGGCGGTGAAGCCCAGTTCCGTCACCAGACTGTCCAGCTTGGACAGCATCGACAGTTCGCCACCCGATGGTGCATAGCCACCGATCAGGCCCATCTGCGGCAGGAAAGAGCCGGTCAGGTTCAGCGAGATGAAAATCGCCGGGATGGTGTAAGCGATGATCAGCACGACATATTGCGCCACCTGAGTGTAGGTGATGCCCTTCATGCCGCCCAACACGGCATAGGCGAACACGATCGCTGCACCGATATACAGACCCATGTCGGTCGAAACTTCGAGGAAGCGCGAGAAGGTAACACCCACGCCACGCATCTGGCCGATCACATAGGTCACCGAGATCACGATCAGACAGATCACGGCCACCAGCCGGGCACCGCCCGAATAGAAGCGGTCACCGACGAACTCAGGAACGGTGAACTTGCCGAATTTGCGAAGGTAGGGCGCAAGCAGCAGTGCCAGAAGCACATAGCCACCCGTCCAACCCATCAGGAAGGCCGACTGGGTATAGCCGCCCACAGGGGCCAGCGCGATGATCCCGGCCATCGAAATGAACGATGCCGCCGACATCCAGTCAGCGCCAGTCGCCATGCCGTTCAGAATGGGGTTGACCCCCTGACCGGCCGCATAGAACTCTGCCGTCGAACCCGCGCGGGCCCAGACAGCAATCCCGATGTAGATGGCAAAGGTAAAGCCAACGACGATCAGGTTAAGGGTGAATTGATCCATCTGTCCCTGCCCCTATTCTTCTACGCCGAATTCTTTGTCGAGCTTGTTCATCCGCCATGCGTAGACGAAAATCAGCACGAGAAAGACGTAGATCGACCCGTTCTGGGCGAACCAGAAACCAAGGTCTGCGCCACCGACCGAAATGCCCTTCAGCGCCGGTCGCAAGATGATGCCAAGCCCGAATGAGCAAAAGAACCATACGGCAAGCGATATAAGGATCACCCGCACGTTGGCTGCCCAATAGGCACTGGACGAAGTTCTATCCGCCATGAGTGCTACTCCCTGAGTTTTTGTCTCTCCACACCTGCGCCCCGTTTTTCGGGGCGCAAGCCTCCCCTCAAGCCGTGACGCCCTGTACGATGGCACCCAAAGAGGCGCGTATGTCGGCGATGGCACCCATCGCGTCGATCCGCTTCAACACCCCTTTGCCATCGTAGTAGGAAATCAGCGGTGCCGTTTGAGCGTGGTAGGCTTTCAGCCTTTCACGCACTGTTTCGGCATTGTCGTCAGCCCGACGCTTGAACGTCGTGCCGCCGCATTTGTCGCAAACCCCTGCCACGGCAGGCTGCTTGAACTGGTCGTGATACCCTTCGCCGCAGCACGCGCAGGTATAGCGCCCGGACACCCGGCCCACCATTGCCTCGTCATCGACTTCAAGGCTGATGGCGGCATTGACCCGCTGACCCGAAGCTTCCAACAGACTGTCCAAAGCGGCAGCCTGCGCATCGGTGCGCGGAAACCCGTCAAGGATGATCCCTTTGGCGACATCCGGCTGGCTCAGGCGGTCTTTCAGGATGGCAAGAACGATGTCATCGCTGACCAGCGCGCCTGATTCCATGACCGCTTTGGCCTTCTGTCCGGCCTCGGTGCCCGCAGCAACCGCTGCGCGCAACAAATCGCCCGTCGAAAGCTGGACCAGACCGAAGTCTTCTTCCAGCATCCGGGCTTGCGTGCCCTTCCCGGCCCCTGGGGGGCCAAGAAGGATCAGAACTGCGGGAGTTGCCTTGACTTCAGACACCCGATCAACCCCGGTTCATCCGGTTTTCGATCAACTCATCCACCACCGACGGATCGGCAAGGGTCGAGGTATCCCCCAAGGCAGCGAAGTCATTCTCGGCAATCTTGCGAAGGATACGACGCATGATCTTGCCCGAGCGGGTTTTTGGAAGGCCGGGGGCCCATTGGATCAAGTCGGGTTTGGCAATCGGACCAATCTCGGTACGAACCCAGCCTTCCAGTTCCTTGCGCAGCGCATCGGTAGGTTCGACCCCGTTCATCAGGGTCACATAGGCATAGATGCCCTGGCCCTTGATGTCGTGCGGGTATCCAACCACAGCCGCCTCGGCCACCATTTCATGTGCCACAAGCGCGGATTCGACCTCTGCGGTGCCCATCCGGTGCCCCGACACGTTGATGACGTCATCCACGCGTCCGGTAATCCAATAGTCGCCGTCCGCATCTCGGCGGCAGCCGTCACCGGTGAAATAGTAACCCGGATATTGCGAGAAATAGGCTTCTTCGAAGCGCGCGTGGTCGCCCCAAAGCGTGCGCATCATGCCCGGCCAG
The DNA here is from genome assembly GCA_046313895.1 of Paracoccaceae bacterium. Lineage (GTDB taxonomy): Bacteria > Pseudomonadota > Alphaproteobacteria > Rhodobacterales > Rhodobacteraceae > Pseudotabrizicola. The sequence goes on from JBKBWK010000005.1 coordinate 52,312, forward strand.
GAATCGGCGATACACAGGACACCGTCGCAGGCGGTGGCGGTCTGCACTTCGGCATTCGCAGGGTCGAGGACGAAGGGCTTGATGCCGAAGAACGGCTGCGTGGCTGCGCCCGGCTTTTGCCCAATGGCACCTGGCAACGGCGTGATCAGATGGCCACCGGTTTCAGTTTGCCAGAAGGTGTCAACGATAGGGCATTTGCCCTTGCCGACATGGGTATTGTACCAATTCCACGCCTCGGGGTTGATCGGCTCACCGACCGATCCCAGCAGCTTCAGCGACGACAGGTCGTGCTTTTCAACCCATTCCGTGCCCATGCCCATCAGGCTGCGGATCGCGGTCGGCGCGGTGTAGAACTGGTTGACCTTGTGCTTGGCGCAGACTTCCCAGAACCTTCCGGCATCAGGGAAGGTCGGCACGCCTTCGAACATGATCGTGGTCGCGCCATTGGCCAGCGGGCCATAGAGGATATAGCTGTGACCCGTGACCCAACCCACATCTGCCGTGCACCAGAACACGTCGCCGTCATGGTAATCAAAGGTGTACTGGTGCGTCATCGACGCATAAACCAGATAGCCGCCCGAGGTGTGCACCACGCCCTTTGGCCGCCCGGTCGAGCCGGATGTGTAGAGGATGAACAGCGGATCTTCCGCGCCCACCTCGACGTACGGGCAGTAGGGCTTGGAGGCAGCCATTTCAGCCTTGACGTCGATGTCGCGACCTTCGACCCATGTCGTCTGGTCACCGGTATGTTTCACAACCAGACATTTCACCTTGTCCGAGCAATCGAACAGTGCCTTGTCGGCGTTTGATTTGAGGGCTGTCTTCTTGCCACCCCGCGGCGCAAAGTCGGCAGTGATCAACACCTTGGCGTCGGAATCGTTGATCCGGTTCGCCAGAGCGTCGGGCGAAAAGCCCGCAAAGACAACCGAATGAATGGCGCCAATCCGGGCGCACGCCAGCATCGCATAAGCGGCCTCTGGGATCATCGGAAGATACAGCACAACCCGGTCACCCTTCGTCACGCCATGTGCCTTCAGCACATTTGCCATCCGCGACGTGTTTTCCAAGAGTTGCGTGTAGGTGATGTGCAGAGAAGGCGTTTTCGGATCATCCGGCTCCCAGATGATCGCCGTCTGATTTGCGCGCGTCAGCATGTGGCGGTCGATGCAATTGGCACTGACGTTCAGCGTGCCGTCTTCAAACCATTTGATCGACACAGCCCCAAGTTCGAAGTTGCTGTCTTGCACCTTGCTGAACGGCTTGATCCAGTCGATCCTCTGCGCGTGTTCGGCCCAGAATGCGTTTGGGTCAGTGACAGAAGCCTTGTACATCCGCGCATAGCTTTCGGCGTTTATATGCGCATTGGCGATAAAATCAGCTGAGGCATGATACACACCTGTTGCTGGACCTTGATCTGACATGTGACTTCTCCTCCATCGCGGGAAGGCTTGCGCCCGCATCTTGCAATCTGATGGCGAACAACGCCGCCGTTAAGATCGTCTCCACCCCGGCAACAGTCTAGCGCGTGGTCAATTTTTATGTAACCCCTTTTATTGCATGGATTTTTCTGTCAAAAAATTAACTGAATTGTTGTCAATGTTGAAAATCGTCGAAAATTGACCGTAATTTGGCAAGGTATTTCAATGCACTGGCGCTTCACGGCTTGGTGATCACGGTGCCGCGTGTGGCTCGGTTGGCGCAACGTCCCCCAGAAGCCGGCACTCTTGTCAAAGATCTGGGGCAGCTATCCGGTCCGACCAGCGAATCACGATTGCGCTAACAGGCGGACGCCATTCTCTGCGTGTGCCAGCAGTCCCGGGAATCGTTGCGCGTTGGCGCGCGGCGCCGTAGCGAAAGTCAAAGTAGTACAGACCGCACGAGGCAATCCAACATGGCCAAAGCCCCCGATCCCTTCCACCCGGTGAATGATGAAGCCCGGACCTTGGCGCGTAATCTGCTGCGCTGCCCGCATGCCGCACTGGCCTATACGGATGCCTCCAGCAGTGCGCCGGGTATCAGCCGCATTGCCTTTGGTCTTGGAGCCGACGACGTGCCAATCACCCTAATCTCTTCACTGGCGGCCCATACGGCCGGATTGCGCGCTCAACCACTTTGCGCAGTGATGCTTGGCGAACCGGGGGAACAGGGCGATCCCCTGACTCATCCTCGCCTGATGATCAGCGCCGTCGCCGAATTCGTCGCACCCGACGATCCGGACCGTCCTGCATTGCGCGCGCGTTGGCTCTCTGATCACCCGAAGTCAAAACTCTATGTCGATTTCTCCGATTTCTGGTTTGTGCGCCTGCGTCCACTGCACGCGGTGCTGAATGGTGGATTCGGCAAAGCATTCCGGATGGAACCGTCTGATCTGTTCATATGAACAAGGGCGGCCTATTGGCCGCCCTTTCCATGCTTGCAACGGAACCCGATCAAGTTGGGTTGTCACATCGAATAGTGGCCAGCATCTTGCCTTTCACCGCAACGGGCCAACGCAAATGCACCAGATTGCGGTTTGCGCCCTGCTCGTTCAGGGCATAGGGCGTTGCGAACTGCGCCACATTCGATGCGTTGGTGATCGCGCCGTCCGCGACCAGACTTTGGGTGTTGCGCGCCCGTGCGCCAAACGGCATGAATGTGCCGCCATCCACGACCCATGTATCTGCAGCGGTGTTTTGCGTATGCAAAATGGTCAGTGGGCTCATGGCGATCTGGGTGACGCCGTTGAAGGCGTTTGCGCCGAAGGTGACGTTGCGGAACCGGCCAAAATCCAGGGTGCCATTGGTCGTATCGACCCCCTCTGCCCGGTCCACCGATCCGTTGATCGTGCGGAAGGTGTTGTCCGATACGCTGAGCCCATGCACGAACTGGCCCGATCCTTTTGGTGCGATCACAATCCAGCGGAACCAAGGCGCCACATCGCTGGCAAAGAAATGGTTTGCGACAATCGCCATATTTCCAAAACTGAACCCAGAGGTGAAATCCGGGTTGGCGTCATGCTCGTTTGACCATTCCAAAAAGCAGTTGTCGATGTAGTTTCCTGTAATTGTCAGTCGCGGGTTCGTCTGCGCAATCACGATACCCGCACGACGAATACCGGCCACGGCACTGTCGCCCTGAAAGAAATGGTTGCCGCTGATCAGATGCCCACCGCCATTCATCACCATGAAATGCGCAAACCGAACCACGCGGTTGTTGCGGATCTTTGTGTCATTGGCATTGATGTTGATCGCAATCGATACGCGATCCTGTGCCAGCAGGGCCTGTTCATTTGACAGGAAATGGCAGGCGTCGACGATAAGCCCCTGGCATCCCGATCCGATGGATGAAATCCCCCGATCTTTGGGACGGTTGAACACGCTGTCGCCAATGCGGATCGTCAAACCGATTTTCGGAAGCATCACGCCCGAGCAGATGCCATTGCAGTTCATATCCATCCGGTCGATTTCGAACCGCGACAGATCTTCAAACCCCGAGAAGTCCAGAAGGTACTTGTAGCGACGGAACGTCAGCATCCGAGTACCCGCTCCGCCCCACAAGGGTTGGCTCAGCGTGACAGTTCCAGTGCCCACGTTCTTGTCCAGCACATAGACTTCCCGTCCCACACCCGGCCCGCTGACATGTGCGCCGACAGGAATGGTCGAAATATTTGCCACCGCAGTCAACAGATTGGGGTTGGCGGGGCTGTAAGTGGTGTTCGATGTGACCGCCACCGTATCCCACGCCGGACCCGCGACAGCGTTCAACTGGCCGTTTGTTAGGAATCGCCGTTGTGCAAAAGTCGTAAGACCGCAGATCGCGGCCACGTTGATCGGCTCGACCAGATCCACCCGACGGTCAGACAAGTCCAGCGCAACATGGTCGGTGAAATAGAACAGCGCCTGAAGCGCCTTCTTGAAGCCCAGAAGTTCGTTGCCGAAGGCACTGGTATAGGTGTCCAGATCATAATTGCGCGTCAAGGCCAGTCGCACGTTATCGGGCTGAATCAGCGTGCCCTGAAACCGGATCGGATTTTCGATCGTCAGGTTTCCGGCAATCCGATATGTTCCTGTGGGCACCGTAATTGTACGGCCCGCAGCCGCTGTATCGGCTGCATCAAAGGCGGCCGTGTCATCGGTCACGCCGTCGCCCTTGGCGCCATAGTCGCGCACATCGACCGCGTCGAAGATATCGCGCAGGTAAATTCCCGTCACATCTTCGATCTCGATATCGTCAATCCGCACCACGCCGCCAATCGGCCCGGTCAGGTCCAGCCCAATGTGGCCGTAGGTTGCGCTCGCGCCCCACGCCATTGCAACGCCGCCCCGCGATCCAGCGCCAATGATCGCCGTCACCTCTGCCACCTGACCATATTGCGTCAGCGCGACCGAAGGTCCGGCCTGTACCACACCCGGCACGTTGGTGCCATTCGACCGACCGGCCCACCCTGCAATCCGCACCGACGGAAACGCACCCGAGATGCATTTTACCCGCACTTTGACTTGCAGATACAAACCAGGCTGCATCGGTATTTGCTGAAAGCACCGCAGCTTTTGCGTGGCAGAGGTCTTTTGCAGTTCCAACGCACCGCCGAAATCCTGATCCGCAGGCACAAAAGCGGCGTTTGCCTGTGCTGCATAGGATCCCTGCCCCGGCAGCCCGTCCTCCCGCGACCACAGGTTCAACCCCGCCGCAAAGGGTGGCGGCATCAGCACCAAACCATCTGTAATCGCCTTGTTCATATCCTAAGCCCTCTTCTGGTCCCAAAGGGCCGAGGGCAAAGACCCCGGCCACGCGAGGCAAAGGGCTATCAACGGTGTGTTAACGCTGTCTCAGGCCACCGCACGCAGAGGGATCAGGCAGCGTTCCAGATGTGTCATTCGGGATGTGAATTCAGTCTTGAAATCATGGGCCTGAGCGAAGGCGAGGCCTGCACTTGCCGCGTTGCGCAGGTCAGCCCGACTGCCCGCAAGACGGACAAGTTGATCCGCCAGCGCACGCCGATCACCCAGTGGAACAGCCCAACCGCCACCCGTCACTTGCGCCATCCGGCCCCACATTTCATTCGCGTATCCAATCACCGGAACGCCACAACCCAGACTTTCCAGATAGGTGCAAGATGGGTCTGCCTGCCGGTGACAGCTGAGGAACAGATCGGCATGCGTGCGCAACCAAGGCACCAACGCCGACCCGAAATCCACGGGAGCATGCAGCCGCAGCCGCCCGTCCAAGTCTGCGGAACCCGCCCGCAGATTTTCCTCTAGCGATCCGGTTCCAAAGACATCCAGCGTGAAATCCACCCCGGCCGCCAGCAACGCCCGCGCGACCGGAACCAGATCCTGTGCGCCTTTCATCGGCTCCAGCCGTCCAGAGTGAACCAGTCTCAGCGGCCCGGACCATGCCGCTTTGGCGGCCATCTCTTCCGACGTCGCCATCATGTCGGCCCGCATCCGCCCGTCCAGATACAGCATGCTGCGCTTGTTCAACGCCGCATAAGCGTCAAACGCAGGATATCCGTTGCATTGCACGCCCGCCGCTCGCCGGAAAGCCGCGCGCCGCTTGCGTTCTACCCCCAGATTCCACAAGGCAGACCACGCTTTGCGCACCATCCCCCGCTCGTGGTCCAGCGCCACAATCCGCAGACGGGTGCCAATGGTGTATTCGATCATGAAAACCACCGGAACCGGCCCCCAAGCCAGCGCGAGGGTTTCAGCCATGTCTGCGGGGGCTGCGATCAGATCGGCCGAGATCTTCGGTAAATCTGCCCCGGCAGGCAGTACGGTCAGGTCAAACCCCAATTCGCTGCGCGCATAGTCCGCCCCGAATGGCACCGAGGATGCCCCTTCCCACACCACGGCCGAAATCGGGCCATCCCACAACTCGGCATGCGCCCGCATACCTTCAACGTATTTCACGTCCAACCGCAACCGCCCGTCGGACAGGCAGATTGCAGGCGCAGGGGCGATCATCATCAAGTGCGTCATGGCGGCTCCGATCACAGATGCTTCATCGCGCGCCCGATTCAAACACGCAAGGCGGCAAACGAAAGAGGGCGGCCCTTTCGGACCGCCCCCGGTTTCCATGCGGAAACGTCAAGACGCATCATGCAAGCATGATTACATCATGCCGTCCATGCCGCCCATTCCACCCATGCCGCCGCCAGCACCGCCAGCCGACTCCTTGGCCGGACGATCAGCGATCATGGCTTCGGTCGTGATCAGCAGCGATGCAACCGAGGCTGCATCTTCCAGCGCGGTACGGGTCACTTTGGCAGGGTCGATCACGCCGAACGCGAACATGTCACCATATTCTTCGGTCTGCGCGTTGAAGCCAAAGGTCACATCATTCGACTCGCGCACTTTGCCGGCCACGACAGCGCCATCGACGCCAGCGTTTTCTGCGATCTGACGCAGCGGTGCTTCCAGTGCGCGGCGCACGATGGCGATACCCGCGTTCTGGTCGCTGTTGGCGCCGGTCAGGCCTTCAAGCACCTTGCCAGCCTGAACCAGAGCCACGCCGCCGCCGACAACGATGCCTTCTTGCACGGCAGCGCGGGTTGCGTTCAGCGCGTCATCAACGCGGTCTTTGCGCTCTTTGACTTCGACTTCGGTCATGCCGCCAACCTTGATCACGGCAACACCGCCAGCCAGTTTGGCCACGCGCTCTTGCAGCTTCTCACGGTCATAGTCGCTGGTGGTTTCTTCGATTTGCGCACGGATCTGGGACACGCGGGCTTCGATCTCTGCCTTGTCTCCGGCTCCGTCAACGATGGTCGTGTTGTCTTTGTTGATCGACACTTTCTTGGCACGGCCCAGCATGTCGATGCCAACGTTTTCCAGCTTCATTCCCAGATCGTCGCTGATCACCTGACCACCGGTCAGGATGGCGATGTCTTGCAGCATCGCCTTGCGACGATCGCCAAAGCCTGGGGCCTTGACAGCAGCGATTTTCAGACCGCCGCGCAGCTTGTTGACAACCAGGGTAGCCAAAGCTTCACCTTCAACGTCTTCGGCGACGATGATCAACGGGCGCTGCGACTGGATCACGGCTTCCAGCAGCGGAACCATCGGCTGCAGCGACGACAGTTTCTTTTCGTGCAGCAGGATGTAGGCGTCTTCCAGTTCGGCGATCATCTTGTCGGCGTTGGTCACAAAGTAGGGCGACAGGTAGCCACGGTCGAACTGCATGCCTTCGACGACGGTGGTTTCCGTCTCAAGACCCTTGTTTTCTTCGACGGTGATCACACCCTCGTTGCCGACTTTTTGCATCGCATCGGCGATCTGACGGCCGATTTCCGACTCGCCATTGGCCGAGATCGTGCCAACCTGAGCAACTTCAGCGCTGTCTTTGACGGGGCGCGAGGCGGCTTTGATGGCAGCAACAACCTTGGTCACGGCCAGATCGATGCCACGCTTCAGATCCATCGGGTTCATGCCCGCGGCAACGGCCTTGAGGCCGTCCTTGATGATGGCTTGCGCCAGCACGGTCGCGGTTGTGGTGCCGTCGCCTGCTTCGTCATTGGTGCGGGAAGCAACCTCCTTCACCATCTGAGCGCCCATGTTCTCGAACTTGTCGGCCAGTTCGATTTCCTTGGCAACCGTCACACCGTCCTTGGTGATACGGGGCGAGCCAAAGGATTTGTCGATCACCACGTTGCGGCCTTTGGGGCCAAGGGTGACTTTCACAGCATCAGCCAGAATGTTTACGCCGCGCAGCATACGGTCGCGGGCATCGGTATCAAAACGTACGTCTTTAGCACCCATAGTGCAGACTCCTCATTTCATGTTTCTGTTCGGACAAGCGATCCGGAAAGCGTGCTGGCACGCTCCGATATGTCTCAGGCGATGATGCCGAGAATGTCGCTTTCTTTCATGATCAGCAGTTCTTCGCCTTCCAGCGTCACTTCAGTGCCCGACCATTTGCCGAACAGGATACGATCACCGGCCTTGACGGACGGTGCAATCAGCTCGCCCGAGTCCTTGCGCGCGCCTTCACCAACCGAGACGATTTCGCCCTCGGCGGGTTTTTCCTTGGCGGTGTCGGGGATGATCAGGCCGCCCTTGGTTTTGTCTTCGCCTTGAATGCGGCGAACGAGCACACGGTCATGCAGCGGTTTGAAAGCCATCTGGTAACACTCCCTAAGGTTCCAGGTTGAATCTTTTAGCACTCACATCTTACGAGTGCTAACGATGCGTTATCTAGGCACAATGCGACCGCCTGTCAACCAGTCGGCATGGCAAAACTCTTTGGAATTTTCCTTGGCACCACCGCCCACACCTGCCACCCTTAGGCACCGTTCAATGAGGCTGCCATGCGCATACTGCTGTTCGTTCTGTGTTTTCTGCCGTTGCCGGTGTTTGCCGCATGTTCTGGCACAAACCTTTTTGCGCAAATGACACTGGAAAACCGCGACAGGCTTCAACAGGACGCCGCGAGACAGCCCTTTCACCAAGGCAATCTGTGGCGCGGCAAGAAAGCGGGGATGCAGGTCACACTCGTCGGCACCTATCATCTTGCCGATCCCCGCCATCAGACGGTGCTGGGGTCGATCACCCCGTTACTAGACGTCGCCACAACCCTGCTGGTCGAAGCCGGCCCTGACGAAGAAGCGGCGCTCACCGCGCAAGCGGCCCGTGACCCATCGCTCTTCATCATGACTGACACGACTTTGCCCACGATCATGGAGCCCGCCGATTGGGATGCCCTGTCCGCCGCCATGTCCCGCCGTGGTGTCCCTGCATTCATGGCTGCCAAGTTCCAGCCGTGGTATCTCACCGCGCTTCTGGCCGTGCCGCCCTGCATGATGCCCGAGGCGACGCAAAAGACCGGGCTTGATCATCTCATCATGGCGGCCGCCAAGTCGCGCAATGTCCCGATCCGTGCGCTGGAACCCTATGACACGGTGTTCAAAGTGTTCGACAACTTCACGCGCGAAGATCAGATCGCCATGTTGCGCGCCTCGCTGGCGGTAGAAGACCAGGCCGAAGACTATATTGCCACCGTGGCAGACAGCTATTTTGCCGGTGAATCGCGCCTGATCTGGGAATTGATGCGCGATATGTCCCTTAACCTGCCCGGATACACACCCGAGCAGGTCGAGGCGGATCTGGCCAAGATGGAACAGGCCCTGCTGGTCACGCGAAATCAGGGTTGGATCCCGGTGATTGAAGCTGCGGCCGAGGGTGGACCTGTTGTCGTCGCCTTTGGCGCGCTCCATCTGCCCGGGCAATACGGTATCCCCTATCTCTTGCAGCAGCAGGGATGGACCATCACCCCCCTGACACCCTGACAGCCCGACCCTGTTGCTGCGGCGCAGCATTTTGGCGCAGCAACAAGCCGGACAGGTGACAAACACTGCACGCGGGCCTATAAGCCGCCGCAAATCACATGTCTCAAGGTACCCCAATGACCACGCTTGTATTCGGCCACAAATCCCCTGACACCGATTCCACCGGATCACCGATCATCTGGGCCTGGTATCTGAATGCGACAGGCACCCCGGCAAAGCCAGTGTTGCTGGGCGAACCCAACACCGAAGCCGCGTTCGTCCTGAAACACTGGAACCTGACCAAACCAGAGATCATCTCGAATGTGACCGCAGACGACAAAGTGGTGATTGTCGATACAAACAACCCTGCTGAACTTCCCGCGTCGATCAATGACGCCAAGATCCAGGCGATCATCGACCATCACATGCTGGTCGGAGGGATCAAGACCAAGAACCCAATCGACATCACCATCCGCCCCCTTGCCTGCACCGCGACAATCATGCACGACCTGATGGGCGATCTGATTGCGTCGGCCCCGCGAGAGATCAAGGGTGCGATGCTGTCATGCATCCTGTCTGATACGCTGGAATTCCGCTCGCCCACGACAACGCCGCACGACCGCGCCATTGCCGAAAAGCTGGCTGCCGACCTTGGCGTGTCCATCGCTGATCTGGCAACGGCGATGTTCGAAGCTAAGTCGGATGTTTCGGCTTTTTCGGACGCCGCATTGCTGCGGATGGATTCCAAGGAATATTCCGTCGCGGGAAAGGAACTGCGGGTATCGGTTCTGGAAACCACGGCTCCGAAGGTATTGCTGGATCGCAAGGCCAGCCTGATGGCCTCGATGGAGGCGGTCGCAAAAGAGGATGGTGCCGATCAGGTGCTTCTGTTCGTGATCGACATTCTTCGCGAAGAGGCCACCCTTCTGGTGCCGAATGATTTTGTTAAGCAAATGGCCGAGGCGTCGTTTGGTTGCACTGTAACCGGCGACACGGTCGTTCTACCTGGCATCATGAGCCGGAAAAAGCAGATCATTCCGTCGCTGAAACTCTAAGCCGACCTCTGCGTTGACTTTGGGCCGGGGGTAACCTCCGGCCCTTTTTCATGGCATATGGCGTTTGCACAGAATATGCACGCTGCACGCGCGTATGCCACTTACACGAAGGGCCCGGCCATGACCGAAATCATCCGTACCTTGGCGCAGATCGCCGACCGCTATGACGCCTTGTTTTGCGATCTTTGGGGCTGCCTGCACAACGGGGTGTCACCGTTTCCAGCGGCGGTCTCTGCTTTGCAGTCGTTTCGTGCGGTTGGCGGAAAGGTGATCCTTGTCACCAACGCGCCTCGGCCAAGATCAAGCGTTGTCAGACAGCTGGATGCCATGGGACTGCCACGAGACGCATGGGATGACGTGGCGACCTCAGGCGACGCGGCACAGGCTGCAATGCTGTCCGGCGCGGTAGGCCACCGGGTGCATCACATCGGCGCGCCAAAGGACGAACCGTTCTTTACCGATTTCGAAGACGATATCGCCCATATGGCCGATGCGGCCAATATTTCCCGTGTCCCTTTGGACCAGGCAGAGGGTATCGTCTGCACCGGACTTGTTGACGATATGATCGAAACGCCCGACGACTACCGGGGCAAACTGTTGATGGGGAAAGCAATGGGGCTCAGAATGCTCTGCGCCAACCCCGATATCATCGTGGATATGGGTGACAAGCGGCTGTATTGCGCCGGTGCTTTGGCGAAAGCGTATGAAGCCATGGGCGGCGAGACGCTTTACTACGGCAAGCCCCACCCGCCGGTGTATGATCTTGCCCGTCGCCGCCTCGGTCTGGACGACCCCCGCATCCTGTGTGTCGGGGACGGCATCGGCACCGATGTTCAAGGGGGCATGGCGGAAGGGTTGGATACGCTTTTTGTGTCCGGCGGGATCGCCGCGGCAGAGTTCGGGCCAGATCCTGTCAATCCGGACAAGGACTTGTTGGAAGTCTGGCTGAGTCAACATCAACTCTCGCCCAATTTCACCATCGGCAACCTGCGCTGACACCGGGCTTGCCGCTGTAAGATTATTGCGAAAATCGTCGCACTGGTGAAAATTTCTTGCGTATCCGAATTGCGCTGCATTGCGGCATTTGCTATTCTTCTGTCATGGATAGTACGGGAATCGGCAAAATGTTGGATAATATGCCTCGCGGGACGATCTGCATCGAAGATCTGGAAATCGGCATGACGCGTCACTTGACCAAGGTGGTCACCGACCGGGACATCGAACTTTTCGCCGAGGTTTCGACAGACCGTAATCCCGTCCATCTGGACGAGGCATACGCCCAGGATACGATTTTTGAAGGGCGAATTGCCCACGGGATGCTGACCGCAGGGTTGATTTCGGCGGTTATTGGCGAACAGCTTCCCGGGCATGGTACTGTTTACCTTGGACAATCCCTTCGCTTTATGGCTCCTGTCCGCCCGGGCGACATGGTCCGCGCCGATGTGACCGTTACTGCAATCGATCACAGCAAACGTCGTGTGACCCTTGAAACCCTTGCATCCGTGGGTAAAACCGTTGTCCTGAAAGGTGAGGCGCTGGTTCTGGCGCCAAGCCGCAAGTTCGACTGACGGGGCAACGGCCCCAGACCCGGGGCAGAATGCAGATTCACCAGTCTTGGCAAGGGCTTGACCCATCCGCCCGTGGCGCTTCTGTTGCCATGGGCAATTTTGATGGTGTCCATCTGGGACATCAGGCCGTCATCGACCTTGCCCGTGGCACAGCGCCTCTTGGAATTGTGACGTTCGAACCCCATCCGCGGCAGGTGTTTTTGCCCGATGCTCCCGCCTTTCGCCTGATGAATGCCGAAGCCCGCTCCAACCGTCTGGCGAAACTGGGGGTCGAACATTTGTTCGAGCTGCCCTTCAACGCAGGGCTCGCCAGCCTGACGCCGCAAGACTTTGCGCGAGACGTCCTGGCGTATGGACTTGGGATCACCCATGTCGTCGTCGGTGCGGATTTCTGTTTCGGCAAAGGAAGAAGTGGCAAGGCAAACGACCTGCAAGAACTTGGCGATGCCTATGGCTTCCGCACCACGATTGCCGATCTGATCACGTTTGGCGATCAACCGATTTCGTCTTCGGCCATCCGCAAATCGCTGAGCGATGGACATCCACGCGACGCGGCCACCATGCTGGGTCACTGGCATCGGATCGAAGGTGCTGTCGTCCACGGAGAAAAGCGTGGGCGTGAGTTGGGGTATCCGACTGCAAACATGTCTGTTGCCGGTCTTCATTTGCCACGGCACGGCGTCTATGCCGTCAAGGTCGATGTTTTGACTGGGCAACACAAAGGCAGTTACGATGGTGCCGCCAGCCTTGGTGTGCGACCAATGTTCGGAGTGAACCAACCCAACCTTGAAACCTTCGTCTTTGATTTCAATGGTAATCTCTATGGCGCGCACCTTTCTGTTGCCTTTGTCGAATATCTGCGCCCGGAACTTAAATTCGATGGTCTCCCCGCCCTGATCGCCCAGATGGATGATGACTGTATCCGCGCACGCACCATCCTGTCCGCCCTTTAACCTTTTGCCCCAAGGCCCCCGATATGCGTCCGAAGTTCTGGGAAACCGTCCCGCTTTCGAAAATGACACCTGCAGAGTGGGAGGCATTGTGCGACGGCTGCGGCAAGTGCTGTCTGAACAAGATCGAGTATGAAGACACCGGCGAGGTCGAATACACCCGCGTTGCCTGCCGCTTGCTGGATGGCGAAACCTGCCGCTGCACACAATACCCGATCCGCAAGCAATTCGTGCCGGACTGTGTCCAACTGTCGCCCAAGACCCTGCCGAAGATTGCCTATTGGATGCCACGCACCTGCGCCTATCGGCTGCTTTATGAGGGACACCCGTTGCCCGACTGGCACCCGTTGATCACTGGCGATCCCGAAAGCACCCATCAGGCAGGGGCGTCTGTGCGCGGCTGGACAGTTCCGGAATTCGAAGTCTCGGAAGATGATTGGGAAGATTATATCATCGAGGAGACACCTTGATGTTCTTTGCCTCGGACAACGCATCGGCCGCCACACCCGAGGTGATGGATGCAGTTTTGCGCGCCAATGCCGGCTACACGCGTGGCTATGGCGCCGATGAAGTCACCGCCCGTGTGACCAGCGAGATTCGACGCATTTTCAGCGCACCGGATGCGGTGGTGCATCTTGTAGCCACGGGCACTGCTGCAAATGCCTTGGCCCTTGCCTGTCTGGTGGACCCTTGGCAGGCCGTTTTCTGTCACAGCCATGCCCATATTGTCGAGGATGAGTGTGGCGCGCCCGAGTTCTTCACCAATGGTGCAAAGCTTGTGCAGGTGGGCGGATCACACGGATTGATCGACCCGGACGCTCTGAAAGTGACCCTTCATCAAACGGGTGGCAGTGTGCACGGGGTGCAACCTGGTGCGCTCTCGCTGACCAACGTCACCGAAGCGGGAACCGTCTATACACCGGATCAGATTGCCACCCTGACCGCACTTGCCAAAGCCTACGGCTTGCCCTGCCATCTGGACGGAGCACGCTTTGCCAACGCGTTGGTTGCCACCGGGGCAACCCCGGCGGAAATGACATGGCAATCCGGTATTGATGCCTTGTCCTTTGGTGGCACCAAAAACGGCTGCATGGGAGTCGAGGCCGTGGTGCTGTTCAACCCCGCCAACGATTGGGAATTTCAGCTTCGACGCAAGCGAGGGGGCCATCTGTTTTCCAAGAACCGCTTTCTTGCCGCGCAACTGGACGGCTATCTGCAGGACGGCGCATGGCTAACGCGTGCAGGTCATGCCAACAGCATGGCGGCGCGTCTTGCACAAAGCCTCGCGCAGGTTCCGGGCGTCACCCAGTGCCACCCGGTGCAGGCCAACGTCATGTTCCCCGAATGGCCCGCTGGCACCCATGCCCGACTGGAGGCGGCCGGGGCGGTCTTTTACCCCTATCCTGCCCCGGAAGGACGCGAACGGGCCCGTCTGGTCACGTCGTGGAGCACGACCGAAGCAGACGTGGACGCCTTTTTCAAGGCTTTGGCTGGCTGATCGCACAGACTTCCCGTTTTCAGGCCGCACGCCGCAAACCATCCAGATGTGCCTGAACCGCCAGCGCCACCTCTTTTGGATGAGTCAGCGGCAGCATATGGCCTGCCCCCGGCACCACAACGCGCTGCACCTGCGGCAGACGTTCTGCCAGTGCCGATTGAATCGCGCCCACAATCTGCGGGCTCTCTGTGCCTTCCAAAAGAAGGACCGGCACTCCAAGCGATTCCAATCGCATATATGCCAAAAGGCCGGCAGAATCCTGCATCAGCGCAGAATCCTGTCCGACGACCTGGGCAATCCGTTCGGTGATATAACGGCGCTGTCGCTCTGGCAAACTGCTCCAGTCGGATCCATCGCCCCAAATCCGCAGGAAGCCTGCTGCCGCCTCGGCCAGATCACCCTGTGCCACGGTTTTGGCAAAGACCGCGTGCGTTTCGTGGAATGGCCAGAAGGCAGGGCTTTCAGCTGCGCGCGCAGCGGCGAACAGCACAGGTTCGATCAGCGACACGCTCTGCACCAGATCGGGACGCTCCAGCGCAAGCCGCAACGCGACCGTGGCACCAAAGGAATGGCCAATCACATCGATAGTACCGGACGCTTCGGCCAGATTGATCGCCAACCGCGTGCTTTCAGTATGAATATCCGACTGTCCGTCCCACAGCGGCATCGTGCCATGCCCAGGCAAATCGGGTGCGATGACGGTGACACCGGTCAAGTGCTCTGCCATCGCAGTCCATTCCCCACCATGTGCCAAAGAGCAATGAAGCGCCAGCACCGGCCGCACGCCTCCCCGATCCCACACCCGCATGGCTTACAGCTTTCCCGCAAGATACAGGTCCAGATCCTCCAACCGGTCCTGCCCCCAGAACGCCTCCTCGCCCACCATATAGAACGGCACACCGAACACCCCGCGCGCCACCGCTTCTTCCAGATTGGCGGCATAGGTCTCGGCCCCGGCCAACATGCCGCTGTCCGCCAGCTTCGGATCAAACCCATTGGCGCTCAGGATATCCTTGACCACCGCATCATCGGCAATATCGCGATCCTCTGCCCACACGGCCCGGCAAAAGGCATGCACCAACCCGCCTACATCTGCCCCGGTGGCTGCTGCGGCGATGATCGCATAGCAAGATGGCGCTGGGTTTGCCGGAAAATAGGCAGGCTGGATGTTGAAGGGCATCCCCAGCTTAGCCGACTGCCGCCGCAATTCCTGCAAGCGATAAGTGCGGCGGCTTTCATGCCTGTCGGCCAGCACCTGGCCGCCGCTGCGTGGTAACAGCGCCAGAATTGCAATCGGTTTGTAGTTGATCGTGGCGCCATGGCGCACGGCAATCTCTTCCAATCGAGTGCCCGCAAGGTAGCAATACGGCGACATGGTCGCGAAAAAGTAATCGATTTTTGTCATTTGACGCCCTATCCCCCTGCACCGGTTTGCAAGACCCTAGTCGGGTGATAAGCGGTGTCAACGACCCGATTCCGTGGCCCCGGAGACCCAACATGCCCGCCATCACCGAACCCAAACTCATTTCCGGCAATTCAAACATGCCGCTTGCCAAAGCCATCGCCCGGCGCATGTCGGTGCATCGCGGCATGTCCGTCGGCTTGGTCGATGCGCGGATCGAGCGCTTCAATGATCAGGAAATCTTTGTCGAGGTGTTCGAGAACGTGCGTGGCGAGGATATGTATGTCATCCAGCCGACCTCGAATCCGGCAAATGACAATTTGATGGAACTGCTGATCATGATCGATGCACTGCGCCGGTCATCGGCGGCCCGCATCACGGCGGTGATTCCCTATTTTGGCTACGCGCGCCAAGACCGCCGCGCCAAGGCACGCACACCGATCTCTGCCAAGCTGGTCGCCAACCTGATTGAAACCGCCGGGGTTGATCGTGTTCTGACATTGGATCTTCACGCCGCGCAAATTCAGGGCTTCTTCGACATTCCCGTCGACAACCTGTATGCAAGCCCGGTCTTTGCCCTTGATATCGAACATCATTTCAAGGGGCAGATGCAGGATCTGATGGTGGTGTCTCCCGATGTTGGCGGTGTGGCGCGCGCGCGGGAATTGGCCAAAAGGATCAATGCTCCGCTGGCCATTGTCGACAAACGCCGTGAAAAGGCCGGCGAGATTGCAGGTATGACGGTGATCGGTGATGTGACCGACAAGAAATGCATAATTGTTGACGACATTTGCGACACGGCCGGAACACTGTGCAAAGCTGCTGAAGTGCTGATGGAAAATGGTGCGACCGAGGTTCACAGCTACATTACCCATGGTGTGCTGTCCGGACCCGCAGTCGAGCGGATCAAGAATTCGGTGATGAAGTCATTGGTGATCACCGACTCGATCGAACAGGGCGAAAAGGCTAAAGCTGCCCCGAATATCCGGATCGTTCCGACTGCCCCCATGTTCGCGCAGGCCATTCTGAACATTTGGAATGGCACCAGTGTTTCAAGCCTGTTCGAGACCGAAACCCTCGTCCCGATTTACGAAGGTATGTATCAGCGCGGTTAACCTCGTCGAAACCGGCTTGAATTAACGTGCCCTTCGGACCAGTGTCTGGGGGGAAACCGATGATCACCGCCGCGTCGGCAGAAGACCGTTTCACAACGCTCGAACCGCCTCCCTTGGGCCATCCCACGCGCCGCAGGGTGGATCAGATTGTCGATGAGATGGTCACTGCCTCTGTACGGCTTGGCCACGACATTGTGGACGTCGTCGGGTTCCTGGAAGGGGTTGACGCCGCCGCTGAAAGACAGGTGGCGCGTTTGACCGACGCGAGGGACAGCGCGCGAGGCGTCTCGCAGGCCTCGGCGGCCATGGTCACTGCTACTGACAGACTGTCATCCGTGATGGGTGGGCTGATAGACGTGCTGGCGACGTCATCCGAACAATTGCACCAAGCGATCGAGGCGAGTCATCAGGTCATGGGATGGGTCAGTGGCGTCGGGGGCCAGTTGGCCAGGATTGACGATGCCATGCGCGCCACGCAGGCCTCGAACGCGCGCATTCTTGATATCGCGCGTGAGGTCAACATGCTGGCCATGAATGCCAAGATCGAAGCTGCCCGTGCCGGGGACCGCGGGCGTGGTTTTGCGGTTGTCGCAGATGCCGTAAATGCCTTGTCGTCACAAACGGCAAGTGCTGCACGCGTGATATCGGAAACCGTCGGATCCCTTGCCGGTGAAATCGGAACCTTGCGGTCCGAAGCCGAGGGTATCGTGGGCCGTGCCGAAACCGGGCTTAAAGATCTTGCATCAGCGGGAGACGCTCTGACGCATCTTGGACATCAGGCAGCACTTGGTGGAACCGAACTCGCGACAATGGCGCAAGAGGCGCAGCAGATGCGGCGCGTCATGCAGGGCTTCGGCCCCACATTCCGATCCTTGTACGACGGGGTGATTCAGCAAACAGAAATGGTCAATGACGCCCGGACCCGCGTCTCAAGATTGATCCAGCTGAGCGAGCGTATGGTACAGCACATGTTCGCCCTGGGTGGTGCATCCGAGGATCGGCCGCTGATTGATGCAGTCATCCAAGCGGCCCACCAGTTGGGTGACCTTCTCGACTCTTCGGTTGACCGGGGCGAGATTGATTTGAAGGATCTTTTCTCCACCACTTTCAAGGAAGTTGCGGGAAGCAATCCTCCGCAGTTCGTTGCGCCGTTCACATCGCTGACCGACCGTCTCTTCCCCACGGTCCAGGAGCAGTTTCTGGCCATGGACCCGCGCGTTGTCTTTTGCGCAGCGGTGAATCGGAATGGCTATCTGCCCACTCACAATCGAAAGTTTTCAGCACCGCAAAGAAATGATCCGGTTTGGAATGCGGCAAACTGCCGAAACCGTCGCATATTCGATGATCGCGTTGGACTGGGCGCCGGGCAGTCCACTGCCCCTTTCCTGATGCAAATTTACAGACGCGACATGGGCGGGGGCGAATTTGCGATGATGAAGGATGTGTCGGCCCCGATCATGGTAAAGGGGCGACACTGGGGTGGCTTGCGCCTCGGTTTCCAGTTCTAGGGGTTAATCAACCTCCCAATCATCCTCGTCACTGACCGGGCCGATGGCCATCCAATCTGCCCGAATACGGGCAATACGGGTGTTTCCCCATGTCTTGAAGACCAGATGAAAACCTGAAGGTGTGATGCACTCAGCTGTCAGATCGGCTCGGGCATTGGCTTGATGATCCGTATCCCACATCGTTATGCTGACATGTACCATGGGCGGCTGTCTGAACGTGTCGCTGAAGGTGACGATATGGCGGCTTTCGCGATCCCCCTCTCCTGTCCACATGACCCCTCCGTCAGCGAAATCGGAAAACATGACCCGCGATCCTTGATCGATTCCAACATTCGCCGCGGAGAAACGTTTCATCTGGCTGGCCCTTCTTGGCGCATCAGTAGGTCACATGATTGAAAAATCCTCACACCATCAAACGAACAAAGCCCCGGCATCTACCGGGGCCTTGTCATATTTCGACGGTATGGGAACACTACTGTCCGGTTACGGCACGCATGGCGACCATGTCAGCCACGATCTTATCGGCCGCGTCCTTGTCTTCAGACACGGCAGCAGCCTCGCGGACCTCCGCCAAAAGGCTTTCCATCAATGCAGGAGTAGCCTCTTCAACGGGCACGGCCCGCTCGGCCAAGACCGAAACGCTCGTCGCACTGATCTCGGCAAAGCCCCCAGTCACTATATAGGACTTGGTGCCATCGGCCCCGATGGCCTTCAGAATCCCAGGGCGCAGCGTGGTGATGGTTGGGGCATGCCCTTCCATCGCCGTCAGGTCGCCATCGGCGCCCGGAATCTGCACCTCGGTCGCCTGAACCGACGCAAGGCGCCGTTCCGGGCTGACGAGGTCGAACTGAACTGCCATGATCCCCTCCTTATGCCGCAGCGGCGGCAAGTTTGGCGGCTTTGGCTTTCACGTCTTCGATGTCACCGACCATGTAAAAGGCCGCTTCCGGCAGGTGGTCATATTCACCGGCAACCACGGCCTTGAAGGATGCGATGGTTTTTTCCAGCGGAACCTGAACACCGTCAGATCCAGTGAACACCTTTGCCACGTCGAACGGCTGCGACAAGAAGCGTTCCAGCTTCCGGGCGCGCGCGACGGCCAATTTGTCGTCTTCCGACAATTCGTCCATGCCAAGGATTGCGATGATGTCCTGCAGCGACTTGTACCGTTGCAGCACCTTCTGCACGTCGGTCGCGACCGTGTAGTGCTCCTCCCCGATGATCAGCGGATCCAGAAGGCGTGAGGTGGAACCCAGTGGGTCCACGGCCGGGTAGATACCCTTTTCCGAAATCGCACGATCCAGAACCGTCGTTGCGTCAAGGTGCGCAAACGAGGTGGCCGGTGCGGGATCGGTCAAGTCATCGGCGGGCACATAGACGGCCTGCACAGAGGTGATCGAGCCGTTCTTGGTCGAGGTGATGCGTTCCTGCATCGCGCCCATGTCGGTGGCCAGCGTCGGCTGATAGCCCACTGCCGACGGGATACGACCCAGCAATGCCGACACTTCGGACCCGGCTTGGGTAAAGCGGAAGATGTTGTCCACGAAGAACAAAACGTCAGCGCCAGTCTCGTCGCGGAACTGTTCCGCCATGGTCAGACCCGACAGGGCAATCCGCATCCGCGCACCCGGAGGCTCGTTCATCTGACCGTAAACCAGCGCAATTTTCGACTTCGACATGTCTTCCAGGTCGATAACGCCGGATTCGATCATCTCGTGATACAGATCGTTCCCTTCACGGGTCCGCTCACCCACGCCGGCAAACACGGACACGCCCGAGTGCACCTTCGCGATATTGTTGATCAGTTCCATGATCAGAACCGTCTTGCCCACACCGGCACCACCGAACAGACCGATCTTGCCGCCCTTGGTATACGGCGCCAGAAGGTCGATCACTTTGATGCCGGTCACAAGGATCTGGCTCTCGGTCGCTTGTTCCGCGAAGGATGGGGCGGGCTGGTGGATCGAACGGGTCTCAGCGGCGTTAACCGGGCCACGCTCGTCAACCGGCTCGCCGATCACGTTCATGATGCGGCCCAGGGTCGCGGGACCAACCGGAACCTGAATCGGTTTACCGGTATCGGACACCGGAGCGCCCCGCACCAAACCTTCCGTCGCATCCATCGCAACGGCGCGCACAGTGCTTTCGCCAAGATGCTGTGCCACTTCCATGACCAGCTTCTTGCCATTGTTTTCGGTGATCAGCGCGTTCAGAATTGCGGGAAGTTCGCCTTCGAACTGCACGTCCACGACGGCGCCGATAACTTGCGTCACCTTGCCCGCCGCGGCAGCTGCTTTCGGTGCTTTTGCCATGTCGTTTCTCCAGTTCCTCAGAGCGCCTCAGCGCCCGAAATGATTTCGATAAGCTCTTTGGTGATCGCAGCCTGACGCGAACGGTTGTAGATCGTCGTGTACTTCTTGATCATGTCACCCGCGTTGCGCGTTGCATTGTCCATCGCGCTCATGCGTGCCCCTTGTTCGGAAGCCCCGTTTTCCAGCAGAGCGGTAAAGATCTGCGTTGCAACACCACGGGGCAGCAGGTCAGCCAGAATGGCCTCTTCGCTGGGCTCATAGTCGTAAAGCGCGTTGGTAGATTCACCTTCATACTTGGCTGGTATGATCTGTTGGGCCGTTGGGATTTGGCTGATCACAGACTGGAACCGGTTGTAAAAGATCGTCGCAACGTCGAACTCTCCGCCCTCAAACCGGGTCAGAATTTCGCGCGCGATCGATTGCGCATCTGCGTAGCCGACGCGTTTTACCTCGGTCAAATCCACATGACTGATCATCTTGCTTTCCAGATCACGGCGCAGTTGCTCGCGACCCTTCTTGCCGACCGTCAGGATTTTGACAGTCTTGCCAGCCGCCAACAGCTCATTCGCCTTAACGCGGGCAAGCCGCGCTATGGACGAGTTGAAACCGCCGCACAGGCCGCGCTCTGCCGTCATCACGACCAGGAGATGCACCTGATCCTTGCCCGTCCCAGCCAAAAGCCGGGGCGCGCTGTCCGATGTTCCAACCGATGCAGAAAGTCCTGCCATGACCGCGTTCATCCGCTCGGCATAGGGCCGGGCAGCTTCGGCAGCCTCTTGAGCGCGGCGCAGCTTCGCCGCCGAGACCATTTGCATCGCCTTGGTGATCTTGCGCGTGTTCTTGACGCTCGCGATCTTGTTTTTCAAGTCCTTAAGGCTGGGCATATCCCTGTCCTTTCAGACGCTTAAGCGAAGGTTTTGGCGAATTCAGCGATAGCGTCTTTCAGCTTTTGCTCATCTGCGCCTTTGATTTTCGGGTCAGAGGTGGTGATCCAGTCAAGGATATCCTTGCGCTGGTTGCGCAGGAACGACAGCAGGCCAGCCTCAAACCGACCCACATCCTTCACCGCCACCTTGTCAAGGAAGCCCGCCGTGCCAGCGTAGATCACGCAGACGATTTCAGCGTTGGTCAGCGGCGAATACTGGTTTTGCTTCATCAACTCGGTCAGACGCGCACCACGGGCCAACAACTGCTGGGTCGAGGCATCAAGGTCAGAGCCGAACTGCGCAAATGCCGCCATCTCGCGATATTGGGCCAGCGACAGCTTCACGGGACCAGCCACGGTCTTCATCGAGTTGGTTTGAGCCGACGAACCCACGCGGCTCACAGACAGACCTGTGTTCACGGCTGGACGGATACCTTGGTAGAAAAGTTCGGTTTCAAGGAAGATCTGCCCGTCAGTAATCGAGATCACGTTCGTCGGGATAAAGGCCGACACGTCACCACCTTGGGTTTCGATGATCGGCAACGCTGTAAGCGAACCCGAACCAAAATTCGAGTTAAGCTTCGAAGACCGCTCCAGCAGACGGGAGTGCAGATAAAACACGTCGCCCGGATAGGCTTCACGGCCTGGTGGACGGCGCAGCAGCAGCGACATCTGACGGTAGGCAACGGCTTGCTTGGACAGGTCATCATAGATGATCAGTGCATGGCGGCCGTTGTCGCGGAAAAACTCTGCCATTGCGGTTGCTGAATAAGGAGCAAGGAACTGCATTGGGGCTGGGTCGGATGCGGTTGCGGCAACCACGATGGTGTAGGCGATAGCACCGGTTTCTTCCAGTTTCTTCACCAACTGCGCAACGGTCGAACGCTTTTGACCGATGGCCACATAGATGCAGTACAGCTTCTTGCTCTCATCGTCGCCAGCGGCCTCGTTGTAGGACTTCTGGTTCAGGATGGTGTCCAGCGCCACTGCGGTCTTGCCGGTCTGGCGGTCACCGATGATTAATTCGCGCTGACCACGACCAACCGGGATCATGGCGTCAACAGCCTTCAGGCCGGTTGCCATCGGCTCATGCACCGATTGGCGCGGAATGATGCCGGGGGCCTTGACGTCGGCGATCCGACGCTCGGTCGCTGCGATCGGGCCCTTGCCGTCGATCGGGTTGCCCAGACCATCCACAACGCGCCCCAGCAAGGCATTGCCCGCTGGCACGTCCACGATGGATTTGGTGCGCTTGACGGTGTCGCCTTCCTTGATTTCCTGGTCGGAACCGAAGATCACAACGCCCACGTTGTCAACTTCAAGGTTCAGCGCCATCCCACGGATGCCACCGGGAAATTCCACCATTTCACCGGCTTGGACGTTGTCCAGCCCATGCACACGGGCAATACCGTCACCAACCGAAAGAACACGGCCCACTTCGGCCACTTCAGCGTCTTTGCCGAAGTTCTTGATCTGCTCTTTCAGGATCGCAGAGATCTCAGCAGCCTGAATTCCCATCACCCAACCTCTTTCATTGCATTCTGGAGAGCTGCGAGCTTTGCCTTGATCGACGTGTCGATCATGGTCGAGCCGAGCTTGACGACAAGACCGCCGATAAGGCTTTCATCAACGGCGGTTTTCAATTTCACATCCTTGCCCACCCGCGCGGAAAGCGAAGCGGCAAGGGTTTTGGATTGTTCTGGCGACAGCGCTGTTGCAGATGTCACCTCGGCCGTCACCTCTCCTTTTTCGTCCGCAATGCGGGCGGCAAGGTTGGTCAGCAACTGGGGCAATACGAACAAGCGGCGCTTGGCGGCCATCAACTGCAAGGTATTGGCCGTCAAATCCGACAGGCCCATCTTGGCAGCAATTGCGGCCATGGACTTGGCCTGATCTTCACGGCTGATCACGGGCGATGAAATCAACGTCCCGAAATCGGCGCTTGTGGAAAGTGCGGCAGTCAGCGCGTCGGCATCGGCCTCAAGGGCTTTAAGAGCCTTTGTTTCCTTCGCCAGCTCGAACAGAGCGGTGGCGTAGCGCGCGGCAATGCCGGAGGAGATCGAAACTGGTTCGGACACGTCATCCCTTCCGTTGTCTTAGGCCCATTCCCTGCACATAGTCAGGTCAGAGGCCGCCAATGGCGCATACACGAATATGCGTCTTGATTTTCGGCGTCTCTAGCAGAGGTATGCCCACCCCGCAACCGGGTAGGTCGCCAATTCGTGAACGATCCAGTCAGCTTTTACGAAGTGTTAGCGCTGCACCTGCAAAGGTGCGACTCTTTGGCGCTTTTCTGGTCTTGGCACTCGATGATTTTGCGCGCCGTTGACGCCGACTTCGCTTGCAGTGGATGAAAAGTGACGGTTATGCGAATCTCTTGTTACCCCTGCGTGCCATCGCGCGGGGTTGGCACGGGTTGGCCGACGCCCTCCAACACCCGCAACGGGCGGCGCACTGCGGCGGCCAGCCCGCCTCGGGTCGGCGCATAGACCTGCTTGGTCGCCTCGACCATCAACACCCCGCCAACAAGCCAAGGCGCTCGTTTTCCGACACGCTCCCAGAAATCAGCCGTGCGCAACCAGAACCTGCCGGTTGACGGTGGCGCGAACAGGGCGGCAACGGCGCGCTCTGGTGTAAAGTCGTGGCGCTTCAATTGCGCCTCAAGCTGCCCGACGCTGTAGGGTCGGCCAAAACCAAACGGTGTGCCGTCGCGCCTTGCCCACAGGCCGGACCGGTTGGGCACAATAAACAATGCGCGCCCACCGGGCCCAAGCACGCGATGCGCCTCCTCCAAAACGGCTGTAGGTTGCTCGGATGTCTCCAAACCGTGCATCAGCACCAGCCGGTCCACCAGGCCCGTCGACAATGGCCACGCGGTTTCCTCGCACAGCACGGACACGTTATCCATACCGGCAGGCCAAGGCATCACACCCTGCGGACCCGGCATAAGGCCGATCACCCGGCGCGCGTGCGGCAGATAGGGCCGCAGCAACGGCACCGCAAAACCAAACCCCGCCACTGTCTGCCCGACTGACGGTGGCCAGAATTGCACCATCTGATCGCGGATCGCCCGCTGCGCCACCCGCCCCAGTTGCGTGCGGTAATAAAAACTGCGCAGATCAAGCACATCAAGATGCATTGCGGACGAACCTTCTTCCGGGCCATGTTGATCCGACACCGTCAGACCCTCAGGAATTCCATGCCCCTTGATCTTGTGACGATCCCTTGCCTGAAAGACAACTACGCCTTTCTGGTCCATGACGCCACCACTGGCGCAACCGCCGTGGTGGATGTGCCCGACGCAGCGCCCATTTTTGCGGCCTTGCAAAACCGGGGGTGGACACTGAGCCATATCCTGATCACCCACCACCATGACGATCATGTGGCGGGCGTTGACGCTCTGCGCATGGCAACCGGTGCAAGCGTCTGGGGCGCAAAGGCGGACAAGCATCGCTTGCCCATGCTGGATCACATGGTGTCAGAGGGCGACAGAATAACTGTCGGCAGCAGTTCGGCCTTTGTGATCGACGTTTCGGGGCATACCCTCGGGCATGTGGCGTTTTATTTTCCGGACGATGGGCTCGCCTTCACGGGTGACAGTCTGATGGCCGCAGGGTGCGGGCGGTTGTTCGAAGGCAGCGCCGCCACAATGTGGTCCAGCCTGTCGAAACTGGCTGCTTTGCCACCTGCTACGCTGATCTGTTCGGGCCACGAATACACGGCTTCGAACATCCGCTTTGCTTTAACCCTTGAACCTGAAAATCCCGCGCTTATCTTTCGTTCATCGCAGGTCACCGCGGCGCGCGAGGATGGTCGCCCCACTGTGCCCTCAACCTTGTCCGATGAACTTGCCACCAACCCGTTCTTGCGTGCGAATTTGCCCGAAATGAAGATGCGTGTTGCAATGGCAGACGCGGTTGACGCCTCGGTGTTTGGCGAAATCCGCAAGCGTAAGGACAAGTTCTGACGCCGCACGCCTTCAACCTGATCACTTTTCGCAAGAGTTTATGTGTTTGCGGTCACGGATCGATAATTCTGCTTGAAGTGCGGGAAATAAAACCGAACTTTAACTTTATGAGGCAACGGTTGGTGAGGGCACCCAAAGGCGCCCGACCCTGCCCCGAGTAACAGGAGCACACAGCAAGTGCCTTCGTTTTCAACCACGCTCGAGCAAGCCATCCACGGCGCCTTGGCCTTGGCCAACGCCCGTCGCCACGAACTTGCAACGCTTGAACATCTCCTTCTGGCGTTGATCGACGAACCAGATGCCGCCCGCGTGATGAAAGCGTGCTCGGTAAACCTTGATGACCTGCGCAAGACGCTGATGGATTTCGTCGATGATGACCTGTCAACACTGGTAACAGATGTAGAAGGATCCGAAGCCGTTCCAACGGCGGCCTTCCAGCGCGTAATTCAGCGCGCTGCAATTCACGTTCAGTCGTCCGGTCGAAACGAAGTGACCGGCGCCAATGTGTTGGTCGCCATCTTTGCCGAACGCGAAAGCAATGCGGCCTATTTCTTGCAAGAACAGGACATGACGCGTTACGATGCGGTGAACTTCATCGCCCACGGCGTCGCAAAAGATCCGTCCTACGGCGAAAGCCGCCCGGTCCAGGGTGCTGAAGAACATCACGAAACGCCCAAGGCCGAAGCGGGTGAGGCCAAGGAATCCGCGCTTTCGAAATATTGCGTGGATCTGAACGTGAAGGCCAAGAAGGGTGACGTGGACCCATTGATCGGCCGCGAAGCCGAAGTGGAACGCTGCATTCAGGTGCTGTGCCGCCGGCGCAAGAACAACCCACTTCTGGTGGGCGATCCCGGCGTGGGCAAGACTGCCATCGCCGAAGGTCTGGCCTGGAAGATCATCAACAAGGAGGTGCCCGACGTTCTGGCTGGCGCCACCATATTTTCGCTTGATATGGGCGCACTTTTGGCCGGCACCCGCTATCGTGGCGATTTTGAAGAGCGCCTGAAGGCTGTGGTGAAAGAGATGGAGGATCACCCTGACGCCATCCTGTTCATCGACGAAATCCACACGGTCATTGGTGCGGGTGCGACTTCTGGCGGTGCGATGGATGCGTCGAACCTGCTGAAACCAGCCTTGCAGGGCGGCAAACTGCGTTGCATGGGGTCAACCACTTACAAGGAATTCCGTCAGCACTTTGAAAAAGACCGCGCCCTGTCGCGACGGTTCCAGAAAATCGACGTGAACGAACCATCGGTTCCTGATGCGATCAAGATCCTGATGGGTTTGAAGCCGCACTTCGAACAACATCACGATCTGCGCTACACTGCCGACGCCATCAAGTCGGCCGTGGAATTGGCAAGCCGGTACATCAACGATCGCAAGCTGCCTGACTCCGCGATCGACGTGATCGACGAAGCCGGCGCAGCACAGCATCTCTTGTCAGACTCAAAGCGTCGCAAGGTCATAGGCACCAAAGAGATCGAGGCAGTTGTGGCGAAAATCGCCCGTATCCCGCCAAAGAACGTCTCGAAAGATGACGCGGAAACATTGCGTGATCTGGAAAAGACTCTCAAACGCGTGGTCTTTGGTCAGGACAAGGCTGTAGGAGCACTGTGCTCGGCGATCAAACTGGCGCGGGCCGGTCTGCGCGAGCCTGAAAAGCCCATCGGCAACTATCTGTTTGCCGGGCCCACAGGCGTTGGCAAGACCGAAGTTGCAAAACAACTGGCGTCAAGCCTTGGGGTAGAGCTTCTGCGCTTCGACATGTCGGAATACATGGAAAAGCATGCGGTCAGCCGCCTGATTGGTGCCCCCCCCGGCTATGTCGGCTTTGATCAGGGTGGCATGTTGACCGACGGAATCGACCAGCATCCGCACTGCGTACTGTTGCTGGACGAAATCGAAAAGGCGCACCCGGATGTTTACAACATTCTGTTGCAGGTGATGGATCACGGAAAACTGACAGACCACAATGGTCGTCAGGTGGATTTCCGCAACGTGATCCTCATCATGACTTCCAACGCCGGAGCGGCAGATATGCAGAAATCGGCCATCGGTTTTGGTCGGGATAAGCGCACGGGCGAGGATACGGCGGCCATCGAACGCACTTTCACCCCGGAATTCCGCAACCGACTGGACGCGGTCATATCTTTCGCGCCGCTCGGCAAAGAAGTGATCCTTCAAGTTGTCGAAAAGTTTGTGCTGCAGTTGGAAGCGCAGTTGCTCGATCGCAACGTCCACATCGAACTGACCCCAGAGGCCGCGATCTGGCTGGGTGACAAGGGTTATGACGACAAGATGGGGGCGCGACCGTTGGGTCGGGTGATCCAAGAGCACATCAAGAAGCCCCTTGCCGAAGAGTTGTTGTTTGGCAAGCTTGTAAAAGGCGGTGTGGTGCGTGTTGCCGTAAAGGACGACGGCATCGTCCTGTTGATCGACGAGCCGCAGAAACCCAGGCTGACCCGTTCAAAGCCGCCCCTTTTGACGGCCGAATAATTCGGTATAGGCCCGAAGCGATAAAGGCCCCTGCGCAAGCGGGGGCCTTTATCTTTGGCGTTCCCGTCGCACTTTGGAGGAAATCAGCGGCCTATCGCTCGGTCAGTTTCAATTCGATCCGGCGGTTCTGCTGTCGTGACGACTCGTCATTCCCCATCACCACGGGGCGGTATTCGCCGAACCCAGTGGCCGCCAGTCGGTCAGGGGGAAAACCCAGTCTGTCCTGCATGTAGCGCACAACCGACAGCGCACGGGCCTGACTTAATTCCCAATTGTCGGCAAACGCGCCGGCTCCGGACAGGGGAACGTTGTCCGTGTGACCGTCAACCCTTATGATCCAGTCAATCTCATCCGGGATCTGAGTGCGAACATCGTTCAGGATCTCGACCACACTGGCAATCTGGGCTTGCCCTTCCGGAGCAAGATCGGCGGCACCGGGTTTGAACAGCACTTCACTGGAAAACACAAAGCGGTCACCGACCACCCGCACACCCTGCCGGCCAGACAACAATTGGCTGAGCTGGCCAAAGAATTCACTGCGGAACTTTTCAAGATCGGCCTTTTCCGCCTCAAGCCGCTTGCGCTCGGCTTCCTCCAGTGCAGCACGGCGCCTTTGTTCCGATGCGACCTGCGCCAAAGCAGTATTCAGTTGCGATCCCAACGCCTCCAGTTGGACCTGCGCCGTGGCGTCCTTGTCACGCGCTTCGTTCAGTACCGCTTGCAAGCTGCCCAACTGAGTGCGCAAGGCGGCGATCTGTTCGTTCAGAAGCGCAACTCGCTTGGCGGCTTCGATCGTCTTTTCCTTCTCAGTGCTGAGAGCGCGTTCGGCCTGCGCCAGTGCTGCCGCGCGCTGATCGCCATCCGCCGCAGCCTTCGCGACATCCGTCTGGGCCGCAGCCAGCATCAGCAACGTTTCTTCGGCACGCTTGCGCTGTTCTTCCAAGGCAAGGGTCATGGCGGCAAGCGCGTCATCCGATGCAGTCAACCTGCCCCGCAATGATTCAAGTGCCGCTGCATCCACCAAACGTGCGGCCTCTGAGTCCGACAGTCGTGTCTGCGCGGACGTCAGCGCCGCAGCATCGGCTGCCCCTTTTGCCCGCAGATCGGCGATCAGTGCGTCAAGCGCCTCGCGTCGCGCCGCGGCAAGACGCGCCTCTTCGGCCGAGGCATCCACCTCGTCGCGCGCCCGTGCCAAGGCCAATTGCAAGGCGTCCCGCTCGGAAATCACAGCCGCCCGTGCCGCTTCCAACTCCGCCGCAGTGACAGTCAGATCTGCCACCTGCCCCCGTGCGGCATCACGTTCCGCCAGCAGCGTTGCCACCTGCGCCTCGAAGGACGCAACCCGAGCCTCGGCCGTTGCCAGTTGCCCAGTCAGGCCAGCGACCAGAGCCGCCTGGCGTGCGCCCTCCGCCTCGGACGCGGCAAGATCAGACCGTAGCCCACCAACCTCGGCCTGCAATGCGCCAACCCGCGCACGCTCCAACCCCAACGCGTCGGCCAATTGCGCCACCTGATCCGTCAAAGCGTTCAACTCGCTGTCTTGCGTCGAAATAGTGTCTTGCAGAACGGATTGCATGACCGTGAAGATGGTCAGCACGAACATCAGGACCATCACCAACGTCGTGACCGCGTCCACGAACCCTGGCCAGATGATCGAGGCGTCCCGCCGCCGCGACAGTCCCATGACCTATCGCCCCACACCTGTGCGAGACAGTTGGCGAACGGCTGCCGTCAAAGCCGAAATCTCGCCGCGCAGGTCCGCCACGCTTTCTTGACGTCCAGCCGAGATTTCCTCCAGTATCCGCAGCAACTGCACGTCAATCGACCGCAGACGCATACGGCTTTCGGCGTCTGATTGCGCGCCACCTTCGGGACCAGCCAAGGCCGCAATCATCCGCTCTTGCCCGTCAGCAATCCGGTCAAGAGCTGCAGCTTGCCCGGAGTCAGACTCCAGCCGCTGCGCCAGGACACCAATTGCGATCGCCAATTCTCCTATTTTCTGATCGACCACATTTCGGCTTTGGTCTGATTGCGCATAAAGGCCTTGCAGCGTTTCCATCTGGTTGACCATCTGGTCCAGCACCATGGCAACCGCCCCGCTGTCGCTTTCACCCTCTCCGTCGCCACTGGAAAACCCAAGCCGCGTGATCGACGACAGCCATTCTTCCAGTTCACGGTAAAAGCGGTTTTGCCCATGTCCGGCAAACAGCTCCAAAAGGCCTACGACAAGTGACCCGGCAAGCCCAAGGAGCGATGAGGAAAAAGCGGTACCCATTCCGCCCAATTGCGCTTCCAGCCCGCTCATCAGCTTTTGGAATACCACCGCTCCACTTTCGCCTTGCTGCGGTGACAGTGATCGAATGGTTTCCACAATTGCCGGAACTGACGTGGCGAGCCCGTAGAATGTTCCCAAAAGACCAAGGAAAATCAGAAGATTAGTCAGATAGCGCGTGATATCCCGGGCTTCGTCTATCCGCGTAGCAACCGACTCAAGGATCGACCGGGAACTGGAGGACGAGATTTGCATCTGCGCGCCGCGTGTCCGCAACAATGAGGCCAACGGGGCAAGAAGCCGCGGCGCACGCTGGGTTTCCACGCCCGGCCCGTGGCGAACGTAATCCTCGATCCAACTGACCGACTGGATCAAAATCAGGACTTGCCAAAAACAGGTCACAACCCCCAGCACAAAGATGAAGGCGATAAATCCGTTCAGCCAAAGGTTTGAACGGAACACCTCGGCCACCTGCCCGTGGATTACCCACGCACCGGCAGCCACCAGCCCGGTGATCACCAGCATGGTCACGATTTGCTGGATCGGTTGCGTGAATGTTGCGGCCCTGCGCTCTCGCACAAGGCGTCGTGCGTCGGCTTTCGCCTCGGCCTTGGTCTGTTTCATCAGACGCTGCCTGCCTCGTTGTTCTGCCCTAACCAACGATACGCGACGAAACCGGCGCTGCCAAAGAAATTCTCAGTCGAACTGCCGCACAAGATCGCGCACACGTTGGGCCAGCCATTCCAATTCGGGATCGGAAATCCCAAGATCGGCCAGATGGGCCGTTGTGGACCATAAATAGTCACGGTTTGCGCCCCGCCCGCCAACCGCGTGGGCGATAATCTGGGCCTGCTCCTCCAGATCGATGCCGCCGCAATACTGCCAGTGGTCAGGGTCGATCACATAGGCAAGGGCCGTGCATCCATCGCCATCTTCCCATTCGGCCTTCACCTGTGTTTCCAGATAGGCGGACGAGATCAATTCGCGTTCGCGCAACTGTGCAAGTGTGTCGGCCTCTGCGCCCTTCACCACACGAAATGTCACCCCATTGCAATGGTGATCAGGCGAGACGTCCAGCGCCAGAACCAGCCCCGGAGCCGCTTCGCTGCCGCGATGGTGGATCGACCGCATGCAAAAACTGCGTCGCCAGCCCTGCACACGGGCAATCCGAGTCTCTGCCACCGGAAACTCGGGATTCCAGATCAACGATCCATATCCAAAGACCCACATCGTATCGGTCAAGTGACTGGCCCTCTGTTGCTCCTGTCTCTAAACAACAGGGGCGAACGAAAGAAAAGGGCTGATGATGCGCGCTTTGCTGTTGATTTCCACGCTTCTGGTGGCGGTGTGGTCGGGCTATTGGTTCGTGGGCAAATCGGCCGTCGAAAACGGCTTTTCCACATTCTTGCAACAAGCTCCGGCGCGAGGCATCGATGTGTCGCTGACCGATTATTCCATCGCGGGCTTTCCCAGCCGCTTTGATCTGACGGTCATGACCCCCAAACTGACCGATCAGCGCAGCGGGATATCGTGGCAATCCCCGTTCGTGCAGGTGTTTTCACTCAGCTACAAGCCGTGGCATGTGATCGCCGCCTTTGCACCCGACCAGACGCTGTCCACTCCGGGTGAAGACATCTCTCTCCAATCCGCCAAATTGCAAGCCAGCGTCGTGGTGTCGCCCAATACCGCCCTGACATTGGACCGCACAACCGTCGTTGGTGACTCCGTAAAGGCCGAGTCGAGTCTGGGTTGGACCTTGGCGGCAGACACCCTGCGCTTTGCAACCCGGTTGGACCCCAGCCGCAGCAATGCCTATGATATTGGGCTGGAAGTGCTTGGTCTTACGCCCGATCCCATATTGTCCGCTCGTTTGCCTGATCTTCCGACACAAATCTCTGTTGCGCGCGTGGATGCCACCGCCAGCCTGTCGGCTCCGCTGGACCGGTTCTCATCAGAGAGCCGGCCATCGCTGACCGCACTTGCCATGCGCGAGCTGCTTTTTACATGGGGCGATCTGTCGGTTTTTGCGAAGGGTGACCTGATCGTCGCCAATGGTCTGCCGGAAGGCCGGATCGACATTCGCGTGACAGGCTGGCGGAACCTTGTCACCTTGGCAAGTGGCTTGGGTCTTATCACCAACGAGATCGCACCGACCGCACTTGGCATGATGGAGGCATATGCAGCCAGCTCTGGCGATTCGAATGTGCTTGAGATCCCGTTGGTGTTTGCAGACGGCTGGATGATGCTTGGGCCGCTGCCACTTGGTCCTGCACCGCGACTGAATTGATCAGCGGCAATAAGATCCATTCCGATGCTTTGCTGTGTCGAAATGCAGATGGTCTTCGTGCATCCCGTCCGACCCTGGTCCAAGTGTGGTTCCGAAAACCCCACAGGCAGCCCTATGGGCTTTTCGCATGGTTTTGTCGAAATTCTTGACCACAGTTACCGTCTTTCCATTGGAAAAGGTAAAGGCCGAAATATCAATCGCCCGGCCGCGACCGTGTTCGCTTACCTTTGCGCCGGAACGATTGTTGCGCGTGCGGCAGACATAGTGACCCGCAACCTGCAGTTCGACGATCTTGCCTTTGCCATAGGCCGGCTCTAGCCCCCGTTCCACCCATGTCGTCAGCGCACGCGCGGTATCGCAATCGATGGTCGCGGGCTGGCTCAGACGGACACCTGCCACGCTTGTCACCTTCACCGGTTCCGCCACACCGCACCCCTGCACCTTGGATGTGATTGGTGCGAGCGCCTCGCCCATGATGCGCGGATCGCCGCAGACAGCGCCCTTTTTTGACACTACGCCCTGTTTTCCAGGCATCACCCTTGCGACAGCGACCGTTGTCAATTTCTGGGCGCCAAATCCTTCCGGCCGTTTGGCCGGGCGCAGGAAACCAAACAATCCGGCCTTGGCCGGGGCCCCTACAGCAGAGGACATGGCCACGACCACTTCCGGCGGCGAGGCGGGAGATGCCGGCACCACCGCAAGCAGCGCCGGACGAGACTTTGGCCGGATCGACATCGGCAGCGGTGTGGGCACGGCCACAACCGGAGCTGAAATACTGGCTTCGGGGCGTGAAATCGGTCGGGGTGATGTCGAAGGGGCATCTGCCACGGCGGCACCTGCCGCCATGATCAGCACGCATCCCGCCCCTGCCATCAGCCGCCCGATCACGCTTTGCCCTCTCCTCCACCCTGAGGCATTCGCCCGAAGTCAGGAGCAGAAGTATCCTGCCCGGCCTCGATGATGCCACGCCGAATCGCACGGGTGCGGGTGAAGTAAGCGTGAAGATGCTCACCATCGCCCATGCGGATGGCACGCTGCAGAACGAATAGTTCTTCGGTGAAGCGGCCCAGGATATCCAGGACCGCGTCCTTGTTGGTCAGGAAGACATCGCGCCACATCACCGGATCACTGGCCGCGATGCGCGTCAGATCGCGGAACCCGCCCGCCGAGTACTTTATCACTTCGGAGTTGGACACCCGCCGCATATGCTCGGCCACGCCAACCATTGTGTAGGCGATCAGGTGCGGCGTGTGGCTGGTGACAGCCAACACCAGATCGTGGTGCGCGACATCCATCTCATCCACGTTCGCACCCATGCCCTCGCACAGCCGCCGCAACCGCGCTACAGCAGCCCGGTCAGCCCCGTCCAGCGGCGTCAGCAGCCACCAGCGGTTCTGGAACAAGGTGGAAAAGCCGGACCGTGGCCCGGAATGTTCAGTGCCTGCAATGGGGTGGCCGGGAACGAAATGCACGGTGTCGGGCATGTGGGGGGCAACAGCCTCGACCACCGCCCCCTTGACCGACCCTACATCCGTGATCGTCGCGCCAGCGGTCAGATGAGGCCCGATCTCGGCGGCAACTTCGCCCATGACGCCAACCGGAACGCACAGGACCACCAGATCAGCACCCTGAACGGCCTCGGCAGCCGTGTCACAAACCCGGTCACACAAACCGATCTGCAAGGCCACCTTGCGGGTATCGGCAGATTTCGCATGACCGACGATTTCGCCGGCAAGCCCATATTGCCGCATTGCATGCGCCATGGATGACGCAATCAGTCCTAGACCGATCAGAGCCACACGGTTGTAAATCACCGTCATTTCAGCCCCTTGAACTGCCCCACCGCATGCGCAATCCGACGGCAACCCGCCTCGTCACCCACGGTGATCCGCAGGCAATGCGGCAGCTTGTAGCTGGCGACACGGCGCACAATCAGTCCTTGGGATTGCAGAAAGTCGTCGCAGGATTGCGCTTCCTGCTCACTGGCAAAGCGCGCCAAGACAAAATTGGCCATGCTGGTGTCAGACGGCACGCCGACTTCGGCCAAGGCTTCAGCCAGCCAGTGCCGCATCCGCGCATTCTCGGACCTGCACTTGTTGACCCAGTCCTGATCGCGCACCGCTGCCTCGGCCACGTCCAGTTGCGTGGTGGACAGGTTGAACGGCCCCCGGATCCGGTTCAGCACATCAACGATATGTTTTGGCCCATAGCCCCAGCCGATCCGCAACCCGCCAAGACCGTAGATCTTGGAAAAGGTCCGGGTCATGAACACGTTTTCCCGGCTTGTGGCCAGCCCCGACCCACCATCATAGCCATCGACATATTCGGCGTAGGCGCCGTCGATCACCAGAATGGCCTGCTTCGGCAATCCTTCTGCCAGACGCTCCATCTCGGTCGGTGAAATCATGGTGCCGGTGGGATTGTTCGGGTTGGCGATGAACACCAATTTTGTCCGCTTGGTGCAGGCCTTTAGAATGGCATCAACATCTGCCATGCGCTCGCGCTCGGGCACTTCAACGGGGGTGGCCCCAACCGCCAGAGCACTGATGCGGTACATCAAAAATCCGTGCTCGGTGAACACCACCTCGTCCTTCGGGCCCGCATAGGCCTGGCACAGGAAGGTGATGATCTCATCCGATCCGACTCCGCAGATGATGCGATCAGGATCAAGCCAGTGCACGTCACCGATCGCTTGGCGCAGATTGTGGTGGTCGGTGTTTGGATAGCGGTGGAGTGTGTGAACGGTCTTGGCAAACACCTCTTTCGCCCGATCCGACGGGCCAAACGGGTTTTCGTTTGAAGACAGCTTCAAGGCATTGGCAACGCCTGCCACATGCGCCTTTCCACCTTCATAAAGCGCAATATCCAGTATGCCGGGTTGCGGACGGATGGTGTCGTGCATAAGGGCCTCCAACTCACCCGGCGGTTCTAGCGGGCAAGAAGCGCTTAGGCCAGTGCGATTATGGGGCACGAGACACCAGATACCTTGCGGGAGATCTGGCGCCACAGCTGCAACCGGCAAACAAAAAGGCCGCCAACCCGGCGGCCTTTTCCAGATATATGCGACGGATCAGTTCTTCGCGTAATATTCGACGACGAGGTTCGGTTCCATTACAACCGGATACGGCACATCTCCCAAAGCCGGGGTGCGCACGAATGTTACTACCAGCTTGTTGTGGTCCACTTCCAGATAGTCCGGAACGTCACGTTCGGCCGATTGCACAGCTTCAAGAATCAAAGCCATCTGACGCGACTTTTCGCGGACCGAGATCACGTCGCCTTCCTTGACGCGATAGGATGCGATGTTCACGCGCTGACCGTTGACCTGCACATGGCCATGGTTGACGAACTGGCGAGCTGCAAAAATGGTCGGAACCAGTTTGGCACGGTAAACAACCGCATCCAGACGACGCTCCAGCAGACCGACCAGCATTTCGCCGGTGTCACCCTTGACGCGTTCGGCTTCCCCGTAGATCTTGCGGAACTGCTTTTCGGTCAGGTCACCATAGTAACCCTTCAGCTTTTGCTTGGCGCGCAGCTGGGTGCCGAAGTCCGACAGTTTGTTCTTGCGGCGCTGACCGTGCTGGCCCGGACCATATTCGCGCTTGTTGACCGGCGACTTGGCGCGGCCCCAGATGTTTTCGCCCATGCGGCGGTCAATTTTATACTTGGCAGACGTGCGTTTGGTCACGGCTGATCTCCTTCGCTCATGTGAAGGGCGTTGTCCTTTGACCCGAAGGCCCGACAGGTATCCCCTTGCGGGGTCCACCAACACCAATGAAAAGCCCCGGAGGTTACCCGCCGGGACGTTTCGCGCTTATACGCCTGATCTTTCCGGAGTCAACCGCCCCTTTTTTGTTCGAAGGAAATCCATCTGGGGTCCGTGGCTTCGACCCCCAGAGGTTCGAAAACCCGCATCCAGCGCGGCGAAGATCAGGCCGCTGTATCGTGGCGCAAGATGGCCACTTCGGATGTGGACAGGTTCCGACGTGCATAGTCGCCATAGCGCGCAGGGTTTGTCTCGATATCCGGCAACAGCGCCAGAAGGGCCGACCGTTGCGCAGGTTCAATGGTATCCAGTGCCGTATTCGACGGGTGAAAGCTCTCTGTCTCCATCCCGTTGGCCCAGATGATATTGTGCCTGTCCAAAAGGATGTGGATGTAGGTCACTTCCCGCAGCGCGTGGTCTATGCAGATCGTTACGTCGTTCAGCAGATCCTCGGCCTTGACCAGAACTTCCTCGGTATTGAACAGGGCCCGCGCGGCGGGGCCGTTCAGCACCATCCGATGCTGCGGCGATACGATCAGATCCTCATCCGGGCGGTCGATGCCCAAGGCGCCGGCTTTGAATCGGATCGGCCGCAAATGCGGCATGGCGTAAAGCCGCGCGCCCGTCATGCGGCGACTGCCGGTCCACAATATTTCCTGCGCGCCATTGTCTTTGGTCAGAATACGGTCGCCGGGCCGCATGTCCTGAATCATCCGCGCGCCCGTGGGTGTGGCGATGCGGGTGCCAGGCGTAAAGCAGATCACCCCACCCGCCACCTTTGCTCCCGCACCCGAATGTGTACGGTCGATGGCAGTGCGCACGACCCACAAATCCTGATTTGGTGGAGGCACTTCACCCACAAACATCAAAAGGCGTGCGCCCGTATCGGGCACCGGCAGGATCGTCACTGACCAGCTTTGGTGCCCATCAGTAACAATGAACCCCTGATCGGGCGTATCGACTTCGTCTACTGCGTCGTCCTCTGCCGCGATAGCGTCTCCGGTCACCGCAACCCCGATCAGACGCCGCACCATCTTGGCCGCACGCCTGCGAATATCCGCGATCCCCTCGGCCCCTTCCAGAAGCAGCATGCCACCCTGCCCGTCCACACGGACAGCCTGACCGGACCAGCGCCAAGAGGCGCCGACGGCCAGAACGTCCAGCGGAGCGGTGGTGACACCGTCGATCTCTGTCTGTGACCAGGAGATGACAAACGTGCCCCGAGTGCCCGTTACCATGCCTGTTACCTTTTTTCGTCTGCTCGTATTTTTATTACCCTCACAATAGCAAGATGTTAATCTTTTGGCTATTGTGAATTCACAATGTGATTTGCAGAACCTGCGTCTTTTTTCGCCCGTCGAATTACTAGATTCGAACCATGGGTGCCGCATTGCCCTGAAAAGTAAACGTCGGGGCATCCATCGGATAGGCGCGCGTCGCACTTTGCGTCCGTGGGACACTAATTGCCGAAATGCGAGAACCTGTAGGGTGACACGCCGTATTTCAGCCGGAATGATTTGGAAAAATGGGATGTGCTGGCATAACCGCAGGCGATGGCAACTTCCGTGATGCTCATGTCGGTTTCGGCCAACAATGCGCGCCCGCGTTGCAGGCGAAGGTCGTTGATGTATCGAACCGGCGTCACACCCAGATAACGGCTGAATAACCGCTCGATC
Source organism: Paracoccaceae bacterium (assembly GCA_046313895.1). Lineage (GTDB taxonomy): Bacteria > Pseudomonadota > Alphaproteobacteria > Rhodobacterales > Rhodobacteraceae > Pseudotabrizicola. Next base: position 90,356 of record JBKBWK010000005.1, read on the forward strand.
TGTCGCCGGGACAAGTCCAGTTGGGCAGCGCAGGCATCCAGATCAAAGCCTTCTTCGATCCGGGCCTCCAGAAAACCCACGGCTTCAATCAGCTTTTCATGCCGCGTCCCCAATCGCGCCGCGAGCGAGGTCATCTGTTCATCCGTCTGCGTGCGCCGCTGCGTCAGCAGGCACATGTTCATGACCTCTTGACTCAGAGCCATACCAAAACGTTCGTGAATGATTTCCAGCATCAGATCGGCCGCCGCAACCCCGCCCGCGCAGGTCACAATGCGATCATCAATGCAATAGACCTGCCGAGCCGCTGTCAGATCGGGAAAGGTTTCCGCAAAACCGGTCAGGTTTTCCCAATGCAGCGTGAACCGCCGGTCCTTGAGGATGCCCGCCCGAGCCAAGGCATAGGCACCGGTGCACAGACCGCCCACCACGCGCCCGCGCCGCCACAAGCCGCGCAGCCAGTCGCCAAGGGCCGCGCTGACCTGATCTTCCGGCTCGACTCCCGAACAGACCAGAACGACGCCATCTGGCTGCACCGCCCCAAAGGCGCCGTCCACCATGATCGGCACGCCGTTTGAACAGGCCACCGGCTGGCCGTCCGTCGACAGCGTCTGCCAGCGAAAAAGCGCCTGCCCGGTCAACTGATTTGCAATTCGAAGCGGTTCGATCGCCGATGCAAAGGCCAGCATGGTGAACTTCGGCAGCAACACAAAACTGACTGCAACCGGCGCTGCGACAACGGGCAACGAGACGTGGGCCACCCCTTTTGCAATATAGCGCGCAGTGTCGTCGGTCATGTCCGGATCCCTTTGTCACAGTTCATGACATGGTGACAAAGCATAGGCCAGATGCGACGAAAATACCCCCCGAAAATTACAGGCCCAAGCGGCGGGTTGGCCCCAAGGTGCAGCACGCGAACAGATTTCCCACTGCCCACGATTGAAGCCTGTCGCCCCGTCGGCTACGGTCGATGCCAGACCCCCGACACAGGAGCCGCCCGAATGTCGACATCCTTCCTGTGCCTTGGCGAATGCATGGTCGAAATGGCCCCCACTGCGACGGGCAAATATGCACGCGGCTACGCTGGTGACACCTTCAACACCGCTTGGTATGCGCGCAGACTTCTGCCGTCTGACTGGTCTGTCGGCTATGGGTCGTGCGTTGGCACTGATGCGGTGTCGGATGACATGGCGGCGTTCATGGCAGGCGAAGGCATCGATATCAGCTACCTCCGCCGCCTGCCTGACCGGACCGTGGGGCTGTACATGATCAGCCTTGCCAACGGCGAGCGCAGCTTTTCCTATTGGCGTGGGCAATCGGCGGCAAAGATGCTGGCCGAAGATCCCGACTGGCTGGCCAATGCCCTGCATGGGCGTGGGATGATCCATTTTTCTGCTATCAGTCTGGCTATCCTGTCCCCTGAACATCGCCGCGCCTTTTGTGCCGCCCTGCGCATCGCCCGCTCGCATGGTAGCCTGATCTCGTTCGACACCAACCTGCGTCCCCGTCTTTGGAATGGGGTCGAGGACATGCGTGCAGGGGTGATGCTGGGTGCGTCGGTGTCTGACATTGTTCTGCCGTCGCTTGATGAAGAAATCGGTCTGTGGGGCGACCGGATACCCGAAGACACCATTGCCCGTTACCGCGCCAACGGGGCAACATGCGTGGTCGTCAAGGACGGTGGCGGCCCGGTCACCCTGTGGTCCCCCGCCGAAGGCAGTCGCCAGCACGCAGCCATACGGGTGGCGAGGATTGTCGACACCACCGCAGCGGGAGATAGTTTTGCAGGTGGTTTTCTGGCCCACCTTGCGATGGGTCATTCGGAAGACGCGGCGGCCCAACAGGCCATGGCCCTTGCCAGCCGCGTTATTCAGGCGCGTGGTGCCCTTGTGCCCGCAGTCTTTTCGGGAAAGGGAACAGTATGAACATCCTTATACTGGGTGGCGGGGGTATGCTGGGCCAGAAACTGGCGCGTGCTCTTCTGGAACGCGGCCATCTGCGCGGGGCACACATCACCCGACTGATGCTTGCAGACATCGCACCACCTGCTGCGCTGAAGGGTGCAGAGTCCATCACCTGCAACATCGCGGACCCGGCCTCGGTCACCGCGACCATCACGGCGGATACGGATGTGATCTTTCACCTTGCCGCCATTGTATCATCGCAGGCAGAACAGGACTTCGACCTTGGCATGCAAATCAACCTTGATGGCACCCGGCATGTGCTGGACGCCGCGCGTGCCCTTGGCACCTGCCCAGTGGTGGTTTTCACCTCATCGTTGGCGGTCTATGGCGGTGAGGTTCCCGATCCGATCACAGACCACAGCTTTTTGAACCCGCAAACATCCTACGGGGTGCAAAAAGCGATGGGAGAGTTGTTGCTCAATGACTATTCGCGGCGTGGTTTTGTCGATGGGCGCGGCTTCCGGCTTCCGACCATCTCGGTCCGTCCGGGCGCGCCGAACCGCGCGGCGTCGGGCTTCATGTCGTCGATCTTTCGCGAGCCACTGAACGGGGTGGAGGCCACCTGCCCGGTCGATCTGACCTATGCACATTATTACCTGTCCCCCCGCCGCTGTGTGGAAAACCTGATCCGTGGAGCCGAGCTTGCGGCTGGAGCGTTGGGCCAGAACCGGTGCATGATCATGCCGGGCCGCATGTGGACCATTGGCCAGATGATCGCAGCGATGACAGAGGTCGTCGGACCCGGACCCGCAAGACTGATCCGGTTCGAAGCCCAATCCGATATTGCCAAAATTGTGAACGGATGGCGTGCGGACCTTCGGGCAGACAAGGCGCTGGCGCTTGGGTTGCGCGCCGACGACAGCTTTGCCGACAATATCCGCGCCTATCTGGCGGATGACATGCCTACCAGCGCAACAGGCGCGGGGCAATAAGCGCAGACACCGCAGACACCGCCAGAATGGCCAGACCATACCATGTGACATAAAACAGCGGGCTGTCCTCGGTACAATGCAGCGCGTAGATCGCCGCGGCAAAACCACCTCCCGCCAAACCCGCAACGGCGCCCGCCACCATGGGCCGTGTCGGTGCCCCCCGCTGCAGAACAGACAGAACCGCCGCGACGGGCAGAACTGACAGCAATGGAATTGTGGTCAGACACCCCACCATGGTCTTGCCAACAATCGCCATCCGTTGCCCACCCTCGGGTATTTGGCCATAGGACCAGATCCACAATCCAGCCGCGACCAGCGCAACACCCGCCAATGGCGAAAGCCACACCACAGCGCCGGGACGCGCCAACCGAAGGACAGCGGCCAAGGCCATGCAGCCAAGGCTTGCCGACAGCACGATACGCATCAGCGACAAGGGATCTTGCAAAACAGTCCCAAGTTCATCCCGCACCCCCAAAGTCGCCCAAAGGCCCAGGAATGAAAGCCCCAAGGCCAAGGGTAGCCACAGCACCCTGCCCAACGGTGCCGACGGCAGAACCGTGTCGGCGGCCATCGCACGGATGAGGTCTTCGGTTTTCATTCCACATGCCTTTCACGCAGAACGGCCAATTGTTTCAAAGCCCGGTGCAAGGCAACGCGCACCGCTCCTTCTGACATCGACAGTTTCGCCCCTGTTTCGGCCATACTGTCCCCGTCCAAACCCACATGCCGCACGATCCGCGCAGCGCGCGGGTCCAGCATCGCAATCATCTTTGACATATCGGCGGCCTGCGTCGGATCTTCACCTGGCTCAGCGGGCAGAATATCGGCAAAATCCTCGATCGGAACATCGACCCTGCGCCCGCGCGCGCGGAAGGCATCCACAACCTTGTATCTTGTGATCGCGTACAGCCACGGACGCGCGGGACTGCCCTCTTTCCAGGTGTGGCGCTTCAGATGAAGCGCCAGAAGAACTTCTTGCAACACATCTTCACACGCCGCATCTCCCAAAGCCGCCCCCCGTGACCGAACGACCCCACGCAAAACCGGGGTCACAACGCGCAGAAAGTGGGCATACGCCCGGCTGTCGCCCTGTTGCGCAGCCGCCAGAAGCAGACCCCAATCATCCGTCTCTTGCGTCATATCTATGGTTCACTTCGGGTGCAGCACGCGTTCGTTACACAAAAAAAGTCCAGAGCCTAAATCCTTTCGGCCGGGACTGCATCTTATTCAGATGCAGACGCAAGGGCACTTTCGCATTCGGCCGGCTTCACGCCTGTATCCGGGCCTTAATTGGACCAAAATTACGGATGCTCAGCCACCGGATGGATGGACGCTGGAACATCTTTGGCACCGTGGCGTGCATTTTGGCGGGCTTACCCCGACTCGTGCCAAGTCAGCCTCGGTTTCCCTTGATGCCCTGGATGAGATCCCATGCAGCCAAAGCCACAGTAAACGTGACAACCACGATCAGATCCAACCGTGGCACATGCCACAAAAGAATACCCAGGAACGCCAGCAGCAAAGCAAAAGCAGCCAAGGCCAGTATATTGTCCATAGACCTCACGCCTCCCTTTCAAGGGTTTCAACATGCGCCATCAGCCAGCGGGCGGTGCGCAAAAGCCGCGCGTCATCTCCGCGCCGTCCAACCAATTGTAACCCCATCGGCAAGCCGTTTTCCGCCCAGAACAGAGGGACAGTCACGGCGGGCACGCCAGCCAGGGTCCACAGACCGTTGAAAATCGCCGATCCGGTCGATTCCAATCCCTCTGGTGCCGGGCCGAGGGCTGCGGGGCACAGAATGGCATCGCAGCGCTCGAACAGCGGATCCAGTGCTGCAAGCGACAGGTTACGCCAATCCAGCGCCGCAAGATAATCGCGCGCCAGCACCGCCTTGCCTTCGTCCATCGCAGCCCGTAGCACATCCGACATCTGGTCACGCCCGCGTCGTTCCAGCCCGTAATAGCACTTTGCCATCTCGGCAAAATTGATCCTCTGACGGATCGCTGCCACCTCGTCAAAATTCGGCAAAGGCGCTTCGAAGCACTGGTCGCCCAGCATGGCGGCAATCTCTTCAACCGCACCTTGCATCTGCGGATCCGCCTGATCCCACCCCGGCGGGCGCACAAAGGCAAACATCGGAGTGACAGGTGCCTTGCTCGTTGCTACGTCAAGCAGGCGCGGCACAGGGACAGGTTCGGTCGCTGTGTCTGCGGCGTCATAGCCGGTCAACACCTCGATCAACAGGGCCGCATCCTCGACCGACCGGGCAAAGACTCCGACGGTATCCAGAAACGGTGATTGGGGCAGAATACCGGTCCGCGGGATCATCCCAAAGGATGGCTTGACCCCCACAACCCCGCAAAACGCCGCCGGACGGATCACCGACCCACCGGTTTGCGTGCCAATCGCCAAAGGAACCATCCCTGCCGCCACCGCGGCTGCGGACCCTTGTGATGACCCGCCCGGCGTGTGTGCCGGGTTGTGCGGATTGCGGGTCTTGCCGGGGTGCATGAATGCGCCTTCGGTCGTCACCGTCTTGCCAAGTATGATTGCACCGGCTGCGCGCAACCGGGCCACAATCCACGCATCCGCATCGGGCACTCGGCCGGCGTCCACCGCCATGCCGTTGCCCGTTGGGATCCCTTTGGTGTCGATAATGTCCTTGAGGGCAACGGGCACCCCATGCAACGGGCCGATGGCACGCCCCGCCTGCCTGCGTGCATCCAACGCGCGGGCCTGCTCCAGCGCATGATCACCATCCAACCATGCCCAAGCCTGCACCTGCGGCTCGACCTCGGCGATTCGGGCAAGATAGGCCTCCACCACGTCCACCGCCCGCATGGCACCCGAAGCCACCCGGTCGCGCAATACGACCGCGCCGAGTGATGTCAGATTGGCCCGATTAACGGCCAGGTCCATAAAATGCCTCCGGCAGGCTGAACACGATCTGCGGGAATTGGTACAGCAGGACCATGCAGATCACCACCATGCCACAGTAGGGAAGCACGCCCGAGAAAATCTCGGTCAGCTTGATCTGAGGTGGCGCAATCCCCTTCAGGTAATACGCACTCATGGCCATGGGTGGAGTCAGGAAGGACGTTTGCAGGTTCAGCGCTACCAAAACGCCAAAGAACAATGGGTCAATCCCGAACAGCGGCAGCAGCGGCAGGAAGATCGGCACGAAAATGATGATGATCTCTGACCATTCCAACGGCCAACCCAGCAGGAAGATTATCACCTGTGCAAGGATGAGAAACTGGATCGGCGTCATGTCGAGGCTTTTGACAAAATCGCCGATTACCTGCTCACCGCCGAGATAGCTGAATACCGCCGAGAACGTGTAGGATCCGACGAACAGCCAGCAGACCATCGCAGTCGTGCGGACCGTCAGATAGACGCTTTCCCGCAGCCGCTGGAACGTCATTGCACGATAACCAACCGCCAACAGGATACCGCCCAACGCCCCGATGGACGCAGCCTCGGTCGGTGTTGCCAGCCCGAACAGGATCGAGCCAAGCACTGACAGGATCAGAATGGCGAGCGGGAAAAAGCTCGTCATGAGCATGACCAGAAGTTTGCCGGTCGGCACCTCAGGCATTTCCTCTTTGGTCGGCTTCGGGGCAAGCTTCGGGTTCAGGATCGATCTGGTGATGATGTAGATCAAATACAGACCAACCAGCGTGAACCCCGGCAGCAATGCCCCCGCATAGAGGCGCACAATCGAAACTCCGGACGCTGCCGCGTACACGATCAACATGATCGACGGTGGTATCAAAATTCCCAAAGTTCCCCCGGCGCAGATGATCCCGGAGGCAAACGAGTGATCATAGCGCGCCTTCAGCATCTGCGGCAGCGCCAGAAGTCCCATCAGAGTCACAACAGCGCCAACGATGCCTGTCGCCGTTGCAAACAGTGCGCATGTGAACAGCGCCGCCACACCCATTGAGCCGGGAATATTGCGCGTCGCAATCGCCAGGGTGCCAAACAGCTTGTCCACGATGTTGGCGCGCTCGACGATATATCCCATGAACAGGAAAAGCGGGATTGCTGTCAGCACCTCGTTCGAAATGACCGTATAGGTCTGGTTCACAAACAGGTCGAATATTCGGTTGTTATAGAACCCCTCGATCCAAAGCCTCGTGCTTTCCCACCATCCGGCGTCGTCTGTCAGGCGGTTGAATGCACGCCACATCCGACTTGGATCGTAATAGGCGTAGTATCCAAAGCCGATGCCAAGCGCCATCAGCGTAAAGGCGATGGGAAATCCCAAAAAGACAAAGGCAATGAATATGCCCAGCATCATTAGGGCGATTTGCGGGTCGGTCACTGTTGCGAACTCCGGATGGGACGGCGTGTGGGCCGATTGCGTCTGAGCCGATTACGTCCGGGCCTGTTTGGCAGCCTCGGCAGCGGCGGCCTCCGCCGCCTGTCTGATCAGCAGTTGTTCAGTTTCTTCGACATCTTCCTCGACGGGCAACCAATAGCCCTGCCTCATGCACAGAATGCAACGAAAGACCTGCGCGACCCCCTGGATGATCAGCAAAATACCGGCAACGACAATCACCGATTTGAACTGATAGATCGGGATCCCGGCAGGGCTGTTGACCGATACTTCCGCATAGCTCCATGAACGCCCGGCGTATTTGAACCCGGTGAAGACAAGCGCCAGAATACCAGGGAAGAAGAATAGGAAATACAGCACCATATCGACCAGAGCCTGCGTGCGCGGCGACCATGTTCGATAGATGAAATCGCCGCGAACATGCCCACCGCGAGACAGCGTGTAGGCTCCACCCATCATGAAGATCGTACCATACATGATGAAGCTGAGGTCAAGAGCCCAAGGCGTTGGCGCGTTGAAGGCGTAGCGCACCAGAACTTCATAGGCCATGCCAAAGGTCATAAGGATGATCAGCCAGCCAAAAGTCTTGCCGAACCACGCAGACAGCCGGTCGGCAAAGCGAATATACCCGATCATTTGGGGGACTCCGTTCATACGGTAGCGCAGGCACATTGGCCTGCGACAAGGATCACGGCAAGAGATGTAAAGGGGGGCGTGTTGTCCGCCCCCCCCCTTAAGCTCGGATTACAGCTTCAATTTGCCCGGGAAGTAGTGCTCGTAGGCAAGGCCCAGATCCGGGGCGTTCATCAGCTCGTAATAGGCGACTTTCTCGACCCACTCCCGCTGGCTGTCCATCACCTTCTTGTTGAAGGCATCGGCTTCCAGATCGACGATCAGCTTGTCCCACGCTTCCAGTTGTGCAGCAAGAATCTCTTTCGAGGTCCGGTGCACCGTCACGCCCGACTCGGTCGCAAGTTTTTGCAGATCGTTCGAGTATTCGCGCATGGCCAACGCAAGGTTCGATGTTGCCGATGCCTCGACGCTATACTTGAGGATTGCCTGCAGATCGGGCTCCAGATCTTCCATGAAGTCCTTGTTGAACAGGAACTCAAATGCTTCCGACGCCTGGTGATACGACGAAAGGTAGTAATTCTTTGCCACGTCCTGCGCGCCGAAGCGGCTGTCAGATGACGGATTGTTGAACTCGAACGCGTCGATCACGCCGCGCTCCATGGCCGGCACGATCTCGCCGCCCGGAAGCTGCGCCACAGACATGCCCATTGCCTGCAACAGGTCCGCCGCCAGACCGACAGTCCGGTACTTGAAGCCTTGGATATCAGCAACAGAGTTCACTTCGGACTTGAACCAGCCGAAAGGCTGCGCCGGCATTGGCATGCCCATCATGCCGATCACGTTCAGACCAAGCACGTCCTGCGTCAGTTCGCGGTACAGTTCGGCGCCGCCACCCTGATAGAACCAACCCAGCATGGTCGTCGCAGATCCACCGAAAACCGGGCCGGTTCCGAAGAACGATGCAGCCTTGGATTTCCCGTACCAATAGACCGGAACGGTGTGCGCCGCATCCAGAACGCCATCGTTCACCGCATCCATCACCTGAAAGGCGCCAACAATCGCACCGGCAGGCAGCAGGTCGATCTTCAGACGACCGCCCGACATTTCTTCAACGCGGGTCACGTATTCGCGGGCGAAATCCATCCAGATGTCTGACGCAGGCCACGAGGCTTGCATCTTCATCACCAGCGGCGCCTGAGCCAGAACAGCGGGCGCAGCCAGCACCGAAGCGGCTGCGGCGGCGGAACCACCCAACGCACCTTTGCGCAGGAAAGAACGGCGGGAAAGCGCAGTGTTTCGGGTATCAGTCATATGGTGTCCTCCCAGACGTTTTCGACCGCTCCACACGGCCTGTTACATGCCAGAACCTTAACGCACGAGAACCGAAATGCAAGCGTTGGTAAATTTATTTTACCAAAATACCCAATGCTGGGTAGACAAGGCGTTTAGGCCACGCGGTCAACCGGCGGCTTCCCGGAAAAGAAAGCATCCAGATTATCCAACGCCCTGAACCCCATAGCGTCGCGCGTTTCTTCGGTTGCAGACCCAATATGCGGTAACAGAAAGACGTTTGGCAAGGCCGCAATTGCCAGGTTCCCCCCTGGTTCGGTCTGAAACACATCCAGCCCGGCGGCAAATAGCCGTCCCGATGTCAGGGCGTCCACCAGCGCAGATTCGTCCACCAACCCGCCACGCGCGGTGTTCACCAAAATCGCCCGATCCGGCAACAGAGCCAAAGTGCGGGCGTTGATCACCCCGGCACTTTCCGGCGTCGACGGGCAATGCAGACTCAGGACATCCGACACCGCTAACAGGCCGTCCAGCGTGTCATGGAAAACCGCACCGTTTTCAAGATGCGCGGGGAGACGGCTGCGGTTGTGATAGTGAATTTTCATTCCGAACCCGCGGGCGCGGCTGGCGGTGACCTGCCCGACACGTCCCATCCCGAGGACACCAAAGCGTTTTCCAGTCACCTGCCGCCCGACCATAAAGGCCGGCGACCAGAAATTCCAAGCCCCGGCCCGGATCATCGCATCGCCTTCGGCGCCACGCCGGGCTGCCCCCAACATGCACAGGATGGCGATTTCGGCGGTGGCATCCGACAACACATCAGGGGTGTTGGTCACCACGATTCCCGCCGCCTTTGCTGCAGCAAGATCGACATGATCGGTGCCGACAGAATGATTGGCGATGATTTTCAACCGGGGTCCAAGCTCGGCAATCACATCGGCGCTGAACCGTTCGGAATGGCAAGGCAGGACCGCGTCAACGGCCCGACAGGTGGCAATCAACTCCTCCCGACTGAACACCCGATCTTCGGGGTTCAAAATAACGTCATAGTCCCGCGCCGCCCGTGCTTCGACCACCTCGCGCAACTTTCGCGCAATGAACAGCTTCGGTTTTGCCATGCTTTTATCTCCCGTTTCCACGCACCGACCCTAGACAGTCCAGCGGCATGTTCAAGCAAACGGGTCGGTGCGATATCCAACCCCCGTCAGATAAAGCCCTTGTGGCGGGCAAACCGGGCCACAGGCGGCGCGGTCCCTTGACTCCAACGCAGCATGTACATCCTCGGGCGTCCAAGCCCCGGCCCCAACACGCTCCAGCGTGCCGACGATGGACCTCACCTGATTGTGCAGGAAACTGCGCGCCCGCAAGGCAAAGCGAATCTCGACGCCTCCGGCATAGTCGTGTTCGGTGATGGCGATCTGGTCCAGCGTCTTGACCGGGCTTTTGGCCTGACACATGCTGGAGCGGAAGGTGGTGAAATCATGCAACCCGATCAGATGCGCCGCCCCTGCGCGCATTGCATCGACATCGGGCGGGTTCAGCACCTGCCACACCCTGCCCCGGTCATGCGTCACCGGCGCACGGCGGGCGACAAGCCGGAACAGATAGCGCCGTTCCAGCGCCGAAAAGCGGGCATGGAAATCAGCCGGCACCCGTGCCACGGCAAGAATGGCCACCGGTGCTGGCTTCAGATGCCAGTTCAGCGCTTCTGACAGCCGGAACGGATCCCACTCGCGCGCAAGATCCACCGTGGCCACCTGTCCGATGCCATGCACGCCGGCGTCGGTGCGGCCTGCTGCCGCAAGTGTATGGTGCCCCGGTTCAAGACGTGCCAGCGCGGCCTCGACAGCCGCCTGCACCGACGGCTGCCCTGTGGCCTGACGCTGCCAGCCTTGAAACGGGCCGCCATCATATTCGATTTTAAGGGCATAGCGGGGCATTGGAAGTGCTTAGCGCATTTCCAAGGCGCTGCAAGTCCCGGTGTCTGGACGAACCCTGACTTCGGACCCGCTTCAGATGGGCCGATACGGCAATGACCACAGCGCCACAATCAGCCGGGCTTTACCCCTACCCAGTCGGCACCGGGAGGCATATGTTGCATCCAACAAAAGGAATACCCACTTGGTTCTGTCAACCTTGGCCGATGGCGTCACCCGAAGCGTCGAGGGCATGGCCCGCAGTGTGACCGACCTGTTTGATCCCACACTCAGATTGGGGGTCACCGGTTTGTCTGGCGCGGGCAAGACGGTCTTTATCACCGCTCTGGTGGCGAACCTGCTGGATCGCGGGCGGATGCCGCAACTGAAGGCGCAGACAGAAGGCCGGATCGAGGTCGTCGTCCTGCAGCCACAACCCGACCTGACCTTGCCGCGCTTTGATTACGAAACCCACCTGACTGCCCTGATGGGCGACGATCCACGCTGGCCACAATCGACGCGGGCCGTTTCTGAATTGCGATTGTCATTCCGGATGCGCCCATCGGGATTTCTCGGGCTCACCGGAAACACTCGGCTGCATCTTGATATCGTGGATTATCCCGGCGAGTGGTTGCTTGACCTGTCCCTTCTGGACAAAGACTTTGCCCGCTGGTCCGAAGAGACACTGGACCGGATCGCAAAACGACCCGAGGCCGCGACGTTCATGGCGCTGGCACGGGCCGAAGACGGGGCGCTGACACTGGACGAGGCGCGGGCACAGGTCCTTTCCGCCACCTTTACCGACTATCTTCAGGCGGCCCGTGGCAAGGGCTGGTCCGACCTGACACCGGGCCGGTTCCTGCTGCCCGGCGAACTGGCCGGATCGCCCGTGCTGACCTTTGCGCCTCTGCCCCGCCCTGCCAGCACCCCGCGTGGAAGTCTGTGGCGCGAGATGGAGCGGCGGTTCGAGGCCTATAAATCGAAGGTCGTGAAACCTTTTTTCCGCGAACACTTTGCCCGGATCGATCGTCAAGTGGTGCTGATGGATGTCTTGGGCGCCATCCATGCCGGTCCGCAGGCGGTGGAAGATCTGCGCCGGACCATGGCTGATATCCTGACCGCCTTTCGTCCCGGCGCGAATGGCTGGTTGACCCGCATCCTCGGGGGCAAGCGGGTGGAACGTATCCTCTTTGCCGCCACCAAGGCTGACCATCTGCACCACCATCAGCACCCCGCCCTGACCGCCATCACCGAGGCTTTGCTGTCAGACGCCAAGCGCCGTGCCGATTTTTCCGGTGCACGCAGCATGGCGCTGTCTTTGGCCAGCCTGCGCACAACAGTCGAAGACACGGTACAGCGCGACGGCGCCCCGCTGGATGTGGTGCGCGGGCGTCTGCTGGCCACCGGCAAGCAGGCGGCGATGCATGCCGGCGATCTTCCCAGCGATCCCGCACGCATCCTTGCCCCAGCCCGCGAAGGGGCCGAACGGTGGCTGGATGCCGATTTCGGCCTGATGGGTTTTGCCCCCGCCCGGATGACGCTCAAACCCGGTGAGGGGCCGCCGCATATCCGGCTGGACCGGGCGGCCGAATTTCTGATCGGAGATCGTCTGTGACCGACCTGCCGCCGCGCAAGCCCCTGATTCTGGAATTGGAAGACGAGATTGACCCGTCTTCGGCCGATCCGGTTCCCGATCTGCTGCCGCAGGGTCAGGCCATGCAGATGGCTGCGCGCGTCGGGGCACCCCGCTCAAGGCTCGCGCGGTTTTCGCTGTGGGCATTTGGGGCATTTTTCACCTTTGCACTGTCCGTGGCGGCATGGGATTTCGTGGCCGGGCTTTTTGCCCGCAACCCTGCATTGGGCTGGATTGCGGGAGTTCTGCTGGCACTTGCGGTGCTGGCAGCCCTGATGCTGGCGATGCGCGAATGGTCTGCCTATGCGCGGCTTGCGCGGCTGGACCATCTGCGCCGCGACGCGATCATGGCACGCCAGACCGCAGACCTGAAATCGGCGCGCAGCACAGTTGCGGCGCTGACCCGGCTTTACGCCACGCGCGACGACACGGCTTGGGGCCGCGCACGGCTGGCAGAACGGCAGGCCGAGGTGATGGATGCCGACGCGCTGCTGTCGCTGGCCGAAGCCGAACTGATGCCCGCCCTCGACGCCCGCGCACGGGCAGAGGTCGAGGCGGCGGCGCGGCAGGTTGCGACCGTGACCGCCCTTGTCCCGCTGGCCTTGGCCGACGTCGCCACCGCCTTGGTCGCCAATTTGCGGATGATCCGGCGTATCGCGGAAATCTATGGCGGCCGGTCCGGCGCTTTGGGGTCGTGGGGTCTGTTGCGCCGGGTGTTTGCCTCGCTGCTGGCAGCCGGAGCCTTGGCGCTGACCGATGACCTGATCGGGTCGGTTGCCGGCGGCGGCGTGCTGTCAAAACTGTCCCGCCGCTTTGGCGAAGGCGTCGTCAACGGCGCATTGACCGCCCGTGTCGGACTTGCCGCCATTGACCTGTGCCGGCCGATGCCCTTCGTCGCGGTCGAGCGTCCTTCGACTTCAGGCACCGTCAGCCGGGCGTTGGCAGGGATCATCCCCCGCAAAACCTGACCCCTATCGCTCGGCCCTTGACCGCAGTCGGGTTTCGATCCGGCGCAGGATCAGGCTCAGGCCGATCGTCATGGTCAGATAGATGAGCGCCGCAACATTGTAGGTTTCAAAGTAACGGAAATTTCCCGCCGCCGTGACCTTGGCAAGTTGCGTCACATCCGACACGCCCAGAACACTGACCAAAGAGCTGTCCTTGACCATGGCCACAAAGTCATTGCCCAAAGGCGGCAGGATCATGCGGAACGCCTGCGGAAAGGTGATGTGGCGAAACCGCTGCCATCCCGACAAACCCAGCGCCTGCGCGGCCTCGATCTGGCCTTTGTCCACGGCTTGCAATCCGGCACGAAAAATCTCGGCCAGAAACGCAGAATAAGCCAGCATCAGTGCGATAACCGCGCGCGCGATCAACGGAAAGTCCCGCGTCCGCCAAGGCGCAAGGCCCAGCGGTTCGATCACGGCATTGACGGCAACCACCAGCATCGGGGCCAGCACGAACGCCACATAGAGCAGCAGAACAATGATCGGGACGCCGCGCATGACCTCGATATAAAGGCGCGCCGTCTGACGCAGCACGATGAACCGCGACAGACCCATCACCGCCAGACCAAGGCCGATCACGCAGGCGCCTGTGTAGGCCACCACCGCCACGACGATGGTGATACTGATCCCCTTACCCAGTGTGTTCAGGGCCGCCGCATAGGTGGGGTTGGCCAGAACCTGCGCAAAGAGAACAATTCCCGTGATCAGAAGGATCACAAGCCACCATGGGAAATCGCGATCCGGCTTCGGGTTCGGGGTCATGCTGTGGCGGCCCCGGCGGAGACGCCGGAGCCTGAAGCCTTATTGGCCCATCTTGTAGTCAAGAAACCACTTGGTGTTCAGCGCATCCAGCGTGCCGTCGGCTTTCAGCGCGGCAATCCCGGCGTTCAATGGGCCCACCAGATCGGACCCTTTCGGGAAGATGAAACCGAAATCCTCGGTTCCCAGCTTGTCACCGACAATTTTCAGCCCCCCGTTGGACGCGGCTACATAGCCCGCGCCGGCCGTTCCATCGGTCAGCACCAGATCGACGTCGCCCGCCTTCAGCGCCTCGACCGTTGCCCCAAAGGTTTCGAACAGCTTCACGCGCGGGTTGGCTTCGTTGCCATCCAGAACCTCGTACACACCCACATAGAACGGCGTCGTGCCGGGCTGTGCCGCCATCAAAAGCGTATCATCGGCGGCGAAGCTTGCGGCATCGGCAAAACGTGCCTCATCCCCGCGCACCATCATCACCATCTGGCTTGTCATGTAGCTGTCAGAGAAATCAACCTTTTCCCTGCGGTCATCGCGAATGGTGATGCCGGTCATTCCCAGATCGAACTGGCCTTCCGACACCGCCGGGATCATCGCATCCCAGCTGATGTTCGCGTATTTTACCGCAAAGTTCATGCGCTTGGCCAGTTCCGCCATCGCATCGTATTCCCAGCCAATCGCCGCGCCGGAAGCATCCAGAAACTGCAGTGGCGGATAAGCATTTTCGGTCACCACAATGATTTCCCGCCCGCCGAGATCGGGCAGCTCTTGGGCAAAGGCGGCAGTCGTGGTCAGGACAAAGGCTGCGACGGCGGCAGTCAGGTTCATGGGTCAGGCTCCCCGCTAAAAAAAGCCCCACTTCAGGGCGCATTGTGACCGATACTATGGGCCGCGACGGAAGCGGGGGCAAGAGCGTCCCAGTGGCCTGCGTGCACAGCCGTTCCCGGATACCAGCGTGTGTGACGTCACTTGCCTGACTGGGCCCCACAGGCCGCACACCCCTCGCGCCTTTTCACCCCGATCATGCGCGTCTCGGCATAAAGTGCGTCATGTATCATCAACCGTCCGCGCAAGCCTTCGCCCGCGTCCGTGATGTGCTTGACGGCTTCCATCGCCATGATCGCCCCGATCACGCCGGGCAAAGGTGCCGCCACTCCCGCCTCGGCGCAGGTCGGCACCATCCCCGGCGCGGGGCGCTGCGGGAAAACGCATTCAAAGCAAGGCCCGCCGGCGGCAGGATCATAAAGGCTGATCTGCCCCTCCCATTGCGTGATCGCCGCCGCGATCAAAGGTTTTCCCAAACTTGCACAGACCCGGTTCACCAGATAGCGCGTGTCGAAATTGTCGGTGCCGTCCAGCACAAGATCATAATCCGCGATCAGGCTTGCCGCCGTCGCCTCATCCAACCGGCGATGATAGGGCCGCACCTCGATGAACGGGTTGATGGCCTTCATCGCCACTTCGGCCGAAAACACCTTTGGCATGCCGATCCGGGCATCGGCATGGATGATCTGGCGCTGCAGGTTCGACCCTTCGACGATGTCGCCGTCAATCACCCCGATCACGCCCACGCCGCTGGCCGCCAGATACAACAGCAAAGGCGACCCAAGTCCGCCTGCCCCGACCACAAGCACGTTTGCCGCCTTCAGCCGTTTCTGCCCCGGACCGCCTATTTCGCGCAGCATGATGTGACGGGCGTAGCGGTCCAACTCGACCGGCGAAAAAGCAGCTGACTTTGATGCGACAACGGGATCGTGGGTCACCCGCCTGCGGACCCTGCGCAGACCGGCGCGATAGCCAAGCCAAAGGGCGGCAAGCACCCCAAGAACGAACCAGCCGCGAAAATCACCTCCGACAAAAGCCCCGAGTTCAGGCGGCAGATAAGGCGCATGGGCCAGAAGCAAAACCAGCAGCCATCCCCATGCCATCAACCAGACCCAGCGGACCGGCCATGCCAGCCAGCGCCCCGTGCCGAAAATCACCGCAAACCCCAAAAGCCCGATCATTTGCGCCCGGTCGATCCGAAGCCACCCGCCCCGCGTGCGGTGTCACCCAGGGCTTCAACCACCTGAAACGCCGCCTGCACCACCGGAGCCACGATCATCTGCGCCACCCGGTCGCCGTGCTGTATGGTGTAAGACTGATCGCCAAGGTTGATCAACGCCACCCCCAACGGCCCGCGATAATCGCTGTCGATGGTGCCGGGCGTGTTGGGCAAGGTGATCCCGTGTTTGGTCGCAAGGCCGGATCGCGGGCGGATCTGCATCTCGAACCCTTGGGGGATTTCCACCCTTATCCCAGTGGGGCAAATTGCCCGCTGCATTGGGGCCAGAGTGAAACCGCCCGCGCGCACGTCCGGTGGCAGGTTGGCCCGAATGTCGGCCCCCGCCGCCCCGGGCGTTTCATAGGCGGGCATCGGCAAATCTCGGTCTGCCCATTCCTCGAACACGATCTTCACCACGGGACTCACCGCAACGCCTCCGCAATCTTGTCTGCCAATCGGCGCGCAACCGCGTCCTTGCCCATGCGCGGCCAAACCTCGGCACCGGTGTCAGAAATCACTGTTACCGCGTTTTCCGCACCGCCCATTATCCCGGTGGCGGGCGACACGTCATTGGCCACGATCCAGTCACACCCCTTGCGCATCCGCTTGGCGGTTGCGTGTTCAACCACATTTTCGGTTTCTGCCGCGAAACCCACAACAAGGCGAGGCCGGTCGGGCCCCTTTGACACGGTCGCAAGAATGTCGGGGTTTTCGGCAAACTCCAACGCCGGAGCACGCCCCGACCCATCCTTTTTCATCTTCTGCACACCTGCATTGGCCACATGCCAATCTGCAACCGCCGCTGCCATGACTGCGGCATCGGCAGGAAGGGCTGCCTGAACTGCGGCAAGCATCTGGGCTGCCGTTTCAACCCGCACGATATTTACCCCGACCGGAGGCGGCACCACGGCAGGCCCAGTGACAAAGGTCACGCGGGCGCCCAGATCACGCAGCGCAGCCGCCAAAGCCGTGCCCTGCGCCCCAGAACTGCGGTTGGCGATATACCGGACCGGATCAATCGGCTC
>JBKBWK010000006.1:0-104848 GCA_046313895.1 Paracoccaceae bacterium
CGGGATATTTCTGGTATCTGTGCCTGACCCCGGACGGCCCCGGCAAGGTTCACGTTCTGTTTGGTGGCGGCTTGGCCCCCGACTGGGCCGCCGACCCGCAGGCACAGACCCATTTTGCAGCGCTCAAGGCATTGTTGGATGATGTGAATGTCGAAGACAAAGGCTGTGTTGAAAAGGTCTATCGCGGCCTTTGCGCCGACTTGTCGTCGCCGGGTGCGCTCAGCCATTTGGAACGGCCCAATTTTGAATTTGCGACCTATATCGCGAGCCGGATGCCGCAGGTCTAGTCTGCGTGGCAGTAGCCTTTTCTTTGCTTGGTCCGTGCCAGTTTCATCATCGCGTTGACCGCCTGCCCTTCGTCGGTGTGCGTCTCCATCAGCATTTGTCCGTGGTGTCCGATCCGGCCCCATTCACGCACAAGACTGGTTTTGCCGAACAGATCGCTTTGAATCGCCATCCGGTAAAAACGTCGCATGTTGCAGCATGGATCTATCCGCCGCAGATGCAGCAGTCTGGGAAACATCTCAAGCTGATCGGCAGGATGGTGCATCGTTGCCCTGATAAGACTTGCCGTCAGGTTAACAGGGGATCGGTCATAAAGACAGAGATGCCGTGACCCTTGTCCCATGCTGCATCCGTCCAATCGAAAGAAAGGATCGCACCTTCAAATTGCGCGATCAAACAGCGCAAGATCCGGGCGGGCGTGGTCAATATACTGAAACTGCGGCCAACGGCCTTGCGCAAAACGCAGCACCATAAGGGCGCGGGCATTGCGTGAAATGCCGTGCAGCGCCACAAGCGGCGCGGCCTTTGGTGGCAGGTCCGTATCCGTCGGGCTCAGGGCCCGCGACGAAAGCCGACGGGCCCGGCCAGCGCCAGCAGAAGGTGCGGTCTGTGTCGCGGGGCGCAGGCATCCAGTGCATTGACACGTTGAAACAGGGCCATGGCGTCTCTCCTCTTGCGTGGGTCTCAAGCAAAACGTGGGTGCGTCCGGGCTTATTGCATGAAATTTTTGCGACAGATTTTCTGGCGTCGATGCTGATGGTCGGGAATAGTTTGCGGTCGCGGCACGTTTCTCTTTCGTCGCCCGAAAGGAAGTTACCCATGTCAAACGCCGCCCCGTTTCTACACCTTGCGCCGCCGCACAGTCCGGTCCAATTGCCCTTGAGCCTGGGGCCGCTGCGGGCAATCTTTGCCCCGTGCCTCGCACTGGCGGTGGCGTGGGCGATCTGGACCTTGCCGCAAGGGCTGGAGACGGGCGCACGGATTGCGCTGATCGTCACCGCGCTGTCGGTGATCGGCTGGACGCTGACGAAAATCCCCGAAAGTCTGGTGGCGCTGGCGGCCGCGCTGGCCTTGGTGCTGACAGGAACGGTGGGCGAGGATCGGCTGTTCGCCACGCTGGGGTCTGATCTGGTGTGGTTGTTGCTGGCGGCCTTCATCATTGCCGCCGTGATCAATGACGCAGGTCTGGCCGAGCGGATGGTGGCCCCGTTGACCGCCCGGCGACCGCGCTTTGCCGCCCTTGCCTTTGCGCTGGCCGGGGGCATCGCTGCAACGGCGCTTGTGCTGCCATCCACCTCGGGGCGGGCGGCGCTGCTGTTGCCGGTGTTTCTGGCGCTGGTGCCGCTCTTGCCCGATGCCCGGCTGGCCCGTGCGCTGGCGCTGCTGTTTCCGACAGTTATCCTGCTGTCAGCCGGGGGGTCGCTGATCGGGGCCGGTGCGCATCTGATCGCGGTCGAGGCGATGGCCGCCAGCGGCGCGCCGCGCCTGAACTATCTGGACTGGCTGATGCTGGGCGGGCCGCTGGCTGCGATGTCGTCGGCCGCGGGCGTCGGTTTGATCCTGTGGCTGTTCGTGCCGCGCGATCTCTGGGCGGTTCGTATGGCGTCCGCGGCACCGCTTGGGCCGCGGACGGCGCAGCAGACCCGTATCCTTGGGGTGATCGCGGTCCTTTTGGCGCTTTGGCTGACCGAAGCCCTGCATGGTCTGGGGATGTCGCTGGTGGCGATGCTTGGCGCGCTGGCGCTGCTGACGCGGCCTTTCAGCAACCGCAAGACCAAAGAGGTGTTTCGCGCGGTTGACATGGAACTGATCCTTTACATGGCCGCCACCATGCTGATCGCGCAGGCCATGACCGAAACCGGGGCCGATCTATGGCTGGCGGCGCAAGTCATGGCGGCGCTGCCCGGAACCCTTTTGGCCAGCGGGCCGGGGGTCGCGGTTGCCATGTCGGTCATTGCGGTTCTGGCCCATCTGGTCATTGCGTCGCGCTCGGCGCGGGCGGCGATCCTGATCCCGGCGGTGGCCTTGCCGATGGCTGGCCTTGGCAATGACACCACGCTGATGATCCTGATCGCCGTGATGGGCACCGGGTTTTGCCAGACCCTGATGTCCAGCGCCAAGCCGGTTGCCATCTTTGGCCTGCGGGACGAGGCCGGCTTTATCCAGGCCGATCTTTTGCGGCTGGCCGGACCGTTGGGAGTGGCAAAGGTCGGGCTGCTTGTGGGGTTTGCCGTGTTCGT
Source organism: Paracoccaceae bacterium (assembly GCA_046313895.1). Lineage (GTDB taxonomy): Bacteria > Pseudomonadota > Alphaproteobacteria > Rhodobacterales > Rhodobacteraceae > Pseudotabrizicola. Next base: position 2,526 of record JBKBWK010000006.1, read on the forward strand.
CTGGCCGCAGCAGATCGCCCCTGCCCCGACCCCGCCTGCCTTGGTGGAACTGGCGCCCGACATGCGCACCGCCCTTGCCGAGATGCCCGATCGCTTTGCGCCCGCTCCGGACGGGATCATCGCCTCCAGCCCTCGCCCACCGGCCCGCCCGGACGGTCTGACGACCGGTTCGCCCCGGAGCATGCCGAAGGCAGCCGCAAGCCCCATCCGGAAAACGCCCGTCAACCGGTCGTTTGCATCGCAGTTTCAGCGTGACATGACCATTGCCCGCCAACAGATCCGCCGTGATCTGCGGCAGTTGTTTCGGTAGCTTTCCGTTCGATATCATATTGTTGATGGCAACTTATTTCAGGGCGCGCGGGAATAACCGCGCGCCTGTCGCGTTTTCTTCACATAACCGACACAAAAGGAAACCGACATGACCCTGACAATCCTCGTAGCACCCTCGGGCTTTAAAGAGTCCCTGTCGGTGGATGATGTCACCCGTGCCATCGGAGACGGCATCCGCCGTGCCATGCCGCAGGCCCGAATCCTGAACGCCCCGATGGTGGATGGCGGCGAAGGCACCGTGCAGGCGCTTGTCCGCGCCACCGGCGGACAGATCATCCCGGCCCGCGTCACCGGGCCGGTGGGCGATCCGGTTGACAGTTTCTTTGGCCTGCTGGGCGGCAACGGCCCCCGCACCGCCGTGATCGAGATGGCCGCCGCCGCCGGTCTGTCGCTGGTGCCGCGCGACCGGCGCAACCCGATGCTGACCACGTCCTATGGGGTGGGCGAGTTGATCCTTGCCGCGCTGGATGCCGGGGTCGAGCGCATTCTGGTCGGCTGCGGTGACAGCGGCATCAACGACGGTGGCGCCGGTCTGGCCCAGGCGCTCGGGGCCCGATTGCTGGATGAAAACGGCGCAGATATCGGTCAGGGCGGGGGCGAGCTGTTGTGGCTGCACCGGATCGACGCCTCGGGTCTGGACCCCCGGTTGCGGCATGTTCAGATCGATGCCGCCGTGAACTGGCACAACATGCTGCTTGGCCCAAAGGGCGTGGCGCGGATCTTTGGCCCACAAAAGGGGGCCACGCCTTCGCAGGTCGAAGATCTGGATGCCGCGATGCGCCGTTGGGCGGCCACGATCCGGTCTGCGACGGGGCACGACGTCGGTCTGGCGCGCGGGGCGGGGGCATCGGGTGGGCTTGGGGCCGGGCTGATCGCCTTTGCAGGGGCGACGTTGCACCCGCGGTTTGACATCATCCAGCAGTATCTGGATTTCGACCGCTTGCTCGAACTGGCCGACCTTGTGATCACGGCCGAGGGCAGCCTTGACGGGCAAAGCCCCTATGGCAAGGTTCCCTGCGAGGTGGGCCGCCGGGCCGAGGCGCGGGGCGTGCCGACCATCGCCCTTGCGGGGACGATCGGGCGGGGTGTGGACCAGACCTTCGATCATGGCATCTCGGCCTTTGCCTCGATCCTGAAGCGTCCCTGCACGCTGGAAGAGGCTATCCGCGACGGCGAGAAATTGTTGCGCCGCGCGGCCGAAGATGCGCTGCGGATGATGTCCGTCGGGCTGCGTCTGTCGGGCCAGAGGCGGGCGGCCTGACCAAGGTATCGGCACTGGCACAGCATACCGGGCGGGCCATTGGCCCGTCCGGATGCCTGCTGAGCGCAGAAACCTTACCTGCCTCGGTGGGCTCTGTTGCAACAAAGCCCATGCGCCCGGCGGGGCGGACTGGACCGTCCCCCTGACAAGGCGGGAGATCATGCCCGTTCAGGTGCAGGGCAATGTGTTCCTGGCGATGGCGCTCTGGCGCATCAGCAATGCCTATCCTTCGGCCGAGGCCGACCAGACCGGGATGCCGGGGATCTGTGAAATCCGACAATGGACGGGTTGCCTGCCCGGCAGAAACCTGCGCCTGGCCGTGCATGAGGGAGGCCACAGCATCCCCTAGGCCTGGGCGCAGATCGTGGTGGGCTGGTTCGAGGCGCCCTAGCCGCTACCACCGCTACAATCTCGCGCCGATCTGGGTAGACAGCAGCGTCACGCCCGTGATCGCCAGACCATACCAGGTGACATAGAACCGCAGGCTGTCCTCGGTGCAATGCAGCGCATAAACCGCCGCCGACAGGCCGTATCCCGCCAGACCGGCGAGGAAGCCCGCTCAGGCCGGGGCAGTCACTGCAACTTGCCGCAAAGTGTAAAGCAGCTCCCGTCTCGGCCATGCTGACCCCTTCCAATCCGATCATGCGGACGATCACGGCAGACCGGCCGTCCAGCATCCCGATCATCTTGTCCATGTCCGCCGCCTCGGTCGGGTCTGGCCCGGCCTCGGTGGCAAAGATCTCGGCGAAGTCCTCGATCGGCACGTCGATCTTGCGGCCCCGCTCGCGGAAGGCGTCGATGACCTTATAGCGCGCAATGGTATAAAGCCATGGCCGAACAGGCGCGCTTGCATCCCATGTGTGCCGTTTGAGATGGACCGCAAGAAGCACTTCTTGCAGAACATCCTCGCAGGTTGCGTCACCAAGACCGCCGGCCTTGGCCCGGATAATCCCGCGCAGCACCGGCGTCACCGCTTGCAGAAACCGGGTATAGGCACGGGCTTCGCCGGCATTAGCCGCCGCCAGAAGCCGGCCCCAAGCATCGACGTGTTCCACCATCACGTCTTTCCGGTTCGCAGCCCAGACCACATTGTTACAGAGGCTTGATCGATCAACGTGCCGAAAGAGCAGCCGCACACAAGATCGTTAAGGGTGTAACGAGTGGCTCCTGTTCTCGAAAAGGATGGTGAGGCCTGCAAAGCCGGAAATCCCGCACGCAGCATCAACCGCGAGGCAAGTGTCAAGAATGACCCTTTTTCGTCGTGGACTGGGATGAATATGGCAAAGGCAAGCTGTCCAAGTCATTGAAGATCCCGCGCCGCTCCACGCTGGTCGCACTCAAGGGCCAGGCGGAACTTGGGCGCATCGTGGCCGGCACATCGAAGGCCGATATCAAGGTCTTGCTCGACAAGGCGCTTGCCGCCGCCTGAGGCCGGTATCAACATCCGGGATACACCGGTGGGCGCACCAGCTGCCCCCGGTCTGTCATATATTTCAGATTGTTACGCCGATTTTCGAATGCTGGATCGTGATCGTTTCGATGTAACGAAGCCACCCCTTTACGCGAACAAACCTGCACGGGATGCAACCTTGGATAGTCATCATGCAACAACGATTCACGGCACAATATTTCTTTCAGTCCGGCCAGACCGCGGGCTTGGGCATTAACGTGGTGTCCCGGGGCGTCCACACCGTGACGCTTACGGACAGCGACCTGACGCGCGGCAATGACCCGAGCGAAACACTGGCCGCGTCGAACGGTGCGGTCCTGTTCGACGGACTGCAGGAGGTCACCTTCAGCGAAGGTCGCATCGTGACGGTTGATGACGGTGCCAGAACCGTCCCTGAACCTGGAGAAGGGAACGGCAGGAAATGACCGCCTGACCGGCAGCCCCGTGCACGTCACCCTTCCGCTGGTCGCACTGGTCTCGTCGCCGTAAGTCACGACTGCGCCGGACAGAACCTGACATTGGCTGTCGTCTACGTCGCGCGCGGCTAAACCATCCTGGCTGAAAGGAAGCGCATCAAACACCAGACCATCCAAAAACCGCCGATTGCTCCATCACCCTCAAGCAGCATAGCCTAAACCCGATGAGCCCGAACTCTCCGCTCCAAAATCAAGCCGCATGTTCCAAATCATTCAACGACGGACAATTTGGTGTGGTGGATGCGGCCATGGCCGCGCCCCCTGCCCTATCGCCGTCCTCGGCACCGGCGATTTTAAGCCACGCATTGCGATAGCCTTCCCGTGTGATCCAGAATTCGGCTGAGGTGATGGATTTCGCCAGATGCAGCAGTTCGGTGTTGCCGCCGAAGGTCAGCAGAACGTGTACTTGATGGGGCTTCGGTTCCTTGGCCACCTTGACGATCAACCGGCTGTCCGCCGAGTGGCTGCGCATAGAAGTTTTCTTCAGCCTCTGCTGGTGGGATGTTTCCGATGGGGCCAGACAAGCGGCGGTTGTTGAACCAATTGACCCATCCTAGGGTGGTCATTTTCCAGATCCTGCATGTTACGCGACAAGCCCTTACGATGGACCAGTTCGTCTTTTTAAAGATCGCTTATGGTTTCAGTGAGGGCGTTGTCGTCAGAATCCCTGACACTGCCGACCGATGGCGCAATGCCACTGAACTGATCGAGCGGGTGCAAGGCAACTCTCTGCGTGTCCTTGGCCAACTTTTCAACCGACACACCGGTCCTGATGCGCCGGGCGTTTGACTGGCGCAACACCTGCTTCTCATAGGGGATGTCCCGTGAGGACGACAGGGCGATCTTGCGGGCAGTTTGGACCATGAGGTCTCCCCCACGACGGGGGACGGACGCCACCTTCCCGATCTCACTTCCCGTCATTCTCAAACCAATCATTCTCTCACTTTCGTGCTGGACTTCTGTGCCAATGACAGCTTGGCTGACTTGTAGGGCGGCTCGTTTTTTTCTTGAATAACCTATGGACCGAGGCAAAGTTGGCCATGGCCAACTCTTGTTTTCGTGCAACTGGCTAGGATTCTCGATATGTAGCTGTCAGGGCTTTTGACCTGGTCGATCTTACAGGCAATTTGATCTGCCACTTGAACCGCTTCTGCTACGCCAAGAACAGACACCGCCCTTCCCAACAGTGCGCTGTCTATTCTCAGCATTTTACCGAATTCAAATAGCAGCTGCAGAAGTCCGTGTTCTGTTGTGGGGTGGTCTGGATAAAACGCAGGGATTTCAGTCAAGCAAGCCCACAGTTCCGTCATCGAGCGCGGTAAGGTTTTTTTTGTATATGATTTTGGAGTCTCTTTGTGCCGGACATTTTGTCCGGCTGAGGCGGTCGCGCTTTGTTCGAACAAAGCGACGGCGCCTGTTCTTGGCATTGCTCGTGTTCTGGATCGTTGGCCGCGGCCAACGCGTCCGAATGCGCTGTGCTTGACGTGACTACCGCACTTTGCAGGATGCATTTAAGTCTGCTGATGACGCTGCTTGCCTGAAGGACAGTTACTCCGGCACGACGCATAGAGTTGCGGGCAGCGTCCACGAAATTGAGGGCCTCGCCTTGCAGGGAGAGGGAGAGGCATTCAGCGCGCAATTTTTGGATGTAAGCTTTCATGCCTCGAAGTTCTTCGGCGTCCTGACGATGTTTCTGAGACAGCGCAAGGATTTCACCAGACCTGGCGAGCAGGGGCGAAAGGTCGAGGCCGAACGCTCCGATGACTTTGCCGTTGCGCATAATAGGAAATCGTTTGCCGTTGGCACTGTCACGCCGCTGGATCAGATTGGCGGCTTCAAGTTTCTCAAGGTGTCGCCGAAGTTGTCTGTCCGTTATGCCTTTCGCGCGGAAACACAAAGTGTCGTTGCAAGCGAACACGGTCAGCAGGGTCAGTGGCGTGATTGGGCTGTCATTCCCGGTTTTTGGATCGTTGCAGGGAAGGCAACTCAAGAGTGCGTCAAGCACAACGACTGAAGACGGCCGCAGCCCGAGTGCACGACCTGTGGTGTTGACCGCCGCCATCAGGGTGCGCCGCGTCACAGGCGCGAAGTGTGGCTGGTGTTCGATCGTGCCAATACCACTGAACGAATTGAAGATTGAAGACGCACAGCTCGACTGTGCCTCGACCTCGATGGTCGTGACTGCTTCTTGTTCCATCTGTTTTCAGACAGCAAAAGGATACCGGTCACCGAAATCGGTGTTGCAGTGATTCTATTTTTTGGGTACCAATAGATTGCGAGTAAATCGGGACCCTCTGGAGTGCTTCACCGCCTTCGGGGGGTTTCTTTTTGCGTTACGTCTGCCTCCTTTTTGATTGTTTCTTACCTGTTCTAGCAAGGTTGACCATGGCCAACCCTTTAAGGATCAATCACTTACCCATTTCGGTTTAATGATTTTTCTTTCCACTCCTTGTAGAGGCGCTCAAGCTGTGTCTCCACAAAGTCGATGAATCCGCGCTCCTTTTTGTCGGAAACCTCGATCAAAAGACGCTGGCCTTTGGACCTGAAAGCCACCGAAGTTGCGGGCATCTTGTTGAGCGGGGCAGGGGAGGGGCCCTTGGCGGCAGGCTCCGCTGCGTTCTGCTGGGCATCCGCAACCTTCTGCAGCGCATCGATGACAGCGCCGAGCTTCTCGGCCGCAGAGCCTTTTTCAGGAACAAGCAAAAGGACAGAACTGTCTGAAGGGGCGTTTTCGGCTTTGACCAGACGGCGCAGTTCCAGCCATGGGCGCCGGCCTGCTTCATGCGCAGCGCCAATCTTGTAGATCACTGCATCCGGCACGTCTCGGGCAACGCCAATCAGTTTGCTCAGCGTTCCCTTGTCGACAGCCAGCACATCGCCGATCTCGGCCCGGGTGAAACCTTGGTCCTCCAGCTTGGTGGCGAAAATGGCTTGTTCGATGAAGCTGCGCTCCAGGCGCGCGGAGTTTTCCAAGGCCTGCGAGACAAGCGCCTCGCGGTGGTCCATTTCCTTGACATAAGCCTTGACCTTGATCCCAAGCACGCGGCACGCGGCAATTCTGCGGCGTCCGTAGACCACCTCGTACCGAGGGCCAGGGCCACGGCGATAGCGGAGCAGGGCAGGGAGCTGTTGGCCTGATGTCCTGATGGACTCGATCAGATCATCAAGCCCTTCGGATACGTCAAAACGATCCGCGATTTCTGAATCGCCGATCTCGTTGACATCCACGTCTTGGGCCGCCTGCGCCGAGACCTGAGAAAGCACGTCCGACATGCTCTTCAGAGAGCGAGGCGAGCTTTCGTCCACCTTCAACGCTGCCTCGGCATCAATCAAAGGCTTGGAGCCCATTTGTGCCAGGCTCTTGACAAGAAGATCACGCTTCATTTGTGCCCCCTCGACCCCAGGCTGATTGAATCATCTTTTCAATGTCATTTGAAAAGCTCATCACCGACTCTAGGGCTCGCTCATAAGTCTTTCGGTTCTTGGTAGTCGCAAGGTCCACTTCGAAGATTGTCTTCTGCGAAAGGCCTGCCTCGCTGACCGCCGAAGACTTCACGAAGGGCGTCTTGATCACACTGTCGCCTAGCAACTGCCTGAGCCATTCAGACAAGTCTTGCTGCGTGCTGATGGCGGTGTCGAAGCGGGTCAGGAGGTAAGCGAAATTGTCATACGTGCCGATGCCACCGTTCGAGTAGAGAACTTCCAACACGCCCGACGCCATCGTCAGGAACTGGCTGGCCGAGGCCAGGTCGACACGCTCAGGGATGATGGTCATGAGAAGCGACGTCGAAGCACAGACCGCAGCCATCGTCAGATAGCCAAGCTGAGGCGGGCAGTCGATTAAAACGATGTCATAATCGTCTTCAACCTGTCGTAGCGAGTCGCGGATCCGATTGAAGAAGACGGGTTGTTCGCCACGGCTCAGCGCGGTTGGGGTTTCGGTTTCGAATTCCGAGAGCATGATCCCGCCGGGCACGAGATCCAGGTTCGGGAAGTAGGTCTTGCGCAAAACGTCCACGATAGGCACCCGGGACGTTTCGCCATCGTTGTAGCGAATTGCATCGTACAGCGTCCCGCCGTGACGGAAGTCGATCTCTGGCTGGTATCCAAAGAAAGTGGTCAGTGAGGCTTGCGGGTCTGCGTCGACCAAACATACTCGGTATCCACGCAGGGCAAGCCGCATGCCGAGAGTCACTGTGGTCGTCGTTTTGCTGGACCCGCCTTTAAAATTGACGGTAGACCAGATCTGAAGTTTGTCGCCTTGTCGCCGACCGGGCAGGAACTGAAACGGATCCTTTGCGTTCTGAGCCAGGATGTTGCGGATCTGCAGGATGTTCTCGGCGGAATACAGGCGCTTGTTACCCGGTCCCTGTTCGACTTCTGGAATTCGGCCGTCAAAATGCGCCTTGCGCAGATAGCCGTCGCTCACCCGCAACAACTCTCCGACCTCTGCGCTAGTGAAGGCGCGGAGTGTCTTCTGTTCCTTGGGTGCCAGAAAGAGCTTCGACATGTGCTCAAGGGCTTCGGAAAGCCTTTCAGCGTCTGCCTTGAGCTTGTCATGCAACACTTGGTGCATCTTCATTCGCCTGTCTCGAGACGTCTCTTAAGCGTTACTCGTGATCAGCATGCGATCGGTGCCGACAGGAACGCAGTGGACGTCGTTTTCTTTGTTTTCGCGTTACAGATATGACGCCCGTCCGAAAGAAACTCAAGTCAAATTATGTGCAGCTATTTTGTGCTAGCTGGGGCAATCGGCACCATATCAAGCGAAAGAGTTGAAGTGGCCTGTTAGAGGTCTGTCGTATGATATTGTTAAAGTTCATAAAACTGGCCCATCACTTATCCACAGGGCGCAATCACCTTGAACCCACGAGTGAAGCACAGAAAATCTCTGTGCAGCCGTAGTAACGCTTTTCCACAGCGGACCACAGCAATTGTGTCCGCGAGAGCAACACAAGCGATTCTCATCCCCAACCTGCCGGTAGAATGCTTTGTTGCCCATTGGGCACCGAAAAGCGTTACCAACTACAACAGCACCAGCATTTTGGCCGGTTCTAAGATTATGTTGACGGATGAAGGCGCTCACCAGTGGCTTTCAGCCCGTTGCGGCTGACTGCGACGAAGATCGGGCTAAATTCGATCCTCGCGTCGTGCAGCCACTGGCTCAGGGCGATCATGTCGCGCGCCACATCAGCACTGTCGTTTCTTTCACTAAGACCGGGCCTTTCTGGCGGCTTTGAAGGCGAATTCTCGGGCGTTTCGGTCATGCTTTTGAGCATATCTTCTTTGCATCCGATAATGCAAGATTATTGGACACTGACAGAGATCCAAAGCAGCGGCGCTTTTTGCATGTTTTTCTGGCGTAAAGCGCTGCGACAAAGTAGGTTCTAGCGATGAAAAGGGCGCGTATCGAAACAGAGCTGCCTCTGCCACTTCTTCCATCCCTACCAGGCTGGCTGAAGTCAGGGGCTGCAGAAACCCTTGAAACTGCGGCGTTCCAGTGCGGGGCCGCTCTGGCGCATTTGACAGTTGTAACAAAGACTGCTGCTCTGCCTCAACAACTGTGGCGCGACCGACTGGCGCTGGAAGCGGCCCTGGTCTGCATCGGTTTTGCAGGGAGGCGCGAGAGCGCGGTCGCTCTACGCGATGCGCTACATCTGACGCGCCCCGGCGATCATCTTGGTCCTGCGGGGCAAGTCCTGTGGCAATGGTCGCAGGCTGTGGCGCGGCCTGTCTCGGTTGCGGGGCTTGCAAAGGTGCTGGATGGCGTCGCGGTCGAGCGGATCGCCTGCTGCCTTGATGCTGTGGGAACAACGCCGGTGGACCGAGCCGCAGGGGCAATCGAAGCTGTGCTGACCGAAAGCCCACGCGCCGAGACAGCCGCGCTGATTCTGGCCGATGCCGTGCTGTCAAAGGCGCTGGGTCAGGATCATATTGTGCCGCTTCTGTCGCTGGCGCTGAAGACGCGGGACATGGCGCGCTCGGGCGATGACCTGCGTCTTGCCTGCTACCGGTCCGTGATGGCGGGAACCCGCCAGGCCATACCGCTGGCGGCCGATCTGGCGCGGCGGGCGGCGCGGCTGCAGGCGGTGATCCCAAAGCTGCGGGCCAAGGGCGCGGCAAGGGCGGTCGATCTGTTTCTGAGCCGCGATGCTTTGACACCCGGCGCATTGACCTTCATGTCGGACCGTGCGGCACGACGGCTTTGCGAACGGCTGGTGGATCTAAGTGTGTTGCGCGAATTGACCGGTCGGGACACGTTCCGACTCTATGGGGTCTGACAATGCCACCGCGCCAGGAAACAGGGCTTGACCGCGAACTCGCCGACGTGCCGCCGGACATGCGCTGGCGCGAATGGATTCGGCGGATCGAGGCGGTGCTGTTCGCATCCGGTGCGCCGGTGACGCGCGCCGATCTGGCGCGGGTGGTAGGGCAGGCGGCCTCGGTCGATCTTCTGATCGAGGATCTGGCGAGTGATCTGGAGGGACGCCCTTACGAGGTGGCAAAGGCAGGCCCGGGTTGGATTCTGCGCACCAAGCCAGCCTATGCCCCGGCGATCCGCGTTGCAGCGGATGCGGGGCGGCAAGCTTTGGACCTTTCCGAGTTCGACCTTGCCGTGCTGGCCGCGATCGCGTTTCACCAGCCGATCGGTCGTGATGGGTTGAAAGGCATTTTCGGTCGAGAGATCGGCCGTGACATGATCGGGCGGCTGGCTGATCGCGACCTGATCGGCACGGGCCCCCGCGAACCCCGTCGCGGTGCGCCCTACACCTTCGTGACCACTGACACTTTCCTAGCTGCGTTTGGGATGGAGTCCCTGCGCGATTTGGCTGACCCCGAGCAGCTTGCCGATGCCGGACTTTCCACATCTTGACAGCGGCCAGACGCTCCATGTTGCGGCGACTATCCAATTTCCGGATCGGGATAAGTTTGGACGAGGAGATTTGGCAGTATGGGGATATCACGCACATGCCACGCTGCTGAAACAGGGCTTGAGGCGCGGCGTGTGCATGTTGGTCCCCCCCAAAAAAAGCGCTTGGCGGGTCGGGGCTGGTAGATCTGGACATTAAGCGCCTCGTGCAGACCGACGCGGGCTTTTCCAGTGCCTGTCCCGGAAATTTTTCCTTGGGGGATGTGCGGGCAGGGTTGTTCAAGCGGGTCGGCTCCGCTGTGCGCGTAGGATCGGACGTGCTCTTGAAGGTCCGGGCGCTTGTGATGGCCCACTAGGCCGGTTGCGCCACCTGAAGCGAGACAGCCCCGTGCAGAGCCTGCGCCAGCAGCGTTGCGGCCTTGACCCCGTCGATCAGCCGCAACTGGGTGCGCGATTGCAGTCGATCTGCGATCTTCGCCATACCGGCACAGCCAAGGATTGCGATGCCCACCGCATCCTCGCGTGCCGCCGCCTCGATTTCGGCGTCAAGCCGTTGCAGCGAAGCAGGGGATGCGGCCTCCACCTCCAGCACGTTCAGCCCACTGGGGCGCACCCGCCCGCACAAGCCGCCAAAGCCGCTGTCCGCCACATTCGCCTCGATCACCGGAACCGACACCGCCAGCGTGGTCACAACCGAAAACCGCTGCCCCAGAAGGGCTGCAATATGAAAGGCCGATTGCCCAATTCCGATCACCGGGCAATGGGCTGCGGCGCGGATCTCGGCCAGCCCGGTATCGTCAAAGCAGGCAATGACCATGACATCGGCCCCGACCGCCCGCGCCTTTGGCAGCATCGCCCGCAGGCCGGTCACGGCGGCCGCGCCATCCTCGGCGCCCTGAATTGCAGGCGGGCCGTCGGTGTTTGTCCAGCCCAGTACGTCGGCCGATGGCAGGGCCGCCTGGGCGGTGGCGACGATCCCATCGGTCATCGCTTGCGTCGAATTGGGGTTCAGGAACAACAGCCGCATCACAGACCCTTGCCAGCATCCGACCCGGCCCGCGCTTGCTGCGCCTGCATCCCGTGCAGCAGCAGCAGGAACATCCCTATCACGACAAAGGAAAACACGGTTGTCAGCGTGCCAAGCGCAAAGATTACTGGCGTGGTGACGTTGGTGGTCATGCCGTAAATCTCCAGCGGCAGGGTGTTGTAGCTGCCCGCCGTCAGCAGGGTCCGGGCGAATTCGTCATAGGACAGCGTAAAGCCGAACAGCGCGACCCCGATCAGCGACGGCGCAATGATCGGAATCACCACATGGCGCAGGGTCTGCCACGCACTGGCCCCCTGATCGCGCGCGGCCTCTTCGTATGCTGGATTGAAGCGGTTGAATACCGCGAACATGATCAGAAGGCCAAAGGGCAGCGTCCATGTCAGCTGCGCGCCGTAACCGCTGGTGGACCAGTGCACGCCAAGCCCGCCTTGCGAAAACATCAGCCCGACGCCCAGCGATACCAGGATCGACGGAATCACAAGGCTGGCCACCACCAAAAGGAAAAGCGCGCCAGAGCCTGTGAACTTCTTGCGAAACGCCAGCCCCCCCATCACCGACACCACCACGGTCGTCACCATCACCATCAGCCCCAGCGCAAGGGACCGACGGAAACTGCCCCAGATATCGCCCACCGCCTGCGTCTGGAACAGGTCGCGGAACCAGTGCAGCGAGGTGCCGCGCATCGGGAATGTCAGCCCGCCCTGCGGCCCCTGAAAGCTCAGGATCGCGATGGTGATCGTGGGGCCGTAAAGGAACAGCAGGAACAGGACGAACACCAAGGCCAGCATATAGAAAGATCGGGGGCGCGGATCCATTCACAGCTCCTTGCGGATATCGACCAAGCGCAACATCACGCTGATCATGATCAGAACAGTTCCCAATAACACCACCGCCGTCGCCGCCGCCGAAGGGTATTGCAACAATGCAATGTCGTTGGAAATCAGCCGTCCGACATTGGCCGATTGCGAGCCTGACATGAACCGCACGGTGATGAAGTCGCCCATCACCAGCGTGACCACAAAGATCGACCCGATCATGATGCCAGGCTTGGTCAGCGGGATCACCACATTGACCAGCGTCTGGAAGCCGCTGGCCCCCGCATCATTCGCCGCCTCCATCAGGCTGCGGTCGATCCGCATCATGGTGTTGAAGATCGGCACCACCATGAACAGTGTATAAAGATGCACAAACGCGAGGATCACCGAGAAATCGGAAAACAGCAGCCACTCCAGCGGCGCATCCACGATGCCCCAGTCGATCAGGGTTTCATTGGCCAACCCGTTGCGGCCCAGAAACGGGATCCATGAGATCATGCGGATGATGTTCGATGTCCAGAACGGGATGGTGCACAGCAAAAAAAGCGCGGTTTGCCAGGTCTGGCTGCGGACATGGAAGGCCAGAAAGTAGGCAATGGTGAACCCCAGCACCAGCGTGATCGCCCAGGTGATCGCCGCATATTTGAACGTGTTCAGAAACACCGTGTAGGTGACGGGCGACCCGAACAGGAACTGATAGTTGTCAAAACTGAAATCGGGGACGATAGAAAACTCAGTCGCCGACCAGAAACTGACCACGACGATCAGACAGATTGGCAGGATCAGAAACAGCGTCAACACAATTGCTATGGGCGAAGCCAGAAGCCACCCCACGATGTTCGGTGATTTCATCATCCGGTCCACGCCTGTTCCTTTCATCCTAGAACACATACTCTTGGGATGTCCGGGGGGCCGACAGCCCCCCGGCGTTGGTCCAATGCGCAGCCTCAGGCGGCGATGAATTCATTCCACTTGCGGACCATGTATTGGTTCTCGTCCATCACCGCGTTCCAGCAGGCCACGCGCCCCATCCGTTCGGCGAAGGCGCCGCCGTCTCGCAGGTCACCTGCGCCTGCCAGCTTGTCGCCGGTGGGCGAGGTGATGTCGCCCGCGGCGGCCTTGCCTTCGAACCAGTAGCCCCATTCGTCGGCGGTCATGAACTCCTTCGACGTCTCGGGCACGGCGGAATAATAGCCCTGCCGCATCAGATAGCCGCCGACCCAGCCCGACAGATACCAGTTGATGTATTCATAGGCCGCGTCCAGCTCCATGCCGGACAGCCCCTTGGACAGGCCGATGCCGCCGCCCCACGAGCGGTAACCCTCCTTCAACGGCTGATATACACACGGAATGCCGCGCGATTTTACCGCCGTAATGGCGGGCGACCACATTGACTGGATCACCACTTCTCCGCTCGCCATCAGATTCACGCTCTCGTCAAAGGTCTTCCAGAACGCGCGGAACTGCCCGGCCTTTTTGGCTTCGGTGAAGATGCCAATGGTCTTGTCAATTTCTTCCCGGGTCATGTTGCCCTTGTCGGCATAGGCGATCTCGCCCATCGCCTCGCAGACCATCGCCATATCCATGATCCCGATGGAGGAGATGTCGAGGATGCTGGCCTTTCCCTTGAATTCGGGGTTCAGCAGTTCGGCCCATGTGTCGATTGGGCGACCGATCAGGTCGGGGCGGATGCCGAGCGTATCGGCGTTGTAGATGGTAGGGATCAAAGTCATCCAGCCGGACTCTTCGGCCACGAAATCGGTTCCGCCGGGGCCAGAGGTGAAGCCGACCGTGTGCGGCGCGGTGCCTTGCGCGATCACGCTTTCGGGTGTCAATTTGCCATTGCGGAAGATGCCCACGATCTTGTCGTAGTTCTTGATCTTGCTGGTATCCATCGCTTGCAGGTTGCCGGTGGGCCAGACCTTTTTGCAGATCCAGTATTCAATGTCGGCAATGTCGAAACTGTCGGGCTGGGTCGCGGCGCGCTGCGTGACGGCATCGGAGTCCAGCGCTGTCATCGCCAGCGTAAAGCCAAGGTCTTCCTTCACCTTGGTCGCCACATCGTTTAGGTTCGACACGCCGGTGCCGAATTGGCGCAGGGTGATGTCCTTGATCTCTTGCGCCCAGATCATTGGCGCCGGAAACGCCGAGGCCGCAACAGCCGCCGCACCGGTTTTCAACAGACTGCGGCGTGAATAGCGTATCTTGCTCATGGTGTTATTTCCCTTTTCCCTGTGGATTCAGTGCATAAGTGGATGAAGGCTGTGATCTTCCCAGGCCAGATAGACGGCATCGCCCGGCGCCTTGGGATCGGCGAAAAAACTGGCCTCGGATACCAGCGCCAGGATCTCCTGATCCCCTGTGATGCGTGACGAAACCGCGACATGCGCGCCTTGATATTCGACGGATGTCACCACCGCTTCGTTGCCCTGCGACGCCAGCCTCACGGCATCGGCCCGCAGCGCAAACTGCCCGCGCGGCAGCGACAAGACGTTGTGGCCACCCATGAATCGGGCGACGAATTCGGTTTTCGGCGCATTGAACACATCGCGTGCGGTGCCCGCTTGTTCGATCCGCGCCTTGTTCATCACCACGATCTGGTCGGCCAGCGCCAGTGCTTCGTCCTGACCGTGGGTGACGTGGATGAAACTGATCCCAAGCTCGCGCTGAAGCCGTTTGAGTTCCGCCCGCATGCGGATGCGCAGGAACGGGTCCAGCGCCGACAACGGCTCGTCCAGCAGCAGCACTTGCGGATTTGTTATCAGCGCGCGGGCCAGCGCCACACGCTGTTGCTGCCCGCCCGAAAGCTGCGCGGGCAGGCGGTCGCCAAAGGGGGACATATCGACCAGTTCCAGCAACTCCCCCGCCCGTTTGCGACGGATCGCGGCATCCACCCCTTTCATTTTCAGGCTGAACGCCACATTGTCGCTGACGCTGAGGTGGGGAAACAACGCATAGCTTTGAAACATCATCGCCGTACCGCGCTTTGCGGGCGGCAGGCTGGTTACATCTTTGTTCGACAACAGGATCGACCCGTCCGTTACCGTCTCGTGCCCGGCGATCATCCGCAGTGTCGAGGATTTGCCGCACCCCGACGGCCCCAGAAGGCACACATAGCCGCCCGCCGGAAACAGATGGCTGACAGCATCGACCGCGACAGCGCCGCCGGCATAGCGTTTGGTAACGGCAACAAGTTCCAGTTCATGGCCAGTGCGCATCCGATGCTCCGCAATTGCTGCGTCCAGCAAGGCAAAGTCGCATCGGTGAGACAGCAAAAAACTGCTGCAATGCCGCGTGAAATTTGGCGTTGCGCATGTTTTGGGCGATTGTATTTTGAAATGAATGTAATTTAAGTCGATTTTGTATACAATTTGGCACAGTCTGGTGCCGCCTATCTGCAAAGCTTGCCGTTCGCCAATCGGCATCGCAGAATCAACCAGCGAAAGGCAGGGATTTGATGGACGACGCGGCAAATGCCCTTGCGGGGACAAGCGATACGGTGGCCGGTCGTCTGGCCCTTGCGATACATGAACACCGCCTTGCCCCGGGCACCAAGCTTGTCGAAGAAGATGTTGGCGACGTGTTTGGGGTCAGCCGCACCGTCGTGCGTGCCGCATTGCAAAAGCTGTCGCATGACCGTCTGGTGACGATACAGCGGAACCGCGGAGCGTTTGTGGCCGAACCCGGCATCCGCGAGGCGCGCGAGGTGTTCGAGGCTCGCGCCCTGCTGGAACCCCGCACTGCACGATCCGCGGCCGCGCGCGCGACCCCGGCGGATCTGGCCCGTCTGAATCAGCATATCGAGGAAGAACACGCGGCCCTTGGGTCTGGCGACAGTGGCCGCGCGCTTCGGCTGTCAGGGTTGTTCCATGTCGAGATTGCCCGCATCGCGGATCAGGACACGGTCCATAGCTTCATCACGCAGCTTGTGGCGCGGTCGTCGCTGGTCATTGCGCTGTACTGGCAACGGCGCAGCGCCTTGTGCGACAGCCACGCGCATCACGCCTTGCTGCGCGCGCTTTCGGACCGCGATGGTGCACAGGCCGAGGATCTGATGAAGGGTCATCTGCTGGATATCCTGTCGTCGCTGGACCTGCGGCCAAAGCCGCCTGCACAGAAACCCCTGCGTGAGGTGTTGTTGCCATGATCGTGCCTGAGCCCGTCAACTGGCGGTGTCCGCCACACTGGATTGGGCCGCTGAGGAAGGATGGAAGACCGGTCTGGGCGGCTGACATCGGAGGGTTATCGGGGCCTGGGTCGGGCAGCAGTTCTTTGTCGTCAAGCGCGTTGCAAAGCATCGAATGGCGTTTGCATGAGGGCGTATCCCGCGCCAAAAGGGCGCTCGGCGGAACCTGCGGTCCCGACGTTCTTTCCAGAACGCACGATCCAGCCTTTGCCCGTGCCCTCCGCGCATCGCGTGACTGATTTGGTCTCATGTTCTCGGACCAACTGCTTGCCTTTTAATGCGAAGGATATGGGCATCCGGGAACGGCTCTTGACCGAGATCGGTGAAACCGATGTTGATTGGATAATCCCGGCTCGGGCAATGCCCGATGATATGGCAGGCGGGTCAAAGCCCTGCCGCTTTGGTGAGGTTTACCCGGAACCTGTCGCGGCGACGCTGATACCGGCGCGTCATTTCGGCTGAGGCATGGCCGAGTTGCTTTTGCACATAGCGTTCGTCCACCTCGGCGCTGCTGGCTAGGCCCGCGCGCAAGGAATGGCCGGAATAGAGCCTGAGCCGCTCCGCCTTGGGAAGTTCGGGACGCAGGCCCGCAGCTTCCACGGTCTGCTTGATCAGGCGTGCAACATGTTTATCGGAAAGCCGGTTTGCGGTCGCCCGTCGTCCGTCGCGGTTGATGGCCACGAAAATCGGGCCAAAGTCGATCTTGCCGAAGTGCAACCATTGGGTCAGCGCATGCACTGGGCAGGTCTGGTCGCTGGACCCACGGCCGATTTCCACCTCGCGCCAGCCGGTTTTGCCGCGCAAAGTGATCAGCGCGCCCCCCTCCAGGATCTGCACCCAGCCGCCGGAATCGGGCGTATCATCCTTGCCATGGTCAAGAGCGACAATCTCGGACCGCCTGAGTCCGCCTGTAAAACCGATCAGCAAAAGCGCCCTGTCACGCAAGCCACGCAGGTCGTGGGGCAGGGTCGCGATCATATCGCGGATATCTTCGGGCAGGATGGCCTCTTTCTGAACCGGCGGCCGAGCGTGTTTGCGGCGGATGCCCGCAAGCACGGTGGCTATGTGGCGGTCCTTGCGATCAAGGGCAAGACCACGCTGCGCATAGCCCCATGACAGGCCTGACAGGCGCCGCTCGATTGATGCGACCGACAGGGCAGGGGCCTTACCCTGTGGTGCCGCAAGATCGGCGATATAAAGCCCGATCACCGCGGGCGAGGGCGGCAGTGGTTCTGCCCCGCGCATCCGGCACCAACGCGCAAAGTGTGCCCAGTCCTTGGCATACGCTTTCAGCGTGTTGTCAGACACCGCCGCACGGGCATAGTCGCGCGCTGTCTCTGCCAGGCGATCAAGCGCACCGGACCCGACCAGGGCAGACGGCAGGGGGCTCTCTGACATGTCCTCTTGAGTCAGAGGGGGGGGCAGATTATACTCCGGTTTCATACGTATATTCCAAGAGGGCATGATGGGCCGGGTAAAAGTCAATCTGACACTCGACGCTGACGTGGCGCAGACGGCGCGGGCGCTTGGTTTGAATATGTCGCGCCTCGCCGAAGCCGCAATTGCCGAGGCCACGAAGGCCGAGCGCAACCGGCTTTGGCGTGAGGAAAACAAGGCTGGCATTGCCGCCTATGCGGAAGAGGTGGCACGGGATGGCCTGCCGCTTGCGCCGTTCCGCACGTTCTGAACGCAGCGTCCGATGGCCCAGTTCGATGTGTTTCGCCTGACGTCCGGCCTGTTGGTGGTGGACTTGCAAACCGACCTGATCGGGATTGATGCCTCGCGCATCGTGGCCCCCTTGCGAGAGGCCGGGCGCTACGCCGCATTTCCAGGCCTTACCCCGCTGGTCGAAGTAGAGGGCAGGCAGTGGATCGTACGGGTGCAGGAATTGGCGGCTGTGCCGGGAACCGAGCTGCGACAACCCGTCGGCACGCTGGCGCAGTCCCGCGACGCGCTGAAACGCGCACTGGATATACTGATCGACGGCATTTGACGGGCAAAGGGCAACCATCTGCCAAGCATATTTCGTCACCGGCGACAAAGCAATTATTGGACATGGTGGTTGTGTTGATAGGGCGGTGCAAAGTTCCATTGTTCCGGGATTGAATCGCCAGACGGCTCGTGCATTGTCGGACTGCTGCAACAGTGCCCACAGGCTACAGCCGAGCCTGCATCGGTCCGATTGTCTGCGGACAAAGGGCGCTCAGCTTGGCACAGGGCCAGATCGATGTCCGATCGGGCGGATTGGCGGGGCAGGGGGCAACAAGGCCCGGATATCGGCAAAGGGAAAACGGGGCTCAAAGCAAAACGCCTCGGCGCGGGCCTTGGGCGGCGCGTTGCATTCGCCCGCTCGAAAGGCGGCCTGACGATTGGCCATATGAACGAACCGCTCCGGGTCTTGCGATGTATGTGCGCGGATCGCCTGTTCTTTCGCAGGCCAGTGCGGCGTGACATCGACCCAATGGGTCGGCTGGAACCCGGTGCCGTTCAGCGTATCCATCCACAGAAGCGGAACGGTGAACCCGGTCGCCTGCGCCGCCGCCAAAGACAGGGCGCGATGATCGGCGTGGTAATCGTTCGGGGCATGGGTCAGAACAAGGTCGGGGGCCGTTTGGTCAATCAGGTCGGTCAAGGCACCTTCAAGCGCCGCATCGGCCCGCAAGCCGCCATCGGGAAAACCAAGGCCGAGCGGCGCACCAAAGCCAAGCGGGGCAAGGGCGGCGCCTGTCTCGGTGGCACGCAACCGGCGCAGGTCATCGGGCGGCAGCCTGCCACCCTTTGCGCCGTCGGTAGCAATGCACAGTGTCAGGGTCGCCCCCATGGATGCCCAAGCGGCCAGCGTTCCGTAAGTGAAGATTTCCAGATCATCCGGATGCGCGCCGATGGCCAGAATGTGCATGCTCACCCCTCCATCGCCAGAAACTCCAGCACCATGGCCGCGGTCCAGGTGAAACGACCGCCACCCAAAGGCTCGCCGGTTTGCGGGTCGTAATATTCGGCGAAACCACTTTCCCGGATCAGATCGAGACTGGACGCGGTGATACGCGCAGCAGCATCTCCCTGCCCGACGCGGGCTAGACCATCGGCGATCATGTAGTTCACCACCAGCCAGACCGGACCGCGCCAATAGCGCTTGGCATCAAAGCGAGGGTCGGCGGGTGTGTGGCTGGCAACGCGATAGCGGGTGCCATGTCCTTCGATGGTCTGGGCGATGGTCTGTGCGCGTGCCGCCGGAATGGCGCAGAAGGCCGCCAGCAATCCCCCGATCGACGCGCTGTCAACCTGTGCCCCGGCCATCCGGTCGTGGCACAGGTATTGACCATGTGTGTCCGACCACAGCCGTTCCATGGCGGCTTGGCCCTTTTCCGCAAAGGCCCGGTTTTCCGCCGCCAGAACCGACTCTCCCAATTCATCCGCCAAATCAGCCAGATCGGCGCAGGCGCGGATCAGAATGGCGTTGAAGCCGGGGTCCACCACCTGAAACGGGGATGCGTCGTGCAGCTTTGATGTATCCCAATCCAGCGCGCGGAAATGTTCGACCAGCCACAGGTAGCGGTCATACTGATCCTTGGTCGGGCGGTGCGCCGGGTTGGCGTGCTGGGTGTCGCGGCGGGTGTAGGGGGCAATCCCGTCGGTGGGCACATTTTGGAACGGCCCGTCCCAGTCGATGGAATTGTCGCGCCCGGCTTCCCAGGGGTGGATGATGGCGACCAAGCCTTCGCCCGCCGGATCGCGTGTGGCGTAGAACCAGCGGTGCCATGCGGCGACCTTCGGCAACAGCGCGCGGGCACGCCGTGTTGCCGCGTCGCGGTCTGCGGCACGATCAAACAGCCGCCGCAGGGCAAAGCCCGCCACTGCGGGTTGGGTGATGCCCGATGTCGGCACCGGCCGCCCGGTCCGCCAGACATCGGGGCCGGGGAAATAGCCATCGTCCAACTGGTGAAACACGATATGCGGCACCATCCCGCAGGGCCATTGATGGTCAAACAGGGTCTCGATCTCGGTCCAGGCGCGGTGTTCGTCGAAATGACGCTGGCCAAGGGCGGTCAGGCAACTGTCCCAGTTCCACTGGAACGGATACAGGCCCTTGGTCGGGACGGTGTAGGTGCCGCGATCATTTTCGCGCAGGATTTCGATGGCGGTATCGGTCAGGGTTGTCATGGTTGGTCCTTCAGGTCAGGGCCGTTTGGGTTTCGGGGTCGAACCAGCGGATGCGGTCCGGCATCGGGGCAAGATGGATGATGTCGCCGGGTCTGGGCGTCAGCGTGCTTTCCAGAACAACACGGAACGGCTGGCCTGCGACCGACGCGGTGACAAGGGTGTGCGGCCCCAGCGGTTCGACCACGCGCACTTCGGCAGGCAGTCCGGTGGCGGCCGGGTGCAGGTCTTCGGGGCGGATGGCAAATTCGGCGGCGGCCGTTTTCGGCCCGTCATAGGTCTGCCCCGCCACCTGCCATTTGCCCGGCCCGGCGGACGCGGCAGTCAGAAAGTTCATCGGCGGGTTGCCGATGAAGCTGCCGACAAAGCGCGCGGCGGGGTTGCGATACACCTCGACCGGGTTCGCTGCCTGCACGATGCGACCGCCGTTCATCACCGAAATACGGTCGGCCAGCGACATCGCTTCGACCTGATCATGCGTGACATAGATCGTGGTGGTCTTGCTTGCGGCAAGCACGCCCTTCAACTCGGCCCGCATCTCAAGGCGCAACAGCGCGTCAAGGTTTGACAGCGGCTCGTCCATCAGGATCACATCCGGCTCCATCGCCAGCGCACGCGCCACCGCCACCCGCTGCCGCTGCCCGCCCGACAATTCGCCGGAATACCGCTTGAGCAACTGCTCGATGTGCATCAGCTCGGCGGTGCGTGTCACCCGGCGCGTGACCTCGGCCTGATCCATCTTTTTCATCCGCAGGCCAAAGGCGATGTTTTCAAACACCGTCAGATGCGGGAACACGGCATAGTTCTGGAACACCATCGCAATGCCGCGTTCGCGCGGGGGCAGATGATCCACCCTGCGCCCACCGATCCAGACCTCTCCGGTCGTTGGGGTTTCAAGCCCGGCGATGATGCGCAGCAGCGTGGTCTTGCCGCAACCTGACGCCCCGAGCAACACCATGAATTCCTGATCGGCAATCGTCAGATCGACCGAGTGCAGGGCGGTGAACGCGCCAAAGGTCTTGGCGACCTGTTTGATTTCGATAATGGCCATGTGCCCCCCTAACGGTTTGCGATACCCCACATCGCAAACAGGTATTTGCGAACGGCGAAGATGAAGATGAGAGCCGGAAGCACCAAGGCCGCCCCGCCCGCGAATTTCAGCGGCAAGGGCGAGACGTCCAGCGACTGCAACAGAAAGGCTGTCAGCGTGCGGTTCTCGATGGTCAGCACGGCGGCGGCAAACACCTCGTTCCACGAGATCACAAAGGCAAAGACGGCGCTTGCGGCAATGCCGGGTGCGGCCAGTGGCAGGATCACCTTGATGAACGCCTGCACCCGATTGCAGCCAAGCGTCCACGCCGCCTCTTCCAGTTCCAGCGGGATGCCGGAAAACAGCGAAAAGGTGATCAGCACCGCAAAGGGCAGCGCCAGCGTGGTGTGCACCAGTGCAAGGCCAAGGATGGTGTCATCAAGGCCCGTGCGAATGAACATGACCGCAAGGGGCAGCGCCAGAAGCGGCAGCGGGAAGGCCCGCGTCATCACCACCAGAAAGCGGAACATCTCTTTGCCCGGAAAGTCAAAGCGCGACAGCGCATAACCCGCGGGTGCGCCGATGCCGATGGACAAAACCATCGTCACCGCCGCCACCTGAACCGAATTCCACAGGGCCCGCGTGACCCCGGAAAAGCCGAAGAAGAACGACAGCGACGCCATGTCGAACGACGGCAGGAACGACTTGGGAAATCCCGTCACCTCGGCGGGCGCGGACAGGGCGTTGACGAACAACAGCCAGATTGGCCCCAGAACCCAGATGACCAGTAGGGCTATGCCCGCGAGGAACACGCGATTGCCCGCGCGGCGAATGGTTGGATCGGTCATATCCGCGCCCCCTTTGGCACATGCAACAGGCGCAGGATCACGATGGTAAAGGCGACCGATACGCCAAGGATCACCATGGCATAAGAGGCCGCTACGCCACGGTCCTGCATGGTGAATTGCCAATGATAGGTTTCCGACATCAGGACGGGCAATTGCGTGCCGCCCAAGGCCACGACCACGGCAAACACCTCGAACGCCAGAATGACCCGCAGGATCAGCGCGGTTTGCAGACTGGGCCGCAGCATCGGCAAGGTCACGCGGCGGAATTTCTGCCAGCGTGACGCGCCAAAGACATCGGCGGCCTCGCCGTATTCTTTCGGGATCAGCCCCATGCCGGCAACAAGGATCACCATCATGATGGCGGTCGCCCGCCAGACCTCGGCCAGAACGATTGCCATGAAAATCACCCAGACGTTCTGATAGCCCAAAAGCAGGATCGGCTTTTCAACCACGCCAAGGCTGACCAGAAGGCTGTTCAGGAACCCCGATTGTTCAAAAATCGCCAGCCAGATCAGACCGGCAGCCAGGTCCGAGATGCCAAGCGGAATGGCAAAGACATACAGGATTGCCGACCGGCCACGCTGTAGCTTGGTGACGATCGACGCCATGCTCAGCGCCATGGCGAGCTGGATCGGCACCACTACGGCGGCCAGCAGCATGGTGTTCCAGAAGGCCGTGCCGAACTTCCAATGACCCGCCATGCGACGGAAATTCTCAAGGCTGTAGGCGCCATCGCGGGTAACGCTGTCGATCGCCACAAGCGAGAATGGATACAGGAAGAACAGGCACAGGAAGGCCGTTGCAGGCAAGAGCAACAGATAGGGCAGCATGCGGGGCATGGCCGGACCTCATCGGTTAGGGGAATGGTGGGGGGCGTGAATCCGCGCCCCCCGCTTTCCGATCGGTCGCAACTTAGTTGACGGGGCAGGGCCCTTCTGACGCGGCATCCGGTGCCCAGCAGGGTGCGCCTGCTTCGTTGATCACCGTACGCAAGGCTTCGGCCTGACTGTCCAGCACCTGCCGGATGTCCTGACCGCCAAGGATGATGCGTTCAAAGGTGTCGATATAGACCTGATTGAACTGGCCACCCTTGTCGCCAAGGCCCATCGGCAGCAGCGCAGGCAACGCATCTGCGGCCCCCGTCATTGCGGCAATCGCCGGACCCGATGCCTTGACCGAGGCAGGCATGTCATCTGGCAGATCGGTGGCGATGACCGGGAAGAAGTTGGTGGCCCGCAGCGTGGCAATCTGGGTTTCAGGTTTCAGCATGTAGGCCACCAGATCCATCGACTGTGCCATGTCGGGTGCGGTGCGCGGCACAGCGATACCCGCCACGACCGGCATGAAGGCGCGGCCCATTGGTCCGGCGGGCGCCGGGAAGGCCACGAAATCATCGGGACGCTGGTTGAAGGCGTCGGCAATGCGCGCAACGTGGTCAAAGGCGATCCAGACCTCATCCGTCACCAGTTGTTCTTGCATGAAGGAATAGTTGGTCGAGGCCGGGTTGGTGTATTGCCACAGCTCTTTGAACTTGCCCCATGCCACTTCGGCTTCGGCCGAGCGGAAATTGGTCACGGTGGACTTGGTATAGGCCGGCAGCAGGAAACCCTGGAAGAAGCGGTGCTTCAGGCCCTTTGGTCCGGCCGGAAAGCCGAACTTCGGCCCGCCCGTGGCCTCGGCTGTGGCGCGGGCCCAATCGATAAGCTGGTCATAGGTCAAGGCGTTGATGTCAGCCCCGGCTGGCATGTATTCCAGCGCCTTGCGGTTGGCCACCATCAGATAGGTTGCCTGCATCCAGGGGATATATTTCTGTTCCGCCGTGCCCAGTTTGCCCAGATCGACCATGGCATCGCCGACCGCTGCGGCATCAATGCCCGACAGATCGACCAGATCGGCGCTTAACCCGGACAGATCACCATGCAACCCGCCCACAACAGCCACCGTGCCGGATCCGACCTGCAATTCCGCCTGCAAGCGGGTCAACCACGGGCCTTCGTCCGATGGCTGATAATCCACGCCGCCCGGAAAGCCCGCCAGAACCTGTTCGCGCATATTCTGGCTTTCCTCGACCGGTTTGGCCTGCGTGGACCAGAACAGCGGTTCGGCCAGCACAGGTCCGGTCGCAAGAGCAAGGACGGCAACAGCCGCTCCTGCGCGCAGTTTTGTCAGCATCTTCATGGTATCCTCCCGTTTTTTGGTGTTCGTTGTTTTCCCTGCCATCAGGCAGGGGCAGGCCCGTGACTGGCGCGCAGCACCAGTTCTGGTGAAATAAGGCGCGACATCGGCAGCGCTGCCGGGTTGGCCAGTCGTGCGACAAGCATCCGGGCCGAGTCGCGTGCGGCGTTGTGGGTGTCGCTGTCAAAGGTCGTCAGCCCCGGACGCGCCAGTGCCGCCGATGCGATGTTGTCAAAGCCCACCACGCTCAGATCCCGCGGGACAGACAGCGACAGCTGTTCCGCCATCTGAAGCACCGCCAAGGCCAGACCGTCGAACATGGCAAGCACAGCCGTTGGCCGCGGATCAGACACCAGAAGATCATGGAGCACCTGTTTGCGCCGCGTAGTGTCATACCGCGGCGACGTGCAGATCGTCAGCGCGACCGCAGGATCGCCCTTGCGCGAGATCGCCTGCAACAGCCCTTCGGTCCGGTGCTGGCGAAAGGTCATCGGCTCTTCGATGGTCAACAGCGCAAACTGGCGATGGCCAAGCGCATACAGAAGCTCGAATGCCTGCCCAAAGGCGGTGTGGCCATCCGTATCGACCCAGTCATACCGCAGGGCGTCGTTCACCACGCGCCCATGGGTCACAAAGGGAAACCCTTCGCGCACAAGATAATCGACCCGCGGATCGATTTCCGAAGTCCGTCCAAGGATCAGGCCATCGGCGCGGCGGGTTGCGACAATGTTGCGGATCACCGAAAGTTCGGATTGCCCCTGTGGAATGGCGGCAAGGAACAGGTCAATGCCCGATTCCGCCAACCCATGCCCGAGGCCCGAGATATACTCGCCCAGATAGCTGTCCTCGCGGCCATAGCCAGGGTCGGTCAGCACCAATCCGGCAAAGCCGCTGTTGCGCTTGCCAACAAGGTTCTGCGCGGCGCGGTTCGGGAAATAGCCCAGATCTTTCGCCAGATCCTGCACCCGCCTTCTGGTTGCCTCGGGGATGCGGTCATGCCCGGCCAAAGCGCGCGATACGGTCGAAGCCGAAAGCCCCAGACTGCGCGCAATGTCCTTGATCGTTGCCATTCCCAACGCCCCCTATGAGCCGAGTTGGCATGAGGGTAGCACTGGAATCGATTCTGCGCAAACGTTTGCGCGTCTGACTACAGGCCCAGTTCAGTCAGTGGGGCCCGCAGCGTATGGTCAAGATGGTCGATCAGACTGTCCAGCGCCGGAAGCAGGTGTTGTGTCACCGCCGCCCCAGCAAGATCGGCTGGCAACGTCAAGATGTGGCTGCAGATTGCTTCGGTGGTGTTTGCCTGCCGTCCCAGATCGGAAAACCCAAAACTGTCAGCGGTGCCTGCGATCTTGTGCACTATATTGCAGATCTCTTGCGTTGTGTGATGCGGGTCGCCGCCGGTCTGCAGGGTGCTGCGCTCGATATCCAGCTCGACCAACCGGGTTGCCGTCACATCCAGAAATTGCGACAGCAACGCCGCTTTCCAAGGGGCGGGGCTTTCGGCGACGTGTTCCACGACTTACCCCGCAAGCATCTGATACGGGGCATTGACCTTCGACCTTACAGAGGCCCGAGCCCGCGAGAGCATGGTTTTGACCGCCGCAGGCGAAAACAGGCCAGAATGGACAGGCTCCCCGACCCGGACAGCCGGCATCAGCAGGCCCAGATTGTCGTAGCTTGCGGCGTAGGTCATCAGCTCGCTGGCAATGTCCTGTTCGATCTCCATCGAATCGATGGCTTGTGTTCGGTTGAGGACACAGATGTATTCGCCACCTCCGGCATGCGCCAACAGAAAGCTGTGCCGTTTCAACGCGGCGCTGATCGCCGAACCGACATCTGCCATGTAATCCAGATAGTCCATGCGCTCGAGCCGATAAAACAGGCCCGACGCCCCAACCAGCTGAAACGCCATCGCCATATGGGAATGCAGTTTCAGACGACTCAGCGTCAGCAGGTGGTTCTGCAACGCCAGATAGTCGATCAACAAGTCACTTTTCGGCAGGGGCACGGCATCGTCGAAGTCGAACCCAACCCCGGGAAGATCGCCCATGGCTTCCACTGCGAAGCGCAGCGATTGTGAAAGCGTGCGCTCGCGGACAAACCGGTCAAGCATGCTGAGGCGTGCCTGAAGTTCAAGCCGGTCTATGGGTTTGGTCAGGTAGTCGGTTGCCCCTACGGCAAAGGCCCGGTCAACATAAGCGCGACCGTTCAGCGTGGTCACCATCATGATCGGGGTTTCGCGGTGTTGTGGCAGGGCACGGATGCGCTGGCATGCCTCAATTCCATCCATGCCTGGCATCTGGATGTCCAGAAGGATGCCGTCGAAATGGGCCTGCGGATCGGCCAGTCGGTCAAGAGCCTCTATCGCCGACGTTGCACATACAGGGGCTTGATAGCCAAGTTGCACCATCATCTGTGTCAGGATCAAATGAAAGGCCGGGTCATCATCGATTGCAAGGTATCGCAGATTGGCTGGCATCATCACCACCTTTAGTTGTTTGATGCAACCTATGACGGAGATTGAGGCGTTAATGAGGCGTTAACCAACCAGATTTCAGGAATTGTTTCGGCGTTGGCGGCCCAACAGCTGCAAAACGGTGGCACGCAACTGGTCGCCTTGAACCGGCTTTGGCACAATCGCATCGGCTTGGCCTGCGCCAGACCTGCCGATGCTGGCGCGATCGGCATCTGCCGTAAACTGAATGATCGGGGTTCCGGTATTGAGTGTGCGGGACGCCCTGAGGTGCCGGATTACCCGATCCCCCGAAATCAGCGGCATGTGGCGGTCGAAGATCATCAAATCAAAGCGTTGGGACAGTGCGGCTTCAAGGGCAGCTTTTCCGTCAGGGGCGATCACCAGATTGATAAACGCCAGATCTGAAAGGATATAGCGCACGATCTGCTGGTTGATCTCATCATCTTCGGCCAACAGAACGACAGCCGGTTGGTGGTCCCCGATTTGGGTCATGCCCGCAGATTCCTTGACTCAAACAGATACGCATCGAACGTGTAACCGCTGCGACGCTAAGTAATTTTCAAATTTATATCAACAGATTATGGCCGATCGATGGGCAGAAAGTGTCATGGCAGGTCTGCCGGCTTGGCGAAGCCACTGCAAACGTGACAGCACTTTCAATGTTCTGCCCCTACCCTGGCGGCAACAGCGTCGTAATCGCATGCAGCAGTTCTGCCTGCCGGAATGGCTTGGCTACATGCGAGTCGAACCCGGCCATGATGTATTCCGACACCTGATGCGACATCGCATTGGCGGTCACCGCGATGGCCGGCACCTGTGCGCCTGCGGGTGCCGCACTGCGAATGGCCTGCAAGGCGCCAATTCCGTCCAGTATTGGCATCGCGATATCAAGGATCAGCATGTCTGCGGGCGTTTGCGCCTCGACCAGACGGGTCCATTCGGATACGGCCTCTGCTCCGTTGGTCGCCAGAACGAGTGTCGCACCAGTGTCTTTCAACATTTCGCTGATCACCATCCGGTTCGTGGCCGAATCGTCCGCGATCAGAAGTGATATGCCGCTCAGCGAATATCGCTTGGGGACATCGGGCGTGATCGCTTCTGCGGCCACGGTTTCAACGGTTTCCGGCAGCGGCAGGGTGACCTTTACGCTGGTGCCTTGGCCAAGGGTGCTTGCAACCGTAATGTCGCCGCCCATCAGTCGCACCAGACTGTGTACGATGGCCATGCCAAGACCGGTTCCCCCGAACCGACGGGTTGTGCCCCCCTCTGCCTGTTCAAAGTTGTTGAACACCCTGCTCAATTGTTCGGGCGACATGCCGATGCCGGTATCGCGGACCTCGATCACAAGGGGCTTGCCTTCGCGGGCCGACATCGTCAGCGAAATCGATCCGGCTTCGGTGAACTTGATGGCATTGCTCAGAAGGTTGTTCAGGATTTGTTGTATCCGGAAGGAATCGCCAACCCGAGGGCGCTCTGCGCCGGGGTTGGTCAAGACTTCGAAATCCAGCCCCTTTTCTTCCGCCCGCAAAGCGTGCAGCGGTTCGATCTGACGGGCGATCTCTGCGGGTGTGAAGGGGATTTCTTCAATCACCATCTTCCCGGCTTCGATTTTTGACATGTCCAGGATCTCGTTCAATACGTTCAACAACAACTCTCCAGAACGACGAATGGTTCCGATCATTTCTCTTTTGCGCGGTTCGTCGATCAACCCTTCCAGCATTTCAGCCATCCCCAGAACGCCATTCAGCGGCGTGCGGATTTCGTGGCTCATGGTGGCAAGGAAGGTGGATTTCGACTGGCTGGCAGCCTGCGCCTCGACCAAAGCCTGCTCAAGCCGGTATGCCTTGTTGAGGTCTTCCGTAATATCCACAAAAGAGGTGATGATCAGTCGATCGACATTGGTTCCGTCAAGTCCTGCGTGTGGAACCGCATTGACCGAAAGGATCCGCCGCGTACCATCGGGCCATTCAACGGCCATGCGCGCATCGCGGACGCTTTCGCCACTGGCATGGGCGCGCAGGAACGGCAACGCTTCGGTCGGCATCGGACTGCCATCCGTTGCCGTGATGTGCCATGCTGGATCGTCGTATTTGCGTCCTTGTATGGTGTCTCTGGTCAGGCCAAGGATTCGTTCTGCCTCAGCGTTGGCGTAGGTGATCACCCCCTGGGCATTCATGACCACGATAGCGGAAATCGAGGTGTCCATCACTTCGTTCAGGAATCTCTGGTTGTTGATGACCAGATCCTCCAAGCGTTTACGCTCGGTCACGTCCAG
Organism: Paracoccaceae bacterium; assembly: GCA_046313895.1. Lineage (GTDB taxonomy): Bacteria > Pseudomonadota > Alphaproteobacteria > Rhodobacterales > Rhodobacteraceae > Pseudotabrizicola. The sequence continues at coordinate 31,928 of JBKBWK010000006.1, forward strand.
ATGGATGCCCACGACGGTCTTGTGCCGACCATCGGGCAAACGGTCCGTCACGGCGGAACGCGACAGGATCCACGCCCATGTGCCGTCCTTGCGGCGCATGCGCAACTGGTGTTCGCGGACCGGTTCACGCCCGTCGGACAGTGGCGAGAAATCATCGTCCTCGGTCATATCCAGCCGGGCCAGATCGTCAGGATGCACCAGACTGCGGAACATTTCATCCGACGGCTCGCCCAGTTCTTCCGGCGAATAGCCCAGCATCTGGGCATAGCGCCCCCCGATGCGAAGCGCGCCGCTGTCCACGTTCCAGTTCCACGTTCCGACATCGGCGCTTTCGATGATCTGGGCCAAGGACCCCCGCGCCTCGGCAAGGGATTGATTGGCGGCATCAAGCGCCTGAAGCTGTTTGCGCCGTTCGGTCGTGTCGATGCGCACCGCAATGCGTCCGCCGTCCGGCGTGCGCAGATCAAGCCGGCGGATCCAGCGTGCGTCCGACCGGTAAACCTCATCCACGCTGGGGTTCCGGTAGCGCTCCCATTGTTCGGCAAGCCAGTCTTCTTCGCGGCCGATGGCATCGGGAAACGCCTTCAACCTGATTCCGATTTGCAGGATATCGGCCTGCGACACACCCAGAACAAGCGCATCCGAAACCTCGGGATACATCCGCTTGTAGGCCGAGTTCGCAAAGACCAGACGATCATTCTGATCCCAGATCAGCACACCATCCGGCAGGGTTTCAATTGCGTTGTTCAGCTGTGCCCGCATCCGGTCGGCTTCATCGGCCAATTGCGCCGCGCGTGCCTCGCTCTCTTTCTGGTCGGTTATGTCGGTTTCAACCGACACATAGCCTGTGATCCGACCTTCGGCATCCAGAAGGGGCAGAATGTTGAAGTCGATCCAGTAGGCGGTTCCGTGACGGTTGAAATTCACCGTCTCGCCGTGGTAGGGTTTACCGCGCGCGATGGCCGAAGCGACCATTTCCGCATTCGATGCGTCGCCCCGGTTGCCCCGGACGACTGTTGACAGATCCTGACCAAGCACTTCGGCCAAGGTCCAGCCTGTCCGGTTTTCCCAGGCGCGGTTGACCCATGTGATGCGCTGTTCCGGATCGATGATCACAACCAGGTTCGACATGGTTTCGACCACCCGGCCCAGTCGGCGCAATTCGTCGGCCTGTTCCATGTCGTCGGTTACGTCGCGCACGACAAAGATGGCGGTCGAGTCTTCACCCGGCCCGGTCGGGGCCTTTCGCGCCCCGGCACGTTCATACCAGCGCATGCCCAAAGGCGACGCCAGGCGATAGCGTTCCGGCGGGCTGCGCCCCGTTTTCAAGGTCTGTTCAAGGGCGGCCCGTGTTCGGGCCGCAAGGTCGGCGGGCAGGATATCTTCCAGTGTTTTGCCGGGAAGGTTCTGGCGTGCATTGCCCATCAGATCCGCTGGACCGGCCAGAAAATCGGTATAGCGTCCGTCTGCCGTGATTTCGAACACAAGGTCGGGCAAGACATCCAGAATGGCGGTCAACCGGTCATAGGCGGCAATCGCGCTGTGTTCCTGTTCGGCCGGCTTGTTGCGTTCGGCGCTGATCCCGGAATAGCCAAGGAATGACCCATCCGTATCGTGTCTTGGAATGCCACTGCTGCGCAGCCAGTGCTTTTGGCCATCGGGCAGGATGATGGTGTGGAACAGATTCCGGAACGGCAGGCGCTGCGCCATTTTGCTGCTCAGGGCTGACCATTCGTCCGGTTTGATATCGGCGCGGTAGCTGTCAGTCCTGTCCCCGCGTGCCTTTTGAAACATCTCTGTCCTGGCCAGATCAGCCGACAGATAGGCCACCCTGCCTTGCCCGTCGGTTTCCCAAAGCCATGTGCCCCAAAGCGAGGCCAGATCCCTGAGCCGCGATGCCGCACAGCGCAGTTGATGCCGTTCAGCCAAAAGTCGCAGGATCGGGCGGGCACCGTCGAGGGCCACCACATCCTCTTGCGCAAGCGGCCCGTTGCCCAGGCCCAGCACAAGTTCAGCCGACTCGCCTTCGATCTGGCCAAGGGCGATCCGGTGGACCGGTCCTTCCGACTCGGCGTCCGGCAGTTGCGATGCAGGCCAGGTCACGCGCAAGGTGGCGTCGTCAAAGGAAGATGTCACCGTCAGTTCAGCAGAGGATGCTTGGCACCGATGGCCCAGCCAACCAATGACGGAGGTGATCATGTCCTGTTCAGGGGCGGTTTCGATCTGGTGCAGAAGTTCCGCGATCAACGACATCGACTCCGTCATTTTTCCGACATTCGGGTGGTCCTTTGACTTTTACAATCTTTACAACCTATTCGGGAACCTGCGCCACACCTTCCGCGCATGCGGGAGCATAATTGTGCCGACTTTGGTCAATAGAACGTCCACAGGCTCAGAATCTTTACGACCGTGGCCATTCGGCATCGACCGGTTGTTTGGAAACACCGCCTTGTGACGCAACGTAAGCGAACCCGGGGACCATACAGTTAGACTTCCGCCACCAGATGACCGCCACCGATGTCGCGCAGAATGGCACGGGCCGGGCCGGACCCGATGGCGTGAACCGGACTTGGAATGTCACCGAAGGGGCGGCTGGCCGGTTGGCGCTGATGGGCAGGATCCGGCACGGGAACGGCCTCGATCAGACGTTGGGTATAGGGATGCTGGGGGTTGCTGAACACCTGCGCGCGGCTGCCCATTTCGACGATCTGGCCCAGATACATCACCGCCACCCGGTCCGAGATATTGTCCACCACCGCCATGTCATGGCTGATGAACAGATAGGCCAGCCCCATCTCTTGCTGCAATTCCCGCAACAGGTTCAGCACGCGGGCCTGAACACTGACATCCAGCGCAGACACGCTTTCGTCGGCAATGATCAGATCAGGTTTCAGCGCAAGGGCACGGGCAATGCAGATCCGTTGGCGCTGGCCGCCCGAAAATTCATGCGGATAGCGGTCAAGCTGATCGTTCGACAGACCAACACGCTGCATCAGGTCCGCCGCTGCGCTGCGCCTCTCATCCGGGCTGCCGATGCCGTGGATCAGCAGGGGTTCGGCGATCAGATCGCCCACGGTCTTGCGCGGGTTCAGCGCGGCCATCGGGTCTTGAAACACCATTTGCACCCGCCGACGGACCGCCTTCATCCCGTCGCGGTCAAGACCAGTAAGGGTCTGACCCGACAAGGTGATGCTACCCTGATGTGGGACGAGCCCGACCATTGCCTTGGCGATGGTCGATTTTCCGCATCCCGATTCTCCGACCAGCGAGAATGTTTCCCCCCGGCGGATGTCAAAGCTGACGTTCTCGACCGCATGGACATTCTGCACGGTGCGGCCAAACAAACCGCCCTTCAGCGGGAACCGCACAACCACATCGCGCAGTTGTGCCACGGGTGGGGCGGGCGTGGCCTGAGGACGTTCCGCGCGCAGGCCCATGCGCGGCACGGCCGCCAGCAGATCACGGGTGTAGGGTTGGGCCGGGGATCGGAACAGGGCGCCGACGGGGGCCTGTTCCACCATCGCGCCGGATTTCATCACGATCACCCGGTCGGCCATTTCGGCCACAACGCCCATGTCATGGGTGATCAGGATGATGGCGGTGCCCAGATCCCGCTGCAGATCGCGCAACAGGTCCAGCACCTCACGTTGCACCGTTACGTCCAGCGCGGTTGTCGGCTCGTCCGCGATCAGCACCTCGGGGCGCAACGCAAGCGCCATGGCGATCATCACGCGCTGACGCATGCCGCCAGACAATTCATGCGGATATTGCACCATCCGCCGTTCGGGCTGTGACAGCCGAACCGCCGTCAGGGCGGCCAGCGCCGCTGTTTGCGCCGCGGACGGGCTGACGTCCTGATGCGCGCGGATGGCCTCGATCAACTGGGTGCCGATGGTCAGCACCGGGTTCAGGCTGGACATCGGTTCCTGAAAGATCATCGCAATACGGTCGCCGCGGATCCGGCGCATCTGCGCTTCGGGCAGAGTGGTCAGATCGGTCGGGCCAAGGCTGATCCGCCCTGCGGTCACCCGCACCGCCGGAAACGGCAGCAAGCCCATGATCGCAAGCGAGGTCAGCGATTTGCCCGACCCGCTTTCGCCCGCGATGGCAATGGTTTCGCCCCGGTTCACACTGAACGACAGATCCTGCACCAGGGGCCGCAAACCGCCTTCGGTCTGCACCGAAACCGTCAGCCCTTCGACCAAAAGGACCGGCCGGGGCTCCGGGGCCATCACAGCCCCGGAAAGTGGTTCGGCGGCCACGATCATTCGAACACGCAGCGCGGGAAGTAAAAGCTGACCACCCAGTTGGGCATATCGACAATCTCGGAAATCCGCAGATCGCCGCAGGTGGACACCAGCATGTAGGCATCAACCGCCGCCATGCCGCGCTGTGCGCAGAGCAGATCCACCATGCCTGCCACGGCATCGCGGCTGGCACTCATCAAGTCGGGGCCGATGCCGGTCGTCACCTCGTAGCCCTTGGCATCCAGATGGCGCGTCACCGGGCCGGGGGTGGTAAAGCGTGGGGTTTTCAGGTTCGCCCCCTTCACCAGATCCAGCGTCAGCACCACATCCATCGGCGATTCAATGGCTGTGCCACACACTTCGCCGTCGCCTTGTGCCGCGTGGGTATCGCCCACGCTGAACAACGCGCCTTCAACCTCGACCGGAAGGTAAAGCGTCACCCCTGCGTTCAGGTCACGGATATCAAGGTTGCCGCCCACCCGACGGGGCGGGACGACAGAATGAAGCCCGCTTTCCGCCAAGGCATTGCCGATGGTCCCGGCAAAGGGTTTCAGCGGCACGCGGCCTTCGCGACCGAACAGGGCCGGGTTCATCGACGCGGTGTCATAGGTCCAGACGTGCAGCGCCGGGTCGGGAAACTGATCCGCCAGCAGCCCGAAACCGGGAATATTCGCAGTCCAGCCAAAACCGCGGCCATCGAATTGGCGCGGGGCAAAGCTGTCGATGGTGACCTTGATCGCATCGCCGGGCATGGCACCTTCGACAAAGATCGGCCCCGACACCGGGTTGATCTTGCCGAAATCGAGCGTTGCCACATCGGCCACGGTGGACGACGGGCCAAGCTGGCCCGCCGAGGAATCATGACAGTGAAACAGGATTGTCGATCCGGGTTCGGCGCGCAGCGCCGGGGGCAGGGAGTTATCCCACCCGAAATGGTGCTGCGCGCCGTGGATCGTGTAGGTGCAGGCTTTGCACATGTTACTTCACGAACACATAGTCATAGTTGACCGGGATCGACACCGGATCGACGTAAAGGGCGTCATCGCCGCCCATCCGTTCCGACTTCATGGTGTAGCGCTCTTCGTTGAACACCGGCACCCAGGGGGCCTGTTCCATCACGCCGGTATAGACATCGGACCACAGGGCAAGACGGTCGGCGGCCTTGGCGGGGTCTGACAGGCTGTCGGCCTCGGTCGCCTTGGCATCCAGGCCTTCGTCACAGAACTTGGACCAGTTCCAGCCGCCTTCACCCGCACCGGCACAGCCGAGGATCGGGCCGTAGAAGTTGGACGGATCGGGGAAGTCCGCGATCCATGCCATGCCGCCCGACCAGATCATCGGCGCAGTGCCGGCACCGCCTGCCTCGATCACATTGGCCTGTGCCAGCGACAGGATATTGGCCTTTACGCCGATGGCGGCCAGATCCTGCTGGATGGCCTGGGCGATGCGCGGGTTCGGGTCGGTGTTCATGACATAGAGATCGGTTTCGAACCCGTCGGCAAGACCCGCGTCGGCCAACAGGGCCTTGGCACCGTCGATGTCATAGGCATAGCCCGCGTAGCCTTCGGTGTAGCCGGGCATCGTCGGTGGCAGCGGTTGCGTGGCCGGAACCGCACGGCCATTGATGATCTGGGTGATGCGGTCCTTGTTGATGGCCATGTTCACGGCCTTGCGCACCTCCAGCTTGTCGAACGGGGCCTGCGTCACATTCAGCGTGATATAGCCGGTGTGCAACTGGCCGCCTTGCACAACACGCGCCGCCTGTGCCGGGTCTGCCATGACTTCCTGAAACTTGGCCGGGGGGATGCCGTCACCGGGCACGTCAACCTCGCCGCTTTGCAGGCGCAACAGGGCAACCACCGGTTCTTGTCCGACCTCGAACACGATCTGATCCAGATAGGGCAGGCCAGCACGCCAGTAATCGGCATTCTTTTCGAACACCAATTTCTGGCCAAGCGTCCACTCTGCCAGCTTGAACGCCCCGGTTCCGACCGGCGTCTTGCCGAAATCGGCGCCAGCCGCGTCCACCGCCTCTTTCGGCACAACCGACGCGAAGTTAAGCGCCATGACGTGCAGGAAGGTGGCATCCGGCCGGGCAAGGGTGATCTTGACCGTCAGTGGATCAACCACTTCAACCCCGGACAACCCGTCTGGCCCCGCGGTATCGAACCCGGCGATCGCGGCAAAAAAGCCCGCACCCGGCGATTGGGTTTCGGGGTTGGTGACGCGGTCGAGCGAGTATTTCACATCTTCGGCCGTCATCTCGCGGCCGTTGTGGAACTTGACTCCGGCCCGCAGCGTGAAGGTGTAGACCAGACCATCGGGCGAAATCTCGTAAGTCTCGGCCAGACCGGGGCGCAACTCGGTGGTGCCCGGCACATAATCCATCAGCCCGTCGAACAGCGATTTGATCATCGACCAGTTCTGCCAGTCATAACCGATCGCAGGGTCAAGTGTGGCCACGTCATCCTTGTAGGTGACGGTGATCGACCCGCCTGCCTTGGCGTTCGGGTCGGGGGTGTACTCCTGTGCCGTGGCGGGAAGTGCCAGCGTCAGCACAAGGGCGGTAGAGGCAAGCCATTTTGTCATTGTGTGTCTCTCCTGTTGGGGGTGGTTTGTTGCCCGGATCAGCGCAGGCGGATCCGAGGGTCGATGAACGGGGCAATCAGATCGGCAAGCAGATTGCCGATGACGATGGCAAAGGCAGACACCAGCGTAACTCCCATGATGATGGGAATATCGACGCGCTGGATCGCCTGCCATGCCAGCTGGCCGATACCGGGCCAGCCAAAGACGCTTTCCACCACGACGATGCCGCCCATGAAAATGCCGATGTCGATGCCGATCATGGCGATGATCGGCAAAATGGCATTGGGCAGGGCATGGCGCAGCACGACACGGGCGCGGCTTAGCCCCTTGGCGCGGGCGGTGCGGATATAGTCGGCGCGCAGAACCTCGATCATCGAGGATCGCATCATGCGACTATACCACCCCGACCCCAGTATCCCGAGCGTCAGGGCAGGCAGCACCAGATGCGCCGCCGTGCCATAGCCACCGATCGGAAACCAGCCCAGCTTGACCGCAAAGACATACAGCATCAGCAGACTGACCACGAATTGCGGCGCCGAAACGGTGACGAAAGACGTCATCATCAACACCTGATCGCCCAGACGGCCCCGCATCAGGGCGGCGGCGATCCCCATGGTCAGACCCAGCACCAGTTCGGCCCCGATCCCGGCCAGCATCAAAAGCAACGTGGCCGGAAGCCGTGACAGGATCAGATCGGCAACTTCGGTCTTTTGCAGGTAGCTGCGTCCCAGATCGCCCTGAAACAGCGCCGACAGATAGCGGCCGTATTGCACGACAAAGGGCTGATCCAGACCAAGTTGCTGACGGATGTTTTCCACCGTCTGTGCCGTGGCAGAGCGTCCTGCAATCTGACGCACCGGATCGGCGGGCAAGACATACAGAAGCACAAAGGTGATGAAACTGACGCCCAGAAGGATCAGCGCGGACTGGATCAGGCGACGGATCAGGAAAGCAGCCATCAGTCGCGCCCCCGTTGCGTCGGGTCCAGCACATCGCGCAGGGCATCACCCACCAGATTGAACGCCAAGGCCAGAAGGATGATCGCCGCCCCCGGCAGGAACACCAGCCAGGGTGCAGCCTGAAAATAGGTCTGGTTTTCGAAGATGATATTGCCCCAGCTGGGCGTGGGCGGCTGCACGCCGACGCCAAGGAACGACAGCGTCGCCTCCAGCAGCACCGTGGTTGAAATCCCCAGAGTGCCCCAGACGATGATGGTGGGCACCAGATGCGGCAGGATGTGATGAAACAGGATCCGCCCGGTGCCTGCGCCCAACGTGCGCTCGGCGGCAATGAAGTCGCGTTCCACAAGGGACGTGGTTTCGGTATAGATCACCCGCGCCGCCTGCACCCAGTTCACCAATGCGATGACAAGCGCCACGATCCACAGCGATGGCTTGAAAATGGCGGCGAGGCAGATCGCCAGCAGCAGCGCCGGAAACGCCATCATCAGATCGGTAAAGCGCATCAGCACCGCCCCGATCCAGCCTCGGAAAAACCCCGCCGTCAGCCCGACAAGGGTGCCGATGGTCAGCGCCAGACTGTTCGCCACCACCCCGATGATCAACGAGGTCTGGGCACCATACAGGATCCGGCTGAACAGATCCCGCCCGAGAAGGTCGGTGCCCATGATGAACCGTGCATCGGGGGGCAGCGGCGCGCCCTCGATTGTCAGACCGTCGAAATGCTGTTCTTGCGGTGCATAGGGCGCAATCCACGGCGCAAACACCGCGCCTGCCACCACAATCGCGATCAGCGCCATGCCGAACAACGCCAACTTGCGCTGCATCAGCCGCCGGAGCGCCGATTGCGGGCGCGGGTCCAGCTCAGCCGTCGTGTCTGCCATCGCGCGCCTCCTGTCCTGTGGGGGCCGTGCCATCCCGGCTGGCCACGATGCGTGCGGCGGCATCTTCAAAGCTGATACGCCATGCCATGGCCATCTGCCGCAACTGGGCATAGGCTTCTTCTTCGGTCTTGCCGCGTGCCGCCAGCAGCGTCACCGCGCGCACCACTGTCTGCCGCCCGTCCAGCCGACGCTTCAGGTCGGCAATTTCGGCGAACAGGGCCCTTTGGGTATCGAACGCATCCCGCGCAATCAGCAGGGCGGAATAGGCCCCGTTGTCGCCCACGGGTTTCAGAAGTTGCGCATGCGCCCCGGCGCGCAGCGACCATTCGATCCGGCCCGGCGCTTCCGATCCGATCAGGGCGATCATCGGCATCGGTGGCTGACCCTCGGGCCAGGGGAACATGCCGTCATGGCCCATGTCGGCATCGAAAAACACATAATCGGCCCCAATTGCATGTGGCCCCAGCTCCGGCCAGGCTTGGGTGACATGCAGACCTATGGCGGTCAGTTGCCGGGTCAGGGATTGCACGATGGGGTGGGGTCGATGCAGGATCATGGCCTGCGCGCCGCCAAGGTTGGGAATGCGGATCGGACGTCTCATGACACCACCCGCAGTTGGGGGATGGCCGGGCTTTGCTGTGTCCGCGTCAGATAGGGATCTCCCGCTACCCCACTGCGCTTATGGATCACCCGGAACAGTCCATTTTCCACCCGCGCGATGATCGCAGGCAGCACGGTATGATGCGTTTCGGGGTCGATTATCCCACCAGGCACCTGATCGCCAGACAAGAGCTGTGACAGGGCAAGATCCTCGGCCTTGGCGCGTCCTGCCAACAGTCGGGCCAGTTCGCGCACCGCCGTAAAGGCCGCCGCCTCGTGCGAGGATCCGAAAGTCGCGCCCCCCGGCCACCCCGGAACACCCCGGAAATACGGACCAGCGGCCACCAGACCTTCGGCGGCAGTGCCAATGGCCGGCAACTCACATTCGGTCAGGTTGCACGACAGGACAGGGCAATTCGATGGCGCGAAATGGCTGTCTTCCTGACCCAGACCGCGATAGGCCGCGAGAAATTCATATGACGACGGTCCGATCAGGGAATTCAGGATGAAGTTCGGCCGGGCAAACCGGATTTCGTCGATGATCCGGCCCACATCGCGCGACCCGATCGGCAGATAGCGTTCTCCCGCGATATCACCGCCCGCCTGCGTGATCCGTTCACGGGCAAGGCGGTTCAGCTCCCACCCCCAAATGTAATTGGACCCGGTCAGATAGGCCCGGCGGCCGTGGTTTGGCAGCACCCAATCCAGCAACGGCAGCAGATGCTGGTTCGGGCAGGCGTGGGTATAGACGACATGATCGGACGCTTCGAACCCTTCATAGGGCACGGCGTACCACAGCGTGCCACCATGACGTTCCAGCGTCGGGATCACTTCCTTGCGGCTCCAGGATGTGACACAGCCGATCACATGGCGGGCAGAGGTGTCGCGCAGGATTTCCTCGCACAGCGGACCATATAGATCGACATTGCCCCTAGGATCACGTTCGACCGGTACAAAGGAAATATCCAGATCAGGGTCGGCGTTCAACTGAGCGATGGCGGCCAAGGCGCCGGACCGGCACGCCTCTGAGATCAGGGAATAGCTGCCTGATCGAGAGTACAGCAGACCGATTTCGATGCGCCGTTTCATGCCGCCCGACCCCATTGAACCAAAAAACCCCGAAGCAGTTGTCCGCAGACCTGCTTTCGGGGCGTGTTTGCCGCATCAGATGATTTTATTTGTTCGATCATCTTATGGGACTTTTGGCCCAGATCAACCGCCTTCGTGCGAAGCCTGGGCACAAGTTGGCAATTTGGCTGACGCCATGGGCAAATGCTTAATTTTTAAGCAATCCATGGCGCCAGAGTGCGTGCAACCAGTGCCGTCTGGCGCGTGTCAGTCAAAGGCACGGGCTTCGGGTTCGGTTGGCACCCGACCGTGCGGGGTAAAGCGGTTGACGACCTCGGGCAGGGCGGCGTTCAGACGCAGCAGCAGTGCCCGCTGCGACAGGCCGGTTTTCGCAGCCAGATCATCAAGCGTCTCATGACCGATGGCGGCTTCAAGTTCGTCCAAGTCGATGGGCATGTTCGCCTCGGCCGATACCCAACTGTCTGCCGGGGCCGCACGCCCTGCTGCGCGGAACCGGTTTACCAGTTCGTTCAGCCCTGTGGACAGCGTGGTGCCTGCCGCACCGGTGGCAAACAACTGGCTGATTTCCGACAAGAAACCGCCCTCGGGCTGAACCTCGCCGGGTGGCCTTTGCACATGCGGCAGGTCGGCTGACTTTTGCCGGGCATCCGACAACATGTCGCTGATGCGGCCGCGGTTCTGATAGCCCGCAACGGCAACAAGGCCGAGAAGGGCAAGAAGGGACGGTGTCGATTTGGACATGTCATGTCTCCGGTTCAAAGGACGAAGAGAAAGGGCGGTTGGACAACGGTCATGTGCGCTTTTGGACAAAACCCCAAACCGCAAGAACAACGATGGCCCCGACTGCGGCGCCGATGATCCCCGCGCCCTGTCCCGGAGAATACCAGCCAAGACTTTGGCCAAGGTAGGTGGCCACAATTGCACCCACGATGCCAAGGATCGTCGTCAGCACAAAACCGGACGGTTCGTTGTTACCCGGCATGACAAACTTGGCGATGATCCCCGCCACAAATCCGATGATGATGGTCCAGAGTATGCCCATGGCAGGGTTCCCTTGTCTGTGGTTCTGACGATTACAGAAACAACGCGGCCCCATGAAAACAGTTCCATGGGGCCGTCAGGGTCGGGCGTGTTTCGGACGCGGCGGCGTCGGTCAGGTGCGTCTGTGCTGCAGGAAAAATCGCACCATCTCGCGCGAGGCGTCTGGGCCGGTGGGGTCGGTATAGCTGCCGCCGGCATGTCCCCCGGACCATGCATGGCCCGCGCCGTCAATCTCCCAATGCTCGGCAAGGCTTGTGCCGTTGGCAAGGCTGTGCCGTGTCTGGCGATAGCTGCGCCCGCCCGCAACAGCCCCGGTCACGGTCTTCGGGATCAATGTCGGATGGGCCTCAAGCGCGCGGTCCAGCACGGATTGGCCGTTTTGCGGATGCACCGTGGTGTCGGCAGCTCCGTGAAAGACAATGGTGGGAACTGCCGCCCCATGCGCCGCACCCTTGGCGCCGGTGCGCATCGCCATGAACGCCGATCCGATATCCTGCGCCCCGCCCGCAGGCAGACCGGAGTGGACACCGACTGCGGCATAGAGGTCGGGATAAGCCGCCCCCATGATCGCAGCCGCCGCACCGCCTGCCGACAGACCGGCGATATAGACCCGCGCCGGGTCAACTGTATGTTCCCGCATAATATCGCGCGTGATCCCCGCAATGACGGCAGGTTCGCCCCGGTCGCGGGCCTGATCCTCGGGGCGGAACCAATTCCAGCATTTTTGCGCATTTGCCCCACTGGGTTGTCCCGGATAGGCAATCAGACACCCGAATTCCTCGGCCACGCCATTCATGCCGGTGCCTTTGGCAAAGTCTTCGGGCGATTGGGTGCAGCCATGCAGCATCACGATCAGCGGCATCGGCTGATCTGATCGGTTTGCGGGCATGTACAGACGATAATCGCGGGTTCCGTGCGCCGATCTGTGCGTCAAAGAGTCAAACGACGCCCCCGGCGGCTGTTCACCCGGCGAGGTTGCCAGAGGTGGGCGGGCCGGCATGCCCCCCGCCGCAATCTTGCGCAGGGTTTCGGACAGACCGGACCGGGCGGCGGTGGACGCCGGTTTGGCTCGGGCCGTTCGGGGTTTGGATGTCTTTGTCGGCGCGGGGTCGTCAAGCCGGGTGAAACTGCCTTCGATGGCATCATCGGGTGCGGCCGGGGCTGCGGCAGGGTCGCTTTTGGTCAGCAAGGATTGGATCAGGTCGGTCGCCTCTTGCAATTTGCCGGATCGTGTCAATTCGGTTGCCTTGGCCATGCTGCGGGAAAAATGCGTGCTCATACTGTGCTTTCTGTCTGAAAAGGTCAGGTTACGCGGTCGGCAAGGGCGGCCTTGACGTCTTCGCTTGCCCGCAGGGAACCCAGAACGGTCAGGGCGGAAATCGTGTCGCGGGCCAGATCGGCAGGGACGTCATGGGCAATGACCGCAAGACCCAGAACGCGGATGTCCAGCATCTGTCCCTGTGCGCGCGCGGCCAAAAGCTCGTCGTTCGAGATATGGCGCAAACCAAGGTCCACACTTTTGCGGATCACCACTTGCCGCACCGTTTCGGCATGCCGGTCGATCTGATTGCGGATCGCGGTGCGGATGAAGTCAGACCGGTTGGAATAGAACCCTTCCTGCACCAGAAGTTCGATCTGACCCAGATCGACGAAACCAAGATTGATCGTAATCTTTTCAGACTCCGGGGTCTTGGCAGGCGGCAGGGGGGGCTTTGGTTTTGGCATCAAAATCTCTGAATATCATCCGTATGGATGGTATATGGATGTTTCGTAGGCCAGTGCAAGTCCGAAAGTCCGCCAAGGGCAAAACCAAAAACGCCGGGGCACAGCCGTGCCCCGGCGTTCGCGTGCCTGTCCCGACGGATCGGGTGGCCCTTAGTCCAGATGCCGCGTGTCTTGCAGCAAGAGCGTCAGTTCATCGCGCATGTCCCGCACTTCTATGCCGTCGGCGGCAGGCAAACCGGACGTTGCCAAGACGTCTTCGAAAGCGGTCAGCACATGATTTTCGCCGTCGCGAATGCTGTCCATCACGTCTTCGTCGATCTCGTCGAACAGCGCCCGCAGACTGACCACAGCCTTGTTGACGTTGCCCATGAAACTGCCATCGGCGTCCGGTTCGTGGCCGTGGCGGATCAGCATGGCGCTGAGGGCAGTGTTGTGCCGATCGTGAAGGGCGCGGAACCGTTCGACCAACGGACGAAAGCCGGGTTCAGCCTTGTCAACCATCGTGACATAGCCCGCCAAAGCGTCGGCTGTCCGGCGCTGAAGGGTCAACAGGGCTTCGGCAGCATCCGGGGCGGCACCGACATCCGGGATTGTCATGTTCGCGGCGACTGTGGGGGTAAGCATGGGCTGTCCTTTCCGGAAAGGGGGATGCGCGGTCAACAGAGCCGCGCGTTTCGACCCGTCAACACATGACCGGCACTTTCGGTTCCCCGAACCAACGCAGATGGCGGATCCTTGCGTGTCAGTCCCAACGGCTTTTGGCCTGCGCATCAGGCGACATATCGGCCCCACGTTCCGATGCGAATCACACCAAAACGTCAGACGGCGCCTTGCGATCCGCCCACTACAATCCTGAATTGATTAAAACATGCACTCGGCACGTCATGGGTTCTTCACATGCGAATAACAAGAGCAGTCAAGATATGCTTTGGAATAAATTCCGATTGAAATGCCATAAATTGGCCGCTTTGGCGGATTTTCGCCAGTTCCTGCGTATGCCTTGGGCGGAAATGTGATACAAATGAATCATAGTTTCTTGCCCAGACGGCATGCCTGACAGGACTGTCCTGCCAGAAGAGTCTGCACTGTTGCAGGCAGATTGAAGGGTCGTCGCTCTGGCGTGAGTTTAAAGAGTTCCCGAAGACTTTCCAAATTTTTGAACGTGTGGATATTGGAGGCCTGTCGATGGAACGGTCAAGTTTGGCCCTGTTTTCTTATCAGCCGATGATGGCTGAAATACTTCAAAAGCGTATTGCAAAGAGTGGTAGCCTGACCATTACGGCGGCAACTGTGGTTCACGGTGATGTTGTCGAAATTGCCCGGCAGCATAAACCTGATCTGTTCGTCGTGGATTGCGGCCAGCCGGATCGGGGGATTGCCACCATTCGCGTTCTGCGCGAGGTTTCGCCCAAGACAAAGATCGTGCTGTTCACCGGAATTGAAAATCCCGAACATGCGGTCATCGCCCTTGATGCCGGGGTTGCTGGTTATATTTCATCGGCTTGCACGAAGATTGACGTGTTGGATGCGCTTGAATTGATCGCAAGTGGCCAGACCTTTATCAGCCCGCATGTCGCGGCTTGGGTCATCGGACGCATGCGGGCGTCATCAGAAGAACGCAGGCAGGCTGTTGAACGGCGCATGACGCATCGCGAAGAACAGATTGCCCGGTTTTTGGTGCAGGGTTGGACCAATCGGGCGATTGCCGACAGGCTTGGCCTGACTGAAAAAACGATCAAGTATTATATGTCCAACATGATGCAGAAATTTGCAGCCAGGAACCGCCTGGAATTGGCCATGGCGCTTCCAAAGGCCCCGGAGGGGGCTCGCTTTTTTCAGTAGGCTGTCAATAGAAAATCCCGCCGCCGCCTGTCATGGCGGCGGCACTTTTTTGATCGTGGCACAGAAGATCCGGTATGCGTCAACGTTCCCGCAGGGCGCGGCTGAACTGATCGGTTATCGGCCTGACCAGATAGGACAGAGCGGTGCGTTCCTCGGTCGTCATGAAAATCTCGACCGGCATGCCGGGCATCAGCATTTGATCACCCAGCTTTTCCAATTCGGCATCCGTGACGCCCACACGCGCAAGATAATACGTCTCGCCGGTGGCCGGGTCGCGGTTGGTCGCGGCCGAGACGTGACTGATTGTGCCATTCAGTTCGGGTGTCGTGCGATGGTTGAAGGCCGAAAAGCGCAGGCGTGCCGACTGACCCGGTGCCACTTGGTCGATGCTGGCGGGCGGCACCCGCGCCTCGACCCAAAGCCGGGCATTTTCCGGCACAATCGTCACCAGAACCTCGGCCGGAGAAATCACGCCGCCAATTGTATGGACACTTAATTGGTTCACGGTGCCACCGATCGGCGCGCGGATATCTGTGCGCCTTAGCCGGTCTTCGGTGGCCAGCTTGCGGTCGCGCAATTCGGCGATACGGGTTTCCACCTGACTCAGTTCACGTTGGGCTTCGGTGCGGCTGGTTTCATCAATCGCGATGATCTGAAGGTTGATTTCGCTGATCCGGGTACGGGCACGGGCAATTTCTGCGTCAATCTCGCCCAATTGCCCGGAAAGTTGCGCGACCTCGCGGTTGACAGCGTAAAGCCGGGTGGTTTCCGACAATTTGCGTTTGGTCAGGTCCACGATGCGCAGCTGTTCTGCGGCCGATAGCCGGGTCTCGTCCGCCTTGGATTCACGTTGGGCTTTCAGTCCTTCGATTTCATCGCTGATCTGGTCAATGCCCAGCATCAACTGGCGCCGTTGGCTGTCCCGGTTGGCACGGTTTCCATCAAACAGCCGGATCGCCCCCGTGACCACTTCCATAGCCGCGTGGTCACCGGTCAGCAGATCGTCGGGAAAGGCGATTTCTGTCAAACCATCGCGTTCGGCCATAAGCCGTGCGCGCCGCGCCATCAGTTCGGCAAGCTGGGATTGCACGATCGACAGTTCCGCGCGGGTCTGCGCGTCCTCCAACCGGATCAGTACCTGGCCTTGCGCCACCAGATCGCCTTCGCGCACCGCAATGTCCGATACGATGCCGCCGTCCCGGTGCTGGATCGACTTCAGGTTCTGGTCCACCGTTACCGTTCCCATGGCGATCACCGCGCCCGACAGTCGCGCCGTTGCGGCCCAACCGCCGACGCCGATGACCAGAAACGCGCCCAGTGCCAGACCACTGATCACCAGAGGGGCCAGCCGATAGGTCTTTTCGGTATCGTGTTGCATGGTGTTGGTCATGGGGTGTTTCCCTTTTACGGTCATGCGGACATGTCGGTGATCACAAAGGCATGGTGGCCTTGAATGAAAATCGTCGTCTCGAAACTGTCGTCGGAATTCAGGTCGGCTTCGATGATCGTGCGGCGGACATCATCCACAATGTCCTGACGCACCCGGATCGGGATGTCGTCGTCATCAAGATCGTCGCCATACAGGGCTTGGAATTCATCTTCCAGCCGGTCGAATATCTTGTCGAACAGCTTGTAGTGCGACAGCTGCAGCTTGTCGCCGTGTTTGAAATCCGTGATTTCGTGGACCACAAGATGGGGGGTGTCAGTGGCCGCCCGCGCCAGAAACTCGAACGTGTTGACGCCGGATCCGCCGGACAGGACGCTGCCTTCATTGCCCACGATGAAATGGTCGTCACCCGCGCCGCCGATGGCAATCTCAAAGCCTTCGATGGTGTCGCGACCTATTTCCTCACCCGTGGCCACGCCGTGCGCAAGGTCTATGACCACGCCTTGCGTTGTCGCAGAATAGTCAATGGTATCAGATCCCTCGCCGCCAAAGAACCAGTCGTCTTCGCCATCGGTGGCAGCCAAAACGGTATCGTCACCCGCCCCGCCAAGCACCATATCCTGACCTGCACCGTCCAGCAGCAGATCGTCGCCGTCGCCTCCGTCAAGCAGATCGTCACCGGCACCACCGATCAGGGTGTCATTGCCCGCGTCGCCAAGTAGAATGTCATTGCCTGATCCGCCGTCCAGCAGATCGTCGCCCTCACCACCGTTCAGAATGTCATCGCCGGCACCGCCGAACAGGCTGTCGTCACCATTGCCGCCGAACAGATGGTCATCGCCGTCCTGACCCACCAGGATGTCGTTGCCGCGGCCGCCGAAGATCGTGTCATGCCCGGCCCCACCGAGCAGGTGATCATGGCCATCGCCACCCGAGATCACGTCGTCACCATCACGCCCGTCAATGTTGTCGTCCCCGGCGTCGCCGTCGATATCGTCCGCCCAGACCGTGCCAATCAGCAGATCATCGCCGGAACTGCCGCGCAGCATCGGGCGAATGGCTGTGAACTGCGCGGTCTGACTTGTTTCGAATTCCCCATCGGTGATGGTGTAGCTGACCACGACCGGCTGGGTGTATTCGCCGGTTGCCTGATAGACCCAGTCGGATCCCGATGCAGTCAGCGTGCCCGAGCTTGCCGTCACGCGGGCCACAGACAGCGTGTCGCCATCCGGATCGACGGCATGGCGCAACAGGTCGGACAACCCGATCAGCAGCACCGAGGCCCCGACCACGTCGTAGAGGTAGACCGGCCCGTCAATCCTGGGGGCACGGTTCGGCGCGGTGCGATCCCGGTCGTCAGGTTGGTCGCCGTCGCCAGCTGGATCGTCGCTTTCGGTCGGGGTCGGGGATGGGTCGGGTGTTTGGTCCGCTGCCGGCGCAATCCGGGCCGGTGGTGCAATGGTGATGGTGTCCGGCTCTGGTGCAAGCCCGACATTCGACACGATACCTGACGTGATCAGTCCCGAGATATCGGTTTGCACACCCACCACCGGCGTATCCAGCGTGAAGCGGTTCGAGTGATGGCTGATATCGGTCAACCGGATCACCGGCGGACGGCTGGCCTCGATCATGACCGGGTCTGACAGTAAATCTGCCTTGGTGGGCTTGGGCTCTGCCGAACCGGTGACCGGCTCACGCGGGCCACCCGGCAATAGGGCATCGGCGCGAGGCCCCGAACCGACCTCGTCCAAGCCATCCCCGCGCACATCGGTCTGGTTCCGGGCAGAGGCTGGAAAGATGGATTTCAGGTAAAGCCCGATGCCGACAAACGCCATGGCCAAGACCTTCGGCACCATCGAAAACCGCTCTGGATCCTTGAACGCATAGCGTCCGGCCGGGTCGATGTCGGCAGCCGGGGTCTTGGTTCCCTTGACATCGATGATCATGATCTGCCCCCCTGCGCACCCGGCTTGGCCACGCGCAAGGCAAAGCCGCCGGAATTCTCGGTCTTGCGGGACTTCTGGGCCTTGAACGGTGATGCGACCGCAGGGGCAGGGGCCAGAGTGTTGGCCGGGTCTGCGGGGGCTGCGGCGACCTTGGCGCGGATGATTTCGTCCTTTGGCCCGAAGGCGGTCAGGCGGCCATTCTGGATCGCGGCCACCAGATCCACGGCGGCCAGAGCACTGGGCCGATGCGCGATTATCACGACAATTCCCCCCCGCGCCTTGATTGCGGTGATGGCTTGGGTCAACGCGGCTTCGCCTTCTCCGTCAAGGTTCGAATTGGGCTCGTCCAGCACCAGAAGAAACGGCGATCCAAAAAGCGCGCGGGCAAGGCCGATGCGTTGCCGCTGCCCCCCCGACAGACTTGCCCCCAAGGGGCCAAGCCGGGTTTTGTAACCGTCGGGCATCCGGAGGATCATGTCATGCACCCCGGCGGCTTTGGCGGCCGCAACCACGGCGTCAGGATTTGGCATCTCGGCCAGACGCGAGATGTTGTCTTCGATTGTGGCATCCAGAAGAGCGACATCCTGCGGCAGATAGCCGATGTGCTTGCCAAGGGTTTCATCGTCGAATTGCGACAGTTCGGCATCGTCCAGCCTTACTGCACCGCGCAGGCAAGGCCAGATCCCGGTCAAGGCCCGGACCAGCGTGGTCTTGCCGCCGCCACTTGGCCCGATCACGCCAAGCGCCTGACCTGAGTGCAATTCGAAACTGACCTCGCTCAGCAACACGGTGCCGGTGCCGGGTGCGGCGACGGTGATGTTTTCGACTTTCAGCGTCGAGACAGGGGCAGGCAGCGGCATCGGCTTTTCCCGGCCCGCCATGACAACTGCGGTTTCCCGCAACCGCCCGAAGGCCGCGCGGGCGCCGACAACCTGCTTCCAGTTCCCGATGGCCATATCAATCGGCGCCAGCGCACGGGCCGATGCGACCGAGGCCGCGATGATCGCGCCCGCAGACAGTTGGCCCTGAATGGTCAGATAGGCGCCAAGTCCCAGAACCGCCGATTGCAGGATCATCCGCAGCACCCGCGAAAACGCGCCAAAGGTGCCGCTGATGTCGCTGGCGCGGGTCTGGATCGCCAGATGGTCCTCGTTTGCCTTGACGAAGCGGCGCACCGCCCGGCTTCCGATGCCCATGGCCTTGACGATCTCGGCATTGCGGGCGTTGGAATCTGCAATGCGGTTGCGCGCGACCACCGACTGATGCGCCCCGGCCGACAGGCGGCGGGTCATCAGTTCGGTCAGGATGGTCAGGAACGCAAGCACCAGCGCCCCGCCAAGTGTCAGCGCCCCCAGCCATGGATGCAGCAGATATACGAATCCCAGAAACAGCGGCACCCACGGCAGATCGAACAGGGCGGTTGGCCCCTGACTGCCCATGAAGCCGCGCACGGTATCAACATCACGCCCCCGCTCAAGCGCCTCGGCGGTCGAATAGCCAAAGCGCGGCATGTCGATCGCAATCTCATGCGCCACAGGGGCCAGCTTGCGGTCAAGCCGCGCCCCCACCCGCACCAGAATTTGCGAACGGATCACGTCGAACAGGCCCTGAAACAGATAAAGCCCGATCGCCAGAATCGAGATGGCCACAAGGGTCGAGACGTTGCCGCTGGTCAAGGCGCGGTCATAGATTTGCAGCATGTAAAAGGCGCCGGTCAGCGCCAGAATGTTGATGATCCCCGACAGCCCGAACAGAAAGACAAAGATGCTGCGAAAACCGCGGGTCAGTTTTTCGAAATGGTGGCGCTTGACGGCCGATGTCGTTTCTTTTCCAGCCACGATGCATGCCTTTCAATACTACTATGTTCTGCAAATCAGAAACCTGAAGGCTGGTGCGGGGACATGGACACCTCCTTTCCCCGCACCGTCAGACATCACAGGTTGAAATCGCTGGCGGTCAGATCGTGGGCCCCCTTGATCTGGATGGTGAAGTCGGCCTCGTCGCCATCGGTCGTCTTGCCTTGCACAAGGGTCACATCCTGCCCGTCCATCTGGGCCAGCGTGATCATCAGCTGCCCCGGTCCGGTCAGGCCACCGGATACGATGGTGAAACCCTGGTTGCCCCCAGCGCCGGCGTTGGCGTCGATGGCGCTCAGGTCCAGCCGGTCACCGGGGTTGAAGGTCACGATGGTATCGCCATCCGCGTCACCCGCCGACAGGAAGCGGAAGGTGTCATTGCCTTCGCCGCCATCGATCACGTTGACCGCACCGCTGGCTGTGATCACATCATCGCCAGATCCGGTGATGATGTTTTCGATGCTCCAGATCACGTCCTGTCCGGTCTGGGCGCTACTGACGAAGCCGCGCTCCATATGGCCGGTGCCAAGGTTGGCGGTGATGTTGGCGGTGATGGCCGACATATCCAGCGTGTCAGTGCCGTCGTCGCCGTAATAGACATCATTGCCATCGCCGACCTGAGCCACGAACATATCGTTGCCGTCGCCACCGAACACCGTGTCGTTTCCGGCACCGGCATTGATATAGTCATCGCCGCCCTGACCAAAGATCCGGTCATCGCCTTCGTCGCCAAAGACCATGTCGGCCCCGTCACCGGCAAGGATGTCGTCGTTTCCGGCGTCACCGAACAGGATATCGCGCCCGGCAGTGCCGACCATCGCATCCTTTCCGGTCGTGCCGAACTGCACCGAGGGCGCGCTTATGGGCGCAGGCTCTGCGGCAACGGGCACTTCGTCCACGACCTCAGGCGCTTCCGGTGCCTCGGCTTCGGAGGTTTCCGTCACAGCGGCCACATAATCCCCGATCACCTCGTCGGTCGTGGCGATGCGCGGCGTGCCGGTAAAGGTGATGGAATGTCCCGCCCCGGCCAGCGTCATCGTGCCGTCACCATTCGCGGCTTCGGCATAGTCTGCGACCACCGCCCCTGCCGCCAGCACGATCACATCCTGCGGACGCAAGCTGCCGATCAGCCGGTCATTGCCGCCGGTGGACCGGAACACGACCCGATGTTCGGATTGCAGGCTGGAGATGTCGATGGTGTCATCCCCGTCGCCGCCGACGATGGTAATGGTGTTGTAGCTCAGACCGGTGCCCGTGAAATCGCCAACCTGAGCAAAGGTATCGCCGCCACCCAGACCGCGGATCACGATTTCCTCGACGTTGCGCAACTCTGCAATCACATTCGCGGTGGCGCTGCCGTTGCGTGTAACGACGATTGTGGTGCCGCCGTTCAATTGCGCTGCCGTGTTGCCTGCCACGTTCAGCCATTCGGCGCGGGTCCAGATCGTGAACTGCTCGGCGCTCGCGTTGCCGTAGGCAAAGAACGTATCAGTTCCGGTGCCGCCATCCACGACGTCGCGCCCGCCACCAGCCCGCCATACGATGGTGTCGTCGCCCGATCCACCGTTGATCACGTCATTGCTTGCGCCGCCGACCAGCAGATCGTTGCCGGCGTCACCGTTCAGCACGTCACCCACCCCACCGGCAAACAGCAGGTCGTTGCCGTTGCCACCGCTCAGGGTGTTGGACTGGCCACTTTCCCCGGCGATCAGATCGGCGCCACCAGTGCCGCTGCGGGTGCCGTTGTCGTCGCGGCTGATGGCATAGTTGCCGTTGCCAAGCGCGTAACCGGCATAGCTGGCGTTGCCGAAATTGATCTGCTCGACCCCGGTTTGCGCGTTGGTGCCAGTATAGTGGCCGGACACCGTGATCTGCTGGCCGTCAAACCCAAGCACGAGGTTGCCGTTGTCCGTGCCGGTATTGCTGTCAAAGGCCGACAAGGTGGACAGCTCGGCCCCATTGGCCTGGATCACGATGCGGTCAGCGTTGCCGTTGTTCGACCCGTCCGTAATTGTGTCGTTTCCGTCGGCAAGTCCGAACAAGTAGGTGTCGTTCCCGGCGCCTCCGTTCAGCGCATCGTTACCGGCACCGCCAACCAACACGTCATTGCCACCCGACGCGTTCAAAGTGTCATTGCCGTCGAAGCCAAGCAGCAGGTCTGCGCTGTTGTTTCCACTGATATTGTTGTTGTTGCCATTGGTGCCGAGGCGCAGCGTAGACACCCCTTCGGCAAACTGGGCCTCCTCGATGCTGATCAGCCGGTCGGTGCCTTCCGCGCCAATGGTGTCGGTCACAACCACCGTGGTGCCGTCCAGCGCGAAGCTGAAGTTCGTGACCGATCCGGCAAACACCGCCCGATCGGTTCCGGTGCCACCATCCAGCTCGTCATCGCCCGCGCCACCGGCCAGCGTGTCGTTCTGGTTGCCGCCAAACAACGAGTCGTTTCCACCCAGACCCGACAGGTTGTCGTTGCCGTTGTTGCCGTACATGATGTCGGGACCGGCTGTACCCAAAGCCACATCGTTGCCGTTACCACCGTTGAAGATATAGATCGGTGTTGTGGGTTCTGACGTGACGCTTTCGGCGCCGCCCATATAATCGGTAAAGCTGACGACAACCCGCAACGGCACGGTTTGCTGCGCGGCAAGCACGGTATAGTTTACCTCGGTTGCTCCGACGATGTTGATCCAGCTGCCGCTGACAAATTCCTGCCACTGGAAGGCGAAGGTGGCTGCGTTGACGCCGTTGGCATCCTGAACCCCCGACAGATCCGCCTCCAGCACCTCGCCCACGGCCGGGGTCTGGCTGCTGAGCACCGGTTGACCGGTTGCCGCAGATTGTGCGGTGTCGATGGTCAGCCCGGCGAATTGCAGGCGCTCGATATTGCCCACAGTGTCGGTGCCGTCTGAGACACGCGCCCGGCCGGTTTCCGGATCAACCGCCGCAACCCCGGTGGATTGCGTCACATGGTCAATCGTCAGGCGGCCGTCGGGTCGTTGGCTGATCGTGTAGTTTTCAACCGCATCCCAATAGACCGCCGTATCCTCGCCAATGTCGCTGGACAGAATTTCCCGCACGATGTGCAACTGACCGGGATTGATCGCGCCTTCCAGCATCCATTGCGGAAGGGTCTTGGTGACACCACCCAAAGTCAGGTCGCCGGCAATGCTGTCAACCGAACCGAGGATGACCGGGTTGCCGCTGCCATCCAGAACCGGCGTCTTGTCGGGGTTCCAGGCGTGGATTGCGACGCGCACATTCAGATAGGCATCGCCGTCGATCACGTCATCGCCACCACGGCCTTCGATGGTGTCAGACCCGCCCCCGCCCAACAGGACGTTGCCATGCGCAAAGGCCAGCGTGTCGGGCGTGCCGCTGCCATCGGCCCAGTATTCCATCAACTCCATCATGTCGGACGTGATCAGTTGGTCCAGCCCGCGGATGCGGGTGATCCCCGCCATGTTCAGCTCGTTGAACATGAAGTTGCCTTCGGGCGTCGGGTCAAACACCGGGCCACCACCATTCAGGCTGCGGTCATCGCCGCGCAGAAAGTCGTTCTCCGACCAGCCCGACACCGCCTCGACCTGACTGTAACGGTCGCGCAGAACCTCGACCTGCTGGGTCGGAAACACCGGGGCGCCCATATCCACATCTGCGCCAAAGGCATTGCCCTTGAACGTCACCCAATCATGCCCCCAGGCGCCGATGAACTTCTGGATGCCTTCACCGGCAAACATGATGTCATCGCCCGAGTCCGCGTCATAGTCGGTGTCGTTCTTGCCACCGTTCAGCACGTCATGGCCGATCACGGTGGAATTGAAGAAGATATCGCCATGGTCGCCCGCAACCCCGTCAAAGCGGTCGCCTGCCTCGATCCAGTCGTCACCCTCGTTGCCGAACAGCACATCAACCCCGTCGCCGCCAAGGATGAAGTCGTTGCCACCCCCGCCCATGACCTGACCGCCATCCTTGCCCAGCATGATGAAATCCTGACCCGAGCCGCCAAAGACAAGGGTCAGACCGCTGCCACCGTGGATCACGTCATTTCCGGCCTCGCCCTTCAGAACGTCAGCCGCCCCGATCGGCGTTCCGGCATTGGTGATGATGTCGTCACCATCGCCGCCCATGACCATGTCGACGCCATCGCCCGCCTCGATCCGGTCATCACCGCCAAAGCCCCAGATCTCGTCGTCCCCACCGCCACCGATGATGGTGTCGTTCTCTTCGGTCCCCGAAAATACCACGTGATCCAGACCGTTGTAGCGCAGGAAATTGCCGGGGCCGCGTTCGACAAGGTTGCTGACCGCCGCAAGGAACGGGTTGTCATGCATCGGATCACCCAGACCGGTCAGCGCGATCTGTTTGGCAATATCCATGTAAAGGGACAGTTGCTGGGCCGCGAACACGTTGCCTGGCAAGGCAAATCCGGTGTCGCCCAGATCGGTGTTGCGCATGGCGATCTTGGCCAGCGAGTTCGATTCAAGCTCTGCCGCCAGGTTCAACCCTTGCGTCCGTGACAGATAGTAGAAGCGGTCGCCATCCTGAAGGTTTTCAAGCTGCAACTCGAACACGAAGGACATGGTTGACCCAAGCATCCCGCCGAACGGCATCTTCTTTTCGGCCAGACCGCCAACCCACAGATCGATGTCATTGACGCCGGTTTCCGAAGCCGGTCCGTTCAGAAATGCCAGTCGGTCTGCGGGGGCGCCATCCCCGCCAAACACCAGCGCCACGGCCGCGTCGCGTTTGCCCTCGATCGTTGAAGCCGAAGTGATGGTCACATGCGTCCCGTAGGCCGCGATGAAGTTCACCAAAGACGCCGGGTTTTGCATGTTCACCGCAAAATCCGCCCAGCTGGTATAGGGCGTCAACCGCGAGTCGCCGTCCGACAGTTCCATGAATTGCGCCCGCGCCTCGTTCAGCGTGGGCATGCCGGTATCGCGGCCCCGGGCAATGTTGATCGCGGCAAGGTCAAGCGGAATGCCGACAAGCTGATTGCGCAACACATTGGTCACGAATTCGTCGATCTCGTTGCCGATCTGGCCCGACATGCCGCGCAGGACCGCCCCTGCCGCCTGTTCGGCCGTCAGCGCACCATCATTGTCAAAGGCAATCGGGTTCAGAAACGCATCAAACAGGGTCATGTCGCCCCGGCTGCCGTCGGCATAGATCCGGTCAACCGTCTCGTTCAGCATCGAATGGCCGAAGCGATAGACGACATGGGCGAATTCGGCAAAGATCGCCGGGTTGATGTTGGTGTCGGTCTTGCCGGCCTGAATGACAAAGGCATCAATATCAGGCTGGATCTTGCGGGCGAATTCCTCGAACACCAGGTGCTGGTATTCCATTTCGGTGGTGAAACGCGCTGTCTGGAACAGGCGCTCGCCGTTCCACGATCCGTCGGGCAGGTGCCACTGGCTGATGAAGTCCGCGTCGCCAGTGGCAAGGATCACGGATTTCACATGTTCGACCAGCCGGTTGTGTTCGGAATGGAACAGGTGGTGAATTGCGGTCAGACCGATGTTCTCGTTGCCGCGACCGTCTCCGGTGACGAAATGCCGGTCCAGCATTTCATTGTCATAGGTGGTGTTGGTGCCGCGGGCATCCATCTCGCCGGAATAGCCGACACCCGCATCGTCATCGGGCAAAAGGTTGCCGGCCGCATCGGTCTTGGGCGCCGCAAGATGGGCAATGTCATCCAGGAACGCGATGCCCGTGCGGAACGCCCCTACGGCCGACGGGTCGATCCCGGCGGCGGTGCCTTCCATGTAAATCGCCGTGCCATCACCGTTCAGGCCGACCATCAGTTGGGCATAGCCGTTTTCGCCGGGAATGAACTTGCCATAAGGGTCCACCAGAACCACCGGCACATTGCCGATATCCTTGTCGGTCAACTGGATGCCCAGCATGGTCAGCGCCTGTGCCTTCACATCGGCCCATGTTGCCAGACCGCCCGTGACGCCTTCCAGCAGATGCCCGGTGGCAACCGCGCCATCAGGCCCATCCCGGTATTCGCGCAAGAATACCTGATGCGACGGATTCGAGGTGTAGGTCTGGTTCTGATCGACCCATGGTGTCACCACGTTGGCCTCGCCATCGCCCAAAGTGACCCTTGTCACGGCCATGAAATTGGTGTGGCTGTCAGGGACATACAGGGGATCATCGGGCAACAGCGGCATGTAGATCGTGCCGTTGCCGCCCTTGGCCACCAGATCTAGCCCGTGATCGAAGAACTGGCCGAACAGGGTGAAAATGGAATTGTATGGCGACGAAAGCCCTTCATCCGGGGAGACGTTGGCGATCACGATCGACGGGCCAGCCATTTCGATGCCATGTGTGTCAAGCAACGTGTCCAATGCAGCCTGAGCCGCGATGAGTTCCACAGCTTCGGTTGACCCGGCCTGAAGCGTTTCAATTTCTGATTGCACAACGGCAATATCGTTCGTCAGGTTGGCGATGGCGCTGATCAGGAAGGGGTTGCCGGGGTTCACATCCAGAATAGCCTGCAACCCCGAAATATCCGCCTGCAACCCGGCAATCTGCGTTTGAAGTGCCAGGATTGCGGCAGAACTTGCAGGATTGGCAGCCGCGGCCTGTGCCGCCTTGAGCGCGGCAAAGGCGGTCGAAATCTCGCCCTGGATCGCCAGAAGGTTTGCGCCCTCGACCCCACCCCGGCTGAGCGCGGTGATGATGGCGGCGGGGTTGTTCAGGGTCTGATCGACGATCAGGTTGGAAATCAGCCGTGGTTGGGCATCGGCCAGATGGTTGTTGGCGCCGTTCGTCCCGTAATCGCTGTTGGTGATGGTCGTCGGGCCGAACGAGATCGAGCCTTCGCCCGTGACAAAATTCGGTGTGGCCAGATTGATGAAGGGCTGCCCCGACGCCCCCCATTGTTCCCGTCCCGGCAGGATGTTGTTGAAGCTGCCATCCACGGTGCGCAAGCCGGTGGGCAGCAACGGGCTGTCCACCAGATCTGTCAGGGGCGTGCCCGACGCATGCGCTTCGGCAACGCGAATTTGCTCAAGAATGAATTCAAGATCGTGACGGACCAGAGTGACCATGATGTTCCCCTTTCGCGCGACGGTGGCGCTGATTGTGGTGTCCGCCGCGGACCCGCCCAAGGGACGTCGTCGCAACGGAACACCGGTCAAGCTTCATCCATCAGCCTAAGCTGGGGTCCGACATGCGGGTATCGCGGGAGGTCAGGCGAAATCTGCGACGTTCTGCCCCAGCAGCGGCAGATGATGGTCGGGAAAACGATTGGACTTTGGTCGGATAATTGCCATCCGAAAGGCGGTTGCATGACGCTTGGTCCACCAATACCGCCATGCAAGCGGGCGCCGGGCAACCCTGTGCCCGGCGCGGTTTTTCAGTGTTTGATCATGACGTGGCGGACAACGGTGTAATCTTCAAGCGCATAGCTGGACAGGTCTTTGCCGTAGCCAGATTGCTTCAGCCCCCCATGCGGCATTTCGTTGACCAGCATGAAATGCGTGTTCACCCAAGTACAGCCATAGCGCAGGCGCGCAGCGGTTTCCATTGCGCGGCCGACGTTCTGCGTCCAGATCGACGAGGCCAACCCATAGTCGGAATCATTGGCCCATGTCACGGCATCTTCGGGGTCTGAAAACGGTGTGATCGACACGACCGGGCCAAACACCTCGCGGCGCACGATCTCGTCCTCTTGCCGGGCACCTGCCACGACGGTCGGGCTGTAGTAGAAACCTTGATCCATCGCAGCGCCGCCGGTTGTCACCTCGATATGTGAAAGATCGCGGGCACGGTTGACGAAACTTGCCACCCGGTCGCGTTGGCGCTGGCTGATCAACGGGCCGATTTCATTCGTGCTGTCGTCTGCGGCGGCCAAGGTGATCGAGGCCGCGGCCGATGTCAGGTCGGCCACAAGCTTGTCATAGATCTTGCGCCCGGCATAAACCCGGCAGGCGGCGGTGCAATCCTGCCCCGCGTTGTAAAATGAAAACGCCCGCAAGCCTTCGACGGTTGCGGCAAGATCGGCATCGTCGAAGACGATGACCGGTGCCTTGCCGCCCAGCTCCAGATGGGTGCGCTTCACGGTTTTGGCGGCGGCATCCAGCATCTTCTTGCCCGTCGCAATATCCCCGGTCAACGAGATCATATCGACGCCGGGATGGTTGATCAGCGCATTGCCGACGGTATTGCCGCGCCCGGTGATGACGTTGATCACCCCTTCGGGCAATTCCTCGGCCATGATCCGGGCCATTTTCAACGCGGTCAGCGGGGTTTGTTCGGACGGCTTGAACACCACGGTATTGCCCCCGGCGATGGCGGGGGCCAGTTTCCAGGCCATCATCATCAGCGGATAGTTCCACGGCGCGATGCTGGCCACCACGCCAATCGCATCACGCCGCACCATGCTGGTGTGGCCCGCCAGATATTCGCCCGCCAGCTGCCCGGTCTGGGTGCGGACCGCCCCGGCAAAGAACCGGTAGCAATCCACCACAGCGGGAATTTCGTCATTGCGGGCGGCGTTGATCGGCTTGCCGCAGTTCAGCGCCTCCAGACGGGCGAAATCGTCGGCATCGGCCTCGATCCGGTCGGCGATGCGCAGCAGAGCGGCAGCGCGGTCAGACGGCGTGCTGCGCGACCACTGGGCAAAGGCGCGGCGGGCGGCCTGCACAGCGCGGTCCACCTGTGCCAAGGACGCCTCTGGCACCTCGATGATCAGCGCGCCGGTGCGTGGGTTCAGCACCGGTTCCGCGGCGTCCTGACCCGCTTCGAACCGGTTTCCGATCAACAGGTTAAGATCCATTGCGGTCATGATAGTCCCTTTCGTGTCATTTGCCCGCACCGGCGGTATCTGATCCGCCGCGGGTCAGGTAATAGGCCAGAAGGATCGGCACAAAGGTCACCGTGAAGACGACAATCGCCACCACATTCGTCACCGGGCGCTGCCGGGGCCGCACAAGTTCGTTCAGCATCCAGATCGGCAGCGTCGATTGCTGGCCTGCGGTGAAGGTGGTCACGATCACCTCGTCAAACGACAGCGCAAACGCCAACATGCCGCCCGCAAGCAGCGCGGACCCCAGGTTGGGCAACAGGATGTGGCGGAAGGTCTGGAACGCATTCGCCCCGAGGTCCGCCGACGCCTCCATGATCGCTCCCGACATCCGGCGCATCCGCGCCACGGCGTTGTTGTAAACGATCACGATGCAAAAGGTCGCGTGGCCCAGAACGATGGTCCAGACCGAAAACGGGATCTCCATGATCGCAAAGGCCGACCGCAGGCTCATGCCGGTGATGACGCCGGGAAGGGCAATCGGCAGGATGATCAGCAGCGATATCTGGTCCCGCCCGAAAAACTGCGCCCGTGCCATGGCCCCTGCCACCAGCGTGCCAAGGATCAGCGCCAGTGCCGTCGAAATTGTTGCCACCCGCAACGACAGATAAAGCGGCGGCCAGATATCGGCGCGGTGCCACGCCACCGCAAACCACTGTGTGGTCAGTCCGGGCGGCGGGAACTGATAGGTGCGCTCTTCGGTGGTGAAGGCATAGAGAAAGATCAGAAGAATCGGCAGGTGGAGGAACAGCAAGCCCCCGACCGCCGCGATCTTCAGCCCAAGCGGCGCGCCCGATTTTTCGCTTTCAGAGGGCATCGAACGCTCCCGCCCGCTTGGCCAGTGCCAGATAGACCAGCATGATCACGATCGGCACCACGGCAAAGGCCGCCGCCAGTGGTATGTTCCCCGCCGTGCCCTGAAACTGATAGACCGCCTGTCCGATGAACCGCGCCGAGGTGCCGATGATCTGCGGAATGATGTAGTCGCCCATGGTCAGCGAAAAGGTGAAGATCGACCCCGCGATCACCCCTGGCATGGCCAAGGGCAATATCACGGTGCGGAAGGTCTGCGCACGGGTGGCGCCCAGATCGGCCGAGGCCTCAAGCATCGACGTCGGCACCCGCTCCAGCGCGGCCTGCATCGGCAGGATCATGTAGGGCAGCCAGACATAGACAAAGACCATCCACGTTCCCAGAAAACTGGTGGACAGCGAATTGCCGCCAATGCCGGGAACGGCCAGCACCGCATCCAGCACCGGAGTGGTGCCCGTGGCCCCGGCGGCCCAGCCGATGATGCCTTCCTTGGCAAGGATCAGCTTCCACGCATAGACCTTGACCAGATAGGACGACCACAAGGGCAGCATGACACCCAGATAGAACGCCGCCTTCCACGGCCCCCGCGCATAGCGGGCGGCATAATAGGCGATCGGAAAGGCCAGCACGGCACAGCCAAGCGTCACCGAGGCCGACATCAAAAGCGTGCGCAGGATGATGTCGAAATTGGCCGAACGAAACAGCTCACGGTAGGTGCCGAGTGTGAATTCCGGCACCACCATGCCGGAAAATTCGTCAACCGAATACAAGCTTTGCACCAAAAGCGCCGCAAGCGAGCCTAGATAGACCAACCCCAGCCAGATCAGTGGCGGCGAGATCAGCAGCACCAGCAGCAGGTTGGGCCGCCGCCAGAACAGGCCGGTCAGGCGGTCGGCGACCCCGCGCTGTGCCTGTGTCGCGCTCATGCCCGCGCCATCACATGCAGGGCGGCTTGGTCAAAGGTCAGCCCGACCGTATCGCCCAAGGCCGGCACGGGTTGACCCGAGGCGACCAGAGCCGCCACGTCACAGCCGGGAATGGCCACCTGCACCCGCGTTCCGGCACCCAGATAGCGCAGGGCGGTTACCGGGCCGGAAAGCGGAGCGCCCTCGGCCGGTGCAAGGCGCAGCGCCTCGGGGCGCAGACTGGACCATGCCGCCGGACCGCCGAGGGATCGGGTGACATCGGGTGGCAGAACGTTGGACGACCCGACGAAATCCGCAACAAAGCGGGTGGCCGGACGGGCATAGATATCTTCCGGCGTGCCGATCTGAGCGATCTTGCCTTCGTTGAACACCGCCAGACTGTCTGCCATCGACAGGGCCTCGTGCTGATCATGCGTGACAAAGACAAAGGTGATGCCAAGCCGCTGTTGCAGCGCCTTCAATTCATCCTGCATCGCCTCGCGCAGCTTCAGGTCCAGCGCGCCAAGCGGTTCATCCAGCAGCAAAACGCGTGGCTCGTTGACCAGCGCCCGCGCGAGCGCCACCCGTTGCCGCTGCCCGCCGGACAACTGCCCCGGTTTGCGCCCGCCGTAGGCATCAAGTTTGACCACGGCCAGCATCTCGTCGGCCTTGCGCTGACGTTCCGCCCGCCCGACGCCCTTGACCATCAGCCCGTAAGCCACGTTGTCGGCCACGTTCATATGCGGAAACAGCGCATAGTCCTGAAACACCGTGTTGACGTTGCGCAGATGCGGCGGCACGCGGCTGACGTCTTCGCCAAAGATCCGGATCGCGCCATTGGTCGGTTTTTCAAACCCTGAAATCAGCCTCAAGCACGTCGTCTTGCCCGACCCGGATGGCCCCAACATGGCAAAGAACGACCCTTCGGCAATGGTCAGGGTCACGTCATCAACAGCACGGACCGCGCCGAAGTATCTGGACACGTTGGAAAATTCGACAGCGGCCGTCATTGTGTCACTTGTGCTAAGGGATCAGGGACTACGCTCCGGGGCCGTGGCGGCCCCGGATCCTTGCTGGCAAAGCGTGGGGGCTTATCGCCCGCCGATCACGCCGATATAGTCGCTGACCCAACGGTAATACGGCACACAGGCGCCTTCGCCCTGCGCGCAATTGGCAACCGGGGTGGTCCAGAACCGGATCTTGTCGAAGTCATCCAGCCCGTTCTTGGTGCAACCTTCGGCAGTCTGCATGCCGCGCCCGTCGGTGCAGGCCGCAGGGACAGACGGGTTCGCGCCAAACCAGACGGACAGGTCCGATTGCAGGTTGGATGCCAGCGAATGTTCCATCCACAGATACGAACAGGTCGGGTTTGCCGATTCGACATGCATCATCGTGGTATCGGCCCAGCCCGTTGCCCCCTCTTGCGGGATGACACTGGCCACCGGGAACTTGTCGCCCTGCAACAGGTTCACCTGGAACGGCCAGGTGCCGGAGGCCGCCATGCCTTCGTTCTTGAAATCGTCCATCTGGATGAACGCGTCATGCCAATACCGGCTGACCAGCGTGCGTTGCGTGCGCAACAGATCCAGCGCCGCCTTGTACTGATCCTCGTTCAACTCATAGGGCGATGTGATGCCCAACTCGGGCTTGTGGAACATCAGATATTGCGCCGCATCCGCAATATGGATCGGACCATCATAGGCCTGCACCCGGCCCTTGTTGGGCTGACCGTCGGGCAGGGTCATTTCCTCGAACACCACATTCCAGCTTGTCGGCGGGGCGTCCTTGAACACATCGGTGTTGTACATCAGCACGTTCGGGCCCCACATGTAGGGTGTGCCGTAATGCACCCCGTTCACCGTGTGCCATGGCGCATCTTTCAGCCGGTCGTCCACTGCGCCCCATGACGGGATCAGGTCGGTGTTGATTGGTTGCACCCGCTTGCCCGCGATCAGCCGCAGCGATGCGTCACCCGAAGCGGTGACAAGATCGAACCCGCCTTCGTTCATCAGCGCCACCATCTCGTCCGAGGTGTTGGCGGTTTTCACGTTGACCTTGCAGCCCGAGGCTTCTTCGAACTTGGTGACCCAGTCGAATTCCTTCATCGTCTCGCCGCGTTCGATGTAGCCGGCCCAGGCGACGATGTTGACCTGGCCTTCGGGGGTGCCAAGCTCTGTCACCTGTGCGGCGACCGGGCCTATGGCCAGCGTCACGGCAAGCGCCGTGGTTCCCATCAATTTCATGGTGTTCATTGCATCGCTCCCTGTGATGTCCTGCATTTCGCGCAGATGACTTGGCGGGCAGGATAGGCGGGTTACGGAATTTCGCAAATTCAAAACACAGAAGGCCCATATCGGAAAAACCGATGGCTTTGGGTCAGTCTTGGGGTCTGCTGGATGGGTTCCGGCGGGAATTGATCCCGTTCTGACGCGGCATCGGGTGGGTCAGGGGCGCGGGGCAGGGCCTTGCCATCACGAATGATCTGAATAACTGTGCCGCCATGGACCACGTCTCTAACAGCCCGCGTCTGCGCATTCGCATTGTCTTTGGCGAGGCCGAGATGATGGGGCCAGGCAAGGCCGAGTTGCTGGAACGGATCGACCGCACCGGATCTATTGCGGCCGCGGGCCGCGAGATGGACATGAGCTACAAGCGGGCTTGGGAACTGATCGGCACGCTGAACGCCATGTTTCATGCGCCCGTCGTCACAAGCACGCGCGGCGGGCCGGGCGGCGGCGGGGCCGTGCTGACCGACATGGGGCGCGAGGTGCTGCAGCTTTATCGCAGCTTCGAGGATGAGGCGGCGCGGGCAGGCGCGCGCCATCTGGACGCGTTCCGGGCACTGCTCAAGGACACCCCAGAAGGGCCCTAGCCCCCTGCGGGTCGGCGTCTCCCATTGCAGGCCGCCTTGCTTGCAACCTGCGACGGTTGCATCTTTTCGGACCGGTCTATGCGACCAACCGTTCCGAGCGGCTGTCTGTCGCGGACTGTCCTTTGCGTGACCCGCAGCGACGGCGGCTTTGGCCGGTCCGCCGCGTCTGCCCAGTGGATCGCGCTTGAAATCCGGGTGGACTCGCGCCGTCAGTTGTCGATGGGCAATCCCGACGGCACCGATTGTGGCACCGGCAAGCGGCCCCCGGCCTTGGCGACCGGGTCTTCAAGGCTGTGCAGAAAGGCAATGATCGTCTCGATTTCGGTCTGTGACAGCGGCGCGGCGCGCGGGGTGTTGGCCGCTGCCGCCACGATGGCGTCGAAATTGGCCTGATCGGCGCCCGGGGCGAGGTCGGGCTTTGACACCTCCATCGCGGGCAAAAGGGCGCTTTCAAGGCGGTAGTCGGCCAGCGCCGACCCTGGCGCGGCATGCTGCGCAAGATACGCTGCCAGATCGGTAAACGCCCCGGCGTGGCCATAGGGCGCGGTCAGCGTGATGTTGCGCAGGCTGGGGGTGCGGAAAGCATAGGCATCTTCGGGCCGGTTTGAAACCTTCATCCGCCCGGTATCGCGCTGGTGGCGTTCAAACCTTTCGGCCTTGCCGGGGCCGATTTGTGCGTCCCCCATGGCGTGAAACTGCATATCGGTGAGCAGGGCGCCGGAATGACACCCCGAACACCCTGCCTTGCCATAAAACAGCACCATCCCCGCCTGTGTGGCTGGGTCCAGTTCGCCCTTGCCGCGCAGGTAGGTGTCAAAGGGCGCGGTGTCTGATCGGAAATCAAAGGTCATATAGGCGGCAATGGCGTTCGAGATGTCGGTGAAACCGATGTCCCGGCCTGCCGCAATCTCGGGGTAGACCGTGGCAAAGCGCGTGCGGTATTCCGGAATCGCGGCAATACGGGCGGCGATGGCAGCCCAGGCCCCATCCGGCCCCGTGATGCGGCCCTGACGGACCAGAGTGGACACTTCGTTTTCTTCGTAGTGCCCAGCCATTTCATCATTTGACAGCACCGGAAACATGGTCTGCGCCGACAACAGCGAGGCAAAGCCCGACACCATCTCGTCTTCCAAGGGCGTGCGGAATCCGCTGGGGCGGGTGGGGTCCACCTCGATCCGGCCGTCGGCGAACAGCACGCTGAAACCCTTTGCACCAACGTTCCACAGCGCCGGTGAATTGCGCGGGATGCGTTGTTCAGGAAAATTCGCCGGGTCTGGGCGGCGGTCTGGCCCAAGGCCGATGCCGCCCTCGCCCATGCCAAGCGACAGCCCGTCCGACGTGCCAAGGCGCGGGTGGTGACAGGTGGCGCAGGCAATGTTGCGGTTGCCCGACAGTTCGCGGTCCCAGAACAACAGGCGGCCAAGCTCGATCTCCTCGGCCGGAAAGGTCGGGAAATCAGCATCGGTCAGCGGTGCGGGCAGGGGGTCGGCAGTGGCCGTTGAGGCCATCAGAATTAAGGCAGCAATGGCGGTTTTGCGCATCGTTCAGTCCTCTTCGGTGGTCAGCGCGCCACCCAGCCCGGATGACAGGCGCAGCCAATGGTTCGCCGCAACGGTGACCGGGCCTGTCGCCTGCCCGCCCGGCCAGATCACCTTCACCTCCGCGCTGGTCGCGGTGCCAAGGCCAAAGTGAAGCGGCCCCATCTGGCCCGAGGCATGGCCGCCGCCCACCGTGCGTTCCTGCGTCAGCACCCGACCATCCGGCAGCGTCACCGTGACAATCGCACCAACGGCGTTGCGGTTCGCGCCCCCCTGCACGGGATCGAGCATCAGGAAATGCCCGGCGTCTTTCGTGGTGTTCTGCCAGATCTCGACCGGCGCGCGGCGGTTCACCACCACCAGATCCAGCCGCCCGTCGTGGTTCAGGTCCACAACTGCTGCCCCGCGCGACCGATCCATCGTGCCGACCCCGTTCACACCACCCATTTCGACAAACGTGCCATCGGCCTGTTGCATCAACAGGTTGTTGGGGTCACGGATCGCGTTCGACGGCATCTGTTCGACATTGCCCTTGGCGATGAACAGATCGTCGCGCCCATCATTGTTGACATCGCCGAACTGCGCATGCCAGCCGGTTGAAGGCCGCCCGTCATCGCCCATGTAGGGCGTGGTGGCATAGCTGCCGGTGGCGTAAGGGGCATTCTGCATCCGCCCCTTGCCCAGATTGATCTGCAACAGCTGATCGCCCATCGATGTCAGCACAATCTCTGGCAGACCATCGCCGGTCAGGTCCCGGCTGGCGATGCCCATGCCCCACAGCCGCAGCGTAGGCCATCCTTCGTCTTCGGTATATTCGTGCAGGTCCGAAAGCCGCCACATCTGTTCGCGTCCGTTCCGGACATAATACTGCCGGTCGTTCGAGATGCGCAATTCGGGCACGCCGTCGCGCTTCCAGTCGGAAATCAGCATCGACAGCGCGCAGAACCCCGGCCTCAGAGCCACAGGCGGCGCAAAGCTTTGGCCTGTGGGGCGGTGGATGACATTCGCATCGCACGCCTCGAACGGGCCGCTGGGGTCGTGTGGATCAACGTAATTGCCAAAGACCAGCGTCGGCCAATCCTGCCCTGGCTCGAATGTGGCGGCAAAGGCGGTGGTCCATGCGTTGCCACCGTCAAAGCCCCACTCGGCCGGTGCGGGCGCAAAGCGGCAATCACCAAGACCGCGCAGCAACACATTTTCACCCAGCCGCAGCACGGCAAGATCCACCAGACCGTCGCCGTCGATATCAAGTGGATAGGCACCCGTCACACCCGAAAGATCGGCAATCTCGCCTGAACGGAACGCGATCTCCCCCCCGACGGCCGAAGTGTTGACAAACAGTCGTGACGGTGCGGCACCACCCGCAGCGTACAGGTCCGGCAGATGGTCGGCGTTGCAATCCATCACCGCAACGCCGCCGCCGACATAATGGTGCCATTCGCCTTCATAGCTTTGCCGTTCTGGCAGCGCGGCAGACCAGTTTCGAAACTCGACCTCGGCCGTCAATGGGGTGCCCGCACAGGCTACGGTCAGCGCCGCACCGAAAATCGCCACCCGCCGCTTCTTGCCGCTATCGTCAGACCAGTCACACACGTCGCTTCGCCCGCATCCACTTCCCCAACCGAACCGTAATTCGGTCATGGTCGAATTACCACCACTGTTGAGGGCCGCGAATCACCGGATCACGCCCCAGTCTGCATCGGGGGCAAGCCTGCGCCGGACAAACCGGGGCGGGTATTTCATCCGATAAGGAAAATTATGTAATATATTGATTTCATTATATCATTTTTCCAGTCGGCCCTTTGACTGCGCTGCAAAGTCGGCACCAGCGGATTGCGCCGGGAACAAAGTCAAATTCGCCATCCGACAGACGGACCCCGCAAAAGACGGCGGTTGCAGCATCGTCGTGCGGAATCGGACAATGACTTTGCAGGTCGGCGTGACCGTGGCGGATTGTCGACAACCCAAACCAAAGACCGCCCGTATCGGGAAGACCTGAAGGTCAACCCTGCCGTTTCTGCACCGCGCCCTGCGCGGATCGCACAAAGTTGAGCGCCGGTTCCGACAGCGGGGCCCCACGCCGCCACGCCAACCCGACCTGCACCGTCGGCAAATCG
Organism: Paracoccaceae bacterium; assembly: GCA_046313895.1. GTDB lineage: Bacteria > Pseudomonadota > Alphaproteobacteria > Rhodobacterales > Rhodobacteraceae > Pseudotabrizicola. The sequence goes on from JBKBWK010000006.1 coordinate 69,156, forward strand.
CCCGACACATCGCGGATCTCGATCCGGTCGCCCTCCAGCGACCATGGCCGGTACACCAACCCCGGCAGCAACGCCAAACCCGCCCCTGTGGCCACCAGCGACCGCACAGCCTCGACACTGCGGGTGCGGAAGGTGACATGCGGCGGCTGCGCGATCGACGCCATCAGCGTGCGTGTTGCCTCTTCGATTTCGTCCACCATCAACTGGATCAGGGGATAACCCGCCAGTTCTTCCCGTGCGATGGCTTCTTGTTGCGCCAGCGCGTGCCCCAGCGGCAGCCATAGCCGGAACGGCGACACCAGCAAGGTTTCGACCTGCAAGGCCAGACGGTCCTTTACCGATGATGTCAGCAGAACGGCCACATCCAGCTCGCCCCCGATAAGCAGGTGCTGCAGATAGTCGCCGCTGTCCTCGATCACATGCAGATCGACCTGCGGATAGGCCCGCCGAAACCGCGCGAGGATATCCGACAGCACATAGCCTGCGACAAGGCTTGTCACCCCAAGCGACAACCGCCCCGTCGCCTGTTCGGCCTCGCCCTTGAAGGCATCGCGGGCGCGCGACACATCCGACAGGATCTGCTGGGCGTGGCGCAGAAAGGCACTTCCCTTGTGGGTGATCCTGATACCTTTGGCCTGCCGTTCAAACAGCGTGACCCCCAGATCGACCTCCAGTGCGCGAATGGCCTCGGTCACGCTGGACTGGCTGATCGAAAGCACCCGTGCCGCCCCCGACACGCTGCCTTCGGCGGCGGCGGCGACAAAGAACTGAAGCTGGCGAAGCGTGAATGACATGGCCGCAGACTAAGCAGCCGCGGCGGCGGTGTCATCGGCAATCGCAACACGGGATGCTGGCGGTGCACGTCCCTGTGCAGATCGTCCGGCACAACGGAACAGGCCGGACACATCGCTGTGTCCGGCCTGCAATCATCCCCCGCCCGTCAGCCGAGGTGATGGGTTTCGGGCAGACCATAGACCGGCGTTTCCAGTCCCTCCATCCGGGCTTTCAGTTGCAGCGACAGGAACTGCGAATAGTGGCGCGACTGGTGCAGGTTGCCGCCGTGGAACCACAACGCCTGTTGCTGGGTCGGCTTCCACATGTTGCGCTGCTCGCCCACCCATGGCCCCGGATCCTTGGGCGTGTCCGAGCCAAGGCCCCAGCATTTGCCGACCTTGTCGGCCACGTCCTTGCCAATCAGATCGGCAGCCCAGCCATTCATCGATCCATAGCCGGTGGCATAGACGATGACATCTGCCTCAAGTTTGGTGCCATCCTCCAGCACCACACCATCGGGGACGATTTCCTTGACGTTGCCATGCGCCAGCTTGATCTTGCCGTCGATGATCAACTGACATGCGCCCACGTCGATGTAATAGCCCGACCCGCGCCGCAGGTATTTCAGGAACAACCCCGACCCGTCGGCGCCCCAATCCAGCCAGAACCCGGCCTTTTCCAGCCCGGCGTAAAAGTCGGCGTCCACCTCTTTCATCTTGTCATACAGCGGGATCTGGAATTCGTGCAGGATCTTGTAGGGCAGACTGGCAAAGATCAGATCGGCCTTTTCGGTTGTCATGCCCGATTGCACCGCCTGTTCCGAATACAGCCCGCCTAGACCGATATCCATCAGCGTGTCGGACCGCACGATATGGGTCGATGACCGCTGCACCATGGTCACGTCCACATCGTTTTCCCAAAGTGCCGCGCAGATGTCATGGGCCGAGTTGTTGGACCCGATCACCACGGCCTTCTTGCCACGATAGGCATCGGGGCCGGGATGGCGTGACGAATGGTGCTGATCACCCTTGAACGTGTCCATCCCCGGATAGGTCGGCACATTCGCCTTGCCCGACATGCCGGTCGCCAGCACAAGCTGTTTCGGGCGCAGGGTCACTTCTTCGCCGTCCCGGTCAACGACCACGGTCCATTCCTGCTTTGCCTCGTCAAACTTGGCTGATTTGCAGGTGGTCTTGGTCCAATAGTTCAGCTCCATGACCTTGGTGTACATCTCAAGCCAATCGCCGATCTTGTCTTTCGGTGCAAACACCGGCCAATTTTCGGGGAACTTGATATAGGGCAGATGGTCATACCAGACCGGGTCATGCAGACAGAGCGATTTGTACCGCTTGCGCCAGCTGTCGCCGGGCTTTTCGTTCTTTTCGATGATGATCGCCGGCACACCCAACTGCCGCAGTCGCGCGCCAAGCGCAATGCCGCCCTGACCGCCGCCGATGATCAGCGCATAGGGCTGCTTGGTATATCCCAGCTCGCGCGCTTCGGCCTCGCGCTCTTCGGCCCAGCTGGGGCGATGTTTTGCAGCCCCGTGTTTGGCGCCCATCGGGCGGCTGAAGCCCTTGTGTTCTTCGTGGCCCTTCAATTCGACCATGGTGGTCAGCAAGGTCCAGATCTTGCCATCCTTCAGTCGAACCAGCCCAAAGCCCCGGGCGACCGCCGTTTCAAAGCTGATCCATGCCGTCGTCACCCCACCGTCTTCGCTGGCCGATTCACCATCGGCGATCTGCCAGCCCGTGGGCTTGGCCGTGGCAAGCTGCGCGGTCAGCATATCGGCGATCTGGTCCTTGCCTTCGCAGGTGTGCAGGTTCCAGGTAAAGGTTACAAGGTCACGCCAGTAGCAGTCGTCCTGAAAGCAATCGACGGCTGCGGCAATGTCGCCCGCTTCCAGCGCACGGCCGAAGTCAGACAAAAGCTGCGTCACCTCGGCGTTTGCGGTTGTATCAAGCATGTGGTTCCTCCCTTTTCAGTCTCTTCCCAAGTGTCAGGCTGGGCAGGTCCGCGGCGGCTGTCACCTTGTTTCCTGTGGATCGCAGGCAAGGTGGCCAGATTTCGGGTGCCGGTGTTGCGCGCTGCAACATCGCGCAACACCCGCGCATCACTGCGGCAACAGACCGTCGCGCCGGACCCGGCGCAGGATGGTGGACCGGTTCACCCCAAGGCGCTTTGCTGCCAGGGCCATATTGCCTTCACATGCCATAAGAACCTCGGCCAGCGTTTCGCCGGGCGCGTTGGTCCCCGCAGCGGGCAAGGCGGCGGGCGGCAGGTCTGGCAGATCAATCACCGCACCCTCGGCCAGCGCCAAGGCAACCTCCAGCGTATTGGTCAGCTCGCGCAGGTTGCCGGGCCAAGGTCGTGCCTTCAGTGCCATCCGCGCGGCAGGGGACAGGCGAAACCGATCCGGCCGGTGATGTGTGGCCATGCGCAAGGTCCGGTCCAGCAGCCAGTCGAAATCCTGACGCAGACGCAACGGCGGCAGTGCCTGCGTGGCTGCGGCCAGCCGGAAGAACAGATCCGCGCGGAAGCACCCCTCTTGCACAGCCGCGCCCAGATCCCGCGCCGAGGCCGAGATCAGACGTGGTCGCAGCCTTGCGGGCAGCGTGTCGAGGTCCGTCAGGAAGGCCAGAAGATCGCCCTGCCCCGGCAGGGACAAATCATGCAGGTTATCCAGAAACAAGGTGCCGCCCTCTGGCAGCGGCGGCAACGGCCCAAGCGACGCGCAGTTGACCACCGCAAAGGGCCGGGCGCCAGGCTGGCTGGTGTGCATGCTGCGGGCGAGCCGTTCCTTGCCCGTGCCTGTCTCGCCTGTGATCAGAACTGCAATCTGGGTCGGGGCCAACCGTGCCGCGCGGGCCAGAAGGTTTTCCATCGCCGGGTCACATCCGCACAGGTTCTGGAACGCCGCAGGCACGGTCTGCCCCGGCACTGGCGCGGGGGCACGGTCATTTTGCGGAGCGATGGCATGGCCAAAGGCCGCCTGCCCGTTGCGAAAGGCGATCAGCCTGTCTTCTGTCGGACGGCCGCGCATCAGTGTGGGCAGGCTGTCAATCGACAGGTCAAAGAACTGGTCGATCCTCTCGCCAAGAACGCGACCAGTCTCTCCCGGCCGGGACAAGGCCGTTTCGGCACGATGCGTCATGCCGATGATCCGGCCCGACCCGTCAAGCGCCACCGCCGCCTCTGGGTCAACATCCAGAAATTCCGGGCTTGACGAAAACCGCAGCACCCATTCGCCGCGATACATCGCCATCAGGTTCGCCATTTCGACACGCCGGACACTGGCCGTAACCAGACTCAGCGCAAGACTTTGACTGATTTTCGGTTGCGGCGAGCGCAACAAAGAGATGTCGAGCACCGCCGCCAGATTGCCCGAGGTGTCAAAGATCGGCGCGGCGGTGCACGACAAAGGGGTGTGCGTCATGTCGAAGTGATCGGACTGGTGGATGGTGACGGGTTGCTTGGTCACGATACACGACCCGACACCGCAGGTGCCGGCAAGATCCTCGGACCAGTCTGACCCCAGATAAAGGCCAGCCCGGCGCAGATCGTCTTCGAACCGCGGATCACCAAAGTAATCAACCGCCACGCCTTTGGCGTCGGCCAGCAGCAGCACATACTTCTGGCCCGCAATCTGGCGGAACAGGGTTTCCAACCCGCTGCGGGCAATGGCGATCAGCCGCTCGGATTGTTCGCGGTGTTCGCGCAGACGGGTTTCCGGCACGATATGCGCAGGGCTGGGTTTCGCGGGATCAAGACCGTATTGTTCAACGCACCGGCGCCACGACTGCGCCACGAAAGCGTCCCGCCCACTGGGACGGCCATTCAGAACCTGATCAATTTCCCGCAGATGTTCCCTGTCGCGCATCTGAGGCCCTCCTGCGGCACCCTTGCCGCTATCATGGCAAGGGTGCATCGCTTTGTGCTGCGGCTCAACTGTTCAATGGTCGGATGCCAAGTCAGATTGGTCTTGCGCCCACCATGTTGAAGGTCCGGTCTGGAACGGGTCACTTGCAGGCAGAAGCCCGCAAGTCAGTTGCTGGGCTTTGCCGGCTGCGCATGGTCCATCGTGGAATGGTCCATGTCTCCGCCCATCGGTTCGACTTTGAACTCGATCTCGACGCGGCCCGCCTGTTCGAAAATCAGTGTGGCGGGAAGGGAGGCACCTGCGGTCAGCGGCATCTTAAGCCCCATCAGCATGATGTGATAACCACCTCGCTGCAGCGCGACCGTCGACTGGCCGGGAATATCCAGTGCCTCGACATGGTTCATGGTCGCAACACCGTTCGCATCAACGCTGCTGAGGTGCAGCATGGGCATTTTGGCGAAATCGGCTTCAACGCCGATCAATTTGTCGGCGTCAAGGCCCGTGTTCTCGATTTGCAGATATCCGGCCGCCGACATGGCCGCCGCGCTTGGAACGGGAATGAACGGGTTCACGATTTCTAATTCGCCGGACTTGAAACTCTGCGCATAGGCGGTTGTGGCGAACATCAGGGCAGCAACGGTCGTAAGAAGTTTGTTCATGGAAATCTCCAGAGGTTTAGGAAAGGCCCCTTCCTCACGCTTGTCGAAGGGGAGAGTACTGCCCTTGCCCACGGGAAAGGAGGCAAGGGCGAACCAAAGATGCAAAAGGCGGAACGCGTCCTGCCCTGCATCTCAAGTGCTGTGCTCAGGGCAACACCCCGACGGCCACGACGGTCGTCACAGAAAAATCTGCTGAAAACGGTATATTTTTCAAGTGTTTACCCTAGAACTCTGCTGGATCGGGAATGGGCAGCAGGTTGGACTGATCGGCGGGGAAGAAAGCGATCAAGCCAGAGGGGGCGCGCGCACCGGTGTGGCTGGGTTGGTCGTCCGGCCAAAAACGCGGGATTCAGCCGGAACAAGCACGACTGCCGCGACTCGAAGTTCAATGTCGATACAGCTTTCGACGGGCGCGGGCAGAAGGACTGACCCAACAAGATGGCAAGCAGGGCAATCGCCCATCGCCATTCCGTCATCGGTTTCACCCGGTTCACCGCATAGGTCGGAAACAACCAACCCCATACTGCTGAGGTACTCTGCCTTTGCAAGGTCAGACCCGGTCAAGGCGGTGCGATGCACAAAGCCAAATGACAGGAGGCCAAGAGCAACCAGCCCGACCACCGTGATCTTTGCAAATTCAAGAAGAATGCGCCTCACCATGCCTTGGAATACCAGATCCAAGGCCAGAGGCAAACAGATCACGGCGTCGAAAGTCCGGGAAACGCAACTTTTTTGGACTCCGCGACGCTTTGACCTGCCACCCAAAAACCGTCTGGCCGTTCTTTCCGATGTGCGTTGGGGGCAAGCTCATCACACATCCTGGACTGAACTTGGCGCATCTTGGTACCACTCTTGCGGCAGCGGATGTATGGCAAAGGACTGAAGTTTGCATCGACAGAAGATCCGGGTTTTGCACCGCGGCGGAGCAGGTCGTGGTGATGGTCAGTCGCTGCCCGTGACCGGAAACACAAAGCAGGATGGCGACTGAGATTGACCTTGGTGCAGCTCGTCCGTTTTCAGACCCGCTTGCGATGCCTTGGTTTAGGCAAGGCTTTCGTAAAGCAGCCGACGCTCGACCTCGCGTCTGTTGGGGTAGTGCTTGGAAGTCCGACGCCTGTCCGGCACTGCGACCTTTTTTCTTAAACCGGCACGGTCCTTGGACCATCAGTGATTTTGTGCCGCGCCTGCCATACTGAAAGACCCTGCGTTGGACAAGGAAACCTCGCCGACAAGACCGACCAACGCCGTGTTCCTTTTGTTCGGATCCCGACCATCGACTGTTGCGAGCTCACATTTGACGACACCGATATCGGCCAAAAGATGCGGCGACAATTCGGCAAGGCGTTGCACCGCCAAGGTTTGCAGGTGCGTGTCACGGCGCACCAGGATGCGGGTCTGAAGACCAACCGGAAGCAGGGAAAACGCCCGTGACCGCAGCGTGGCACGCTTGGGGCTGTTCAGGACGGGGCCCGCCGGTTCCCCGCCCTGCACAGCTTTCTCTCCGACAAGGTCAATGAAAAATTTGGCGATGGAAACGGTAATCATGATATGTCTCTCCCGGCGGCAATGATGTGATTGACGTAGCGTAAAACCACATTGCCCGATTCTGTATGACGGTGCTGTTCCCTGGGAAACGCCTGCGGTCTTGCGGGGTTGGGACGGACTGGGTAGCGTGGATCAGACCCCTGGCCCGTTGCCGCAAGAGGCCCGCATGACCGACACGCCCCTTGAACCGCTGACGGCCACTGCCAAGCTGCTGTCACGGTTTTCGTTGTTTGCAGACGTGTCGCACGACACTTTGGCGCAACTTGCCGCGTCCATGCACATGCGGTCATGGCCAGCGGGCAGCGTCTTGTTTCAACGCGGCGATGAAGGGGACTATCTGCTGGCCGTCGTCGAAGGCCGTCTGCGCCTGATGCTGTGCGGGGCGCAAGGCCGCGACCTGATGATCAAACAGATTGAAGCGGGCGACGTGGTCGGAGAATTGGCCGTCATCGACGGCCAGCCCAGGTCGGCCGATGCGGTGGTCATCGAGCCGACCCGGGCGCTTGTCCTGCACCGTGACCGGTTCCAAAGCATCGCAAGCCAAAGGCCCGATCTTGGATTGGCGATGGCCCGCGCCCTGTGCGAGATGTTGCGCAGCACCAATTTCCAGATGGAAAGCATTGCCCTTTACGATTTGCAGATGCGGGTGATCCGCTTTTTCCTGTTCTCGCTGCATCAGATTCACGGTGACACGCTGCCCGAAGAAGGTGTGCTGCGGCTGTATCTAAGCCAGTCTGACCTGTCGTCGGTTCTGGGTGCCAGTCGGCCGAAGATCAATCAGGCCCTTCAGGCGTTGATCGTGGCGGGGGCTTTGCGGCGCGAAGGCGATACCATCATCTGCAACGTCGCCAAGTTGCGGACGTTGGCCGAGATATCGGACGCACGCGATCTGGGCTGATGCACAAGGTCTGACCTGTGTCTGTTCCCTGCGGAACAGCCTTGACTCGAATCTCGATTAAACCGGAAGTGTCCTACGTTAACCCTGCGTCATCCTGACTGGAGCCGTTGCATGACAAGACTTCGGGTCAATCACCCTTTGATGGCGGCACTGACCAGTCTTCAGCAGGAACAGAATCTCAGCCTTGACCGGGCTGGCGACCGCACACCCGAGACATGGTTCATCGGGCCAAAAGGTGAAAACGCCGACCTGTTCCAACGCCTTGTCAGCCGGGCGATTGCGCACAACATCTCGTTCCGGCGCGACTACATGCCAGAGGATCCGCCGATGTATGGCGACCACCGCTCTGATGCGGTGCTGGAGTCCGAAGGCTTCATCACCGACCGGTTGGATGACATGCTGCGCTATCTGCGCGGGTCGATCCCGCTGGCCAGCTATCGCAACCAGTCGCACATGTATTGGGATCAAACCCTGCCAGCCGTCGTGGGGTATATCGCGGCGCTGCTGTATAATCAGAACAACGTGGCCGCCGAGGCAAGCCCGGCCACCACCCTGTTCGAGATCGAGGTCGGCAATGATCTGTGCCGGATGCTGGGCTATCCGCAGCCGGATGCCGAAGCACTGGCCAATGGCGCGGTCAAGCCGTGGGGCCACATCACCTGTGACGGGTCGGTGGCCAATGCCGAAAGCGTCTGGGCGTCGCGCAACGTAAAGTATTTCGCAGTTGCCATGGCCGCCGCCATCCGGGCCGAGCCGACACTTGCGGCCGCACGCAATATCACGGTGCGGCTGCTGGACGGGCATCGCGCGCGGCTGCTGGACCTGACGCCGTGGCAGATGATGAACCTGCCGATCGACGATGTTCTGGCCCTGTCACCGCGCGTGGCGAATGTGTCGGGCCTTGCGCCCGCCGTGATCGAAACGGCGCTGTCGCGCCATTCGGTGCAGGCGCTTGGGCTTGTCGGCTTTCACCGCGCCTATCTGGACGACATCCCCCCGCCCGTGCTTCTGGCCCCGGTGACCGCGCATTATTCGTGGCCCAAGGCGATGTCGATGATGGGTCTGGGGCGCGAGTCCTTGCGGCCCATACAGGTCGATCTGTCGGGACGGATGGATACCGTGGCGCTGCGGGCTGTTTTGGATGCCTGTCTTGATGCGCGCCAACCGGTGATGCAGGTGACGGCCGTTCTGGGATCAACCGAGGAAAGCGCGGTGGACCCCTTGGCCGATATTCTGGCCATCCGTGACGAATACCGCGCCATGGGCATGGAATTCAGCGTGCATGCCGATGGCGCGTGGGGCGGCTATTTCGCCTCGATGCTGCGGGCCCCTTGGGGGGCCAAAGACACAAAAGACAATGGCACCGAACCCCCGGATCCGATGCACAATGTCGCCCGGACCGAGGCCGACGCCTGGCATGCGCTGATGCTGGGGCATGGCAAGGAAAATCCCGGCATCATGCTCAGCCCGCATGTGATGCGGCAGATGCTGGCCTTGCCGCGGGCGGATTCCATAACCGTGGATCCGCACAAGTCGGGCTTTGCCCCCTATCCGGCAGGCGCGCTGTGCTATCGCAACGGCGCGATGCGCGACATGGTATCGTTCAAGGCGCCGGTGGTGTTCCATGGCGGCGTTGATCCGACCGTGGGGGTTTACGGGATCGAAGGATCGAAACCCGGTGCGGCAGCGGCGGCGGTCTATCTGTCGCATCGGGTCATCCGCACCGACCGGTCGGGTTATGGCGATCTTTTGGGGCGCTGCCTGTTCAACTCCAAACGCTTTTACGCGATGCTGGTCGATCTTGCGGGGCCGGATTTCACCGTGACCCCGTTCCAACGGCTGCCAGCCGAAGCGGTGCCGGGTGCGACGGCCAGCGATGTGGCCGCCCAACGCCGCACCATTGCCGACAACATCCTGCCACTGCGCGATGCCGATCTGGTGGACGCATTGCGCGAAGATCCCGCCCTGTTCGCCCTGTTCCGCGACATGGGGCCCGACACCACGATCACCACCTATGCCTTCAACTTCATTTCCGCCAACGGGGTCAACACCGACCCGATCTTGATGAATGAAATGAATGACTTGATCTATCGCAGGCTTAGTCTGCAATCCTTCAATGGCGGGGTCATCACTTCGACACCGATGTTTATCACCTCGTCCGAATTCGACCCGGCGCTGTATGGGCAGGGTTTCGTCAGCGACTTTGCCAGCCGCGCGGGGGTCGTGCCACAACCCGGCCTGCCGATCAGCTTTCTGATCTCGACCACCCAGAACCCATGGCTCAGCGAGGCCGGCAGCGGGCATGTGCTGGACACCCTGCGCGATGTGCTTGGCGATACCGCCAGTGCGGTGGCGCAGGCCGTGATGGCGCGGCACGGCATCCCACCGGCAGGATAAGACGGCCGTCCCGACCGGGCGGCAAAAACAAAGGGCAAGACGATGGACCACGACCACAAGACCCCGGATCACAAGGGCATGTCCTGTCACGACGGGGCCAATCACATGGACATGGACCGCGATCTGATGCTGCGGCCCCGGATCGAAAACAACCCGCACCAGCACGCCATGACTCTGGTCGGGCATCATACGGTTTTTGCGGTCCACATGACGCAATTCTACATGGAAGAACACAAATACCAGCTGATCTTCGAGGTCACGTTCCCGCCCGAAATCGCCGCCGCACTGGAGGGCCACCGCCGGCGTCATCCGCGCGACTGGTTCGTTCTGTCCAATGACGAAAGCGATCTGTTCACCATCCCCGAGGTCGCCAGTGGCCGGAAAACATCTTACCGGGCGCAGATCTTCCAAGGCTTGCCCGACTTCGATCACAAGGCCGAAGAAAACCCGCATTTCTATCCGTGGAGCCCGGATCGCGTTCGCCCCCTGCTGACCGATTTCACCGTGACCGTGGGCCGGATCGTGATGTTTCGCCCGTTTGTGCATCACAACAGTCTGCAAGATCATGCAAGCTACCTGTTGTGGGGCAAGGGGCGCGAGGCGCATATGACCAATCTGCAAAACGCGCTTCTGTCGTCGGACAGGTTCGATGCGCTGTCCTTTGGCCCGGATTATGACCATGTGCTCAGCCTGCGTGAACGTCCGCTCGGGCTGGATGACGCGCAGCTTGAGGCCGGGATTGCGGTGTCGGTGCCGTCGGTCCGGCTGCGGAAAAAGGCCAATGGCGAACAGTGCATCCCGGCCACGAACCCGTTTAAACCCGGTGCGCAGGTGCAGCTTTTGTACCGTGGCATCCAGCCGGGGCTAACCGTGATCGTGGGCGAGTCCTTTCTTTATGGCACGGCGGTCTGCAATAGCCCGGATGCGGTTTTGCCCGCGCAGATGTGTCTTGAGGTGTCGGCGACACCGGAATCGATGCAACGCAACAAGACGGCGTAGAAAACCTAACGGGGGCAGGAAGATGACCGCTTTGACCAGACAGGACGGCAATACAGACCTGTGGCGCACCGTTTTCGCAGACGGCCACCCGGTTCTTGTGACCAAACAGAAGCGCTATCGAATGCTGCCCAGCGACCCGCGCTGCAAGCTGTGTGAAATGCCCTTTGGTGGGGCGGGTGGCTGGTTTTTCCGTCAGCGTGGGTTGAAGGCGTCAGATCGCAACCCGCACTATTGCACGACCTGCGATGGGTTTCTGGAGGCGTTTCCCGGTGGTGCCGAGGTGCCGATGTCGATGATGATGGTGGATATCCGCGATTCCGTCGCCCTGTCGGGCCAGATTTCCCCCACCGATTTCGCGCGACTGGTGATGGCTTTGCGCGACGATATGGTCCGCATCCTTGATCAGACCGATGGCTTCTTGCTTGAATTTCAAGGTGACTCGGTCTTTGCGGTGTGGCCGCCCGGCTTTGTCGGCCCGTCGCATGCCCAAAAGGCGCTGCGGGCGGCGGAACTGGCACAACAGATGTTTGCGTCGCGCAAGGACCGCAAGGCGGCCCCCGTGGGTGTCGCGGTACATACCGGCCCGGTTTACATCGGCACGGTTTCGGGTGCCGGCGGGCGGCTTCAGGGCATCAGCGCCTTTGGGCTGGAGGTGAACATCCTGGCCCGTCTGGCCGCCGCAGCCCGCCCCGGCGAGGTTCTGGTCAGTGCCGCCGCCTATGCGGCCGCGAATACCCCGATGCCGGTCGGGCATCACCGCAGCGAGGTTCTGAAAGGTGTCGATCATCCGGTCGAGGTGGCGGTGCTGTGACACAGCGCGGCTTTGGTCTTTGGCCAAACCCGGCCCGGCCGGGGAAGCCCTAGCCCAGCATCCGGTCAGCACTGGCATCGAACAGGCTGCGGGCATAGGCGGTGGTCATCTCGGCACGGGCAAGCGCGTCGCGCGTCAGTTCTTCGACCGCCCGGCCATTTTGCATCACCAGAATCCGGTCGCACATGTGGTCGATCACGGCAAGGTCGTGGCTGACCATCAGGAAGGTCAGCCCCCGTTCGGCGCGCAACCGGTTCAAAAGATTCAGAACCTCGGCCTGCACCGACGCGTCCAGCGCGCTGGTCGGTTCGTCCAGAAGCAGGATCTCCGGTTCCAGCATCAAGGCACGGGCGATTGCCACCCGCTGCCGCTGCCCCCCCGAAAGCTGATGCGGATAGCGAAAGCGAAAGCTGACCGGCAGACCCACATCCTGCAACGCCTTTACAACGCGGGCATCTGACCCGCCGATGCCATGAATAGCCAAGGGTTCCGACAAGGTGCGGTCAATGGTGTGGCGTGGGTGCAGACTGGCATAGGGGTCTTGAAACACCATCTGCACGCGGGCCGCAAAGGCGCGTCCGCGCGGGGTGGGGATGGCGGTGCCCCCGATCCGGATCATCCCGCCCGACACCGGCGCAAGTCCGCAGATCGCCCGCAGGATGGTGGACTTGCCCGACCCGCTTTCCCCGACAAGGCCATAGCTTTCGCGCGCGGCGACCGACAGGCTGACGCCTTCCACCGCGCGCACGGGACGACCTTCGGCGCGAAAGGTGACGGACAGGTTTTCGATCTCGATCAGGCTCATTCCGCCCAGGCCCCCGTTCGGTCCAGCCCCGGCAACGGCGTGCGAGGCCCACCGATCCGCGGCAGGCAGTTCAACAAACCACGGGTATAGGGGTGCTGCGCCGCCATCAGACCCGAGGCAGCAAGTTCCTCGACCACGCGGCCCTTGTACATCACCAGAACCCGGTCGCAGAACCGGGCCACCAGCCGAAGATCGTGGCTGATGAAGATCAGACCCATGCCGCGTTCGCGCACCAAGGCATCAAGGATCGACAGCACTTCGGCTTGCACGGTGACATCGAGCGCGGATGTCGGTTCATCGGCGATCAGCAGATCCGGTTCGGGGATCAGCATCATCGCGATCATCACCCGCTGGCCCATCCCGCCCGACAATTCGTGCGGATAGGCCCCCATCACCCGGTCGGGATCGCGGATCTGAACTGCCTCCAGCGCGACCAAGGCGCGCTGGATGGCATCGGCCTTGCCCAGACCGTCACGCTGACGCAAGCCCTCGGTCAATTGCTCGCCCACCGTCATCACCGGGTTCAGACTGTATTTCGGATCCTGCATCACCATGGCGATCCGCTGCCCGCGCAGGGCGCGCATCTGGCCTTCGGATGCAGCCATCAGATCCTGTCCGTCAAAGCGCATCTCATCGGCCTCGATCCGCCCCGGAGGCCGGATCAGGCGCAACACCGCGCGCCCGGTCATGGTCTTGCCCGACCCGCTTTCGCCCACGATGCCAAGCCGTTCCCGGCCAAGGCTGAATGACACTCCGCGGACGGCCTCGACCGGGCCGGTTTCGGTGTCGAATGTCACACGCAGGTTTTTCACACGCAAAAGGGTCATTTCGGGGCACTCTTGGGGTCCAGCACATCACGCAACCCGTCGCCCAGAAGGTTGAAGCCCAGCGACACGATGAAGATGGCAAGTCCGGGCATGGTGGACACCCACCATTGCTCAAACAGATACTTGCGCCCGGACGAGATCATCAGCCCCCATTCCGGCATTGGCGGCTGTACACCAAGACCCAGAAAGCCAAGACCCGCCGCGATCAGGATCACCCCTGCCATATCCAATGTCACCCGAATGATGACCGAGGGCAGGCACATCGGCACCACATGGCCCGCGATGATGCGCGACACACCCGCGCCTTGCAGCCGGACAGCGGCGATGTAGTCGGACTTGCGCACGGTCAAGGTTTCGGCCCGTGCCACACGGGCATAGGGTGGCCAAGCGGTCAGGGCGATGGCCAGCACCGCGTTTTCTATGCCGGGGCCCAGAACGGCCACCAAGGCCAGTGCCAAGATCAACCGGGGAAAGGCGAGAAAGATGTCGGTGATCCGCATCAGCGCCGCATCGACCCAGCCGCCGAAATACCCCGCCACCGTACCCACCAACAGCCCAAGCGCCGGGGCTGTGATCGCCACCAGCGACACGATGTACAACGTGATGCGCGACCCATACAGGATCCGGCTCAGGATATCGCGGCCAAAGTCATCGGTGCCCAGCCAGTTTCCGGGGGTGCCGGGCGGCAGCAAGCGGCGCGACAGATCCTGTGTGACCGGATCATGCGGGGCAATCCATGGCGCCAGTGCCGCAATCACCAGCAACAGCCCCACGATCACCAGCCCCGACATCGCCAAGGGATTGCGCCGCAGTCGCAGCCAGCCCAGCCACCACTGGCCAAGGCGGGCCTGACGGCGCGAGGTGGGGTTGGGGTCTGCCAACCATGCCCGCAACGCCACCATCAGCGCGCCCTCGGATCGACAAGGCGATACAGGATATCGGACAGCATGTTCAGCGCCACAAAGACCGCGCCCACCACGACGGTGCCCCCCAGAACGGCCGGCATGTCGGCGGCGAACAGCGCGTTGGTGATGTAACTGCCCAACCCCGGCCATGCGAAAATCGTCTCGGTCAACACCGAGCCTTCCAGCAAATAGGCGTAGGACAAGGCAATCACCGTGATCAGCGGCACCAGCACGTTGCGCATGGCATGCACCCAGATCACCCGCCATTCCGGCATGCCCTTGACCCGCGCCGTGGTGATATATTCCTGCCCCAGTTCGTTCATCATGAAGCTGCGGGTCATCCGGCTGATGTAGGCCATCGAGACATAGCCGAGCAGACCGGCCGGCAGGATGATGTGGCTGACCGCATTGGCAAACACATCCCACGCGCCATTCAGCGCGGTATCGACAAGGATCATGCCGGTGTAGGTGGTCAGCGTGAATTGCAACATCATCTCATAGCTGGCATCCAGCCGACCCGGACCACCAACCCAACCCAGCTTGCCGTAAAACACCAAAAGACCCAAAAGACCCAGCCAGAACACCGGCATCGAATAGCCCATCAGCCCGACCACCCGCACGATCTGATCGGCCCACGACCCCGGTCGCGTCGCGGCCAGCACCCCCGCCGGCACCCCCACCAGCACGCCGATGATGGTGGCAAGGGTCGCCAGTTCCAGAGTGGCGGGAAAATAGCGGGCAATTTCCGACAATACCGGCTCGCGGGTGCGGATCGACGTACCCAGATCGCCTTGCAGCGCATCGCCGATGTAAATCGCGAATTGCTTCCACAACGGCTCGTCCAGACCAAGATCCAGCCGCACGGCGTCATATTGCGCTTGCGTGGCACGTTCGCCCACGATCGACAGAACCGGATCGATCGGCACCACCCGGCCGATCAGAAACGTCATGGCCAGAAGGCCAAGCAACGTGATCGCAAGCGTGAACAACTCGGTGCCAAGGCGACCGGCAAAGGTGACAAGTCGGGACGGCGGTGCGTCGGGGTCTGGAACGGTCATGCGCATGGCAGGCCGCCGCACCCAAAGGCGCGGCGGCCCATGGCCTTACTTCGTCACGGTCCAGTAACTGGCCGAGTCGGTCGCGCCCCCGGCGAAGAACCCGGTCACATTGGCGCGCATCGCGTCCTGACGCGCCTGCTGGAACATCAACAGGAAGGCCGAGGTATCGCGGTGCGTGCGCTGGATTTCTTCATACATGGCCTTGCGCTTGTCGGCATCGGGTTCGGCCACGGCGGCTTCGGTCATGGCATGCAAGGCACCCGGATCCCATGCGGTGCGCCACGCCAGAAACCCGGTCGCGGCAGGCTCATCGGCGTTGTTGGGGTTCATCGCAAAGGTCGAAGCATTGGTATGCGGGTCGGGGTAATCCGGGCCCCAGGTTTGCACAGTGATGTCATGCTGGCGGGCACGATACTTTTCCAGCACCTGCTTGCCGTCGCCCACATCGAGCGTGACGTTGATGCCGATCTGGCCAAAGGTGTTCTGGATCGATTGCGCGATATCCATGCGCTCTTGGTTGTTGCGCACGGTCAGCGACACCTCCAGCGGCAGGGTCACACCGGATTCGGCCAGCGCGGCCTTGGCCTTTTCCAGATCAAGGCTGTAGGGGGTTTCTTCCAGAGCGCCCAGAAAACCCAAAGGCAGGAACGCCTGATGCACGACCCACTGGCCTTTCAGCAAGGTGTCGGTCATGCCCTTGTAGTCCACGGCCCACCGCATCGCCTCCAGCACCTTTGGATTGGCGAGTTCGGGCTTTTTCTGGTTCATCGCCAGATAATAAATCTGACCGCCCACATCATTCTGCACCGTGATGTCGGCATTGCCCGAAACACCGGCGATATCGGTCGGCGTCATTTCACGGGCGATATCGATGTCGCCCTTTTCCAACAACAGGCGCTGCGTCGCGCCTTCGGGAACGTGCCGCATCAACACGTTCTTCACCTTGGCATCGCCACGCCAATGTCCGGCCCGCGCCTCAAGGATATAGCCTTCGTTCGCCTTGAACGATTTCAGCACATAAGCCCCGGTGCCGGCTGAATTCGCCTTCAGCCACGCGTTGCCCATGTCGCCGTCCACCTCGTTGGCCATCACGGTCTTCATGTCCACGATACCCGCCACACCCGCCGTCAGGCAGTTGTAGACAAAGGTCGGCGCATAGGGCTTATCGGTTTTCAGGGTAACGGTATCGCCGTCAAAGGTGATCATCTGATCGACATTTTCCGGTGTGAAACCGAATTGCGTCAAAATGAACGCCGGGGTCTTGTTCAGCTTGACCACCCGGCGCAACGACCCGGCCGCATCTTCGGCCGTGACCGGATTGCCGCTGCTGAAGGTGATCCCCGGTTTCATCTTGAAGGAATAGGTCACGCCATCATCAGCCACCGACCAGCTTTCGGCCAGACCGGGAACCAGTTCGCCGGGCTTGGTCGGGTCCAGTTCCACCAGTGAGTCATACAGGTTGTTGTTCAGGTCAACGCCCGAAAACTCGAACGCTTCGTGCGGGTCGATCGACACGATGTCGTCGATGGCATCTGCAACCACCAGCGTATCGGCGGGCGTTGCCGCATAGAGTGCGGCAGGCGCGGTTCCGGCCAACAACGCGGCCAGCACCATGGCGCGGGGTGCCCCATGCTTCATGATCATCGCAAGTCTCCCTGTGGTTTCATTGTCGCGACTCGGCTCTTCCATGGCCCAATCTTTGACCGAGTGGGCAATTTTCACTCGGGACTGTCAATCGTCATGTCAGGTCCTCGACACGGGCGCTGGCCTGCCGGTCATGCCATGGGCAGCCGCGCAAGATCCGCCGAAAAATCGGGCGGTGCCCCGCTGGTTCGGCAGCGGTCGCGACGACACGCACAGTTTGGGCAAGATCGTTGAGTCTGATCCTCGCCGGATTTGGGTCTGATCCTGTGAAAGTCGGGGACCGGGCAAGGTTTTGCTTGCCGTAATGCAAAACCGTCGCGCAATATGATCAAAATAATCAGGGGCGAGTCACTTGAGCCAAAGGGCGGCGATCACGGCACAGAATGTGGTGAAGGCTTTCGGTCAGGGGGCCGCAGCGGTCCGGGCGCTGGATGATGTGTCGGTCGAGATCAGCACGGGTGAGTTCTTCACCCTGCTCGGCCCCTCTGGCTGCGGCAAGACCACGCTTCTGCGCCTGATCGCCGGGTTCGAGATGCCAACTGCCGGCACCATTCTCATTGACGGCGCGGATGTGACCGAAATGCCGCCCAACCGCCGCCCGGTGAACACGGTGTTTCAGTCCTACGCCTTGTTCCCGCATCTGACGGTGGCCGAAAACGTGGGTTTCGGGCTGAAAATGCAAGGCCGACCCAAGGCCGAGGTGGCAGCGACGGCCGAAAGGATGCTGGCCCTGGTCAAGCTGGAGGCTCTGGCCGGACGCAAGACGAGCCAGCTTTCGGGCGGGCAGCAACAGCGGGTGGCTCTCGCCCGTGCCCTTGCACCCCAGCCAAAGGTGCTTTTGCTGGATGAACCCTTGTCGGCACTGGATCTGAAACTGCGCAAGGAAATGCAGGTCGAACTTAAGCGGCTGCAAACGGAAACCGGCATCACCTTTGTCTTTGTCACCCACGATCAGGAAGAAGCCCTAACGATGAGTGACCGCATCGCTGTGATGAGCGCCGGAAAGATCCAGCAAATCGGCACCCCGCGCGACATCTACACCCGGCCCGTGAACCGCTTTGTCGCGGATTTCATCGGCGAGTCGAACTTTCTGCCGGTAACGCCGGTGGCTGGGGGGGCAAGGCTGGGCACCGGCGAGGTGATCACTGTGGACGGCGAAGGCGCAGTCCTGATCGTGCGGCCCGAACACCTGCGGCTTGGCCCCGCCGGTGGGGTGGGTGGCTTGCCCGCGCGGGTGGCCAGCGTGGTCTATTTTGGCACCGATGTTCATGTGAACCTGACCCTGGCGGATGGCACAGCGGTGATTGCGCGGGTGCCCAGCCCGGTCGATGACAGTCCGGGCTATGCCGTTGGGCAGGACGTGTCCGTATCATTCCAACCGGGCGCCGCGCGCTTGATCCGGGAATAGCGCCATGAGCCCCGCCGAACAGCACCAGCGCCGCGCCGCCACCCGCAACGGCTGGCTGCTGTCGGCCCCGGCGCTGACGGTGCTGTTCCTTGCCGCTTCTGGCCCCCTGCTGATCGTGCTGGTCTATTCGTTTCTGACACCCGGCCAATATGGCAATGTGATCTGGGATTTCAGTCTCGATGGCTGGATCGGAATACTTTACACGCGCGACATCTTTGACGGCACGATGAATCTGGCCGATGCGCATCTGACGATCTTCTGGCGGTCGGTGAAACTGTCACTGATGACCACGGCGATTACGTTTGCGCTTGGGTTTCCGACAGCGTGGTTCATAGCAACCCGCCCGCCGACCCAGCGGGCAATGTGGCTGTTTCTGATCACCATCCCGTTCTGGACCAATCTTTTGATCCGCACCTTTGCCATCAACGAGGTGATCCGCAACGAAGGGTTAATGAACACGGTTCTGATAGGCATGGGCCTGATTTCGGAACCGATCCGCCTGATCAACACCGATACGGCTGTGTTTATCGGCATGGCCTATGTCTATCTGCCGTTGATGGTGCTGCCGCTGTTCGCCGCCATCGACCGCTTTGACATGAAGCTGCTGGAGGCGGGCTATGACCTCTATGCCAGCCGGATTCAGGTTTTGCGGCATGTGATCGTGCCGATCGTACGCCCCGGTATCGTGGCCGGGTCCATTCTGGTCTTTGTGCCCTCGCTTGGCGCCTATGTCACCCCGCGGGTTCTGGGCGGCGGAAAGAACATGATGATCGGCAATTTCATCGAGTTGCAGTTCGGTCAGGGCCGCAACTGGCCGCTGGGCGCGGCGTTGTCGATTGCGCTTTTGCTGATCGTGATGGCGGCCTTGCTGATCTATGTCAGGGCCAGCACCAAGGGGGCAAATCCGCATGGCTAGGCCCAGCTTTGAAGTGGCCCGCCTGCCGGGGTTTGCCACCATCGCTGTCGCGGTGTTTGTGCTGTTGTATCTGCCGATTGCCACACTGGTGGTGTTTTCGTTCAATTCGGGACCATCAATTGCCGTTTGGGAAGGCTGGTCACTGCATTGGTACACCGACGCCTGGAACAACGAGGCGGTAAAATCCGCCACCGCCCGGTCGCTGATCATTGCCGCCTGCGCCAGTGCCGTGGCGACCACCGTCGCCACCATGGCCGCACTTGGCACGACGCGACGGGCGGCGTTCGGCGGGCAGACCATTATCTATGTGGTGATCAACCAGCCGTTGATGGTGCCCGAAATCGTGACGGCTGTCGCCTTGCTGATCCTGTTCGGCATGGTCAAGCAGGCCACGGGCTATCAGGGCCTTGGCTATCTGATCCTGGCCCATTCCGCCTTTTGCATCCCCTTTGCCTATCTGCCGATCCGCGCCCGGCTGGAAGGGATGGACCTGTCGCTGGAAACCGCCGCCGCAGATCTTTACGCAAGCCCGTGGCAAGCGTTTCGCCATGTGACCCTGCCCCTGCTGGCGCCCGGCATGGCGGCGGGGGCGATGCTGGCCTTTGTCATCAGCCTTGATGATGTGGTGATTACCGAGTTCGTGAAGTCGGGCGGGCAGGACACCCTGCCTACCTATATGCTGGGCCAGATGCGACGCGCCATCTCGCCCGAGGTCAATGCCATCTCGACCGCCCTTCTTGGACTGACCGTGGTGCTACTGACCCTTTTCTTTATCCTGACGCGCAAAAAAAACTGAACAACCGGGAGACGACATATGAAGACGACACTGACAGCCCTTGCCCTTCTGGCCGCCACGACCTCGCTCGCGCAGGCGCAAGGCGTTCTGAACCTGTATAACTGGGGCAATTACACCGGCCCCGACCTGCTGGCGAAGTTCGAGGCGGAAACCGGGATCAAGGTCACCGTCACCGATTACGACAGCAATGACACGGCCCTTGCCAAGATCGAAGCGGGCGGCCACGGGTTTGACCTTGTGGTGCCGTCGGCCAATTATGTGCCGATCTTCATCGAAAAGGGCCTGACGGTCGAGCTGGACCTGACCAAACTGAGCAATCACGGCAACATCGCCCCCGAATGGATGGACGTGGATTGGGATGCCGGGCGCAAATATTCGATCCCGTGGCAGTGGGGGTCCACGGGGATTGCGGTGAACACCGCCGTCTATGATGGGGACATCCACACCTCGGCGGTGTTTCTGGAGGTGCCCGACGCGCTGAAGGGAAAGATCAACGTGGTGCCCGAGATGAATGACATCGTAAACCTTGCGGTGATGTATGTCGGCGGGCGGCCCTGTTCGGAGGACACAGAGGTGCTGAAAAAGGCGCGTGACGCCCTGCTGGCAGCCAAACCGGACTGGATCAGCATGGATTACGGCGCGACTGAAAAGCTGTCGAACAACGACTGGGCTGCCTCGGTGAACTGGAATGGATCGACCATGCGGGCGCGGGTCAACAACCCGACAGTGGCCTATGGCTATCCGAAAGAAGGCTATCCGCTGTTCATGGATTCGGCGATGCTGCTGAGGGACGCGAAGAACGTCGAGGAGGCTTACAAGTTTCTTGATTTCATCATGGTGCCGGAAAATGCCGCGATGATCTCGGCCTTTGCGCGCTATGCCAATGGCATCAGCGGATCGGACGCCTTCATGCCCGAAGACATGAAAACCGCGCCCGAAGTGGTGACCCCCGAGGAGCACAAGGCAGCGGGCGTGTTCCTGCCCACCTGCTCGCCCAAGGCGCAGGAATACATGACCGCGATCTGGACCGAACTGATGAAGTGATCTGGCAGAAAGCAGGGGCCGAAGTGGCCCCTGCTTGTGCGATGCGTGGCGCGGGCCTTCGCCCGCGCGCGTGGGGGCTGTCTGCCCCCAAAGGGCGCAAGCGCCCTTTCCCCCGAGGATGATTGAGCCAAGGTAAAGACATGAGGCTTTGCGAGCAGTCGGCCAGTGCCTTGTCGCGCATGATCGCCGCGCGGCAGGTGGCGCCGTCGGAAGTGATGGCGGATCATCTGGACCGGATCTCAGCGGTGAATGGCGCCGTCAACGCGGTTGTGTCGTTGCGCGACCCTGATGCGCTGATAGCGGAGGCGAAGCAGGCGGATGATGCGCCAAGCCGGGGCTGGTTGCACGGTCTGCCGCTGGCGGTGAAGGATCTGTGCGCAACAAAAGGCGTCCGTACGACATGGGGCAGCCCATTGTTTGCGGATTTTGTGCCAGAGACGGATGACCTTTTGGCCGCGCGGATGCGGGCTTTCGGAGCGATCATCATCGGCAAGACCAATACGCCGGAATGGGGCCATGGCAGCCATTCTTTCAACCCGGTGTTCGGGGTCACGCGCAACCCCTATGCCCTGTCTCGCAGCGCGGGCGGATCTTCGGGCGGGGCAGCGGCGGGACTGGCCGCCCGGATGCTGCCTGTGGCCGATGGCAGCGACATGATGGGGTCGTTGCGCAACCCGGCAGCGTTCTGCAATGTCTATGGCTTTCGCCCGTCATGGGGGTTGGTGCCGGGCGATGCCGATGGGGAAACGTTCCTTGCCACCCTTGCCACCGAGGGGCCAATGGGCAGAACGATCGAGGATCTGGCCCGGTTGCTGACAGTGCAGGCGGGGCCAAACCCGGAGGTGCCCTTCGGGATGCCGACACAGGATTTCGGGACCGGGCTGAGGCCGGCCGGGATGTCGGGCAAGCGGATTGCGTGGCTGGCCGATTGGGGCGGGGCCTATGCGATGGAGCCGGGGATCTTGCCGCTGTGCGAGGCAGCCTTGCAGGTGTTCGCCGATCAGGGTGCCGAGGTTGAGGCCATTGCCCCGCCGTTTCCTGCAGAAAAGCTTTGGCAAGCATGGACAACCTTGCGCGCCATGTTGAATGCGGGGCGGATGAAGCCGCTGTATGCCAATCCGGCCAAGCGCGCACAGCTGAAGCCGGAAACCGTGTGGGAGATCGAGCAGGGACAAGGTCTGACTGCGCAAGCCGTGTATGAGGCATCGACCATCCGTAGCCGCTATTTTGCCCATATGGCGCAGCTTTTCACCCGGTTTGACGCGGTTGTGCTGCCAAGCGCGCAGGTCTGGCCCTTTCCTGTTGAATGGCGTTGGCCGCAGACCATCAACGGGCGCGCCATGGACACCTATCACCGCTGGATGGAGGTGGTGATCCCGATCAGCCTGATCGGCCTGCCGGCACTGTCGGTGCCCGTGGGATTTGGCCCGTCGGGTTTGCCGATGGGCATGCAGATTGCCGGACCGCACGGGTCTGATGCCGCCATACTGGCGATGGGAGAAGCCTATCACCGCGCAACCGATTGGCCGGGCCAGCGCCCGCCGCAGACCATGACCGGAGGATGACATGCACGCCGACCTGATCCTGACCAATGCAATAATTCTGACCATGGACTCCGCACAACCGCGCGCTGAAGCGGTTGCGTTGGCCGGTGACCGCATCCTTGCGGTTGGGCCCAAACCGCAGATTGAGGCTTTGGCCGGGCCCGGAACCCGGATGATCGACGCGCAGGGCCGCACAGTTCTGCCCGGATTTGTCGAAAGCCACCTGCATCTGGTGTTGGGTGGGGCGGAGCTTGGCCATCTGCATGTGACGGGCCTGCATGGGATGGATGCGCTGCGCGATGCATTCCGCCGGTTTGGTGCCCGGCACCCGGACCGTCCGCTGGTGATGGGACAAGGGGCAGACTACACCATTCTGGACCATCC
This sequence comes from Paracoccaceae bacterium, assembly GCA_046313895.1. Taxonomy (GTDB): domain Bacteria; phylum Pseudomonadota; class Alphaproteobacteria; order Rhodobacterales; family Rhodobacteraceae; genus Pseudotabrizicola. Next base: position 92,450 of record JBKBWK010000006.1, read on the forward strand.
TGTGACCCGGCATGATCTGGATGCGATCATGGCAGACCGTCCGATCGCGCTGACCTCTCACGACCACCACACCGTCTGGGCCAATACTGCCGCGCTGACGGCTGCCGGGCTTTTGCACGGTCTGGACACGCCACACGGGCATGAGGTGGTGATGGGCGAAGACGGCATGGCCACCGGCGAGTTGCGGGAATTCGAGGCCTTTGCCCCGGTCATCGCCTTGGGCGGCGAAGCGCGGCTGAACCTGGGCATTGCCACGGGGGCAGAGCCACAGCCCTGGCCGGATGCGGCCGCGCGCGCGCTGGACAAGGACAAGATCGCCGCCGGACTTGCCCATTGCGCGGCGCATGGCATCACCAGCATGGTGAACATGGACGGCAACCGCTACACGCTGGAATTGCTGCGCGAGATGCAAGCCGAAGGCCGTCTGACCGCACGGGTCAAGGTGCCGTTCCATTTCAAGCCGCATATGGACCTGGCCGAACTGGACCGCGCCGAGGCCATGACCCGCGATTTTGCAGATGACTGGCTGACTTGCGGCTTCGTCAAGATGTTCATGGACGGGGTGGTGGACAGCCGAACCGCCTTCATGGTGAACGACTACCCCGATCAGCCGGGGCATCGGTCTGAACCGCTGTTCGCGCCTGAGCGGTTCAAGGAGATCGCGACCGAGATCGACCGACGCGGGTTGCAGATCGCCGTACATGCCATCGGGGACGGCGCGGTGCGTACGACGATTGACGGATATGAAGCCGCACAAAAGGTCAACGGGCGGCGCGACAGCCGCCACCGGATCGAGCATATCGAACTGATCCACCCGACCGATATTTCCCGTCTTGGTGCGTTGGGCATCACCGCCAGCGTGCAGCCGCCACACCCGCCGGGAGCTATGGATTTCCCTCTGATGCCGACGCTGGACCGGATCGGACAATCCCGGTGGCAAGACGCCTATCTGTGGAAAACCCTTGTCGATCATGGCGCGCCGCTTGCCTTTGCCAGTGACTGGCCGGTGACGGATGTATCGGTGATGCGCGGGCTACAGGCGGCGATGACCCGCGTGCCGTTCGATGGCTGCGCCGATGAAAGGGTGGGCCTGATGGCCAGCTTGCATGCCTATACGGCGGGGGGGGCGTGGGCCGCGCATCAAGAGACCCGGACCGGGCGCCTGATCGCCGGTATGGCGGCCGATCTGGTGATGATCGACGGCGATATCGAAGCCACACCGCCCGAGGCTCTTGGCACCACCGGCATCGCACTGACGATCTGCGGCGGGCGGATCACGCATCAGGCAGCCGATGTCTGACCGGAATCGCCGCCTTTCAGCAAGGGCAGCATCAGCGCAAACAGTTCGGCCTGAGACGAGATCCGGCAGCGGGCATAAAGCTGTTTGCGAAACACCTTGACGGTTTGCGCCGACAGACCCAGCCGCAGGCCGATCGACACCGTGGAATGGCCTCGCAGGATCAGCAGCGCCACTTCGGCCTGACGGGGTGACAGGTGGATGCCATGCGCCGCCCGCGCCGCATCAGCCAGCAGCGCGGGAGTGTCTTCTGCCGGCCCCGTCGCACGGGCGAGGCTGGCCCAATGCGGTTCGGTTATCGCCGCAACCAGCGGGGCGATGCGCTGGCAGGTTTCCACATCACGCGCCGAAAATCCGCGCGCTGACGATGCGTCGCGGCCAAGGCAAAGATTCAGCGTAACCCACGGCGATGGATAGGCGACAAAGGTGATTTCGTCGATCAGGGTGGTCTGGTCATAATACTCGATGAAATACCGGCTGCGCTGAAAGGCATCCGGGGCAATATCCGCCATCCGATACGCCCCCACCGGCGCGCGGCGCAGGTGCAGGTCATAGAACGGGTCAAGCCGGTATGCCCCGGCCAGATAGGTTTGGTCCAGCTCGGCAAACACCTGCGGATGGTCGGTCTGACGATACAGCGCAAGCGGCGCTCCGGCTGTGCGATAGGCCAGAATGATCAGGTTGTCGGGCGCACAGACCGCGCGGAAGAACGACGCCAGCGCCTGTTCGAACCCCGCCTGCCCGATGGCGCGGATCGCCTCGGCCAACTGGGTTTCGGCAAGATTGGGCAAAGCCCGCATCGGCGTTCATACCTCGTTGGGGGTATATACCCCGGAAAAACCCATGATTAGCTTTTGATGGCACATTACGGGGGTATGGACCAGACACATGAGCCCGATCCTATGAGCGCCGCCATCGACATCCGCAGCGTGACCAAGACCTATGGCACGTTCACCGCGCTGCACAGCGTGTCGCTGTCGATACTGGACAATGAATTTTTCACCCTGCTGGGGCCGTCGGGCTGCGGCAAGACCACCCTTTTGCGCATGATCGCCGGCTTCGAGGACGTTACAAAGGGCGAGATCCTGCTGTTTGGCCAGAACATCGCGGCCCTTGATCCGAACCTCCGCCCGGTCAACACGGTGTTTCAGCAATACGCGCTGTTCCCGCATATGTCGGTAATCGACAACGTGGCGTTTGGCCTGAAGATGAAGGGTTTCGATCTGCCCAATCGTCGCAAGCGGGCGGGCGAGATGCTGGACATGGTGCATCTGTCCGACTTTGCGGACCGCCTGCCCGCGCAGCTTTCCGGGGGTCAACAACAGCGCGTGGCATTGGCCCGCGCCTTGGCCCCGCAGCCAAAGGTGCTGCTGCTGGACGAACCACTGTCGGCGCTGGACCTGAAGCTGCGCCAGGCCATGCGGATGGAGCTGAAGCAGCTTCAGCAAGACACTGGCATCACCTTTATCTTCGTGACCCACGATCAGGAAGAAGCCCTGACGATGTCGAACCGCATCGCGGTGATGAGCGCAGGCCATGTGCAACAGATCGGCACCCCGCGCGACATCTATGAAACTCCGGTCAACCGCTTTGTGGCGGATTTCATCGGCGAGACAAACCTGCTGGAGGTCGAGGTCGCCAGCCTTGCGGGCGATCAGGCACAGGTCGTCCTGCCCGGCGGGCATCGTATCACCTGTTCCACAGCCACGTCCGCGACCGGGCGGCATCACCTGTCGATCCGGCCCGAACGGCTGACACTTGCGCCCTTGGGCACGGGCATCGAGGCGGTCGTGGATCAGGTGATCTATCTGGGCACCGATCTTCAGGTTCTGGTTCGGCTGGCCGACGGGATGCCCTTGCAGGTGCGCATCCAGAACGCCGCCCGCGCGCAGGTTCCCGCCCCCGGCAGCCGTGTCGGCCTGCATCTGGAGGAAGGTGCCGCGCGCCTTCTGGCTGACTGATGGCCGGCCCGGCGCCTGACAGCGGCACCAGTGCCGAAACCACCTATCGCAGCGCCCGCTTGACGCTTTTGCTGCCGACTTGGGCAATGATCGGGGTATTTCTTGTGCTGCCGGTCGTGCTGATGGCGGTCTATTCCTTTCTGACCAAGGAAATGCGCGGCGGCGTGATCTGGGAATTCTCTCTTGCGGCCTATGACCAATTCTTTGTCAACCGTGGCCTGTTCGGGGATGAGCCCCCCAGCCTTGAATGGACCTATATCGGCGTCTTCGGCCGATCCATCGCACAGGCCACCGTGGCCACCACTCTGTGCCTTGCCATCGGTTTTCCGACCGCGTGGTTCATTGCCACCCGCGCGCCCGCGACCCGTGGCGTCTGGCTGTTCCTGATCACCGTGCCTTATTGGGTCAACCTTCTGATCCGCACGGTATCCTTGCGGTTTCTGATCCGCGAGAATGGGCCGTTGAATGATGCACTGATGGGTGCGGGCCTGATCTCGCAGCCGCTCGCGCTGATCAACACCAATTTTGCGGTGCAACTGGGCCTGTTCTACAGCTATCTGCCCTTTATGGTGCTGCCGATCTATGCGGCGGTCGAACGCTACAACTTTGCCCTGTCCGAAGCCGCCGCCGATCTTTACGCCAGCCGCTGGGTGACCTTGCGCGACATCGTGCTGCCCATCGTCAAGCCCGGCATCATTGCCGGCTGTCTGCTGGTGTTCATCCCGTCGCTGGGTGCGTTTCTGGCCCCCAACCTGTTGGGCGGGGCCAAGAATTTCATGATCGGGTCGCTGATCGAGGAACAGTTCAAGAAGTCCTTGGGCAACTGGCCATTCGGCGCTGCGGTGTCGATGATCCTGATGAGCCTCGTTCTGATCCTCTTGCTGCTTTATGCCCGCAGCATGGCAAAGGCAGAGGCGCGCTGATGGCCTTGCGATCGGTCCGCCATTACCCCGGTTTCCTTGGCATCGCCATGCTGTGCCTGATCGTCCTGTATGCGCCGCTGATCGTGGTGATGGTCTATTCGTTCAATGACAGTCCGTCGATTACCAACTGGGGCGGGCTGTCGCTGCGCTGGTATGCCGATGTCTTCTCCGGACCCGAGGCGCCACGCTTTCGCGCCGCCGCGTGGAACTCGCTTACCATCGCGGTGCTGGCGTCAACCATCGCCACCGGCATCGCCACTGCCGCCGCCCTTGCCATGCTGCGCGCGGGCAACTTCAAAGGGCGGTCGCTGACCTTCGCGCTGATCAACCTGCCGCTGATGGTTCCAGAAATCGTGATTGCAGTGGCCACGCTGATTTTCTTCACGATGATCGGTTTTACCACCGGCTATCTGACCATCCTGATCGCGCATATCACTTTTTGCATCCCCTTTGCCTACCTGCCGATCGCTGCCCGTCTGCAAGGCATCGACGGCAGTTACGAAGCCGCAGCCCGCGACCTTTACGCCACCCGCGCTCAGTCGTTTTTTCTGGTGCTGTTGCCGCTGATGGCCCCCGGCGTCATCTCGGGCTACCTTCTGGCTTTCATCATCAGCCTTGACGATTTCATCATCACCAACTTCGTCAAGGGTGCTGGCATGGAAACTTTGCCGACCGCCATTTTTGGTTCGGTCAAACAAGGGATCAAGCCCAACATCATGGCGATTTCCACGCTGATGCTGGCCGTGTCGATCCTGTTCGTTACCCTGTCCTACTTTATCAACCGCAAGGGCCGCTAGAGCCCGCCCAACAAGGAGCCGTCTCATGAACCGCTTGATCTCCACCACCTCTGCCCTGTGTCTGATGGCCGGGGTGGCCCATGCCGAGGGTACGCTGTCGGTCTATCACTGGTTCGAATACATGCCGCAGGACCTGGTGGACAAATTCACCGCCGAGACCGGCATCAAGGTCACGATCGACACCTATGACAGCAACGAGTCGATGCTGGCCAGCCTCAAGGCCGGGAAACTGGGGCAATATGATGTGGCCGTGCCTGCAGATTTCATGGTCAAGATCATGGCCGATACCGGCATGCTGGATACATTCACGGCCGAAGAAGTGACCAACATTGGCAATATCGCGCCGCAATGGCTGGACGTGCCGTTCGATCCTGGCCGCAAATCGTCGATACCCTATCAATGGGGGTCCACGTCGTTTTCGGTGAACCGCGATGTCTATGCAGGCGATATATCCAGCCTTGGCATCATATTTGACCCGCCAGAGGCGCTGAAGGGCAAGATCAACGTGCTCGACAGCCAGAACGAGGTGCTGATCCTTGGGTCACTGTACCTTGGCATCCCGCAATGCACCACCGACCGCGACCAACTCAGGGCACTGTCTGACATGCTGGTGTCCGCCAAACAGGATTGGGCCAGCTTTGGGTCTGACACCGCCAAGGATGTGCTGGTGTCGGGTGATGCGGCGGCAGGCATGATCTACAACGGCTTTTCTGCCAAGGCCCGGGCCGAAGGGGCCAATGTCGAATACAGCTATCCCAAGGAAGGCCATGTGCTGTGGATGGACAACGTCGTGCTCTTGAAAGACGCGCCGAACCGCGCCAACGCAATCAAGTTCATCAACTTCCTCCTGGAACCGGAAAACGCAGCCGCCGTGACCAATTACGCGGCCTACACCTCGGGCGTATCGGGAGTAGAGCCGTTCCTCGACGAGGCGATCCGGACCAGCCCGGAAAACAACCCACCCGCAGGGTCCACTCCGGGCGTGTTTGCCCAGGTCTGCGATGAGGACACCCAGAAACTCTACGACGCGATCTGGATCAACCTGAAAAAATGAATCCACCGGGGGCCGGCCACTCCGGCCCCTTTCATCTGTTCACAAATATCCCGGGGGTCCGGGGGCAGCGCCCCCGGGGAGTGCATCATGCGCGTCGCCATATGGCAGGGTACATCGCCCGCTTCAGATCTGGAACGTGGCCTGTCACAGGCCGAAGCCGCCTTGTCTGCTGCGGGCGGGTTGGGGGCCTCGGTCCTTGTGTTGCCCGAGGTCTGGCTGCCGGGCTACAATCAGTCCGATATCCGGGCACAATCACTGGCCGCCGACGCACCCGAACTTCTGCGCCTGACCAAAGCCGCGCGGGACGCGCGCTGTGCGCTGGTTGTCGGCTACGCCGAACAAGCCGGCGACAGCCTTTACAATTCCGCCCTTTGCATCGGTCCCGACGGCGCAATCCTTGCCAACTATCGCAAGATCCAGCTGTACGGGCCGCGCGAGCAGGCGCTTTATTCCCCTGGCGACGCCTATGGGATCTTTGATCTTGCCGGGCAGAAAACGGCGCTTCTGATCTGCTACGACATTGAATTTGCGCCGCATATCAAGGCTTTGGCTGATCAGGGTGTTACGCTGATCCTGTGCCCCACCGCCAATATGATGCCCTTTGCCCATGTGCCGCGCGTCACGGTTCCCGCAATGGCTGCCAATCACGGTGTCGCCATCGCCTATGCCAACTATTGCGGGACCGAAGGGGATCTGACCTATACCGGTGGCAGCCAGATCACCGGACCGCATGGTGACATCATGGCGCAGGCTGGCAACCGCCCTGCCCTGCTGATTGCCGACCTGCCGCCGCGCGATCCGGCCTATCTGTCCACGCAATCCGCCGATTTCAAGGCAGTCTGACCATGCCAAAAGACAGCCACCACAGCCGCTATGACATATTGTTCGAACCCTTGCGGATCGGGCCGAAACTGGCGAAGAACCGGTTCTATCAGGTGCCGCACTGCAACGGCGGCGGCTATCGTGACCCATCCGCCGTGGCCGAGATGCGCCGCACCAAGGCCGAGGGTGGCTGGGGCGTGATCTTTACCGAACAGACCGAGATCCACCCCAGCAGCGAGATCACGCCCTTCATCGAACAACACTTGTGGGAAGACAAGGACATCCCCGCGCTTGCCGCCATGGCCGATGCGATGAAATCGCACGGCGCGCTGGCGGGCATCCAACTGGCGTACAGCGGCATCAACGGCCCCAATCTTTATTCGCGCGACGTGCCGCTGGCCGTAACCGGCGGCCCGATCCTGACCTTCACTTCAGACCCGGTTCAGGCCCGCACCATGGACCGCGAAGATATCCGCGATCTGCGCCGCTGGTTCCGGGCCGCCTTTCGCCGCAGCCAGACGGCGGGCTTTGATCTGATCTGTCTATACGGCGCGCATGGCTTTGGAATATTGCAACATTTCCTGTCCCGCGCCACCAATCACCGCACCGACGAATACGGTGGATCCTTGGAAAACCGCTCCCGGTTCCTGCGCGAGATCGTGGACGAGGCGCGCGAGCAAACCAAGGGCGAGGTGGCCATCTCGCTGCGCCTGTCGCTGCATGAGGCGGGCACCTTCGGCTTTTCCAACGCCGAGTTGCGCGATTTCATCGCGATGCACGGCGATCTGCCCGACATCTGGGATCTGGCGCATGGCACATGGGAGGCGTGTTCCGGCACCTCCCGCTTCAAACCCGAAGGTGGGCAAGAAGACCTCGTGCGCGGCATCAAGGCACTGACCTCCAAGCCGGTGGTCGGGGTCGGCCGCTTCACCAGCGCGGATGCCATGGTCCGCCAGATCCGGTCCGGTATCCTTGATTTCATCGGCGCGGCCCGTCCGTCGATTGCTGATCCGTTTCTGCCAAAGAAGATCGAGGACGGCCGCTTTGATGACATCCGCGAATGTATCGGTTGCAACATCTGCGTGTCGGGCGACATGACCGGCGGCATCTCGCGCTGCACCCAGAACACCGCATTCATGGAGGAATGGCGCAAGGGCTGGCACCCCGAACGGGCACGGGCCAAAGGCTCATCCGACACAGTGCTGATCGTCGGCGCAGGTCCGACCGGGCTGGAGGCGGCGCTGCAAGCCGCCAAACGCGGGTATCACGTCACGCTGGCCGAGGCGTCAGTCACGCTGGGCGGACGCGTGGCGCGCGAACGAACCCTGCCCGGCCTGTCCGCCTGGGGCCGGGTGGCCGACTATCGCACCGGGCAGCTTGCGCCCCTGACCAATGCCGAAATTTACCGCGACAGCCGCCTGACGGTTAATGATGTGCTGGCCATGGGCGCTCAGCATGTGGCCATTGCCACGGGGGCGAGCTGGCGGCGCGATGCGGTGGCGCGGCTGCACCTGCGCCCGATCCCGACCGACGTGGCCATGCCGGTGTTTTCACCCGACGACATCATCGACGGCCGCGGACCGATGGGGGCGCGCGTCGTGTTGTATGACGATGATCATTTCTACATGGGATCGGTCATTGCCGAGGTGTTAGTGGCGCGCGGCTGCGCCGTGGATTTCGTCACGCCCGCCACGAAAGTCGCCGAATGGTCGGAAAATACCTTGGAGCAGGCAATCATCATGCGCCGTCTGCTGGAACTGGGGGTTTCCGTCCACGCGAGCAAGGCACCCGAGGCGATCACCGCCACCGAGGTGACGCTGGGCTGCACCTGGACCGGGGCCGATACAACGCTGAAAGCCGATGCCGTTGTCATGGTCACCTCGCGGTTGCCCCATGACCATCTGTATCACGATCTGAGGACCCGTCAGGATGAATGGGCCGATGCGGGAATCCTTTCGGTCAAGCTGATCGGCGACGCCGCCGCCCCCGGCCCCATCGCCTGGGCCACCTATGCCGGTCGCCGCTTTGCCGAGGAACTGGACCTGCCCGACGACCGGGGCGACACCCCCGCCTTTCGGCGCGAGGTGGCGGCGCTGGAGCCATTGCCCTTGCGTCTGCCATCGTAAAGACTGGCGCAAAAGGGGATCACATGACACCGACCGAACACTGGCTTGCCCGCCTGATCGCCCACCCCACTGTCAGCTGCGACACCAACCTGCCGTTGATGGACGAGGTTGAAACGGCACTTCTCGCGGCAGGTGCCGCGTGCACCCGCTTTCCCGATGCCAGAGGACAGAAGGCCGCCCTGCTGGCGCGGCTTGGTCCTGATGCGCCGGGTGGGCTGATGCTGTCGGGCCATGTCGATGTGGTGCCGGTTGACGGTCAGGCATGGACCGTACCACCATTTCAGATGACGCGGCAGGGCAACCGGCTGTATGGGCGCGGCACCACCGACATGAAGGGCTTCATCGCCGCCATGCTGGCCTTGGCAGAACGGGCGCCGCAGTTGACCCGGCCGCTGTGGCTGGCGATTTCCTATGACGAAGAGGTGGGCTGCGTCGGCGTTCGCCCGATGCTGGCTGCCATCGCCGCGCGCAATATCCGCCCTGATCTGGTTGTTGTGGGAGAGCCGACATCGCTGCGGCTTGGCATTGGCCACAAGGGCAAGCTTGCCTTTACAGTCACCGCCACAGGTGTCGCCCGCCATTCATCCGAAGCGCCTTTGGCGTTGAATGCGCTGCATCTGGCGGGGGATTTCATGGCCGGGGTGCGCGCCTTGCAGGCCGATGTTGCCGCGCATGGCCCGGCCGAGGACGGCTATGGTGTGCCCCATGCCACCCTGCATGTTGGCCGGCTGACCGGCGGGACGGTGGTGAACCTTGTGCCCGACAGCGCCGAATTGCTGATGGAACTGCGCCTTTTGGCTGCCGATGATGCCGCGGCCCTGACCGCCCGTCTGCACGATCTGGCAAGCCAGATCCTGGCCCCCCATCGCGCGGCCTTCCCAACCGCCGCACTGACCGTTACCCAGACCGGCGACTACCCCGGCCTGTCCACACCACTTTCGCCCGCCGTTCACGCCTTTGCCACCTGCCTGTCCCCCGGCACACAATCCTGCAAGCTGAGTTATGGGACCGAAGGCGGGTTGTTTGCCCAAAGCCTTGGCGTGCCTGTGGTGATCTGCGGACCCGGCGATATGTCCCAAGGCCACCGACCGGATGAGTATATTGATGCCGGCCAGCTTGCCGCGTGTGACACCATGCTTGATGCAGCCCTCGGGCAATTTTGCGTGACACCGGGCCCGCCGCTTGATTAGGTTGCCCCTAAGCAAAGCCAAGGCAAGCCGTGCTTTGCCTTTGGTCAGGGCTGACCGATCCTGACGCCGAATTCACAAAGGAATCTCTCATGGCCCATGTCCGCCACCGCAAGTTCAACACCAAAGACACTTACCCCGAGCAAAAGCTCGACAATGACTTGGCCCAAGCCGTCGTCGCCCGTGGCCGCATGGTGTTTTTGCGCGGTCAGTGCCCGCAAGACCTTGATACTGCTCAGAACATCAACAGCCATGATCCCGTCGAGCAAACGCACAAGGTGATGCAGAACATCCGCCAGTTGCTGGAAGAATGTGGCGGCAGCATGGACCATCTGTGCAAGGTGGTGGTCTATCTGACCGATGTGCGCCACCGCGAGGCGGTCTATCGCACCATGGGCGAATACATCAAAGGCGTGCATCCGGTGTCAACCGGTGTGGTGGTGACGGCACTGGCCCGGCCCGACTGGCTGGTGGAGATCGACGGCACTGCCGTGATCCCGGATTGATCGCATGACATTCTCGCTGATCGCCCGTTGCGCGCGCACTGGCCAGTTCGGCATGGTGATCGCCTCGTCTTCGCCCGCTGTCGCCGCGCGCTGTGCTCATGTCCGGGCAGGCGTCGGCGCGGTGGCCAGCCAGAACGTGACCGACCCTGCCCTTGGGCCACTGGTGCTGGACCAGATGGATGCCGGACAGTCAGCCGCCGATGCATTGGCGCATGTTGCCACGGGCCGACCGCATATTGACTATCGCCAGTTGCTGGTGATCGACGCGCGGGGTCGCACCGCCATTCATTCAGGCCGTCAGGTGCTTGGCCTGTGGGCCGAGGCCATGGGCACCGATTGCGCGGCGGGCGGCAATCTTCTGGCCAATGCCACCATTCCCACAGCCATGGTGGCCGCCTTTGAAACAACGCCGGGATCTTTGGGCGACCGGCTGATGACAGCGCTGGAGGCGGGGCTGGCGGCGGGCGGCGAGGCTGGCCCGGTTCATTCCGCCGGGTTAAAGCTGGCCGACCGGCTGTCATGGCCGCTGGCCGACCTGCGCATCGACTGGGCCGATGATCCCATCGGCATGCTGCGCGTCGCTTGGGAAGTCTATCACCCGCAAATGGCGGCTTATGTCCAACGCGCCACCGACCCGACCCAAGCCCCCAGCTACGGGGTGCCGGGCGATGAATGACCGCTGGTCGGGGGGCTGACCGATGCCAATGCCCCTGCGCTTTACCCTTCGGCAGTTGGAATACCTTGTCGCCGTCGGGGAATGTGGGTCGATTGCGGTGGCGTCAGAACGGGTCAACGTTTCGTCCCCGTCGATTTCATCGGCGATTGCGCATCTGGAACAGGAATTCGGCCTGCACCTGTTTGTGCGACGTCATGCGCAGGGATTGTCGTTGACCGGTGCGGGCAAACAGGTGTTCGACAGTGCAAAGGCCGTTCTGGCACAGGCCGCACAGTTGCACGATCTGGCGGGCAGCATCACCCAGACCATTCGGGGGCCGCTGAATGTTGGCTGCCTGATCACCTTTGCCCAGATTATCCTGCCGCAACTCCGCCGCAGCTTTGTGGATCAGAACCCGCAGGTGACGTTTCACCAGTTCGACCGCAACCAGTCAGAATTGTTCGACGGCCTGCGCAGCGCTGCGCTGGATGCAGCCCTTGGCTATGATCTGGACATTCCGGGCGATCTGACCTTTGCGCCGCTTGTCAGCTTGCCACCCTATGCGGTGCTGGCGGCCGACCATCCGCTGGCACAAAAGGCCACGGTGACATTGCAAGAGCTTGTCGATCACCCGATGGTCTTGCTGGATCTGCCTTTGTCGGCCGATTACTTCCTGTCGTGCTTTTCATCCCTCGGGCTTAAACCCCGCATTGTCGAACGCACCCGTGACATGGGCGTGATGCAAAGCCTTGTCGGTCAGGGCTTTGGCTATTCCATCGCCAACATCCGCCCGTGGTCAGACCGTGCGCCTGATGGCAAGCCGTTGTGCTTTGTGCCGATTTCGGGCGCGGTCAGGCCGATGAAGCTGGGCCTGATCCTGACCGCCGGGGCGCAATCGTCGCTGACAGTCCGGGCCTTTGTGGCGCATTGCCTTGATCAGTTGACACCGGAAAAGGTGCAGGGCTTACCTCCTCGCAGGTTCGTCAAAGACTAAGCCGTGATGAGATATTTCATCGTTTTGCCGAAGCAGAGTGCCAGATACACCATTCCACACACTGCCTTGCCCAAAAG